>NZ_AMZN01000006.1 GCF_000331535.1 Fulvivirga imtechensis AK7 | reverse complement strand
GGGCCTCTGGGGGCTCGTTTTTCTCTTAAGTTAACGGCTATGGGGGTTTTGTCCGGGAGATTCGTTGGAGAGAATAATGGTATTATCATCCTTCATAGATCCGGTCGTTGTAGGAAAGAGTTAAGACGCCACCGGAGACAACGTAGGTTCCCGGTCCGACAAGATAATCTGTTTCCCATTCATCAGCACCAAATCTCTGTTCGGGATCGTACCTCGGATGGAAGCTGTTTTTCCCGTCAAATTCGAAGCCTTGTTCGTACCAGACAAAAATGCTGTATGTGGTGTGGTGCTTGGCTCCATCTACATCTATGTATTCCTCAAGATTCCAACTTCCCTTAATGCTGGCAGAGGTTACCTGACGGTCGTCAATAGGATCCGAATTATCATCACATGCAAGTAATGCCAGTAAGCATATCAATATCAGGTAATTCTTCATTTGACATTTTCGATTAGTGACAATAACTGCCTTACACTACAGACACACGTTAACCCTGAAAAGCTGCATTTCCCTTTGTTGGTGTTCTCACCAACAAATCACAGTGTACAATTCTTAAACTTATAAGCAATCCCCTTAAACGCAATGAAAACTGATCAAAGTTAGAATCACTCCAGGAACCGCACCTTCGCAATTTTACCGTCCACTACTTCATAGATGGCCACAGTATGAAAATACTTTCCATTCACTCTTACTTTTTCCTTGTCAATGACTTTGTTGTTGATCACTATCCTGTTCTCAATTTCGCAATGCAGGTCGGGCACCTTCTCAAACATTTTTGCATAGCCTTTGCGAAGTCGTTCACGTCCTTTGGTTTTCAGGTTACCTTCGGAGTTGTATATCTCTACGTCTTCGGAAAACGTTTCTGCAAAAGCGTCTACGTTCCGGGCATTGTATGCGTTGATCTGACGTTGTACTATGGCTTCCGGTGATTCTGATAGAATGGTATCCACATCTATAAGCTTGCCATCTTTAATAACAGCTTGAAGCGAATTCAGATGATGCAGAGAGTCAAGTGGATTACTCTTCAATAAAAGCAGATCGGCTCGTTTCCCTGTCTCAACAGTGCCCAGTCTGTCACCCAAACCATAGCCAGACGCTGCATTAATAGTTGAAGCCTTTAAGATCCCCGCATTGGTCAAACCTGCATCCTGCATGGCCTCAAGCTCCCGGATGTACGATGACGCATGCAATGTGCCAATGTTGCCTGCATCGGTGCCTGTGACTACATTTACTCCTGTACTGAACAACTTTCTCAGGTTTACCTGCATCACAGAGTCGGGCTCAAAGTAAGAATCCTGTAATTCATTGTTGCGGTACCACTTGATAACACGAGGAAGGCTTGCAGTATCCATAGCCTCAGTGTCCATTAGACTACCGTAGGCAAAGGCATTAGCCCATTTCAGGTCTTGAGGATGATGAGTCAAACGTCCCGCGAACGTTCTCTGATAGTTGCTCCTTACTATCAATGTGGGGACATAGGTGACATCCTTACTCTTTAATACTTTGATAAAGTCATCCGGAATAACCTCATCTTCAACACTATGTACAAGGATATTGGCTCCAGCCTCTACTGCCAATTGTGCAGTTTTCAATTGAGTGGCATGCACCGCCAGTTTCAGATCGTTTTTTGCACATAATTCAGCGATATATTTCACTAGTGGAAAAGATTCCTCCGCAGGATAATTCTTCCCTGATATATACCATATTTTGACAAAATCTGGCTTGTATGGCAGCATTTTGTTAAAAAGACTATCTATTCCGGCTTTTGAAGCAACTTTTACAATTGGCGGATCATTCAGCTCGAGCTGCTTTCTTTCAACAATGGAAAAAAGAGGACCTGTGACAAGAACGTTGGGAGAGGCAATTGTTTTCGAAATACTGTCACGAATTACAAAATTGTTGAATGGTCCTCCAACATCCACTACCGTGGTGATGCCCAAGCGTAAATATCGTTTCAGGTAATCAATACTGTTGTTGAAGCCATTCTCCCGCTCTTCCTGGTAAGACATCTGTGCCGTTAAATCCACCACGTCAGGACGAGTATAAAGGCTCCCGGACTGGAAAAAATGAATGTGACCATCAATCAATCCCGGCATGAGATATTTACCAGTTGCATCTACTACTTGGGTGCCTTCTCTAAACTTCATCTTCTTGTCCGGCCCAATCCATGAGATCTTACCATTCGCAATCAACACCCCGTAATTTTTGGATACCTTACCGCTCTCAACATCGATCACATTTACATTTCGTATGGCTATTTCCTGCCCAAAAAGATGTAGGCAGGTAAACAGAAGAGCCGTTATTATTACAAGTTTTTTCATATTACCTTTTGTCTGAGAAGGGTTTGTTGGTGTTCTCACCTATAAATCAAAGCAAACTAATTCTTAAATCCCTAAGCAAAAATATTGATCGTTAAAATAAAAATATTTTGATAAAAAGTTAAAGAAGAGTACTTAATTACTAGAAACCCTAACTCACCAATTGAAGCTCCTCTGCAGGAAAAATAATATACTGCATTCTATTGTTTGTTGGTGAAAACACCAACAAAGAGGCAGAATAGGGTCGTGAAGCGAGTCTTTTTTCTAGTACGGCTTCAGTTTATTTACCAATATCCTCTTTTATTTTATTGATTGACGCTAACATCGCCACGCGATTCCTCTTAAGAATATCGGCAAAAGATTTGAGTGAGTTCGTATACTTTGGTAGTATAAGTTCAATTTGACTCCAAGCATGCTCAGCCCCTTGATCATTATGATTTTCGTTTGAGTGATTATGAATTTTTAACCATTCCTGTAGATTAATATTATGGAATCGAGCTTCCGCTAAGCACTCATAAAGGTTTGTTAAATCTTCTTCATTCCATTTATCTGAATCGTCCAAATCAAAATAGAGGTGAATTGAATTAATATCATAGTATTTGTGACTTCCCAATTCTTCCATTAACTGAGAATTTTTAACTAGCATTTGCTCAATAAAATCTATGTCCTGTTCGGACTCTTCATTTTCAGCCGCTTTTACAAGAGTTTCAACAGATTTTTGAATTTCGATAGCCTTGTTTAAATAGGTCCAATAATATGCTATGGCATTCTCTGCTATTTGAAGTTTTCGTTGGTATGTGATTTTGTTGAGATCACGATTGTAATCAATTTTTTTATTTATTTGGTTAAGCACCTCTTTGACGATCAATGTCAAAAGAGACCCACCCAAAAATCCAACTATTGAAGATAACGTGATGTCCATAAAATTTTCTTATATAGCGCCAAGCTATGATGCGTGGGGATTAGAAAGCTCCAACCTTTCCTCTCGCACATAGCCACGCCATGGTTTAAATTTAAAACTTGTGGCGAACTTTTTAATTCCTACTAAAATATCGTGATCGATAAAACCCCATTCATTCAATAGCATTTATTAGCCACTTTTATTACCGTTTTCGAAATACTTCTGCCAAATTAAATGTGCTCCCCAAGCATTTTGTGTATTTCTGACAAAAGCAAAATCAGGAATATGTACTAACTGTAAGTTTTGAAACCCATCTCCGTCTTGATATAGAAAGGAGTCTATATTTTTATAAACCCCTATTCCAGGTGAAGAAGGACCCGGCAGAGCAATGGCAAACTGTTTTTTTGAACTTTTAGTTTTCAGATTGAAAATCATAAGATAACATCCAAGTTCTTTGGGTGAACTGATAATATTAAGTCCAAGCATTTCTTCAGGAAATTCATATTTTATCCAAAATGGATATTGGAGAATTATTTGATCAGGATTTAATATTTGCTCTCGAACTTTATAAAGCCCACTGTTAATCAAAAATGCGTTACCCAATATACTGAAGGCAAGTAGATACCCAGCTCTAAGAATTGCAATCTCAGCTCTGCGTTCATTAGATTGATCTGGAAGTTTAATGTTAAAGGTTTCTGAATTGTACCGATCAAACATTTTGTCAGGATTTAATAGCGGATTGTATATGGTTCTTGTGGGGAAGACTTCATTCATAAATTTTTTAACTTCATCTGGATTTGAAATTTTCGGTTCCAAGTACAGACTCAATTCTCCATTATTATCAACCTCAATAAGTCCATTAATCTTATTTCCATCTTTTGAAAATGTAGTTCTGTATTTTGAGTTTGGCGCAAAATTCCTAGCATCAATTTCGTTCAATCTAATGAGTAAGTGAGTGTCTAACTCATGACCACTTTTAGAATTACATTCTCTGCAGGTTAATGTTTTTGGGTTGCCTCCTAATGATTTAGGAGGAACGTCTTCAAGTGTTAACGGATTTTTAGAAGCATTTGATAGGTCTTTACAAAAGAAAACATCAAAACATAGTGGGCAGATGTAACCATCTTCAAAATCCGGTTCTAATGATATTGAAGCGTGTCGCTTTACTTCATTTAAGTTAGCTGAAAAAAGCTTAAATAATTTCTCCCTTGTATCTTTTTTGGCCATCTAATTCATTTTGTTAGCCACATTTTTTAGATAGTAATCTAGTACTTCTTTCAGTTCTGGCTCGCATTTACAAATGTTTATAAGCACTTATAAAACACTTCACCGCAACTGGCCAACAACATTTCCAAGCCTCAAAATACAAATCTCCATCAAATAATTTATTAAAAATATTATAAATTATAACTTCAACTAATCTAAGGTGGGGTAACTGTAGCATCCTATAGCTTTTTCATTAATTAACATGAGTTCGATATAGTAGAACCGATAGGAAGATCCTTCCTCTTGCAGGATGACCGTCTATTTTTTTTAGCGTTTTGTATCGAACTCACGTTAATTATACTTCAGTTTTCGCCTTTTCCACGGGAGCCCGGAATATATCCGGGCACTGGCAGGTCTAATAACTCCTGTTTTCTTATTCCCGAAACTGCTATCAATAAAAAAAGCTGCCCCGGACGGATCCGAGGGCAGCTTTTTACAGCTAATAACCAAAACTAAAAACTGTATTTGAATGTAAACATGAATGTTCTTTCCGGTTGTGGTAAGCGCGAGTTGTACCAACTGGTGTTAAGCAGGGCATTGTCCACTCCGCTTTCTCCGGCATCAGCATCTCTGTAGCCGGGGTGGAAATAGTCAACATCCAACAGGTTGTACACTTTCACTCCCAGCGAAATACCTTCTACCAGCACATCGTTGTACTGCACATACAGGTCATTGACAAAATAAGGGTCTATTTTACCCAGCGGATTGGTTTTTACCGTATTGATCTCGCTGATGTACCTGTTTTGCAAGCTGATGCTTAGCCGATCTTTGATAAACCCGGTAAGGATAGCCTTCACTTTTACAGGCGCCATGTTTCCTGTTTCTTCAAAGTCACCGGTGTCGCCCAGGTCTTCTTCAGACTTGATATACGACACATACAGATCGCCTCTGAACTTTGACAGGAAGGAGCCCTGATTTGTTAGCAATACTTTACCGTTGGCTTCCACGCCAATCATTCGTCTCGAGCCTAGATTCACAGGTACACGGCCTACTCCCGGCACGCGCACCTGTCCGATAGCATCCGGAGCAGTGTTGTAGAACATATTTATACCGGCAGACCAGATACTTTTGGTATATGCAGCAGAAACTTCGAACGTGCGCATTTTCTCAGGCACCAGATCATCGTTAGACAAGCTGCCCTGCCAGCCACCATACAGGATACGTGCAGAGGGCTCGAGGAAGGCGGTACCGAAGAATGCCTTCGCCACAAAGCCCGGAGCAGGCTGTGCCACCACCCCTATCCGCGGGCTCCATACTTCCTTCCAAACGGAGTTATAATCATATCTCAAGCCACCTACAAGTGTGATCACTTCGGAAGGAGAATACTGTGCCTGGGCATAGACCCCTCTGTCATCCAGTGTATTGTGGTTCTCCTGGTCCAGCGTAGCATCATCCGGCCGTGCCGGGAATGGAAAGGTAGATTCCACCGCTTCATTAAGTGGTGTCCGGTTCGGATCATCCCGCCGGTGGATATACTCCCGCATTACTTCAGAGGTGTTGATCACGTAGTCCCTGTTAAGAATTCTCCTGTCATACTTGAAGCCGAAGTTTACCACCAGGTTAGAGACGGCATTGTATGCAAAATCCTGGAACAGAGAGTATCCGGCATTGTTTGCCTGCCAATACTCCGCGTACTGGTAGTTCTGATCTACCACATAAGTCTCGTCAGTAGCTCCCGTGTTGGGGATGTTAAGCCCATAGTCGGTTAAGGCTCCTCCTGGAGCTACCACCACAGTGTCTGTACCCTGCTCCAGCCACCTCCAAAGGAAAGCAGCGCTACCAGGGATATCACTCCTTCTGTACCGTAGCAAGGTTTTGCTGGAAAGCTTATCGTTGCTCACCTCATACTTGCCGTAAAAGGTATTTTCTTTAAACTGCCAGGTGCCGGCATTTAAAGAAGTACCTCCGGCAAACTCGGAACCCAGCCCTGATTCGTAGAAAAAGTTAATCCACCCTACTGTAAGTCCTTTAAAGCTTACACTGGTGTTCAGAAAATTGCTCTCCATCGGACTGTTGTATCCGGTAAAATCAGTCTGTGCAAAGTCACCCCAGTAATATGGGTTGGTAAACAGCTCCTCTTCGAGCATCGGGGTACGCCCCTCCAGGTCAGGCCCGGCACTCTGGTACAGCCTGCCTGACATATTGATGCTCAGGTCATCCACTTTCTGAGAAAAATGCAGGTCCACTATATTGGTGTTGTTCTGCCCAACAGAGGTAAGTACCGAACTGCCGCCATCTTTCTTAGTGATCAGGTTGATTACCCCGGTGAAAGCATTCGGACCGTAAATAGCTGAAGCTGGTCCGTATACGATCTCGATCTGCTTGACATTCTGAAGCGGGTATTGGGCATAGCCATTCATATTGTTATTATATAAATGGTTCATAATAATACCATCGATCATCAGCAGCATCTGGTCGCTGGTCGTCTTTCGGTAGCCTCTCACGTAGGCGTAGTAATTGTCATCACCAAATGCACGCGACAGATCAAAGCCGGGCAGGTCATGAAGCACATCATATAGCTCAAGGTACCCCCTTTCGTTGATCTCCTGTTCGGTGATCACAATGATGGTTGCCGGTGCTTTGTTGAGCTTTTCCGCCCGGTTAGAGGCCGTGGTAACTTCCACTTGCAGAAGTTCTTCGAGGGTCATCTCAAACATGAAGTTCTCGTCTTCCGTTTGTTCTTCCTGTGCGTAGCCAACTTGGCTAAGTGCAAAAAATGCCCCCATAAAAAAGAGGCGCATGAGTTGTAAGTGTTTCATAAAAATTAACCTTTTATAGACGTTGTAATCTTATAATATATAGAAATAGAGGGGAAAAACCTAGCTGGCAACTGTGGAAAATTGAAAGTGCAAATAAGACTTTTTTCAATACTATCGATTAAGTGATATAAAATAATTACAATTATATATTATATTGCCCGTGCAAATAATTTTTGTCTAAAACCTCTCTTTTAATGTACATCATCACCTGGAAATACGAAATTGTACCTGAGCTCAGACAGGAGTTCGAGCATGAGTATGGAGCGCAGGGATCTTGGGCCGGATTATTCAGCCAATCACCAGCTTACCTCGGGTCGCAGTTATTTAAAAATGACCGGGAAAGCATATTGTATTTGCTCATCGACAGGTGGCAGTCAAAAGCTGCCTATGAAGAATTTCTCGCCAGCCACAGTCAGGTATATGAAAACATGAGCGGAAACTTTGAGAAGCTTTATGAGCAGGAAGAGAAAATGGGTGCTTTTACTTATGTGGCATGAATTGGGTTAAAATGACCACCATTTACGTGCTCCCGGACAAAGCACTGAAGGTTGCAATACTATTTTTAAACCCGGTGTCAGACGGTTCTGAACCGTCAGTATTCTAAGACCACGACCCCAACTTCTTAACGGCTACTGCGGCAAAATGTACCAGAAAGGAAAAACTTAAAACCCGAATTCTTCACATGGTGCAGGATAAATCGTGTCTGCTAATGGAAGGGACATTGGCTTTTGATCCGTCTGACGGTTTCGAACCGTCCTGACGGGGCACGGAGTTTTTGAAAGTGGCACCAGGGTGGGGAATTGGTGCATTGCGGCTACGAAAATTTTGTAGTAACATAAAAACACCCCCACCTCGTCATCCCGGACGCAACGCAGTGAAGATCCGGAATCCCCTCGCTATTGGCACTACCCAGGCATCAGCTTATGCCTCAGATCAGGAGATCCTGAATATTTTCTCCGCTGCTCTGCGAAAATTCCAGGATGACGTAGTTTAATGGGTCAACGCTCCCCTAACCCCTCTCTAAAATCTTAGAGAGGGGAAGTTCAAATCAACGATTTGAACGGGGGTGAGTTTAAAAATGACTCCGGTGTCAGACGGTTCTGAACCGTCAGACACCTAGCTACTGCCACTAACCCAAACCTTCTTTAGCCACACTAAGAGGCAAAATGTTCCCGAAAGAAAAAAGTTAAAATCAGGGTTCCCTCTTCACGTGGGTGCAGCGTAAAATCGGTGCCTGCTAATAGGTCAAGACATCGGCTTTAAACCGTCAGACGGTTCATAACTGTACTGACGGAGACAGAGATTTGACAAGGGTGAGTTTAAGACACCACATCCAACTCATTCATCAGCAGCTCCACATCAGCCATCTTTGTTCTCCAGTTTACAAAGGCAGCACGGAAGCCGGCATTTCCGTTCATTATAGTGGGCGTGATAAATACCTTACCCCGCTCATTCAGCTTTTTCAGAATGTTGTTGACTTTTTCAGCTTCCACCTGCTGTTCATTAAGTGTGAAAGCTACCACATTCACCCTCACATCTGCCAGCAACCTGAATCGGGATGACTGACGGATCAGCCGGGCAAATTCTTGCGCATGTTTTATGTTGTTGTCCACAATTTCTCTGTACCCTTCCCTGCCGTATGCCATCAGGGTAAACCAGGCGGGCAGTGCGCGAAGCCTGCGGGAGTTCTCGGGAAGGAAATTGAGGTAGGAGCATTTGGCCAGCGGGTCTCCCAGGTAGGGTGCATTAGAATTCTGAAAGGTTTGCACCTGAAGCGTAGCATGATCCTTCTTTACCAGAAATACAGCCCCATCGTAAGGGGTGTTTAACCACTTGTGGCAATCAACCGTTATGCTGTCGGCATGCTCCCAGCCTTTTAGGAGGTGAGAAAAATTAGATGAACAAGCCACAAAACCTCCAAATGCGGCATCAATGTGCCACCAGAAGTTGTATTTCTCCCTCAAGGTTGAAATCGCCTGCATATCGTCAAAGTCAACGGTATTGACAGTACCGGCACTGGAAATAACAATGGCGGGTTGCCCTTTAAGTGCTGTCAGTCGCTGTTCCAGATCGTTAATGTCCATGGCTTCCCTGTTTTCCAGTACTTTTATCTTGATCAGGTTGTTACTCCCTATACCCAACATGGCCAATGACTTAACAGATGAAGAATGAGGAGTGGCGGATAGAATATGTAATTTTTGATCCATACCTTCGCGGGCAATATCCTTACCCATTTGTTCGCCCACCCACTGCCGGGCAACTGCCAGTGATGAAAAATTAGCCATAGTCGCTCCTGTCACGAACCCACCGGTAAAACTTTCAGGTAACCTGAGCAGTTCGAGCAGCAGGGTGATCGTGTTCCTTTCAATATTAGCCGAAATATCCCCATGATCCTGAAATCCCTGAGGGTTTTGATCAAATACTGACGTCAGCCAGTCGCCCATCAGAGCAGCCGGAGTAACGCCACCGGTAACAAAACCAAAATAGCGCGGACCGGAGGACGCCACCATCAATTGCTCATACTGGTCAATGAACCTTCCAAACGCCTGCTTCAGCCCCATGCTATCATCTGACAAGCTATCATGAGGAATAACCGGTGCATTTCGCCCCACAGGAAAATCATCGATCTTCCGCAGATAATCCAATGCATACTGCACAACCCGATCCATTATTTCGGGCAATATCCGGCTATCTTTTTCTAATACCGTCTCTTTTAGTGCTGTCGAATCCATTTTTTATAATCATTTCGTAATAACACAAAACTAATGCATCATCAAAAAGCAAAACAGATACAGATTTTGTAATTTTGACCATAACAGATTGGGAAGTCGGGAGACCGAAGTCCGAAGACCGAAGTCCGAAGTCGGAAGTCGGAAGTCCGAAGTAATTTAGTAACCCTGTGACCGGTTTTATAATATACAAACAGGAAACTGTGAACAGAGAACTGAGAAACTGAGAACTGAGAACTGAGAACTGAGAACTGAGAACTGAGAACTGTACTGTAAACTGAACCAACATGTTTTTATATCATCAGCTATCGACCCGCTTTGTCGAAATGATATCGGCAGGAACACTGCAGCCCGGAGATAAGTTGCCGTCTGTAAGGGTTTTGAGTAAGGAACAGGGAGTGAGCCAAAGTACAGCCTTTCAATGTTACATCGATTTGGAAAACAAGGGCTTGGTTGAGTCGCGTCCCCGATCAGGCTATTATGTCAAATTTAATCCGGCACAGATCAGCGGATGTACAGACACCTTTGTTGAAAACCCGCAACCGGTTCATGAAATTGACGATATGATCACAACTGTTTTGCAGCATTCCGTCATCCCTAATATGACCCATTTTTCCATAAACGCACCATCGGAAGCCATGCTACCGTTAGCCAAAATGAAGCGGTCTGTTCATCATGTGCTCAATAATTATCCACAGCAGGCGCTATCCTATGAAAGGCCTGAAGGCAATGAAGGCCTCCGAAAGCAGATTGCCCGGCTGGTTTTTGATGCAGGTGCACAAATAACCCCCAGCGAAGTAATTATCACTAACGGATGTCTTGAGGCGATCAACCTGGCGCTTCAGGCAACTACTAACCGTGGAGACCGAGTGGCTATAGAAAGCCCTACTTACTACGGCATTCATCAGGCGCTTATAAATAAAGGACTGGAACCCGTTGAAATAGAAACGCATACACATAGCGGTATTGACTTACAAGTGCTTGAAAGGCATTTGGTTGATGACAAGATCCGGGTCTGCGTTTTTGTTACTAACTTCGGCAATCCACTTGGTGCCTGTGTACCTGAAGAAAAGAAAAAACAACTGGTGCAGCTTATACAGAGGTACAACGTAAAGCTTATAGAAGTGGATATTTATGGTAGTTTACACTTCGATGACTTCAGACCTAAAACATGCAAGGCCTATGATACCGCTGATCATGTCATTCTATGCTCTTCTGTATCCAAATCCCTGGCTCCCGGGTACCGCGTGGGCTGGATCATCGCGGGAAAGGAATACCGCAAAGTACTTCACCTCAAGCTGAACCAGTCTGTTGCTTCCCCTACCCTTACACAAGCAGCGGTGGCTCATTTTATGGAAAACGGCAGATATGACCTGCATATAAGAGCATTGAGAAAGGCGCTCTATATGCAATCGCTAAGGTATTTAAAGGCTATTCATGACTATTTTCCCGATGATGTAAGAGTAACACAGCCCAAAGGAGGTTATGTGTTTTGGGTAAGCTTAAAACCAGGAGCAAATACATGGGACATCTACCATGAAGCCCTCAAATGGGGTATTAGCTTCGCCCCGGGCCAAATTTTTTCTAAAAAATACGATTTTAGCAACTATATGCGAATAAGTTTTGGACTGCCCTTTACTCCGGCGGTTGATCAGGCCTTGAAAACTTTAGGTGATATAGTTCGGTCGCGCTATTAATGAAAGGGATTAAACTCGTTTTAATACCGAAACACAATTAGAAGTACCTGATCCGCCAATATTCACCACCATCCCCGCTTCTGCATCGGGCACTTGCAGTCCATAGGCATCTCCTATTAGTTGCCTGTAAACACTGGCATGCATTGACACTCCTGTGGCGCCTATAGGGTGACCTTTGGCCTTCAATCCACCCGATGGGTTGATCACGCACCGGCCATTTGCAAACACCTGTTTACTTTCAAGCGCTTCAAATTCCTTCCCAGGAGCGGCCAACCCCATGGCGCTGTACAGAAGTAGCTCTGTAATGGTAAAGCAATCATGCACTTCCGCCAGTTGCATGTCGTCTATGGACATACCTGACTGTCGTAATGCCATTTTTACCGCTACAGAAGCTCCCTCCAGAAAAGAGTCGGATTTCTTCTTTCCGAAATTATCAAGATAATCGCTGGCATTATAAAAACCTGTAAGCGCTACTGGCTGAGATCCGTTGCTACCAAGATTATTGGCTTGCAGCACCAATGCAGAAGCCCCATCCGAGATCAAAGAACAGTCGTGCAGGCGTAACGGAGCATCGATAACAGGATTTTTCTCGTCAGGCAGATCAAGTATTTCCGCTTTGGAGCGTGGTTTTTGCAAATGAGCCAACGGATTTTGAGCCGCATGAGCATAGTTCTTTGCGGCTACCTCAGCCAACCATGGTCTTAACTTATCTTCACTATAACCATATTTCTTCATCCACCCCCGCGCAAGCTGTGCGAACATACAGGGAGCAGTCACATTCTGTGCTCCCTCTTCCGGCCAGTAGGTAGCAAGCGCCAGGCTTCTGGATACGCCTGCCGTCTCCAGAGAGGTCATTTTTTCAAGGCCAATAACCACAGCCCTCTTTATCATGCCCGATTGTATGGCCATGGCGGCCATGTGTACTGCTGACGAACCGGAAGCGCAAGCGTTTTCAGTACGGTACATGGGCTTATGACGCAGAGCGGGTAAGGCATTTACACCATAGCAAGCTATATTTTCCTGGTTATTGAAAGTGCCTCCACTAAAATTGCCTACAAAGACTGCGTCAATGTCTTCGGCCCCTAACCGTGCTTCTTCAAGTACGCCTTTTATCGCCTTTTCATACAGGCTATAAAGTGATTCTTCCTCCAGTTTACCGAATTTTGAGTGGTAAGCGCCAATAATGTTTACTGCAGTCATAGTAAATCCTCCTGTTATTTAAGCTGAAAAATAAGCCCTTTGGAATGGAATGGAAAGACTTAGCCCTTTCTTTTTTTATCCCACCACACATAAGCAATAAACAACACTATGCTGATTATCGATCCCCATAGCAGTCCATCTTTCAGACGCTGACTATTTTGCCCCAGGTGCGCAATTAAAATAGCGAGGGGGCTAATGCCTATCAACGTAGCGCCAATGAACCTCCAATATCCCATGCGAAGGATCCCCCCTACAAAACTAATAGCATCATTGGATAAAAAAGGGCTTAACCTCGTCACCACTACAGCCCAAAAGCCATAGTCTTCGATGAAAGATTCCACCTTCTTTTCCGATTTCCGGCCTAATATCCTTCCTACTATCGCTGGGCCGAGATAGGCGCCAATGGCATAACCGATGGATGAGGCACAAAAAACGGCCCCTAACACCAATAGCGCTCCCCAGATGGGGCCATAGGCTAATACGGAAACCACCATGAGTAATGGAGTGGGGATCACAATCAGGAACATTTGCAGTATCATGGCCGAGATAATTACAATTGGCCCCCAGAAACCGAATTGATCTACCCAGGCACTTATTCTTTGCTCATCGTCACTGGTAAGTATACGCCAGGCATTATTGAAAAAATCCTGTACCCCTGGAATAAAGAAATAACTCAGCACAAGTGCAGCAATGATGCCGAGAGAGATATATAAAGGTACTTTACTTTGTTTTACTGATGGAGTATCGTCTTTTTGATTGGCCATATCAGACGCATTTTCTAGCTACAATCAGTATTCCTAACCTCACAAGCAGAAAGTTTGTTTGGCACGAATGGCCTAAAGCCTTTAAAAAAGACTTAAATCGTCTTTATCCGAACACATTGACAAATTCAAAACGGTTGCCTTCGAAAAGGCCTTTATCACTGAGCTTCAATGATGGAATAACAAGCAAAGCCATAAATGAAAGTGTCATGTATGGAGAATCAAGCTTGCTACCCATTTTTTTAGCTATTTTATCGATGGTTTTGTACTTTTTGGCAATTTCATAGCCATCCCGCTCCGACATAATACCTGCAACGGGTAGCGGAAGTATTTCCAAAGCATCACTATTCACTGCTGAGACACCACCTTTTGCCTCAACGATCATATTCACCGCACGCGCCATCGAATGGTCGTCTACTCCTACACAAATAATATTGTGAGAGTCGTGCCCAACGGACGAGGCAATAGCACCTTCACGAAGGCCAAAGTTCTTGATAAAAGCAACGGCAGGCACAGCATTTTTATACCTGTTAACAACGGCTATTTTTAAAATATCCCTTTCCGTATCCGACACTGCATAGCCACCTTCTACCTTTGGGGTATCCAGTAGCTCGTTAGTGATCAGTTGACCGTCCAATGCCTCGATGATCCTGATATTTTTGCCATCGGCATCCAGGGCAAATTCCTCAGCAATCTTGAAATCCGTTTCAAACTGATTCACTATTGAATTTTGAGCCGGTTTGATATGGGTTTTGCCTCCTTCGGCTACCCGCTCGCCATTGATGTAGGTCTGCTTTACCCGGAAATTTTCAGGATTATCTATTACAATAAAATCTGCAGGATCACCGGTTTGAAGCTTCCCTACTTCTAGCTTGTAGTGGTCAATGGGATTGAGACATGCTGCCTGAAGTATTTTAAACAGGTCTATGCCTTTGCCTAAAGCTCTTTTCACCAATAGGTTGATATGGCCTTCTTCCAGGTTATCGGGATGCTTGTCATCGGAGCAGAGCATCATATTCTCCCAGTGCTCTTCCATCAACCCGATAAGGGCCTCAAAGTTTTTAGCTGCGCTGCCTTCCCTAATGATGATCTTCATGCCATGTTTCAACTTATCCAGCGCTTCTTCTGCCGTAAAACATTCGTGGTCGGTACTAATGCCGGCCTCAATATATTGTCTGGCCTGCTCGCCTTTTAATCCCGGAGCATGTCCGTCAATCACTTTTCCATATTTTTCAGCAAGCGCTATTTTTGCTTTCACTACTGGATCGCCATGAAGCACACCGGGCCAGTTCATCATTTCTGCAAGGTACTTCACTTCATCTTTCTTCAACAACTCTTCCACCCCATCCACATCTATTTCGGCTCCTGCTGTTTCAAAAGGTGTAGCAGGCACACAACTAGGCGCCCCGAAATAAAATTTGAAAGGCACCTTCTTCCCGTTATCGATCATATAATTCACCCCATCAACGCCCAGCACATTGCCGATCTCATGAGGATCTGAAATAGTTGCTACCGTACCATGTACCACGGCCATCCTGGCAAACTCAGAAGGCACCATCATTGAGCTTTCTATATGAACGTGGGCATCAATGAATCCAGGCAGCAAGTATTGATCTTCTACTACTTCCTTCTCCGCTATGCTCTTAATGATTCCGTTTTCCACCTCGATCTCTCCTTTATATATGCACCTGTTGGGAATGTCGATGATATGACCTGATATTTTCATTTGTATATATTTAGTATTGAGACATTAGTATTGAGTATTGAGACCAGAGTACGTTAATTTTGTCGGGCGTATTTACCGTCTTCCGCTCAATACTCACGACTAAATACTCATGACTGGTTCGGCTGCTCAATAATAAAGGAATATTTTGTGGTCGGGATAAGTTTCTGTTAAAAATTTTAGGCAATAATCAACCGCAGAGGATTTAGAGGGGCTAAGAGAGGAACACCGAGAACGATCCTTCGCTAACTCAATTCTTTCCCCGGGATCTCTGTGGTTAGAATACCTTCAGGGATCAAGCAATATTTCTGGGGAGGTGATGTAAATGTTGTTGATCACACTGTTCCTTTAAAATAGGATGCTGGTTTGAAGAGATCAGCAAGTATATAGTAGACTCTCAGTATTTTTTATGCTCACAACACCTCACCCATCAAAATCCTGTTGTTTTACTACTGTCTGTACATCCCTCTCCTTGAGGAGAGGGCGATTCTGCTGAGCTTGTATTTCAGCCTGTTAGGGGTGAGGTGTTAAGAGGTCAAATTGTTAACTACTCTAGGTCCCCAACTTTTTTGCCTGATCCACCTTCAGGGATATTAACTGACTATGCCGGTAGACTGCTCCCACCAAGTAGAACGAAAAAATCCCCTGAAGAACCTTGCTCCAGGGGATTTTCGTTGTCTATAGTTGGCTTTATTGACACTAAGGTATGGATAAGCTACTATTCTGAAAAGCCGGTAACGCTAAAACTCCCAGGTAGGCAGGTAAACTGCAGATATTGGAGATGAATGGGCTGGGTGCTTGTTCCTTGTTTCTTGTTTCTGGCTACTGGTTGCTGGTCATTAGTCGTTGGGTTACTGATGATCGATGTCGGTACTCTCCTGCCCCTATCACGTTTCAAACTTAATTAACTATAAATTTAGTTTGAAAACTAAAAAATTAGTTTTAGATTTGGATCAATGCATTACGAGATATTTTTTTAACCCTGCTATTACCTATGAAAGAATTGACCAAAGCCGAGGAACAGATCATGCAGATCCTCTGGCAAATGAAAAAAGGATTTGTAAAAGACATTATAGAAAAGCTTCCGGAGCCAAAGCCGGCCTACAATACCGTATCCACTATTGTGAGGATACTGGAACAAAAAGGATTTGTGGGGCATACTGCCTATGGCAAAACGCATGAGTATCATCCGATAATCGAAAAGGATAACTATAGTAAATTCTACTTCAACAATTTTCTTTCCGGCTACTTCAACGGCTCATTCGAACGTTTGGTATCCTTTTTCGCCAAAGAAAATGATCTCGATGTAAAAGATGTGGACGAACTGATGAAGCATGTAAAAGATGATCTAAAAGGTAAAGACAATGAATAGCTATATCAATTATATCCTGGAAGCCAATATTTGTCTTCTTGTGTTGGGTCTTTTTTATTACCTGGTATTAAAAAACGATACCCATTTTCGCTTCTCGCGCTATTACCTTACCGGCACCGCGCTATTGGCACTGATCCTGCCGCTACTGCATTTCGATAATCCTTTTGCCGGAGAAAATGCGGTGCCGATCGTATCGGACCTACAGGCGCTCACCCTTCCCGAGTTGGTGATTGGTGTTCAGAACAATAGCACCCCTGAAGCCTCTACCAGCGGCATTTCGTGGATAATGTGGGCGGGATTTGGCTATCTGTCTGTTGTTATCGTATTGCTGACAGTATTTCTTTACCAACTGTTCCAGATATTTCAATTCCGCCAACTGAAAAAGAAAGCGATCACAAAAACCGAAGGATACCTGCTTATCCCTACAGATGGACAACTGCCGACATTCTCATTTTTCAACATGTTGTTTTTTGACAACACTGCTCTGCTATCTGATTTGGAAAAGAAACGTGTGATCGACCACGAGATCGTGCATATTAAACAAGGCCACACGTGGGATGTACTGGTCATGGAATTGGTGAAGATCATCTTCTGGATCAATCCGGTAACCTGGTGGATGAAGCAAAGCATTCAGAACGTACACGAATACCTGGCAGATCAGTCCGTCCTGCAAAGTACCGATGAGCAGCAATACAGTAGCCTTTTGGCAAAAATGGCCTTAAAGCAAATGAGCTTGTCAATAGGCCATCACTTTAACCGATCTATAACCTTAAAAAGAATCAAAATGATGAAAGCGCCTAAAACCAAACTGCAAACCTGGAAATGGGTAAGTCTTATTCCTATCATTCTCCTTATTGTGACAGTATTCAGTTGTAATGATGAAGTGATGCAAGATGTGAATGACGTGATGGAAACAGCCTCGCAAACAACACTACCCGCTGAATTGGAACCGGAGTTAGACAGATTGCAAAAGCAATATCCAAAAGCAGATTTTGTATATATAGAAACTGATGGCACTACCCAGAAAGAACTGCAAAAACTCAAAAACCTGGACCCCAACACGATCGCATACATAAAGGTGTGGAAGGAGAGGGAAAGGATTGGTATAATAGTTAATAAATCAGGACCACTGAAGAATTTTGTGAATGCAGACAGCGATGAAGCATTCACAATTGTGGAAGAGCCAGCCATGCCACAAGGAGGATATGAGGAAATGTATAGAAAGTTGGCAGAAGTTTTAAAATATCCGCAAAAAGCGAGACAAGCCGGTATTGAAGGTAAGGTATATATACAGTTTATCGTTGACACCGATGGCTCCCTGACCAATATTGAAGCAGTAAAAAGCCCTGATCAGACATTAAGCCAAGCTGCGATTGCTGCTATGGAAACGATCGAACCATTCAAACCTGCATCTCAACGCGGCAAGTTGGTAAAGCAGAGGATTGTGCTGCCTATAACCTTTAGTTTAGGTAATGAAGCGGCAAAAATAGCAGTTGACAAAGCACAAGATTCACCCGATAGCCGGATGACTATTCAAACCAAACGGGATGGCCTGTCTATAACCGGAATAATAACACGGCCGGATGGCAAACCGATGCCAGGAGTGAATATTGTTATCAAGGGAACGCATGTTGGCACAGTAAGCGACATTAACGGCAACTTTAAAATTACTGCTTTTGACCATACGGATGTACTGGTTTTCAGCTTCATCGGCTTTGAAACGAAGAATCTTCCTTTGGATGATTGTTAATATAAATAACTCGAACTAAATAGTGTCTCTAAGAAAGACGCCAATGTCTGCGTTACGCTCGTCCCAAAAATGCCCACGTACCTCAGTACGCTCCGCTTTTTGGGCCTTCGCAAGCCTTGATCTTGACGTTTTCTTAAAGACACCTATAGTTTTCTTACAAAGACTAAATAGCTAGCCTGCTGATCTTTGGATGAGCGGGCTTTTTTTATCAGCAATAGCTGACATAAGCTGGCGCGCGTTTAGCAACAGCGCAACACGTACCCCCAATCTCACTGCCGTTCCCATAATCCCCTCCCATTCCTTTTCCATGTAATATCCGAAGCCATTTCGAGGAGCATATTAGCCGATCGTTTTGTAATTTCATCTCAACGATTTTCAAACCTAAACCAATTGTATTATGAAAAACCTAAAACTAGCGGCCATAGCTATGGCTATGGTATTTCTTGCCGCATGTGAGCAAGAGAGCGTTGCCCCCGAAAAAGAGCCGGTATCACCGGAAACCCTTAACAAATTAGCCTCCCTTGGATTTAAAACCACCGATGTATTCAAGTACAACGGTTCTCTCGTGGTAGAGGGAGACATTGTTATTGCTGAATCAAGGCTTGACGAGATGAGGCCTGCCAACATACTTGCCATTGAAGAACAATACCACACCGACAACCTGGTAACTGGAATGCCTAGAGTGATCAAAGTGTTTGTAAGCACCAGCTTTTCATCTAAGTATTTTAATGCCACTGATGCTGCAATAGCAAGATATAATGCAGAAGGCTTAAATCTTACATTCCAAAGAGTGACCAGCTCCTCCGGGGCCGATATAGCTATCAAGCCTTCTCCATGGTGGTATGGATGGTTTGGCATCCTTGGTTCTGCAGGGTTTCCGACAGCCAGTGGTAATCCACACAATGAGATATTGCTTACCCGCTCATACTACGATGGCGTAAGCGATATCGGTGCGCTCACCACTACAATTGCTCACGAAATGGGACACTGCATCGGCTTCCGACACACCGACTACATGGACAGAAGCTATAGCTGCGGAGGAAGCACGAGTAACGAAGGAGATGGTGGTGTGGGCGCTAACCATATTCCAGGCACTCCTACTACGGGAGATCCCGCCAGTTGGATGCTGGCCTGCTCTGATGGTTCCGACCGTCCTTTCAATGCCAATGACAAAACGGCCTTAGATTACCTTTACTAAAACGCCCGTGTCTCTAAAAATACTCTTGCGCGACAATAATAACATGGAGGAGCAACTTTTCTCTGAATGAAGTTCTACACAGAAAGGGTTGTTACATTTTGTTATAGTTGATGTTTCAATCGTGAGTTTTCTTAGAGACCCTCGTTAAAAAACCCCGACCAAATTGGCCGGGGTTTTACTTGCATCAAGTCCAACTAAGACGTAAGTGTTTTATCAGCGATTGATCTAACAGGCCTTAATATCATGAAATAAAAAAACTAAAAAAAATAATTCAACATACCCACCACAATACGTTTTATACGGAAATACATGAAAGTCAAGGCTTTAATAGAAAAACACAATGTGGAAGCTTGGGTAATTTTACCTATAAAATTGAGTAATTTTACCTATAAGAATCACCTTCATCATCCCATCATAGCATTTTATCGATTCAGCATTTTTTTGCTTCTTCGGGTTAAGAAAAGTTCAGCAACTTTAAAAACCACCAAAAAATGATTTCTATGTCGACTAAGATAACCCCCTCAGGATCCGAGGAAGCAAGCAGGAATCATTCTGAAAGCAGCTTCCTTATTGATAAAGTAAAATATATTCTAGAAAGCCCAACCCAACGGACTGCATACAAAAGATTAAAAAATGAAGAGGATAAAATCGACTTTTTTCTTAACCATTTTATCATTAATGACTATACAGCCCGTCAATTAAAAAACCTGTACCTGAACGACCCTCAACAGAAAACTCAATTCGTTGAAGCTGTCGATAACCTCATCAGAGAGCTGGAAGAAGAAAATATTTAGGTCATAAATGGGCTTTCCGTAGTTAAATCTTAAACCCGGGCCGGTTAGCTTGTTGGCAAAAGTTATCCGGCCTTTTAAGACCAATGCCAGTTGAATAATCTGCTTCCCAAATAGGTTGCAATCCACTTAAGTTCTGAACAAATAATTTTCTGCGATTTCAGAATTATATTATGCAAATCACTGTTTGTCCTGACATAGATTTTTTCATACAACCGATAACGCAATCGTTTGCGTGATTTTTTTGAGCGGAATGGACGATTTTTAACCAATAATATCTTTATTTTCGTTTTGATCGCAGGTGAAAAAACACCGGTTTTTTTAGCATTTTTTCTGTAAATTAACAACTAATGATCATATCACATCCATCGACAAAAGACAACCTCAATAACGGACTTGGAAACCTTATGCAATATGAAGAAATAACAAATGGCATTGAGGGAAAAACGGAAGCTTCGAAATTTAAAATATTAGTATACTCACCCCATATTTTTCGGATACACATCACTCGTAATGAGCTGTACGATGACCATTCGTATGCCGTGGTTGTTCAGCCGGATTTTGAAGACTACATACTTGAAGACGCTGGTGATTATTTGACTATAAGAACCAGCGATATCACCTTAAAGGTTGACAAGCAACCTGTAAAATTCACCTTTTATAATAAAAGAGGTGAAATAATCAATGAAGATGACGTTTTTGGCACCTCCTGGATCGGTGAGCAGGTTACCACTTACAAAAAGTTACAGGATGGCGAGCGTTTTATTGGACTGGGAGAAAAAACAGGTCCTTTGGATAGAAAGGGACATGGCTACCAGCATTGGAATACCGATCATTTTGCCTATGGGGTCGAAAGTGATCCTCTTTATTGCTCAACACCCTTTTACATTGGCGTCCACCATAAGATGGCTTATGGCATTTTCTTTGACAATACACATAAATCTCATTTCAACTTCGCTGCTTCCAATAATCGTTTTTCCAGCTTCTCGGCAGATAGCGGTGATATGAACTACTACTTCATTCATCACGATTCCGTAGATCATATCATTCAATCATATAGCCACCTTACGGGAAAAATGCCACTCCCTCCCCTTTGGAGTATAGGGTATCAACAATGCCGCTATAGCTACTATCCTGATAAAGAGGCTGTTACTGTAGCACAGACTTTCAGAGATAAAGACATACCTGCCGATGTGATAGTTTTCGACATTCACTACATGGAGGATTACAAGATATTTACCTGGGATAAAAAGAAATTTTCCAATCCTAAGGAAATGATAGACCATCTCCGCTCGCTGGGATTCCATGTGGTAGTAATGTGTGATCCCGGTATAAAAATAGAAGAAGGCTATGAAGCTTATGAAGATGGTAAACATCAGGATATATTTCTAAAGTATCCGGATGGTGAATATTACAGTGGTCAGGTTTGGCCGGGCTGGTGTCATTTTCCTGATTTTACCAATCCAAAAACCAGGAGATGGTGGGAAGAAAAGTTTAAAGACTATGTAGATCTCGGCATCCATGGATTCTGGAATGATATGAACGAGATTGCTACCTGGGGGCAAATGCTTCCCGACCTGATTGAATTTGATATGGAAGGAGAAAAAGCCACCTCAAGAAAGGCAAGGAATGTTTATGGTATGCAAATGGCCAAAAGTACCTATGAGGGAGCCAGGAATCTACTTAAAGGAAAACGTCCTTTCAACCTTACCAGATCTGGATTTTCAGGAGTACAACGCTATGCAGCGGTATGGACGGGTGATAACGTAGCTACAGACGAGCACATGCTCCTGGGAGTACGACTGGTCAACAGTCTGGGACTGGCCGGTGTCGCTTTTACCGGTTTCGATACAGGAGGTTTTGTCGGAAATGCCAGCGAACACTTATTTGCCCGCTGGGTGGAGCTTGGTGCATTCTCTCCGTTCTTCAGAGGTCATAGCATGATCAACAGTCGTGATTCTGAACCATGGGCATTCGGAGAAGAAGTAGAGGAAATATGTAGAAATTACATAAAGCTCAGGTACCGCCTGATGCCGTATCTGTACAGCGCCTTTTACGAAGCTGCTCAAACCGGCACACCGGTAGCGAGAAGTCTGGCCATAGACTATACGCACGATCAAAAAATCTATGACCCTGCATATCACAACCAGTATATGTTTGGCAAAAATATTCTGGTGGCTCCTGTGGAAAGCACAAAACACCTGACCAAAGTATACCTGCCTGAAGGAGAATGGTATGATTTTTTTACAGACAGAACATACAAAGGTGGTGAGACAATAATAGCCGAATGCCCTATTGAAAGGCTACCTCTTTTTATAAAGGCATCATCCATTATTCCGGTGGCGCCATCTGTCGGTGACAATACTTGTGATTTGGGCGATGTACTGGAACTTCACGTTTATAAAGGTAAAGAGGAAGGCCAGTTTACATATTATGAAGATGATGGTGAATCTTATAACTACCAACAGGGCAGCTACCTTAAGAGAACTATCAAATATGATCCCGGCAAATCTTCCATTATTGTGTCTGAAGCAGAAGGAAAATACAAATCCAAATATAACAAGATAAGGGTATGCCTGCATGGCTTCGATTTTGATTCGGTAAGAGTTAATGAAACCATGGTAGAGATCAAGGAAATTACCTATCGTTTTATAGAGCCGATTTCTAATTTCGACCCTATTTATACAGAACCCAATGAAGCGTTACAGGTAAAAGATCTTCGGTTTGTCGAATTCGAAAACCGGGCCGAGGCGTTTAAGGTAACCCTGTATTAATATGTAGTTTTTAATATCAATCCCGTACATATGCAATAACTATAAAGCAAAGCCATACCAGGCCTGATAGTGATCGGGGCAAGTCCCCGACAGGAATCGGGACAGGCGAGGGTGAATAGTCGGTGGTTGGAAAAGCAATAGGCAAATTAGAAGTGTCTTGAGTACATAGTCGTGAGTCCCTGAGTAGAAATTAACACAAAAGACAATTGGTAGCACAATAGACTCTCGGTGCTAAATGCTAATATCTCAATACTAAACATATACACATGAAACACTTACAACTAACACTGGTTATCACTGCCTTTTTTATGTCATTTTTGGCATGTAAGCAGCCAGAAGCCTCTGAAGCGGGGCCTATGGCAGCAACGGAATTTCCGGAATTAGCCAAAAATATGACTATCTATGAGGTCAATATCAGGCAATATACTCCGGAAGGCACTTTCAAAGCCTTCTCAAAGCACCTCCCCCGGCTTAAGGAGCTGGGTACTGAGATCTTGTGGATCATGCCCGTTCAGCCGATTGGAGAGAAAAACAGAAAAGGCAGCCTCGGTAGCTACTATTCCATAAAAGATTATAGAGCTATTAATCCTGAGTTTGGCACTATGGATGATTTTAAAGAAATGGTAAACAAGGCCCATGAACTTGGCATGTACGTAATTCTGGATTGGGTGCCAAACCATACTGCCTGGGACCATCCGTGGATAACAGAACGTTCTGACTATTATGCCAAAGACAGTATAGGAAATATTATTTATGAAGCGGACTGGACAGATATTGCTCTTTTGGATCATACGAATCCGAAAACCAGAATCGCTATGATCGATGAAATGAAATATTGGATTGAGACCACTGATATTGACGGGTTCAGGTGCGATCATGCAGGCCACGAGATACCACTGTACTTCTGGGAGGAAGCAACAGACGCATTAGATCCGCTCAAAGATCTTTTCTGGCTTGCGGAATGGGATGAACCCCGTATGCACCTGGAGTTTCATACCACTTATAACTGGAGCGTACTACACGCCACCGAAGCAGTTGCCAAAGGAGAAGAATCTGCCGCCTCGCTGTTTGAGCTGATGGAAAAGGACCTTGCCCGCTATGGCCACAGTCCTTATCGAATGCTGATGACTACCAACCACGATGAAAACGCCTGGGCAGGTACGGTTTTCGAAAGGTATGGCGATGGACATAAGGCTTTTGCAGTGTTTATTTTCACATCCTATGGCATGCCTATGATCTATAGCGGTCAGGAAGTGGGGTTAGACAAACGTCTTGCTTTCTTCGAAAAAGATTCCATTGATTGGAATGATAAAATGGACCTGACGCCTTTCTACCAAAAACTGGTTAAGCTTCGAAAAGATAACCAGGCCTTATGGAGTGGTGAATATGGAGCCATTCCTGAAAGAATTGATGCCGGCAACGAATATGTAATGGCTTATTCCAGGAAAAAAGGCAATAACGAGGTGGTTGTAGTGCTTAACCTTAGCAGCAAGGAACAACAAGTACAGTTGCAGGTATCAGGAACAGGGAAGGATTACATGAGCGGGGAAGACGTGGATTTGGCTAATGTAAGGCAGTTGAAACCATATCAGTACATTGTCATTGCCAAATAATTAGTGTCTCTAAGAAAATTTTTGTCGTCATCGCGCCTGTCCCGGGCTTGCCACGGGAAGGAATCGAAGCGATCCCTTCTTAATGCACGTCAAAGAAGAGGGGATTGCCGCACTTTGTTCGCAATGACGATAAATTGTGAGTTTTCTTAGAGACACTAATTAGGAGAAGAGATTGTCTCAAAAGACCGGTAATCCCGCCTGTCCCGAGCTTGACTCGGGGAGGTAACGAGGGATCTTCCTAAGCTATAAGGCGGATCTTCGATCTTAGTAGTCCCGATAATTATATAATTATCGGGACTCGGTCAGAAAGACTGTTGATATAAGTGTTGGACTGCGGAACAACCTCATTATTTTATAAAAATCACCTTTTGAATAAGAAGATGTTGCTAGTACGAACTCTTTTTATTAATTAACCCCCGACTATGGAGAAAGTATCTTTATCATCAGAAAAGCCCAGATTGAGTTTCTGGCAGATCTGGAACATGAGCTTTGGCTTTTTAGGTATACAGTTTGGTTTTGCCCTGCAAAATGCCAACACCAGCCGAATATTTGAAACGCTGGGTGGTGACACTAAAAACCTGGCGTTTTACTGGCTGGCTGCACCCGTAACAGGCCTGCTTGTTCAACCTATAATTGGCTACTATAGCGACCGTACCTGGCATCCAAAATGGGGCCGCAGACGCCCGTTCTTTGCCATTGGCGCTATTCTGGCATCTATTGCCCTGATCATTATGCCCAACTCACCCGCGCTATGGATAGCCATCGGAACACTGTGGATCATGGATGCCTCCATCAATATCAGTATGGAGCCGTTCAGAGCTTTTGTGGGTGATATGTTACCACCATCGCAACGAACAACCGGCTTTGCTATGCAGAGTTTTTTTATCGGCGTAGGTGCCGTAGTAGCTTCTGCGCTGCCGTGGATATTTGCGAATATCTTTGGTATTACCGATGACGTACTGGCAGAAGGTCAGATCCCTACTAATGTAAAATGGTCATTCTACGTAGGAGCCCTGGCATTTTTCACGGCCGTTATGTGGACAGTCTTCTCTACTAAAGAATATCCACCCGATGAAGAGGAGCATCATGAATCACACAAAGACCAGCCCATCGTAATACGATATTCTCCGAATACTTATATGACTATTGGGTTGGTGCTGCTGGCCATTTGTGCCGCGCTCATCATCTGGTTTTACACACAGGACCTGGAGCCCCAGTTGTATGTACTCTGTGGTGTTCTGGCATTATTTGGGTTTGCCTATTTTCTGGCTTCACTGTTCATGAAAAAGAACCGGTATAGAAATGGCTTTGTCCAAATCGTAAGAGACTTTCAAAATATGCCAAAAACCATGATCCAACTGGCCTTTGTTCAGTTTTTCTCATGGTTTGCCCTCTTCGCCATGTGGATCTATACCACCTCAGCAGTAACCAGCCATATCTATTTATCAACAGACACTACCAGTCTCGCTTATAATGACGGCGCTGACTGGGTTTCCCTGTTATTCAGCGGATACAATGGTGTAGCAGCCATAGCAGCGCTTCTCCTTCCCTATCTGGCACGGTATACCAGCAGAAGGATGACTCACCTGATAGCCCTTAGCTGTGGTGGAGCCGGCCTGATCTCATTTTATTTTATTACGGATCCTAACTGGTTGATACTTTCTATGGTGGGTGTCGGCATAGCCTGGGCAAGTATTCTTTCCATACCTTATGCCATGCTTTCATCATCTCTTCCGGCTCAAAAAATGGGGTACTATATGGGGATTTTTAACTTTTTCATCGTTATCCCTCAGATAGTTGCGGCTAGTATCCTCGGGTTTCTTGTCTCCACTTTTTTCAATAGCGAATTTATCTATGCGCTCATTATAGGCGGCGGCTCCATGATCTTTGCCGGCTTACTCTGTCTGATCGTAAAAGATAAGGATGAGGTACTTATGAAGGAAAATGCTGCATAGTAAGGGTCTTAGTGTTGAAAAATTGGCATCAATTGTGTTAATTGTATTTTGCAAGACACTAAAACTTACTTATGAAAAAGCTTTACCCATTTTTTCTTTTACTGGTAATTCCCCTATTATTTTTTGAGTGTTCTTCAGGAAAGAAGGCTTTTGAAAGAGGTGATTATTACGATGCAGTGTTAAAGGCTGTAAACAGGTTGCGACAAAAGCCTGATCATAAAAAATCCAGGGAAACCCTGCGAACCGGCTATCCTTTGGCATTGCAGACCATCGAGCAAGATGCTAAAAACAGCCTTGCCAGTAATGCGCAATTTAAGTACCGCGATGCTTTGAGGAGCTATGAAAAGGTCAATGTTATGTATGAGGAGATCAGGCGATCACCCGGGGCCTTGAAAGTAGTGCCTAATCCGAAGAATTACTATGACAAAATAGCTGACATGAAGCAGAGGGCGGCTAAAGAAAGCTATGATGCCGGTATAGTGGCGTTGAATCGCGATACCAGGGAAGATGCAAAAAATGCCTACTTCTACTTTCAGGATGTAAACACTTTTGTCCCTGGCTATAAGGATGTCCGAAATAAACTGGAAGAAGCCCTGTATAAAGCTACACTAAAGGTAGTAGTGGAGCAAATTCCCGTTCCTACGCGCTACAACCTGAGTGCACGCTTTTTCCAGGACAAAATTGAGGAATATCTCCATTCTCAATTCAGGAGCAATCAGTTTGTACGTTTTTATACGCCACGGGAAGCCAAAAGGGAAAATCTGCCCTACGTAGATCAATACCTGAGGCTTCAGTTTGATGATTTTGTGGTTGGCGAAACACATATCCTAAAGGATACGGAAACAATTACAAGAGACAGTGTCAAAGTGGGAAAGGTTACCTTAGAAGATGGTACTACGGCTGATGCCTATGGTACTGTAAAGGCCAAACTCACTGTTTGGAAAAAAGAAGTGGTCTCAAAAGGTCTGTTTAGCATGCAGGTATTTGATGCAAACAGCAACGCAGTACTCACACACAGAAAATTCAACGGAGAATTCGTCTGGTTCAGCCAGTGGGGCAGCTTTAACGGTGATGAAAGAGCGCTTTCGGACGAACAATTAGCAATATGTAAGAGTTCAGAGGTGCCACCTCCGCCCCCGCAAGACCTCTTTATAGAATTTACAAGGCCGATCTACGACCAGCTTTTACCTGCTGTAGACTCCTTTTATAAAAGATATTGATAAGCTTCAGGCTGTAAGCTGCAAGCCTCCATCTCGGTTCGCTTGAAGCTTACAGCTTGAAGATCATAGCTTTAAGCGCTATTTCTTCTTATGGAATGATTTCTTCCTTCGTCCGCCACCGGACCTGCCCTGGCCTCCAGACCTTCCTTTATGTACGCGGTACTCTGGTCCTTCGCCTAAAGCTGCCGGCAGCTTACCCTTTGGCACAGGACTCCCTAAAAGCGTTTCGATATCCTGGAATTTCCTTTGCTCTTTCTCATTTACAAACGTAAAGGCTACTCCCTTGGAGGCCGCTCTGGCAGTACGTCCTATCCTATGGATATAATCTTCGCCATCATTGGGCACATCGTAATTGATAACGAGCTCGATATCTTCAACATCTATACCTCTGGACATAATATCGGTAGCTACCAAAATATTGATCTTTCTGTTTTTGAAATCGCGTAGCACATGTTCTCTTTCGGTTTGTTCGAGATCAGAATGAATATCCTCAGCCGAAAATTTCAAGGCCTTTAACTCCTTTGCCAGTTGCTTTGCAGCGCTTTTGGTACTGCAGAATACAATAACGCTCTGTAATTTCTTGGCCTTCAAGAGATGTGTTGCCAGAGGTATCTTCTGGTTATCATAAACAATGAACGCTGCCTGAAAAATACGTTCGGCAGGTTTAGACACAGCTATGTTGATCTCTTCCGGCTCATGCAGTATCTTTCTGGCCAGCTCCCTGATCTTTGGAGGCATGGTAGCAGAAAAAAGCAGATTTTGTCGTTTCTTGGGCAAATAAGAGATGATCTTCATCAGATCATCATGGAAGCCCATATCCAACATCCTATCCGCCTCGTCAAGAATTAGATGCTTAAGCTGATCTACCTTTACATAACCGAGGTTAAGGTGTGCAATAAGTCGGCCGGGGGTACCTATTACCACATCGGCTCCTTCCGAAAGCGCCTGCTTTTCCCGGGAAAATGAACTACCATCCCCCCCACCGTAAACCGCGATGGAACTCACCGAGGTAAAATAAGACAACCCTTCCATCTGCTGATCAATCTGCACAGCAAGCTCCCGCGTAGGTACAATGATCAACGCTTTTATATTGTTGTCATGCCCTACCTGGATGATCTGATGGATGATCGGCAATAGAAATGCAGCAGTCTTACCTGTTCCGGTCTGTGCTGATGCAATAATGTCTTTTCCTTCAAGTATTACTGGAATTGCCGCTTCCTGAACAGGTGTGGCATCTTCAAAACCAATAGCCTCGATGCCCTCTAACAAGCGGTCATCAAGACTCAATTCTTTAAACTTCAATAGTATCCTTCTTTTATTTTCCTTTACCTTACATTATCCAAACATTAAAAAAATAGATTTGGTTTTCGGGATAACGTTCAGTATTTGCGCAAGTTACTCAAAAATATGCATATTCCTTGACAACAAAACATTATCATTGCACCGAATTAAAAACTTAATGACCATGGCCAGGTATAAACAAGTCATTTTTGACTGTGACGGTGTATTGGTAGACACAGAAATAGTAGCAGCCGAAGTAACCACAAAGATGTTTGCCAGGTGCAATGTTCATATTTCCATTGAAGACTATATAGCCAAATATACCGGCAAAACCATCTCAGGATTATTCCAGTCTCTGTTGGCACCCGAAGATCTGGAACGGATTGATGTAAAGGCTCTTGCTGAGGAATGTGACCGGGATATTTACGAACAACTGCGTGCTGTAGCAGGAATGAAGGAGGTGGTTTCCTATATTACTTTGCCTAAAGCAGTAGTTTCTAACAGCCGCCTTTGGCAAGTTAAAAAGGCGGTGAGACATGTAGGTCTTGAAGAGGCTTTTGGTGGCAATTATTTCTCTGCTGAAATGGTGGCTAACCCCAAACCCTACCCCGATCTATATCTATATGCAGCCGAAAAACTGAAGGTGTCACCAGATCAATGTCTGGTAATTGAAGACAGCAAGAGTGGTGTAAAGGCGGCAGCAACCGCCGGCATGGCTGTTATCGGGTTCGCAGGGGCCAGTCACATCAGTAGTGGCCATGCTGAGGAGCTTTTGGAAGTGGGAGCGAAAAAGGTAGCTAAGAACCCTGATGAGCTTTTACAGCTACTCAATGACTATCTGGCAGAGTGTTGAGGGCTGAGTGTGGCGGCTCCGGGCTAAAACACGTTTGGTTTGTGAAGAAATTAAAACAAACTTCCGGGGGTGCGTTATTTAACTTCCAAAGTTTAGTAAAGCTTAATTCAGAAGCATATAACAAGGATTAAGCTTTCCTAATCCTTAGAGGCTTAGGAAAGCTCTACATTTTCAAAATGCACTTAGAGATTGAGTTGTGTTTCTCACTCCGTAATACCAGAACACATGATTTCAGTCTATGGCTCTCTAAAACCCTAAACAAAAAAAGGGATAGCCTAGCGCCATCCCTCTTTTAATTTATCAACTTAAAAGGAATTATCCTTTGTTCTTCATGTTCTGAACTTCAACTCTAATTTCTTGCGCCAGGTTTTTCAGATCCTGCATACCTTTTCTTACTCTTGTACCTGCTGCATTGTTGTTCTTATCATAGAATTTTTCGAAGTCAGACTCCAATGACATTACTAAATCTCTAAGTTGAGCAAATTTGTTCATACGTGATAAAATTTTAAGGTTATTGAAAATTTTCTACTATTAATTTTGAGGTGGCAATATAGTCAAATTGTTTATATTTCAACTAAAAACCGACTTTTTTTTGATTTTTTTACTTCGTAATTGCTATAATTTCTTCTCTTCGGTAAACTCCATTGTCAAGTTTGTCCTTTACAGCAGCAAAAGCAGCAATAGTTTCCTCTACATCTTCCAGTGTATGTACGGCTGTCGGGATTAACCTCAACATGATCACATCTTTAGGAACAACAGGATAAATTACCATTGAACAGAATATGTTATAGTTTTCTCTAAGATCCATGGCCATGTTGGCTCCCTCTCCCAGTCCTCCTTTAAATAATACAGGTGTAACCGGTGATTTTGTAGTACCAATATCAAACCCATGTTTCTTCAAACCTGACTGTAAAGCATTTACCACCTTCCAAAGATTTTCTTTAAGTTCCGGCTTAGTCTTTAACAGCTCAAGACGCTTAAGAGCCCCTATAACCAGGGGCATAGGCAACGTTTTAGCAAAGATTTGAGACCTCATGGTATATCTCAGGTACTGAATGATCGAAGTATTACCTCCCACAAATGCACCTATGCTGGCCATCGATTTAGCGAATGTAGAGAAATAAAGGTCGATACCATCCTGTATACCCTGTTCCTCTCCTGTTCCGGCACCGGTTTTTCCCATTGTACCAAAACCATGAGCATCATCTACAAATAACCTGAATTGGTATTTGTCTTTCAAAGCAATGATATCCTTCAGATTACCCATGTTACCGGACATACCGAAAACACCCTCTGTGATCACCAATATACCACCTCCTGTTTCGTCAGTGATCCTTTTCGCTCTCTGAAGCTGCTTTTCAAGGTTTTCAATGTTGTTATGTGGAAATACAAAGCGCTTGCCCATGTGCAACCTTACACCGTCTATAATGCAGGCATGGGATTCGGCATCATATACAATTACATCTTTTCTATCCACTACGGCGTCAATGATAGACAATACACCCTGATAACCGTAGTTAAGGAGCATTACAGCCTCTTTGTCAATAAAGTCTGCAAGTTTCTCTTCCAGCTCTATGTGGTAAACAGAATTACCCGACATCATCCTGGCTCCCATCGGGTAAGCCAGTCCCCAACGCTCAGCGGCTTCTGCATCTACCCTGCGTACATCAGGATGATTGGCAAGCCCCAAATAGTTGTTCAAACTCCAGGTAAGTACTTCTTTCCCGTTAAATTTCATTCTGGGAGCTATATCTCCTTCGAGCTTAGGGAACATGAAGTAATCTTTAGGAAGATGCGAATGTTGACCCAAAGCGCCCTCTTCTACTTTTAATTTATCAAATAGATCCACTACAAAATAAGTTTTATTTATAAAACGTCTTATACTTTCAAAAAACACACAAATCTAACACTATTAATGTTCTTGTCAAACGAGCGGCTTTTATTTTTAACAAGCCTCAATTTCGAAAATAGCAAATATTTAAGTACCATTGTGCTTCACTTTTCAGGCCTGTTTTACATGAAGAAGATAAAAAAAATACTTATTGCCAATCGAGGCGAAATTGCATTAAGGATCATCCGGTCAGCCCGGGAGATGAATATAAAAACAGTCGCTGTATACAGTGAGGCCGACCGGAATGCGCTCCATGTACGGCATGCTGACGAGTCGGTATGTATTGGCCCTCCGGCATCTGCAGAATCATACCTTCGCACGGATAAGATCATCGAAGTCTGCAAAAATCTAGGTGTAGACGCTATCCATCCTGGATATGGTTTTTTGTCTGAAAATGCCGGTTTTGCAAAATTGGTAACCGACAATGGCCTGATCTTTATAGGTCCTTCACCACAAGCTATCGAAACTATGGGAAGCAAACTGGCAGCAAAAGCAGCGGTAGCCAAATATGATGTGCCGTTGGTTCCTGGTACGGAAAAAGCCATTGACGATGTGCAGGAAGCAAAGGATATTGCCAAAGAAATAGGCTATCCCATACTTATTAAGGCCAGCGCCGGTGGTGGTGGTAAGGGTATGCGTATTGTAGAAATGGAAGAGGAGTTTGAAGAACAAATGAAAAGAGCGATCAGCGAGGCTAAATCGGCGTTTGGCGATGGCTCTGTTTTTATTGAAAAGTTCGTTACCTCTCCACGCCATATTGAATTTCAGATCCTGGGTGATCAGTATGGAAATATAGTACACCTGTTTGAGCGGGAGTGTTCCATACAGAGAAGACATCAGAAAGTGATCGAGGAAGCGCCATCAGCAGTGCTTACCCCTGAGGTGAGACAGGCCATGGGAGAAGCTGCCGTGGGTGTTGCAAAGGCCTGTAATTATTATGGCGCCGGTACAGTGGAATTTATTGTGGACAACAATCTCAATTTTTACTTCCTCGAAATGAACACGCGCCTTCAGGTAGAACATCCCGTTACAGAAGAAATTACCGGTCTTGACCTTGTAAAAGAGCAGATAAGAATAGCCGAAGGACATGCTCTCAGATTTAAACAGGAAGAGCTTACCTTCAACGGTCATGCTATCGAACTTCGGGTGTATGCAGAAGACCCAAAAAATAACTTCCTGCCGGATATTGGCACGTTGAATATTTATAAAAGGCCTCAGGGCCCCGGAGTGCGTGTTGACGATGGCTTTGAACAGGGCATGCAGATACCTATCTATTATGATCCGATGATCGCAAAACTAACTGTTTATGCCGAAGACCGTGCTACTGCCATTCAAAGGATGCTTCGGGCTATCGATGAGTATGAGATATCGGGGATAGAAACAACACTTCAGTTTGGCAAATTTGTGCTTAGCCATGAGGCATTTACCAGCGGAAACTTTGATACTAAATTTGTTGATCATCATTTTTCACCTGACAAACTAAAAACAGAAGAAAATGATGATGAGCATGCAGTAGCTGCACTGCTTTCGGCTGTATTATTGGACAACGCAAAACAACACAAAACACAAAACTCTGCTCGATCTAACTCCACCAGCAAGTGGAAAATGAGAGCCAGAAACCTTTAAGAACCCCCATGGCTGAAATAAAACCCCTGAGAGCATGGCGATATAACGGTGAGCTTTCTGCACAAATGGATGAGCTAACCTCTCCTCTTTTTGATGTTGTTTCTAACAAACAGAGAGAAAAGCTATATCAAAATCCCTTTAACAGTATTCACCTTTCTGTTCCTAAAGGGAATAATGGTATTGAAAATGCCGCTACTTTGCTTCAAAAGTGGAAAGATGAAGGGGCTATCCAACAGGACCCTGTCTACGGTATTTATGTATATTATCAATATTTTTCGTTGGCCGGCAGTACTAAGCAATATTGCAGAAAGGGATTTATTTGTAACATCAAAGCATACGACTGGGATGAAAAAGTGATCCTTCGCCATGAAAATACCATTCCGAAAGCAGTCAATGACAGGATTGATCTACTGGAAAAAACACAGCTTAATGTAAGCCCGACTCACGGACTGTACACAGACCCTTCCTTTGAACTGGAGCAGTACATGGACGAAAGCATGAAGTATCCTTTATATGAAACGGAGGATTATCAGGGTGTTAGGGATGTTTTGAGCATTATTCATGATGCCAGTGTGATCAATAGGTTTCTTGAGATGCTGCACGATAAGCAAGTGATATTGGCTGATGGGCATCACCGATATGAAGGATCTTTGCTGTATAGAAAGAGAATGATGGAGAGTAATCCGCAGCACACCGGCCATGAGGGCTATAACTACCATTTGATGTACCTCACAAATACAGAAGCCGATGACCTAAGGATACTACCCACCCACCGGGTGATCAAAGACCTGCCTCACTTCAGTGAGCAAGAGATCATGAAAAAATTCGAAGAAGATTTTATTATTAAACCTGTTGAGGATGCTTTTAACATCAATGAAATTATTCTTGGAAAACAATGGGCATTTGGCCTGCTTTTTAAAGATAGTGCTTATAAAGTGAGGCTTAAACCGGAAAAAATTGATACATTGAAGTGGGATTTTCCGGATAAGATCAAGAGGCTTGACCTGACTGTAATGCACTACTTCATCATTGAAAAAGTATTAAATATTCCTGGCAGAGATCAACGAACATCTGAGAACATTGATTTTGACCGCAGCTTTAGCGATTGTCTGGCAAGGGTAATCAAAAATGAAGCTCAAATGGCCATTATCACTAATGATATTTCGATGGCTGATGTAAAGGAAGTGTGCTACAGCGGCTACACTATGCCTCAAAAGTCAACCTATTTTTACCCCAAAGTGATCTGTGGTTTCCTATTTAGCTCTATAAAAGATGAAGAATTTCAATCGCCCCCTCATTCTTGCTTCTAATTCGCCAAGAAGACAGGAACTGCTGAAAGCGGCCGGTTTTAATTTCAAGGTTAGAACCAGTGAGGTGGATGAGACCTATCCGTCTGATCTTCCACTGCATGATATTGCAAAATATCTGGCCAGGAAAAAAGCTGAAGCATATATTCCTCATCTGAAAAATGAAGTACTGATCACAGCGGATACGATCGTAAAACTGAAGGATGAAATTTTGGAAAAGCCTAAGGATGCTGACGAAGCAACCAAAATGCTCCGGGCGCTGTCAGGAACCGACCATGAAGTGATCACAGGGGTGTGTATTGCCGATAAAAAACTACAAGTAAGCCTTGATGACACTACAAAAGTTTATTTTAAAACGCTCACTAGCAACGAAATTGAATATTACGTCAGTCAATACGAGCCTTTTGATAAGGCCGGAGCTTATGGCATTCAGGAGTGGATTGGAATGATTGGTATCAGGAAAATAGTAGGTTCCTATTTTAATGTTGTTGGCCTGCCCATTGCCAAGGTTTATGAGGTATTAATGAATTTCAACCAACCCAAATCTTGAAAAAAATATTCCGTTACCTGAAAGGCCATCTGCAGGATGATTTTCAGGCTGGCTATTACCTCTCCATTGCGCTCTTCCTGACGATCTGCATCTCAATTAATTATTATTTCGATTTTGAAGATTCAGTTATAGACAGTTACAGCGGGCAAAATATAAGAATATTTTACTATTTCCTGTTTTATGGCTTTGCCTACTATTCAGCAACGCTGATCATGGTTTATTTCAAAAGAGACTACTTCCTGCTGCGTAAGAGGTCATTTTGGATTAAGAGCTTATTTGTTTTGGCGGTTCTGGCCCTGGATGGCGCTTTTCACTATCACGAGACACTGGTAAACAATGAACTCAATTACCAACTTCATTATTGGGCCAAGAAAGTATTAAAGAATCTGATCAACATCTTCACCACGCTTATTCCGCTGGTGCTTTTCTATATGATAGTAGACAAAAGACAAGGGAGCTTTTACGGACTTACTGTAAAAGGGTTTGATTACCGTCCATACTTCGTTATGTTGCTGATCATGGTTCCCCTGATCATAGCAGCCACATTTATTGATAACTTCAGCAACTTCTATCCGATCTACAAACCCAACACTGCCTTTCGCTATCTCGACTGGCCCGAGTGGCTGCCTGCCATTATCTATGAGCTCGCCTATGGCTGGAATTTTCTGACTATTGAATTGGTTTTCCGGGGATTTATGATCCTGGGACTGACCGCCCTGATGGGGCGGAATGTGGTCATTCCCATGGTAGTGACCTATTGCTTTTTGCACTTCGGAAAACCAGCCGGTGAAGCAATAAGCTCTATTTTTGGAGGATATATCCTTGGAGTTATTGCCTATGAAACCCGCAGTATTTTTGGTGGAGTGATCATTCATGTAGGTGTAGCCTGGATGATGGAATTTTTTGCATGGATGAATTAGGTGCTTGTTATTGGTCAGTACTGACCACTGGTTAACTGGTAATTGGTTACTAGTTCCTTGTTGCTGTTTTTGACGCTAATCCATCTCCTTTTGGGAGGAGAAACAGAGGTGGGTAAGAAGTCCGAAAGCCAAAGGTGGAAGAATTCTTCGGATGAGTGTCTCCATAAAGCAAGTCTCATCCGATGAGTGAGCCACTGGTCACTTGTTATTGGGAGCTTTTGGCTGTAAACTGACGAACAGTGAACTGAAAACAGACACAGAGGTGGGTGACGTAACTGAGAACGGTGAACTAAAAATTGAGAACAGCGCCCCTTTACCCAAATGGAAGAAATTTAGGCTCACTGTCCTTTTCAAAATATGGCATAGCAGGATTGAGCTGTTCTCCATTCATCACCCGCTCATACAGCTTCAGAAATGATTCCGTCATTTGCTTTACGGAAAAATATTCCATTACCCGCTCATGGATTTGCCTCGCGTTATACTCAGGACGATCTTTCAAATGTTTGATAAGTTCAGCCTTGTCCGCAGTCAGAAAGCCTGACTCATGATCTACGATCTCCGGGATAGAGCCATAGGGTGTGGCAAATACCGGGCAGCCGAAATACATACTTTCGGTGATAGCAATACCAAAAGGCTCATTCCAGACCACAGGGAACAGCAGGCCGGAAGAAGCATTCATTACTTTGTTCTTACGCTCTCCTCCTATCATACCGTGGAACCTCATTCTGGGGTCGATAGTAAACCTGAAACCCATGTGAAAATTAACGCGTGAGCCGCCAATCACATGTAAGCGCCAGTTGCTTTTTTGTGCTACCTCAATAGCGCCTTTGACATTCTTCACCCGCCAGGCAGCTTTGCCTAAAAAGTGCAGGTAGTTTTTCTTTTTGAAATCTGGCTTGCCATAGTCATCAGGGTCGAGACCATTGTGTACATAACAAACTGCATGATGTCTTTCAGCATGGTTCCTGGAAACGAAAACCGTGTTGATATCGTACTCCTGCTTTTTGGTATTAGATTCCATATGCACCAGGTACGGTTTCTTTAAAGGCTCCATAACGGGTATATATGAATGTATCACATCAATATCTTCCGGGATCTGTTTTTCCAGTGGTTCCTCCGGATCATAGATCTTCACCTCGGCAAATGGACAGTGAGAACCCTCACCAACCAGAAATGTTACCTTATGACCCTGCCTGGTCAACTCTTTACCAAGCCACCAGACAATACGCTGGATACCGCCATACTTTAAAACAGGAATCGGTTTGTCAAAGACAATCAGTACTTTCAATGGATTCATCAGGTGTGTTTCTCAATGCCGTATGGCGTTTTTATGACTTTATGTTTTTTAGTTTCTCTTCTTATTTTCAAGTTTCTCTCTAATGATTCCCGGGTTTTATAGCCTCTTGCATGATCGAGGTGCACGCAAATAGCTCTGTGCCTGATCTGCTTGCCCCTTATTCCGGCATTTTCCAGTCGCTCACCTATTTCCCTGTCAGGACCACCATATTGCATCCTTTCATCATACCCATTGACCATAATAAGATCTGCTTTCCATGCAGAGGTGTTACAATTGTTGAACGAGGCATTGGCAGGGGTAACATAATCCAGGAAATCAGCCCATTTCCCTTTTGCTCCCAGCTTTCTAAGTTGTGATGATCCGTCCAGGCCTCTCTCTTTTAGCCAATTAGGATCGAAGCATCTCTGTGTCTTTATATCTTCACAACTGATCAGGCTGCTGACATTCATTGGCAGCTTACAGTATCCCCCGGAAAGAAAACGGCCTTTTTCAGCAAATCGCACATGAGTTTCGATGAAATCAGCCCTGGGAATACAATCGCCATCAGTAAACAACACGTAATCATATTTTGCAGCCATGATGGCCTTGTTGAGAATGGTTTGCCTCCGGTAGCCCTCATCTTCGTGCCAAAGGTGGTTAATATCCAGGTTTGAATTCTCCTGAAACCTTTTGATAAGCTTTTGGGTATCTTCTTTGGAGCCATCATCAGCAATTATTACCTCGAACTTGCTGTATGTTTGATTTTCATAGCCCCACAGTACCTTTTCCAGCCAGTCAGGCATGTTATAGGTGGCAATAACCACCGACACTTTCAATTCCTGGTTCATCTTCTTTTTTCGTTACGGTTTAATTCCCAAAGGCGTAAATACTTCATAAAGTTCAAATATGCGGTCAGCCCGCTAAAAATAAAACCATAATACCCGTCTAAAAAACCCAGCCTGAGCACATATTTTCTAAAAAACTTATACCAGGGATTGATGAGTACGTGAATGATGAAATATACCTTTTTACCCTTGTTGAACTTTGCATGCGCTGCTATCACCGCAAATTTTTTCACCTGCTCATAATGCTCTTCAAGGTTATGATAGGCATAGTGAAGTATGTCTCCTTTAAGCTTTGTTACTTCTCCTTTAACAATCACTTTATCGTGAGGGTTTGTTCCTCCCCACATCCCCTTCCTGCGGTCCCACAAGCGAAGCTTTTTGTCGGGATACCAGGAATGCCTGAGCCAGGCGCCACAATAGTTGTTTAATCTGTTAAAAACATATCCATCCGCCTGCCAATTATTCTTAGCTGACAGAACAGATTGCTTCATCTGATCAGAAAGCCTTTCATCGGCATCCAAAGAAAGGATGTGGTCGTAGGAGGCCTGCTGCATAGCAAAATTCTTCTGCTCTATGTGCCCTTCGAAAGGATGCTGAACAAACTTCACGCCCTGCCGTACGCATATTTCAGGTGTTTTATCGGTACTGTAAGAATCCACCACAATAATCTCATCAACAACGTCTTGCATAGAAGAAATACAAGCTTCTATATTTCGTTCTTCGTTGTATGTAATGACGACACCTGAAATTTTCACCATTCCATTGCAGTTAAGCTGCAAAAGTAGAAAGAAATAGTCGGAAGACCGAAGTCGGGGTCGGAAGATTTAGTTTATCGATGATCGGGAGTCGGTAAATCTCAGGGTGTAGTTAAAAAATCCAAACCTACCTGTTCCCGGACTAATGTTCCGGGGCTCTTTGGAGATGAGTGATAGAAGAAGTGAAACTTCGTCAAGAGCTATGAAACTCCGAAGAAATGGGATTTTTTATACACCATTTTATGGTTTGAGTTTGCAAGACTATCTCTCAAGAAGTTCTTTTCTGAAGGGTCTTGGCACTTTGGGGCCAGAACTGGTGCGAGGGGTTTTAACGGTTTTTTTTGTTTTGACAATGAAATTAAAGTGCATGGATTTTATGAGGGGTTTCCTCTATTAAAAAATCCAAATTATCTGTCCCCGGACCTGTTCCGGGGCCCTTTGGAGCTGAATGATAGCAGAAGTGAAGCTTCGTCAAGAGCTATGAAACTCCGAAGAAATAGGATTTTTTATACGCCATTTCATTGTTTGGGCTTGCAATACTACCTCTCAAGAAGTTCTTTTCTGAAGGGTCCCGGAACAGGTCCCATAGCCGTTAACTTAAGCATCCCGGGATTCAATATTGGTATCCCGGGGTGAAGCCTCGGGATAGGATTAGATTTTTTATGCGCCATATTCAAGCTTAGGAAGATGTGAAGGCTATTTTTGGCGCATCCATGCTTACTAAGGCAAATGCTTCGAACTCATTCCTGCCATGTGTGCCAAGGAAGCCTGTGTTCCATGGTTGGGCCTTCCTGTGGCACATCAACTTCCTTTTTTACACCCGGGGCTTCACCCCGGGCTACAAAGATTTCGCCCCTCTGGGGCTACATTTACTCTTAAGTTAACGGCTATAGGAACAGGTCCGGGAACTGGTGCGAGGAGGCGTGTGGGGATGAAAAATAAAAACCTCGCCACACTTTTCCGCATGGCGAGGTCCATATTTTCCTCCGGAAACTGTTATGTCCTACTCACTTTGCGCATCTTCCGTTTTCTTCTCAGTCTTGTCTTTTTTCTTGCCCTTAGCTGCAATCAATTCTCCATCTTCCAACCTCTTTGATACTGCCAGGAATGGTCCTGAAACCACTTCTTCGCCTTCTTCTACACCTTCCAGTATCTCGATGTGTTCGTAGTCGCTGATACCGGTTTTCACTAATCTACGTTGTGCTTTTCCCTCTGCTTTCACAAATACCACTTCCCTGATATCCTCTTTGGACTTAGCTTTGGCATCGGTATTTTCGGCAACTTCCTCTCTATTTTCATCCCCACCTTCTCCCGGTGGTCTTTTGCCAAAGGATGCCTTCTTATTGAGGTCTCGCGTTGTAACAGCAGACAATGGAACTGCCAATACGTTATCTTTACGGTTGGTGATAATATCAACACTAGCCGTCATACCAGGACGAAAAGGATACCTTTTGCCTTCTTTCACTAAGTCACTGTACGAAGAATTCAGTATCTGGATCCTCACTTCAAACTCGGTAACAGCATCAGCAGAGGCTTTGTCGTTGGCAGTATTAGCTATGGCAGTCACTACCCCTTTAAACTCTTTGTCCAGGTGAGAATATGCATCAACATCAATAATGGCAGTGTCGCCCAGTGTGACTCTGATGATATCATTTTCATTTACATCCACACGTACTTCCATTTTATTGAGGTCCGCGATACGCATGATCTCTGTTCCCTGAAATTGTTGCGTTCCCAACACAGTCTCCCCTTGTTCTACATTCAGCTTAGAAACTATGCCGGCCATTGGTGCAGTAACTGTTGTTCTTCTCAGATTCTCCTGGGCCTGATCGAGTGATGCCTGACTGCTGCGCACAATATACTTTGCTGCTTCCACAGACTTCTCAGCCGATTTCAGGTCATTTTTTGCTACTGCAAAATTTTGTTGTGCCTGCTCCCACTCTGCTTCGGATATTACTTTTTCTTTATAGAGCTGCTCTTGTCTTTTAAACTCCTGGTTAGCCCTTTGAAATGTTGCCTCTGCTCTGGCCAGAGAAGCTTCGGAAGAAGCTAAATTAGCGCGCTGTTGATTCAGAGCAGCCTCGGCCTGTGCTTTCGAAGCAATAAAATTATCGGGCCTCACCTTCGCCAAAACCTCATTTACCTTTACTGAGTCACCCTCCTCGACATTCAGTTCAATTAACTCTCCCGAAACCTCAGGGCTCAGCTTTACTTCTACAACAGGTTGCACCATTCCTGATGCACTTACTTTTTCAGTTATTGATATTCTTTTGGCAGAGGCTATTTCCACCTCCATTTCTTTTGGGTTTCCTATCCAGCCGGCTGATTTTCCTACTATTAAAAATACTACCAGCACACCAAACGCTCCGATCACCCAGTATAACCATTTATTTGATCTTCTCTTTTTTGCCATTGGTTTAAAAATCTAAAGGTTTTCCTTGATAAAAATCTAATATTTTGAGTTTGAAAATATAATCGTATTTAGCTCTTAGGAGGTCTGATTTTGCCTGAAACAAGTCATTTTCTGCTATCTGATAGTTTGTAAAATTAACGGCACCGATGTCATATCGCTGTTTCATCACCCGAAAAGACTCTTCACGTGCAGCTACCTGTGTCTCTGAGGCATTGTATGATTTAATAGCAGCTATTACATCGAAATAAGCCTGCTCGATCATTCTCCATAATTGGTATTTTGTATCCTTTTCATTGATCTCCGCCTGCTCATAAGATATTTTCGCACGTTGTACACTGGCTCTTGCAGAAAATCCATTAAAAATCGGAATAGAGAGGTTAAGGCTGACAAACTTGCTCAGGTTATCATCAATCTGGTCTCCAAAAGCGTACCCATCCACTATTTGGCCTGATGGTGTCACTCGTGGCTGATTGGATATTACCGGGGTATTACTCCCTTGCACATAGCCAATAACCGGAGTAGGGTCTATAGTTGGCTCACCGCCATCAGGTACAAATCTGGGTTGATCTGCAGCATCTGAATATCGTGTTGTCAAACCTCCCTGCAGCGACAAGGTCGGATACAGATTACCACGGGCGGCCTGCACTCCCACTTCAGCACTTTGCTTGCTCAGTTCAGCACTCTGCACTTCAGGCATGGCATTAAGTGCTATTTTGTATATCTCAATCGCAGATAATTCCATTACAGGTTCCGTCTCAACATCAATTTCAGGCACTACAATATCAATTTCCGTATTGGGAGGTAACTGAAGTATCTGCTTCAACTGAATTTTAGCCATTTTATAGTCATTTTCCCTGTTCACCACATTCAGCTCGTTGGTAGCTTTCTGAGCTTGAAGGTCCAGGAGGTTGGACTTTGGTAATGCTCCAACGTCTACCTGCCTCTTGGTGAGGTCTACCTGCTGATCAGTACTTTTTAACTGAGTACGGGCATTTTCTAATAGTTCCCGTGAAAAAAGAACATTGGTATAAAAAGTGATCACATCAAAGATCACATCATTTTTGGCTTTTAACAGATCTTTTTGGCTCGCCTCATAGGACAGCCTGTTTTGTTTTACCGTATTATGTAGCCTTAGTCCGTTAAAAAGGGTAACATTACTGCTAATATTTCCATTGGCAGAAACAATGCGCTGGTTGTCTACGAATAAGTTGGTAGTAGGGTCAATAGATCTACCCCAGCTATAGCTATATGAACCATTGGCATTGGCATTGGGGATACGAGACCACCTTGCCTGATCGTAGTTAATATTCTGACTTTCCACATTCAATTCGCTGCGCATCACATTCAGGTTATTCTCCAGGGCATAGTCGATGCACTCCTGCAAAGTCCATTCTGTTTTTTCCTGAGCAAATGCCCCTACCGAGCACAGCAGTAAGATTATCAGCGCTCTAATCACTTTCATGTTCATCATAAAATTATAAATCGATATCGGGTATGTAAATGACTTCTTTGATCCAATTCTGATTTCTTAAATATTCCAGGGTGATGGGTTTTAAACCACTATCCATTTCAATCACCTGACAGGCTATATCATGTTTACCCTTACGGGAAACAGACATAGTAGCTATATTACAGTCGTCATGCGAGATGATATTGGCTATGTACGCTATACTACCCTTAACATCGTCAGCCTTTATGATAAGGGTATGCATGCTGGCGGAAAAATTAGCATTAAAGCCATCAATTTCAGCAACATTGATCACCCCCCCACCCTTACTCTCTCCTATTACTTCTATTTTCCTGTCTCCTCTTTCAAGGTTGAGCTTGATCGTGTTTGGGTGATATACTGATGCATTCCCAACGGATTTAAAAGTATACTTTAACCCCTCCTTCTCCGCAAATTCAAATGATTTTCTTATTCTTTCATCATCGGTCTTATAATCCAGCAGACCTGCAATGATGGCCTTATCACTTCCGTGGCCTTCGTAGGTTCTGGCAAATGAATTATAAAAAGTAATGGTCGCTCTTTCCGGTTTTCCCCCTAACACACGAATAGCAGCCCGTGCAATACGCACAACCCCTGCGGTATGCGAACTTGAAGGACCGATCATCACAGGACCGATCATATCAAACACACTGCTTTTTTCTGCCATGGATCATAAATTATTATTGTTTCAATATTAATGATAAATTTACTGCCGCATCAATTGAAAATTATAAATGGTTAATAACCCTTATAAACCTCCATTTTGGGTGATAAAGTATTTCAGCCAATGCTGAGTGGTCAAAGTTCACATCTATTTGGTTTATTTCCACTTCTATGACAGTTTTATTTAATAACCTGCCCACGAAAGATCAAATTGCCTGCGGGATTAATGACCGGGCGATCCAGTTTGGAGACGGTCTTTTTGAGACTATCAAAATTCAGGATCAAATGCCCCGGCTCCTGAGTTATCATATGTCCAGGCTTAGAAGAGGGGCCGAAGCTATAGGGTTGTCGTTGCCGGACTACCTTCATCAAGACCAGCTTTGCGCGGATATACTTCGACTAATGGGCACAAACAACCTAACCGGAAATGCCACTGCAAAGCTTATCGTTTGGAGGAAACCAGAGTATCAAAAGGCCTATTTTGGAGGGGATGCACAGGCAAATACCTTGCTACTGGTCAAAGGATCACCCGACCTTTTGCCATTGAAGGAACATGTGTCGTTTTCTCAGGAGGTGGTCTTACACTATTGGAAGCTCTCCCGATATAAAACGATCAGTGCACTGCCTTTTGTACTGGCCGCCTCGGAGCGCAATCAGAGAGGGCTGGATGAGTTGATATTGCTTAATACCAAAGGATATGTGACAGAATGTGTTTCATCTAATATTTTTTGGGTAAAAGATGACCAGCTTTTTACTCCGTCACTGCAAACGGGTTGCGTAGGTGGTGTCATGCGTAGCTTCTTATTGGATCGGTGCAAAGAAGAAAATATAGCTTATCAGGAGGTAGAGGTTTTGGCGAAAGAAATATTGGCGGCTAATGCCGTTTTCACCAGCAATAGCCAGGGGTTACAAGCTATACAGGGCATTGACAGCGCCTTTTTCCCAGAATCTCAGGAGATCCTGAGCGGCATAAAAGCTGCTCTTCTAAAATAATTGATCTCGAAATTTAACCCACCCTGCCCCTTTACGTTGAAGCTAAGACACTCAAACCCTGACTGAACCCATGAAGGCTCTTTTTATAGCACTCGTTCTACTGATAGCTCATTTTGGATTTGCTCAAAAACCGGTGGAGAAGGTATATGAGATCCCGGAAGTTGATCTCATCCCTGAGGGAATAGCATATGACCCTGCAGGTGATGCCTTTTATATCGGAAGCATCTACAAAAGCAAAATTATAAAGATTGACAATAACGGGCAGATCAGCAATTTTACCGGTGAAAATGAATACGGGCCGTGGGGTTATCTTGGAATGTCAGTAAAGGACGGAATACTATGGACGTGCCGTAGCCCTTTAGACCAAAGCGCTGATAGCACCGGTTTTTCCGGGTTGTTCGGCTACGACCTCAAATCTGGTAAACTGTCAAAGAAATATGTCACTGCGGAAGGCGGGCACCTGTTTAATGACCTGGTTTTCAATAACAACGACATATACATAACCGATACTGACGGTGGTGCTATTTATAAGGTGAATACAGGCAAAGATTCCCTTGAAGTTTTTGTGCCTGCCCGATCGTTGATAGGTCCGAATGGTATCACCGTATCTCCCGATGGGGGAACACTTATAATTTCAACTGTACGTGGGCTTCAAAAGCTTGATCTTAAAACCAGGGAAATAACGCCACTCTCTCACCCGGTATACTATATTATCGGGAATGACGGTCTTTATACCTATAAAAATACACTCATCGGATTCCATAACATCACCAAGCCTGAATCAATCAACCAGTTTGTGCTTAATCAAAATATAGATGCTATTGACTCTGTAAATGTTCTCGCTTGCTGCCACGAAGATTTTTATCTACCTACCACAGGAGTGATAAAAGGCAACTGGTTATATTTCCTTGCCAATACCTATGTGGCCGCACTTAATGACAATAAGGAATTAGAGGATAAGTCTACTCTTAAAAACCCACTGGTATACCGGGTAAGACTAGACTGACCAATTATACTGCAATAGGCGCTTTGATAGATGGGTGTGCTTCATAATTTACGATCTCAAAGTCTTCAAACTTATAATCAAAGATTGAAGCGGGCTTTCTATTGATATGAAGCTGAGGCAAAGCCATCGGTTCACGGCTTAGCTGTGTCTTAGCCTGTGCTATGTGGTTGGAATACAAATGCACGTCACCACCAGTCCATATGAACTCACCCGGCTCCAGGTCGCATTGCTGTGCAAACATGTATACCAGCAATGCATATGAGGCAATATTGAATGGTACACCCAGAAAATAGTCGGCACTTCTTTGATAAAGTTGACATGAAAGTCGGCCATTAGCCACATAAAACTGAAACAATGCATGACATGGCGGTAGCGCCATTTTATCCACTTCCGCAGGATTCCACGCGCTTACAATATGTCTCCTGGAATTAGGGTTGGTTTTTATCTGCTCTACAACCTGCGATATCTGATCTACCTTTCCCCCATCAGGAGTTGGCCAGCTACGCCATTGGTGACCATACACAGGTCCCAGGTCACCGTTTTCATCGGCCCATTCATCCCAGATGGATACACCATTCTCATTTAGGTATTTGATGTTGGTATCGCCACTTAAAAACCAGAGCAGTTCATGAATTATGGACCTGATATGCAATTTTTTCGTTGTCAGCAATGGAAAGCCCTTTGAAAGTTCAAACCTCATCTGACGACCAAAAACACTCATAGTGCCCGTACCGGTTCGATCTCCCTTTTGTGCCCCGTTGTCAATAATGTCTTGCATCAAGTCTAAATACTGCCTCATATCTCTGATCTTATTATAACGCTTAAAATAAGGACTAAGATAAAAATTTTAAGGCATAGGTTTACATGCCAGTTCAACTTTTACTTCTGACAGGCGAGTAATCCGGTTCACAGAAAAAAAAGACCATCCATCAACTTTAAATTAAATGCTATGCCAATAATGACTTGATTACCTATCTGGTAAGTATTTTAACATGTGTTCGATATAAAAGCCTTAAAAATAGGCGGGCATCCTATCCCGAAAGCTTTCAAGTTTTCGGGAGAAGGATCTTCCAAAGTTGTGAATAGCACCCTTATTGGTAAGATTCTTCATTTTGCAGAATGACCTTAAAAAGAGATTTTTTTTGCTGTTTTCTGATATGCATATCTTTAACCGGTTCTCCTGTGTCGAACTCACGTTATTTTAGTTTTATTAAAAATAACACAGGCCTACTTTAGGCTGTTGTATATCTATGGGATTCTTCAAACAATTATTTAGTCCGAAAAGGCAAAGGATCATTGAAACCGTCAGAAACTACTATGATGGCAAAACCACCTCTATTCCCTATTCTGCTGAGGAGATCAGAGAAGCAATAGCCTGGGTAAAAAAATCTAATATTGAAAAAAAAGAGATGCTCATAGAGAAGCTCACGATGGCGGAGCTTATTGTTAAAAAAGCCACCAGTAAATAATTGTCAGTCGGCAGAAGCAGTAGGCAACGTTATGACAAATGACCAAAAAATCAGTCATTCATCCGAAAACTATGCGCCAGTTAAAAGCAAATAAGGTAGGTTTGCTGCACGAATAATAAGCCACTGCCCGATGCATCGCAGACTGTCCTACATTGTTTTTGTAACGCTATTCATCATTACGATCTTTATTGGCTACTTTATAAAGGACCTGCGATTTAACTATGTATTTGAAAGCTTCTTCCCTACGGATGACCCTGAGCTGGAGTATTACCTGGAGTTTCAGAAAACATTTGAGCCAGACAACAATTATCTTTTGATAGGCTTGCAGAACTCTTCGTCTGTCTTCGACAGCGCATTTCTTGGCAAAGTCGACTCGCTGACGCGGATGCTCTCTAAATCGTCACACATCGAAACAATAGCATCGCTCACAAACTTCAAAAGACCAGTCATCGGGCCTGCCGGCTTTTATAAAATTCCGGTGATCCACCCCAGTTTACCGGAACGATATACCGCAGACAGTATTAGTATATTCAAAAATGGTCAATTGACAGGGGCGCTGATATCAAATGATGCAAGATCAACAGCGGTTATTATCCATCATCATAACCTGCAGGAAAAGTACGAGGTAGACCAATTTCTTAGCCATATCAACCATTCAATTTCACAATTTTATTTTCCTAAGGTACACCTGGCAGGCAAGGTCCACGCACAGAGGGTTTTTATAGAAACCATGCAATATGAGCTCGTATTGTTTTTATCTGCTTCCGTAGTATTGGTTATCATTTTTCTGGCCATCGCCTTCCGGTCATTGTGGGGCATCATTATACCGCTGATCGTGGTCATGCTCTCTACTTTATGGATATTGGGTATTATGGGCCTTGTAAACAAGCCTCTGGATATTCTCATGGTACTCCTGCCAACGATCATGTTTGTGGTGGGCATGTCTGATGTGGTACACATTAATACGAAATATATTGAGCAGTTGAGGCTTGGGGAAAGTAAAATAAAAGCGCTTACTACCACTGTAAAGGAAGTAGGGCTGGCCACCTTTTTAACCACGCTGACCACAGCGGTGGGTTTCGCTACGCTAATGACGGCCAGTATCCATCCCATCCGGGAGTTTGGGTTGTATACCGCCATTGGAGTTTTTATTGCATTTGTAGTTGCATTTTCGCTGTTACCAGCCTCTTTGCTGCTATTGCCTCAACCAAAAATATCCAAAAAACTAGTGCACAGATCTGCGTGGTTTGGCTTTCTTAGCCGTTCATTTATCAGAATTGCAAGAAAACGATATATCGTTATAGGGATTAGCCTGCTACTAATTGCCGTGTCGTGCTATGGGATATCAAAAGTAGCGATCAATACGTACCTCATTGAAGACCTGCCCGAAGATAACCCTCTGAAGGAAGCTTTTACTTTTTTCGATCTGGAATTTGGTGGGTCAAGACCATTTGAATTGACGGTGACCGCTCAAAACCAAAGTGCAAATGTTTTTGACAGCGCGGTATTACAGCAGATCAATATGGTTCAGAAATATATTGAAGGTGAGATCCAGGTGGGAAATGTTATATCACCTGTTACAGTTGTAAAGGGATTGAATCAGGCTGTGAATGGAGGTGCATCCGGTGCTTACCAATTGCCCTCATCCGAAAGGGATTGGAAGCAAATAAACAGGTACCTGAAAAGATTCCTGAGGGGTGGTGACCTTAAAGGCATTATCACTGAAGACGGAAAAACAGCACGAATAAGCGGCCGTGTAGGAGATATAGGCAGCGCCATCTCTCTGGAGAATACAAAAGCGCTTCAGGCATTCATTGCCAGGAATACCGACACCACAGTGGCAAAATTCAGAGTAACGGGCACCTCAAATCTAATAGACAAAAATAACGAATACCTGGCCCGGAATATGTTTGAGGGCCTGGGCATTGCTTTTCTTGTCGTTGCCGCTATTGCAGGCCTGCTTTTTAAGTCTTTGCGGATGATCCTGATCACGCTTATTCCCAATGTAATACCGTTGCTAATAGTAGCCGGTATAATGGGAATATTTGGCATTACACTCAAGCTTTCCACCTCTGTTATTTTTACCATCGCTTTTGGGATAGCTGTGGATGATACCATTCACTTCACCAGCAAACTGAAGCTGGAGTTAGCCAAGGGAAAATCACTGCTATATGCTTTAAAAAGAACCTACTTGTCTACCGGAAAGGCTATTATTGTTACAAGTATAATTTTGTCCGGTGGGTTCCTGATATTAATATTGTCTTCTTTCGGAGGCACCTTTTATACGGGACTCCTGGTCAGCCTTACACTGATATTTGCATTGATCATTGATCTTAGTTTGCTGCCCGTTTTAGTATTGCTTTTTTTCAGGCGTTATTAAATAAATCGTAAATCGTAAATTGTAAATCATTATTGGTTAGTTCGCACTAAAAGTTTAATATGATAAGAAAAAATTATGTCTAAAAGTCTCGAAGATATATTACTTCACCATCAGCAGGAGTTCATACCGGTAGTTCCCTTTGATCTCAATCGTGAGCAGACTATTATTTTTGACTTTTCTGCCAGCAACAAGGAATTAGATGATGTAGATATTGATGATGAGCAGTCCTTCAACAGCTATGTTTTTGGTAAGCTTAGGGAAAGGGGTGCCGAAGCCGGGGTTGGCGGCTACAACGAAGACAGGATCATTTACAAAAAGAGCGCTGTTTTTAACACGGAAGAGGTTCGATCCATTCATTTGGGTATCGATATCTGGGCTCAGGCAGGTACACCAGTGTATGCTCCGCTAAAAGGCACTATACACAGCTTCAAAAATAACAGTGCTTCAGGTGATTATGGTCCTACAATAATTCTAAAACACCAATTGGACGGGGTGGATTTTCATACCTTATATGGACATCTGAGCGCCCATTCTCTGGATGGACTGGAAGCCGGGCAGGAAATTAGTGCAGGACAGGAAATAGCTACCCTTGGAGCTTACCATGAAAATGTCCATTGGCCTCCTCACCTTCATTTTCAGATCATCAGGGATATGAAAGACTATTATGGAGACTATCCCGGAGTGGCCTCTGCTGCCAGGCGAGAAGAATACCTGCAACAATGTCCCGATCCAAATCTGATTTTAAATATCTATAAGTTGAAATAAGTAATGGATTAATTGGCCCTGGCCTCTCCCATGAATAACCCAGGGTTGTTCATAAACAGCTCTTTGCATTGGGGGCTACAAAAAAAATAGTCTTTGTTGCGATAAGACCAGATAAAGTCTTCGCTTTCCGGGTCTACCAACATATGGCATACCGGGTCCATATGGAAGCACAATGTAAAGTCATTAACCATTTCGAAGAGTTCCATTTCATTTAGTACATTTTTGAACCGGTGTTTACCGGCAGAGTTAAACTGACAGGGACTATTATCCGGCAGCGATAGTATGAATGATTCAGAGCATAGGACCTGACCGTGGCGCGCCATGTTCATAATCCTTGAGGCCACATTGATGGTAGATCCAAAAAGACTGCCCCCTTCATGATAAACGGCACCATAATGAAGGCCTGCATGAACAGATAGAAAATGTCGCTGCTGCATTGCACCTTTTATAAGGTTTTGGGCTGTTACTGCCAGTTCCATCGGGTGGTCAGAGGTGATCACCACCTGATCCCCAATTCGTTGAACCACATTACAATCCCGGCAAAGAGAATGATTGACCAACTCCATGTATTGACTTACGATCTTGGCAGCAGACGCACCTCCATGCACATCAGTAAGTGCCGTATAACCGGAAAGGTCCGCCATCAGAATTGCTATGTCCTTTTCCATTTATTGTTAAACAAACTGTAGTTAGTATTAATTTAACGTGAGTTCGAAATAGCAAAACCTGATTATATCAGAAAAACCGAGCAAAAAAACTCAATTTAAGTCATTCTGCCTGTCCTGAACATGGCTCGGGGAAAAATTAAGAATCTTACTCAGTTCAAGGGTGCAATTAAAAACTTAGGAAGACCCTTCTCACTAAAGCATTAAAGCTTTCGGGATAGGAAGACCGCCTATTTTCAAGCATTTTTATATCGAATTCACGTTAATTTAGCAAATTAACCAGGCAAGACAAAGACCAAATTCAGAAGAAATCCGTTCATCACCCTACGATCCTTCCATCTTCCATGATAATTATCCTATCTGTCTTTTCTGCAAAGTCATGGTCATGAGTCACCACCAGTAGAGACAGGTGTTGTTCATGGCTGAGCTGGCGGAGGATGTTAAATACATTTTCGGAATTCTTGCTATCCAGGTTACCCGTTGGCTCATCTGCCATAATTATGTCCGGTTGATTGATAAGCGCTCTGGCAATGGCAACCCGCTGCTTTTGTCCACCGGAAATTCGTGAAGCCAACTTATCCGCCTGCTCTCCAATGTCCAGAAGTCTTAATTTTTCAAGTGCATCGTGGCGAACTTCATCGGCAGATTTCCTGCCCAGCTTGAGGCCCGGCAGCATCACATTTTGCAGTACCGTAAACTCCGGCAGCAGGTAATGGAACTGGAAGATAAAGCCAATTTCCGAATTACGCACGGCCGCCAGCTCTTCACCAGACTTCCCCGTCATCTTCTCCCCTGCTATGTAGAGTTCACCGGTGTAGTCGGTATCCATGGTAGACAGCACGTAAAGCAACGTTGATTTTCCACAACCAGATTTACCCATAATGGAAACAAATTCACCTCTTTCAATACATAGAGAAATATCTTTTAGCACATGAAAGGATACCGGAATAGTAAAATATTTATTAACGTTTCGTGCTTCCAGTACTTTATTATTGGCTTCTATACTCATTGTCCTCTGATAATTTCAACCGGATCTATTTTTTTTGCTCTCTGGGCAGGCAGGTAGCCCGCCAGGAAGGTAGATGCTATGGCAAATACAATTCCTATTACATAATAAAGTGGATTAAAATTGACCGGAAAGGTACTGATAGTGGGTAAGGCTTCTGTTTCAAAAGGTGTATGGTCAATTAACACGGACACAATGTACCCGAAGAAAAGCCCTATCACACCGCCTACTACACCGATAAGCATGGCCTGACTGATGAATATCATTTTTACATCCCTTCCTGAAAAGCCTGTTGCCTTTAAAATGGCTATGTCATTCATTTTTTCATAGATCATCATGTTTAGTATATTATAGATACCAAAACCAGCCACAACCAATAGGGTTATGGATACGGCATAAGTAATGATATTCCGGATAGTCGTACCCGTTTCAAACTGGGCGTTGGCTCTATTGATATCCACGGCAGACAAATTGAATTGATCTTCTATTTCTTCAGCCATTTCCAGGGCTTTCCGCATGTCAAGCAGCTTTACATGGATATCTGTGATGTAGCTATTTCCTTCCCCTAGTATTCGCTGGGCTGTTTTCAGGTTAGTGTAGCTTTGTACGTTATCAATTTCTGCAAGCCCGCTTTGATAAAGACCTACAATTTTCAAAGGAAAGAGGTCTCCACCCGCTGTGGCTACCTGCAGCTTATCTCCTACTTCCAGCGACATCTTTTTGGCTATTCCCGCACCCAGCAAAATAGCATTATCATTCCTGGCTAGGTCTTGTGGCTCACCCTGTACTATATAATCGTCAATATTAAACAACCGTGCTTCCTCCATGATGTCCACCCCCTGTACTACACCATTGAGCTTGATTGATCCGGCCAGGTAAAATACCTGGGCTTTTACCTGAGGCGTTACACCTCTTACCCTTGTGTCTTTTTTCAGATGGCTTAAGAGAGGCAAAGCATTATGTATTTTCTCCTGGTTCTGTTTCGGCTTTACTGATCGTATAATATTGAAAGCCTCGCTAAATTCTTCTAAGAGTTCCACCGGTTGCTGCGCACTGGGTTCAATTTCATTGTAAATATGCACATGAGGCGTTCTGTCGAGTATCAGGTTATCCAATAACTGGTTGAGGCCTGTCATAAAACTAACGAGTATGATAAACGTGCCAATACCGAATGTCACCCCCAAAGCAGCAATGGATGACTGCTTCAGCCGCGAGAGCAAATGTGTTTTCGATATCGAAAGTATTACCGTCCAGTTCATATGCCTAAGGCTTATAAATGTAAGTGCCGGCTACCAGGCCAGACCGGATCTCTACTTCATCCATACTGTAAAGGCCTGTTTCTACTTCCACAACGCCCTGATCCGTTTTTACAGCATTTTCATTGATCAGATAGCTCCTGGGGATGATCAGTGCATTCTCCTTGTGTTCAACTACAATATTGGCTTCTCCCGAAAGGCCTGGATACATTGTACCAGGAGGTTTGCTAAACCTGGCTTCGGCAGTAAAAGTCTGAGTACGTTCATTCTTTTGTGGGTAAATTTTTGTGAGCTCACCTTCAAAAACACGATTTCCATAAGCATCGAGCGTAATTAATACCCGCTGCCCTAACTTAACCCTGGCAATATCCACTTCATCTATCAACATTTTTATTACAAAATCTTCCGCGCTCCCGATAGAGGCTACCGGCTCCTGTGGCCCCACCAGCTCACCGGGTTCTTTTAATACGTCATACACTTTACCTTCAATTTTACTGGTAACAGTGTAATCATCGGTAGCAATGAGAGCAGTTCTATAGGTATTTTCGGCTTGTCTAAGTTGTGTTTCGAGCTCATTTTTCGAGCGTTCATATCTATTTTCCAAGGCCAGCAGATTGCTCTGAGCCATCTCATAAGCTATTTTTCTTGCATCATACTCATTTTGTGTTCCTATATTTTTTTGCCACAGGTTCTTTTGCCGGAAAAAGTTAATGGAATCCTGCTTCAGCTTGAGCGTAGCCACTTCTATCTCCTTTTCCAGCTCCTTTAGCACTGCCGACCGGCCTTTATAGTTATTCCTGGCTAGTTCAAGGGCCAATCGGGCATTTTCCATGTTCAATTGCGGAGCATCATTGGTGATCTGCATAATACGACCTCCTCTCTGCACCGCGTCTCCCTCCTTTACATAAATCTCTGCCACAATACCACTTGCTGCGGCGTAGGCAGAATACAGACCTTCAGGCTGCAGTGTTACAGAGGCATATACGGATTCCGTAATGGAACCCACCTTAGGTTGTATCCGCTGATCATCATTATTGCATGACGCAAATGTAAACACAACGCTAATTGTCAATAGAAGCCTTTGCAACATGGTTAATTTATTTATAGTGTGAAGCTAATGCTACCGGTAATAATCGTATATAACAACGGTCATATTCAATAATGACCTTTATCAATGTCATATTGTTCATAATTCATCAGACGAAATAGGGACAGAAGGGTTCAAAACTTTTACTGAATTCATAAATACCACTTTTTGTTCACCTGCTTTTTGTTCACTTTGAAGCTGATCACTTTAAATATTTCCATGGTTGCAAGAATGATAGAAGCCGTTAAAAAAAGCTTTAACCAATCTGCCCACGACACAGGAGCCAAAGCCAGTAGCTCCTGCATAAAAGGAACATCCATTGCAATAATGTGAATTGTCTGAGCCGCAATGATCCCAAAGATGAGGACCTTATTATTTCTAAAGGGCAATTTAAAAATGGAGGTTGTTTCCGACCGGCAGTTAAGAGCGTGGAAATTCTGAAGTAAGACCATAAGCAATAGAATGATGTTACGAGCTTTTGGTTCGTCCCAGTTTAGATGGGTTAAAAGATGATACCATAACCCAAATGTCAGTAAGCTGATGACCAATGCTGATACCAGGGTTTGTCTGATCATAAGTTGATTGAAAATAGTTTCCGTGGGCTTTCTCGGAGGCTGGCGCATTACTATTTTCTCCCCGGCTTCAAAAGCCAATGCTACATCCTGAATACCATTGGTTACCAGATTGAGCCAAAGCAACTGCACGGGTAAAAAAGGTAGCGGCAGTTGAAAGGCCAGGGACATCCCTATCATAAGTATCTCCGCTGCTCCTGTGGAAACAAGCAGGTAAATGATCTTTCTCAGATTGCTATAAGTATACCTTCCTTCTTCTATACCAGCCGCTATGGAAGCAAAGTTATTGTCGCTGATAATTATCGATGCGGTGTCTTTAGCAACATCTGTTCCGTATCCCATGGCAACGCCAATATTTGCTGTTTTTAAAGCCGGGGCGTCATTAACCCCGTCTCCTGTCACAGCGATAAACTGCCCGGACTCTCGCAAAGCCTGAACAATGATCTGTTTTTGATGAGGAGAAACCCTGGAATAGATGCGTTTGTTTTCCAGGACCTTACTGAAAAGCTCACCTCCCGAGTCTACCACCTGTTGAAACTCTTCACCGGAAATCAATGAGTCACTACCATATGCTATGCCCACCTCTTTTGCAATAGCCAGTGCTGTGGCAGGGTGGTCACCGGTGATCATGGCTACCTCCACACCGGCCTGATGGCACTCTTCAACGGCAGGACGCGCTTCCGGCCGTAGCGGGTCTATCAGGGCTACAAAACCAAGAAGCTCAAAACGAGGGAGTTCATCCATCGGCTTTATTTCATCCACTTCCCCACCTCCCACTGCTATTATCCTAAACCCCTCCTCTGCATAGCGCATAGCCTCCTGCATTACCTGATCATATTTTTTTTTGTCTATTCCCTCTCTAAGTTTTTCAATTGCCCCTTTAATAGCTACCCTTAGTTTACCCTGATCTTTGTAGTAAACAAGCGAGTATTTTCTTTCAGACTCAAAAGGAACTTCCATTACCTTTTCCACTTCTTTCAGGATCTTTTCAGGTGAAGTTTTGAGTTTAAATGACAGAGCCAGCATTGCTACATCAATGGGATCTCCTCCATAATTCCAGTTGCCATTTTCGTGTTCTAACCAGCCCTCGTTGCAAATCACAATTGCCCTGGCTATGCGTGTCAGTACTTCATCTTTATGGCAGGTCACCTCTCTGTTTAGGTTATCCATTACCACACCATCCCCATTATATCCTTCGCCTGTAATCCTGAAATTTTTACCCTGCTCTGTTAGTATAGCCCGTGCCGTTTGCTGATCTACAGTTAGCGTGCCGGTTTTATCGGTAGCTATAAACGTACAACTCCCTAACCCCTCAACAGCGGTCAGCTTCCTGATGATCACACTCCTTTTCGCCATACGTGAAGCGCCTATCGAAAGCGCCACAGTCATGGCTATAGGCAGGCCTTCCGGAATGGCCGATACTGCCATAGCAACAATAAAGAAGAAGATCTCTCTGACCGGGAAGCCTCCATAATATGCTACCACACCTAGTATCAGGCACGCAGATAGGATGAAAAGACTTATCCGCTTTGTAAAGATCTCCATACGCTTAACCAGCGGCGCTTTTCCGGTAGACAGTTGTTCGAGAGAAGAGGCGATCTTGCCAATTTCAGTTGAACTACCGGTGGATACGATCAGGCCTGTTCCACGTCCGGTAGTAATTGTGGTTCCTGCAAACAACATGTTCATTTGCTCTGACACCGGAGCTCTTCCCTGCACAACAGCCTCGGCATCTTTGCTAACTGCCATCGACTCTCCTGTTAGGATGGCTTCTTCTGCGGTAAGGTTATTCTCCTTTACAATGCGAATATCTGCAGGCACTTTGTCACCCGATTCCAGCATCACAATATCACCCGGCACTAAAGCCTCACTGTCCAGTAGCGATACTTTTCCATCACGTTTTACTTTCGTTTTAAGCCTTATCATCTCCTGCAATGCAGAAGCCTTCGATTCAGCTTTCCATTCCTGAAAAGTGCCTATAACAGCGTTGATAACCAGTACTAAAAGTATAAAGCCGGCATCTGAATATTCTTCGAGCACAACAGATACCACTGCTGCCATTAACAGCACGTATATCAGAGGACTCAGAAACTGATGCAATATGATCTCGAAAAGAGTAAGTCTGTGTTTGGCTGGCAGCACATTTCTACCGTAGGCGCTTTGTCTAATGTGTGCCTCATCAGTGGAAAGTCCGGAAACAGAAGAGTTGAGTTGCTTCAAAGCCTCATTAGCGGGCAATGTATGCCATAACTTTTCCTCCATATCTCTTAAAATCTAAAGCTCGCTTCAACTGTCGCTCCTTTCTATAACCGCCTCTGTTCCATTCTGAAATTCAAAATCAAAACTAACGGACAATAAAAGGAGGAAATATGACTTTTGTCATAGTTAAAGTATGATAGATTTCAGAAAATTGCGACCAAAAACTACCAGATCAAATGTCGAATCATTGGAATAATGTAGAGGTAATGGCACCGGCCGGATCGTTTGAATCGCTCAGTGCCGCACTAAAGGCCGGTGCGGATGCTATTTACTTTGGCGTGGAGCAGTTGAACATGAGAGCACGCTCCTCCAATAACTTTACATTGGAAGATATAGAAGAAGTAAGCAAGCTTTGTAGAGATCGTAATGTCAGGTCGTATCTTACCCTTAACACCGTTATTTATGATCATGATCTGAACCTGGTGCGTTCTATCGCTACAGCGGCTAAGATAGCGGGCATTTCGGCTATTATTGCCTCAGACCATGCAGTCATGGCTTATGCTAAAAAAATAGGAATGCCGGTCCATATATCCACGCAGGCCAATATCTGCAATATAGAAACAGTAGAATTCTATGTGGAGTATGCCGATGTAATGGTGCTGGCCAGGGAGCTTACTCTCAGCCAGACTGCTACGATTATTCGTGAAATTGAACGAAGACAGATCACCGGGCCGTCCGGAAAACTAGTGGAGATCGAGATATTTGCTCATGGCGCTTTATGTATGGCTGTTTCGGGGAAATGCTACCTTAGTCTGCACTCTCACTATGCATCTGCCAACAGAGGAGCTTGCATTCAAAACTGCAGGAGAGAGTATATTGTCACTGATAAAGAGGAAGGCATTGAGCTGGAGATCGACAATGAATATATCATGAGTGCGAAAGATCTCTGCACTATCAACTTTTTAGACCAGGTGATCAATAGTGGTGTAAAGGTATTGAAAATCGAAGGCCGAGGACGTGCAGCAGACTATGTATATACTACTACTCGTTGCTACAAAGAAGCAGTAGCCGCCATCAACAGTAGCACCTACACGCAGGAGAGGATTGAAGCATGGAAAAATCAACTGGCAACAGTTTTTAACCGTGGTTTTTGGGATGGTTACTACCTGGGGAAAAAGATGGGAGAATGGAGCGATAGCTATGGTTCAAAAGCCACAGAAAGAAAGGTGTTTTTAGGAACGAGTGTAAAGTATTTCAGCAAGTTGGGTGTTGGTGAATTTCAAATTGAAACACAATCTCTGAAAAAGGGAAATAAAATATTAATAACAGGGCCAAAAACCGGCATAGTCCAGGCCACCGTTACAGAACTACGTGTAGAAGACCAGCCTGTGGAAACAGTTTCGAAAGGAATACCATTCTCCATGCCATTACCCGAGGCAGTAAGACCTAACGATAAACTGTACAAAATCGTAAGCAATTCATGATCAGGATCATCCAGTATCGCGACAAGTGCATTGGCTGCAATGCCTGTGTAGAGGCTGCTCCCGATCGCTGGCGTATATCCCGCCAGGACGGAAAAAGTATACTTGTTGGCGGAAAGCAGAAAAAGAACACCTATTCCGTCTTAGTCAGTGATATTGAGTTGCCGGAAAATCTGAGAGCCGCCACGCATTGCCCTGTGAATATAATAAAGGTAAATGAATAGCGGCCACAGGAATCTGGCGTTATGCACAATTCTGCTGTCTAAACTGCAAAGGAGGAAGCCCGAATTGTTTGCGAAAGCACCTGATGAAGTGAGAGGTGGTTTCAAAGCCGGTATGAAAGGCGATGTCATTGATATTTTCATCTGTACTTAACAACCTCATTTTGGCCATTTTCAACCTGTTTTCCCTTAACCACCTTCCCGGAGCCATGCCGAATATCTCTTGAAAATCCCTCTTAAACGAAGACAGACTTCTGCTGCAGAGCCTTGCATACTCTTCAAGGGTCAGGTTGGCCATGAGGTTATCCTGCATCACCTTCCTCAGGTTTACTTTGTCCTCCTTTAAAGTAGACATAAAGTACGCAGCCAGCTTAGGATTTGCGCTTGATGTAAGGATCTGAAGGATCAATTCCTTAAACTTCAGCTTAAGTAAAAGATTTGATGGGTCTTTCAACTGTAAAAGGTTCATCATTGACGAATCAAAAAAAGTTTTGAGGTTATCATCGATATTCATCTTCAACATCTGAAAATCAAGCAACGAGCTATTAAACATCTTCAAGTGTTCCTGATATTCCAGCACCGTATCACGAATAAATTCTTCAGGGAAAAAGAATAACAATGCACAAAATTCCTCTTCATAGAAACTCCTCACATGGTAGCCTCCCTTTTTGCAAAAAATGGCTTCTCCTTTGTTTACTGTAATATCTCCGTCAGTATTTATCCATTGCTTATTACCCGAAGTAATATACACGATATGTGCGTGATGAGACCAGACATCATGAATCAAAGAACTATTGTCAAGGCATCTGAATTCGACCAACAATGCACCCTCACATTCTAATTGGCGGTACTGCTTCCGTTCTCTGCTAATTTCATATAGATTTTCCATTGCTGTTACTTGAGTTTTAAAAATTTGACCAATTCTTCCTGTAAAAACGTGTAAATGCCGCAGAAGGAGGCAAATTAAGGTAGACATGTGGTGTACAACCTTATGATGCCAGGTGATCAATCCATTTAATTTTCGCTAACGGGTATTGGTAAACTATCGAACTTAAAGCATAAAAAGGGATACATGAATGCACCCCTTTTTCAAAACGTATTTGAAGACAGTTTATCTCAGTGGCCTTAATTTATTAGCAATCACCCAGGCTCCGACTTCATTACCCATTTGCTGACCTGCCTTGCAAGCAGACCTAAAATGTATGCCGGCCGTTACACGTGACTCCGCGTTTTCATTGGCTGCATGATGAAAGTTTTTAAAAGTACGGACTATTTCTGCCGGTACTGCTGTACTTGTCCTCATGCTGAAAGGCACATCATTACCCACGACATAGGTTAAAACCGTTGCCGCTGCATTAGCAAGGGCGCTATGGGTAGAAGGATAGTCAGGCACCGGAGGCGTTGGTTCTGCTGGCTCCCAGTTGTTATCGGTAATTGTCTGATCATTGCCATCATCTTCTGCACGAATAGCTGTCAATGGTCTCCAGAAATTATAGTGATACTTTGAATCCCATCCTGCAATATACGCATCAGCCATGGCAATATCGAGCAAGGCAAACAAGCGTGCCGTTGTGTGTAAATCCAGTTTTTTATCTTCAGAGACTATTCTAGCCACCCTGTTCCAACCCATTTCTGACAGTTCGTACCAATATTTCGCAATCAAAGCCTGTTCATCAGTGCGATCCAGTCCATTTAGCCGGCCTATTTTCTTAACCTCTTCAAAATCATTGGCATATTGCTTAGAATTTAATGCGGGAAAAGGCTTACTCCTAAACTGTTGGGGACTCTCAAGACTAAAGGGCTTCATAGTTTTCCAGAATTCGGCATATGCAAAATTGTATGGTGGAAGGACCTGGTAGACCCCGGCTCCCGCTGGTGCATCTACCATTCCTACCGGATCTGCAAAAGCACCATCGTTAGCGCGTGTGGCAATAACTGCTGCCGCTACCGCTTTTCCCAATGCAATACCTGCATCCTTTTTTGCACCGTCTTTCACATCATCCAGATACAAAGCAAGCTTTTCATGTAGAACCGCCTCCCGCTCAGGAAAATGAACCAGCAAAACGGCATGAGCCGCTGCCGCTACCGCAGCAATCGCGTCTACACTTTTATCGCTTCCCTTGTAAGCATATTTCTCGTATTTAGGTAATACGGCATTAAGCGCATCATGCATGGCGATATGCATCATCGCGTTTATACGGGAGTTCACCAGTGGAAGCTGGTACCCTTCTCCACCCATACTCTCTAAAGCTATGAGGTTCCAGTCCAAAATTATTTTACCGGAATAAGCCGGCCTGCCATCCCCATCATTTATTTCTTCCGATGAATAGCAGGAAGAAAAGGTGCTTAAACTCATCAGGCAAATAGCCATTATTAAAACATAATTTTTCATTTGTTTGACTTATTTTTAAGTGATTAAATGTTACGATGCAAAGCTAGAGGTGCCTCAGAGGGTTCTGATTGCATAAAAGTCCAAAGAGTTGACAACGGAGTTCATGACGAAAATTTTGGAGACCGCATAGCCAGAATGGAGTTGCTATTTAAAAGAAAAAAAAGAAACGTCATTGCGATCTCCTCAGCTTTTGGGAGAAGCAATCCCGTTCCGAATGGGTTGTAACCGGGACGGGATTGCTTCACTACGTTCGCCTGACACATTAACTGAGGACCCTTTCTATTAGGCAGTCTACAGGTAGCTCAACCACCATTTATCCCTGTTTTGGTTTTTGTAGTCATGGTACCAACGGCATAGAGGATAAAGCATGATCACCACCATAACCCACACGAAATAAACAAAGGGCAGGCTAAAGCCATAATCGTGTAGCTGCGGTTCAGTGTTGATCCACATGGTATCGACCACCATATCCGACCATGTGTACCCCATAACTACGGCTGCAATAACCGCCAGAAAGTGGATCAGGTAGAGGTGTAGCAGATAATAAAAGAGGGGCACCCTGCCAACTACAACAAGCTTTTTTGCCCACCATCCATCCGCTTTTTCAAAAAGGGTCAGCAGGATCAATGAAGGTCCTATAGTCATACATAAATACAATAATGAGGGAGGATATTTGGTGGTATTCAGAAAAGAAAGTATAGTAAACCAGGTACTCTCCTGCTCAGACCATGGCACAGGTTCACCGTACGTGTTCGTTAACCTTAACAATACAAAAAAAATTGTGATTGTTATTCCCAGTTTCATGATAATATTTCTTCTCACATCATCACCAAAATCTTGTTTGTACAACATCCCGAAATAGTAACCCAAGACCATCAGTCCTATCCATGGAAGCACCGGGTAACCAACAATAACAGTGGTATCCCCTATAACTATAGAAGAAAATGAGATGTGCATTATCTTCCAGAGAGGTTCGGGCAAAAAAGGAGGAATAACACCATCTAACAGGTTGTGACCACATACAATGACCAGCCCCGATATCAGCATCAGGTATTTTGGCAGGTGAATGAATGCTGCCAGGGCGATCATACTTATACCCAAAATCCATATTACCAGCAGAAGAGTTATTTCATAATCCAATTTGAACATCCAGGCCAATTTCACCAGGGTAAATTCCAGCACGATCAGCCACAGCCCCCTCTTGATCAGCCATATCGACAACGCTTTCCTGCTCTTCACCTTCTGCCCCGAAAGGAAGGCCGATGTTCCTGCAAGGAAAACGAACACAGGCGCACAGAAATGGGTGATCCACCTGGTAAAAAACAGAGCTACAGACGTCTGGGAAAGGTCGGCAGGGTCATAATGAAATGCATCATAATGAAAGTAATAACGCACATGATCCAGGGCCATGATGATCATAATTAGCCCACGAAGCAGGTCAATAGATGAAATGCGTGACTTGCTTATGCTACCCGCTTCATATCTGTCAGACCTTGTATCAACGATTGGCATCTTCACCTCTCCCTGATATTCAAGTACATGCTTTTGCATCGTCATGTAAGGGTTATCTGTTGCTCTCATTTCGTATATCCGGCAAATTGCCAATCAAGCTTTGATAATAACCTGACAGCATGTGAAAGAAAGGATCGTGACCGGCTATTAACCGTCTTTTGTTCCGTTTTTAAACCTGAAGTTTTCATTGTTAAAGTATTAAATTGGAAATTACAGGTTACAAAAGTAGGGGGCGCTGTATGGCGGGAGTTGATGTGGAAGTTCAAAGAATTGGCCAAACAGGTCAGCAACTATTTGCCGGGGAGCTTCCTTGAATAACGACAAACATTTATATTAGTGCCTCTTGAATACCGCATCATGGAAAAGGAAAAGCTTACCGAATTATTAGAAGCACAGGGATTTGAAAAAGGATTGATTGACGAGATCATCACAACTGGTCGTCTGAAGAAGATCTCTAAAGGTTCAAATGTGATCACACCCGGTATGAATGCCAAAGAAATACCACTGGTACTCGAAGGCACGCTAAAGGTGATGCGTCAGGATAAGGATGGAAGTGAGATATTTCTCTACTACCTGGAAGGCGGTGAGGCTTGCGCTATGTCTATTACCTGCTGCCTGGAAAACAAAAAGAGTGAGTTCAGCGCTGTCGCTGAAGAAGATACGCTCCTATGGATGATCCCAATGACACTTATGGATAAGTGGGTAGAAAAATATCCTGCATTCAGACGGTTTATATTTAAGTCCTACCAAAAACGTTTTGATGAACTGCTTCTTGCCATAGACAGTATGGCCTTTATGAAACTAGACCAAAGGTTATACAAATACCTGCTTGACAAAAAACAGGCATCCGGCTCATTTGAGATTAACAAAACCCACGAACAGATCGCCAGAGAGCTGAACACCTCCCGCGTAGTGATCTCACGCCTGCTGAAGCAACTGGAAAACGAAGGTAAGATAGAGCAGCACAGGAATAAAATTGAGATATTGTAGGCTCCTAAATGCCGGGCTGCCGGAAGTGTTTCAGTAATTGGTGAGTTGGTGCCCAGGTATAGTAAAGTATTCTAATGCTAAAAAATCCAAAACCAGCCTGTCCCCGGACACCGTTCCCGGGGCCCCGCAGAACAGAACTAATGCCCTGAGTTAACCTTTCTTCATAACTTATGAAGCACCTTAGAAATTTGGATTTTTTCTGCGCCATTCCAGTGGTTGAGTTTGTAGGACTACTTCTCAAGAAGTGCTTTTCAGAAGGGTCCCGGAACAGGGTCCGGGAACTGGTACGAGGGGGGATTGGTGTTATTTTTACAGTTTTGACATAACCTTTATGACCAATTTTTTCTGTTAAAAAAATCCTTAACTACTAGTCCCCGGACACCGTTCCGGGGCCCCGCAGAACAGAACTAATGCTCTGAGCCAACCTTCTTCATAACTTATGAAGCACCTCAGAAATGGGATTTTTTCTGCGCCATTCCAGTGGTTAAGTTTGTAGGACTACTTCTCAAGAAGTGCTTTTCAGAAGGGTCCCGGAACTGGGTCCGGGAACTGGTACGAAACCTAAAAATCCTTATCTTTCCTAAATTAAATAATAATGGAGATCACTGGAAAAACAAACTGTGAACGGTGAACGGTGAACAGTAACTGATCTGTAACAATTGTTACACTCCTACCCTTTTTCAGGCTATACTTTTGCATATAATTTCAAAACGAAAAGAGAAAAAAATGAATGAGTTTATAAATTTTATTAGTCAGCCATGGCCATGGTATGTAGCAGGTCCTGTGATTGCCCTGGTAATGTTTTCTTTGTTGTTGTTGGGCAATAGCTTTGGTATTTCGGCTAATTTAAGAACGATGTGTTCGATTTTTGGGGCTGGAAAAACCTGTGAATTCTTCGACTTCAACTGGAGGAGCCAGATCTGGAACCTGATATTTGCCGGTGGACTGATCATCGGGGGCTTAATTGCACATGTTTACCTCACTCCCTCACAGGAAGTGCATATCTCGCAGGCAACTATTAATGACTTGCATGCCCTGGGTGTTGAAGATCCGGGAAGCTCGCTGGTGCCGGAAAGTATCTTTAACTGGGAATCGTTGTTTTCGGTAAGGGGCTTTATTATGCTGGTGGTAGGGGGCTTCTTAATTGGGTTTGGAACCCGCTACGCAGGAGGCTGTACTTCCGGCCATGCCATCAGCGGATTGAGTGACCTGCAGTTACCCTCACTGATAGCGGTAGTTGGCTTCTTTATCGGTGGCCTGTTAATGACACACCTGGTGCTGCCACACCTGCTCACGCTTTAAATCATTAGTACAAACGTTTAAAATCATTGAATTGATATGAAATGAGCATGAACTTTATCCTAAATTATACCAATGTGGGATGAATAAAGTTTATCGCGAATTCCATCCCGAAATAAGTTCGGGACAAGTTGTGACCTTTGAAATCAAATTTATACACAAATGAAAATATTAAGATATTTAATTATAGGGATAATCTTTGGTATTACCTTGGCTAAGGCTGAGATCATCTCCTGGTACAGGATCTATGAAATGTTTAAGTTCCAGTCTTTCCATATGTATGGAGTAATAGGATCAGCCATTGTTTTGGGAATCATTTTTATACAAATAATAAAACGTAAAAAGATGAAATCCATTGATGGCAAACCTATTGAGATCTACCCTAAACAACACAGTGTATCTCGATACCTTATTGGTGGTATTATCTTCGGCTTGGGTTGGGCTATGACAGGCGCATGCCCCGGTCCGATGTTCATCCTTTTGGGCAATGGCGTTGGAGTCATTTTAGTGGTGATTGCAGCGGCTCTATTAGGAACTTACACTTATGGATTATTGAGAAATAAATTGCCTCACTAAGATCATGGAGATCTTTAAAATTTTAGGACTACTATCAAAAATGACCATCCTGCTGATGGTCATGATAGTGGCCGTATTTGGAATAATAGTAGCATACCGGATCAACCCCTCCTTCTTTACTGCCAAGAAGGAGGTTGCCGGCACCTGGGCACCAAAAAACATTGAAACCGACCTGCCATTAGGCAAAGAAGGCCAACTCATCAAATATGGTTACCTGCTGGTCACCGAATCGCCCAAGTACATCGGACCAATGGTTAAAGACCATGAGATGATCTATGCCGGCAATAATCTGGCATGCAAAAACTGTCACCTGCAGAACGGCACACAGGCAGGCTCCGGTTCATGGGTGGGTGTTACCAATCGGTACCCGCAATTCCGCGCACGTGAAAATGAAATAGGGACTATCGAAGACCGTATCAATGGGTGCATGGAAAGAAGTATGAACGGAAGAAAGCTACCCGGTGACTCGAAACAAATGAAAGCTATTGTGGCCTACATGGAGTGGCTCAGTGAAGATGTACCTCAAGACAGGCAAGCTGAGTTTGCTGGCTTTCCATCTATTAAAATACCGGAAGTAGCTGCTGACCCTGTTTTTGGAAAGCAAGTGTATGTGCTGGAATGTCAGGTGTGCCATGGAGAAGACGGCCAGGGCATAAAACTGGCAGATACCACAAAAGGATACCAGTACCCGCCTCTATGGGGCACAGACACTTATAATCATGGAGCGGGAATGAATCGTCTGCTTACGGCAGCGGAGTTCATTAAAGGAAATATGCCGTTCGGTCAGGCCACATGGGATAACCCAAAGCTTACAGATGAGGAAGCTTATCATGTAGCTGCTTACATCAATAGTTTTGAAAGGCCCTTAAAAGAAAATACGGAGGCCGACTTCCCTGACATCAGGTTGAAACCGGTTTCCACACCATATGGCCCATGGGCCGACACATTCCCTGCTGAACAGCATAAATACGGGCCGTTTCAACCCATTATGACATTCTACCAAGAAAAATACGGCATCACAAAAACGAAATAAGTTGAGAATTTTCATAGCAAGCCTGTTAATACTTTCATCTTTACAACTGGTCAGTGGACAAGAAAGCAGTGCGCCACCCCAAAAAAAAGGTGAAATCTCCGGCCAATGGCGGACTTTCTTTCTGGGCACATATAATAAAGGCGATCTGAAAGATTTCTATGCATTGGCCACGGGAGGAAAAGTTGGGTATACTCACTCTTTTAATAACCATTGGCAGGTTGGTGGAGTGCTCTACACATCGATCAATACAGGCATACAAGATCTCAGCCAACCTGACCCCGTTACCGGAAAAGTAAGCCGCTACGAAGCAGGATTATTTGATGTCGAGGATCTTAGTGACAAGTTGATTGTTATTCCCGGTGAATTATTTCTAAAATATGCACACCTGAAGCATGAGGTAACGCTTGGGAGAATGAAAATTGTAACTCCAATGATCAACCCACAGGATGGCAGGATGATCCCCACCCTGGAGCAAGGGCTGTGGTATTCGTTTGCACCCAACAAATACAAAGTTCAACTAGGTGTATTTAATGCTATCGCCCCAAGGTCAACTGGTGAGTTCTTTGATATCGGAACAAGTATCGGTAAGTATCCTGTAGGACGAAATCCGGATGGAAAAGAAAGCCGGTATGCAGGAAATACAATTTCTGATTTCATTGCTATGGCAAATATGAATGCCAGCCCGGATAAAAATATTGACGTTGAGTTATCTAATTATTATGTGGATGGCATTTTTAACACTATTTATGTACGCCCAACCATCAAACTAGGTCAAAAGGACACACAATTGTCGATGGAATATGTCCGACAGGATCGCCTGGGAGATGGAGGCAATAGCCGCGACTCTCTGAGATATTTCACCGATAAAAATGCGAATGTATTGGGAGCACAAATGACCTTTAGATGGAACGCGGCAAAAATCACAATCGGGTATGACCATATTCTGCCGGGCGGAAGGTTTTTATTTCCCAGAGAATGGGGGCGCGAGCTATTATTCAGCTTTCAAAAAAGAGAGCGCAGCGAAGGCTCCGCGGACAATCATGCTCTGGTTTTGACCTATGACCAGACTTTTACTATAAATAACGACAAACTTCGAACGGTTTTTAGCGCAGGCCATCATTGGAAACCACCCGTAACTGACCCTGCTGACAATAAATATGCACAGCCCGGATATACGCATCTCAACTTTGATATTTTCTATACTTCTGAGAAACTGAAGCACCTGCAGCCGGAGCTATTGCTGGTCTACAAGATCGGTCAGGGAGATTTCCCCGAGAATCCCAACTTCATCCTGAATAAGGTAGATATGTTCCAGGTTAACTTTGTGGTAAACTACAATTTTTAAACCTCAGTTATGGTATATCTCTCCGAGATCTCTGTTCCCCTCCGTGCCCTCTGTTAATAATTACCCGGCATAGAGTGCTGTGAAATTACCCGTAAACCCTGACAAACATTACCTCCAAAGCTGACGAAGATCATATTTGCTCTGTAACATAAGTAACAATTTTACATCCGTGCAACAGCGATTTTTACAGTATTGTAAAACAAAAGAAAATCGTTATGAAAATAGAACAAATCTATACCGGATGTTTGGCAGAGGCCGCCTACTACATAGAGTCAAATGGTGAAGCAGCTATTATTGATCCGTTGAGAGAGGTGAAACCTTATATAGAAAAGGCAGAAGAAAATGGCGCTAAGATCAAATATGTATTGGAAACGCACTTTCATGCTGACTTCGTTTCCGGCCACATCGATCTGGCTAAGAAAACCGGAGGCGTCATCGTGTACGGACCTACCGCACAACCCGGATATGATGCACATATAGCAACAGATGGTGAGATACTCCCACTGGGCAACATCAAAATTAAAGTGCTACATACTCCCGGACATACCATGGAATCGAGCACTTACCTGCTCATTGATGAAGAAGGTGACGAAAAGGCGATTTTCACCGGAGATACCCTGTTTATCGGAGATGTGGGACGTCCCGACCTGGCAGTGAAAACTGATTTGACCAGGGAAGATCTGGCCGGACATCTTTTTGAATCACTGCGCAAAAAGATCATGCCCCTGTCTGACGATATCATCGTATATCCCGGCCATGGAGCAGGCTCCGCGTGTGGTAAGAATATGAGTGCAGAAACAACAGATACACTGGGCAACCAAAAGCAATTTAACTACGCCCTTCGCCCTGATATGACGAAGGAGGAATTTATAAAAGAAGTAACTACCGGCCTGGTAGAGCCCCCTCAGTACTTCCCTAAAAATGCTGTGATGAACAAAATGGGGTATGAGAGTATCGATGAGGTACTGGAAAGAGGGATCATACCATTGGATGTAGAGCAGTTTGAAAGTACTGTTGAAGTGCAAGATGCGATGATCCTGGATACACGATCAAAAGAAGATTTTGTGAAGGGCTTTGTACCTGGCTCGGTCTGGATCGGTATCGAAGATAAATTTGCTCCCTGGGTAGGTGCGTTGATCACTGACCTGAAGCAACCGATCGTTTTTATTGCCGACAAAGGCAGAGAAGAAGAGGTGGTCACCCGACTGTCACGAGTCGGTTATGACAACACTTTGGGATACCTCGAAGGTGGTGTCGAAGCGTGGGAGAAAGCCGGTAAGCCAGTGGATAAAATTGATGAGATCGGCCCGCACGATTTTACTAACTTGTATGACACCGAAAAGCTGAACGTACTTGACGTAAGAAAGCAAAGCGAGTACGAATCTCAGCATATCGAGGGAGCCATCAATTTCCCGCTGGACTTCATCAATAGAAATATGTCAAAGATCAACAGAGATACGCATTACTTCCTGCACTGCCAGGGAGGCTATCGTTCTGTAATCGCCTCTTCAATACTAAAAGCAAGAGGATTTAAAAATATCACCAACATCAGGGGTGGCTTTAATGAGATCAAAAAATCATGCATTAAAGTGACCGAATACCACACTCCGGAAACGATGTTGTAAGATTAAGTATGTATGGTTTAGGTTGTGTCAAAAGCCTTGGTCCAAACGGGATCAAGGCTTTTTTGTGGGTTGGGGGTTTGTTGGTGAGAGTATCAACAATCGAATATTGTTGTATGGTATTCTGTTTGTTTTAATCTATGCTTTGGTCCTCTTCGCGAACCGAAGTCCATTTAGCATTACATTTTCCACATTTATAATCTACTAGAATTCTATGGTGTCCAGGTTTCGCAAAGAGAGAACCATGATCAACTCTTTTTATTCGAGTAGTAGAAAATATATTTCCACATTTTGGACATTTCCTGAGAGTTAAAAAGTCAATATTATCCAATATGATTACAATCACGAAAATTAATATGGCTATTCCCCAAGTCACTATGCCTTATTTTAAATTATCAATTTGATCCATAGTACTACTCAATTTCTGTTTCCAACTTCAACAACACCTACAACCCAAGTTATCGGCAAGCCGGACTTTTCAAATTTTATAAAAGGATCTCACCACACCAGCCTTTGCAAATGACTCAGTCTGCTTAGGATGATAGCGTCTGTTGTAGAGCGCTCATTCTGCCATTATTTTATTCCATGAGGATATTGCTCCTATTACTATTGCGAAGAAGATTGGAAGTATAAGTAGTTTGTTATACATAGCATCTGAAATGACCATTTTAATGATAAATATTGTTGCTAAAATGGTAAAAGCTATGGTAAACATGATCCAAATCTTTAACATTATTGAACCGGGAATTCGAATCTTTGAGTTCTGTGTTAGGATAAGGCTGTATACGCCAAAAGGCATTCTGCTTAAAAGTTGAAAGATCAGATGGAATCCAATGTTAAGCACAATAGCTGCCCAAATTCGTTCGGTAAGTTCATAAGACTTAGACGGAATAAGGATAAAGATTAATCCAAACCCGATGGGGATTAAGCTGGCTATCTTATAAGCTACTTGAATTTTGGTATCACGCAATTGCAAATTGATATTTCAGTTTAGTTTTTATTCCCCACATTTAAGCAATGTTCACTTCGTTGTTCAGGAGTTCAACCTTGAAGTTTACTTTGGCTTTTAGAGCTTCGAATACTTTCATAATTGTTTCGATGGTCACGTTTTTGGCGTTGTTCTCAAGTTTGGATATTTGAGACTTCCGAACGCCAATTAACTCCCCAAGTTGTTCCTGTGTAAGATGACGTTCCTTACGGGCAGTCTTGATCATTGCACCGATTAGTTCAAGTTTCAGTTCAAATTCAAACTGGTCTCTTCTAGGTGTTCCAATCTTGCCGATTAGTAAATCCTGTGCTTCTTCTAAACTGTATGTTTTCATCATCCTTTCTTTTTCCGTTCAAAATATTCAATCCTGATTTGTTCGGCTTTTTCTATTTCCTGAGGACTTATTTTGTCCGTTTTCTTGACAAATCCATGTGTGCCACAAACCAGCGTCATTTCATTACTTTCCTTGTCCCAAAAGGCAAGAATTCTATATTGGAGCCCTGCATATTTGGTTCTGAATTCCCAAATATTTTGATTTAGCTTTTTAAAAAGTTTCGGGTCATTTAGAACCTGTGCCTTTCGAATATTGTAGAATATCTTATCCTGAACCTTATCATTTTGGCCTTTAATAAATTCGAAAGCTTCTTCTAATAACTTAATCTCAAACTTTTTCTCCACTAAATCAACATTAAATAATACAAGACAAAGCTAGAAAAAGTTTCAATAAAAGGAAACTTTAAGAATGAAAAGTATTGTCGGCAATGGTTCTTCCCATGTTATACTTAATCTCACCAAAGGAAGACTAAGGATTATAAATGACTACGAGTGTCTGCGACACGATGAAATTATGCTCTGCAAGTAAAAAAATAATCCATTCAACCGCAGCAAATGAAAGAAAATGAATAACTGACTCGGTAAGCAATAGTGTTCTAATAACAGGAATTCTGCACATAATGCCGTGTCACAGACACTGGTGATCATTGAGGGGTCCGTAGTCCCTGCGGTAGACTACGAACAACGAGAGATCAAGCTTCATTTTAACAGATATTGTGGTATTGTGGTAATGATCAGCTATCGGTTTGGTTTGTTGATGAAAACACTAACAAAGGGGTGGTCACTTTACTCCTTTTGACCCGTCCCACCAACCATTTTTCTTTCTTATATAAACAATCTGTCCGGTGTGGTAGGAATTATGTGTGCAGATGTTTGCAATTGAAGCGCTCCACTCCGCTAATTGTTTGTCGGTAGCGTTGTCTACAGCTTGCTCCCAAGCGGTCTGTATACTGTCTAACTTTTGGACTGCGTAATTCCAGTCCTCCCTGTTAAATGTTTTAAAAGTCAGTTCGTTATTCCCATCAAAGTCAGGTGGAGAATTACCATGAAAAGCAATTAGTATTCTTTCATTCCAAAATGCTAAATGTGAGACTAATTCACCAATAGAGTGATTACTGGTACTGTCCTTCCAGTTTGCCTGATCGACTGTAAGTCCCTCTACTGCATCTTTTACTGGTACATACCAATCTTTATGTGTATGAGTGCTTTTAAGTTGTTCAAGAAGAATTGATTTAACTGTCGGGTGTTTGTTCTCTTGGGAACAACCTATAAGCAAAAGTCCAAACGCAATGTTCAGTATTGTTCGCATACCTTACAATCGTAATCCTTAATCTTACCAAGGGAAGACTAAGGTTATAAATAATTACGAGAGCCTGTGATACGGTCAAAACTATGCTTTGTTTGTGAATAAACGTCAAATAACTGACTGGCTTCTATTTTATAACCGCGGCTCATTTCATGAAGGTAAGCAATGAGTTTTTAAAATAACAGAATTCTGTACATAATACCATGCACAGACACTTATCGCTAAGAGGTCCTTAGTTCCAGCGGTGGACTATGAACAAGACGCTAAACGGCTGTATCGTAAAAAAAACAAGCTAAAACAGACTGTAGCAAAAAATACTTTGCCCCTAAGGAGCCCGGAATTCGGTCAACACCGAATAACTGAAATACCTTTAGTAGCACAGTTCTTATTTCACCAAAAAACCTGAACAAAATCTCCCGTTCAGGCTTTTTTTGACGGTATTTCAGCTATTCGGCTTAGTGTTGGATGTACTGGACAAGGAATTTGTAAGAAAAGGACATCGGTACGTCCGTTATGCTGATGATTTCAGTATATACACGAAATCAAAAGCAGAAGCCAAGAGGATAGGGAACGAGGTTTATCTGTTTTTACAGGATAAGTTGAAACTGCCTATCAACAAGGAGAAAAACGGAATACGAAGACCGGGCAATTTTGAGTTGCTGGGCCACGGGTTTGTACCCACTTACAAGAAAGGTGAAAAGGGCAAATACCAATTGGTGGCAAAGAAAAGCAGTTGGGGTTCACTCAAACGTAAACTCAAAGAGGTTACCAAGAAAACCAAACCCTACAAATTTGAAGAACGGCTCAAGCTCTTCTTTCAAATAATATTTTTCTAATTCCAAAGTCAGTATCCCATTGTTTAATTTCTTTGAAACCAAGCTTTTTATACAATTCATTAGCTGGTTTGTTGTTAACACCCGTTTCCACAATAAAGAGTTTAAAGTCAAATTTATTGAAAATGAATTCTAATAACTTTCTCGCTATTCCGCGTCTAAAAAATTTGGGGTTTACTACCAAACTATTGATGTCTATGTATTTATCAGCAAATTCAATCTCAATAACTCCTGCTAATTCAGTGCTTTCGAAATATCCAAAGAACACATTATCACTTTTTAGATAACTTTCCAGAGGTCTTTTAAGTGGCGGAAAATCAGTTGTATCTAACAGTTTTGCTTCAATAGCATACGATAATTGAAAAACTGCATGTATTTGATTTGATATTTCTATTTTATTGTTTTGAAGTTTTTCAATCATTAATAATTAAATTTTCAGATTTGGTCTATACGAAAACTCTAAGTGGCCTTAAGAATGAAGCTCCAAAAGCGGAGCGTACTGAGGTACGAGAGCATTTTTGGGGGCGAGCGTAACTAAGCACGCGTTACGCTATCGCTAACGCGTGCTAGTCGGGCCAGAACTTGAGGTGGAGTCAATTCTCCTCTACATACTGCCTGAAATTATCCAGAATAGCTTGCCATCCACCTCTTTGCATTTCAATAGGATGTGTATTTTCTGCTTCAAAGGTCTCCATAACCTTGGTCTCGTTGCCATTAGTTGAAAATTGAATATCTACCTTTCTGTCATCATCCATGGTATATTTTATTACCTCATGCTGTTTGACTTGAGTGTATACACCGGCAAAGTCAAAGCTCATACTTCCGTCTTTAGCGGCCATTGTAGTGCTAAATCTCCCCTTCTCTTTCAGATCATTTTCTGCCTGGGGAGCATGCCAGTCGTCAGAGGCAAAACACCAGTTGATAATGTGCTTAGGTTCTGTCCAGTACTTCCAAACTTTCTCTACGGGGGCCTTTATAGTTGTTTCTACAGTGATGGCGGTTTTGTCTTTAGTTTCCATTGTTACGTTCGTTTTTTGGTGTAAAAGTTGTTTAATGTTTTGTTAAGACAAAGATAACTGCCAAAAAACTGCCAACTGGGGTGTAAAAACGGCAATAGCTAGTGGTGAATACGCCAGAGTTACAATTTAACTGGCAGCAGCCTGGTCTATCAACGGCAGCTCTACCACAAAGGTAGCTCCACCGCTTTCTGCCGCTTCGTAATACACCTGGCCCGATATCAATTCAACGTAACGCTTTACTAAAGAAAGGCCCAGCCCGGTGGAGCTTTCGCCCCCTGTGGGCCGTGCGCTCAGTTTTGAAAACTTTTTAAATAACCTGCTTTCCTCTTCCGGGTTAATTCCCGGTCCTTCATCCATAATTTTCACTTGTACGGACGAGCCATTTTCAAAAACACTGGCTTGTACCTCCTTGCCATTTTCAGAGAATTTTATGGCGTTAGACATCAGGTTTTCGAGGATAAGATACAAGTAAGTTTTGTCAGCCAGTACGGTACAATTAGAAGATTGATTACTCAATCGGATCTGTATTCGCTTTTCATTAGCAGGCTTAGCCATATTGTCCACCACTTCGGTAAGCAAAAGGTACAGATCTATTCGCTCCATTTTAAGATCAAAATCCTCCTGGCTGGAGGCATCCATTTCCAAAACACGGTTCACCAGATGTTGCGCATTTGAAGAAGATTGAGTGATCATACTAATATAGTCCTTATGACGCACCGGATCATTCTCAAACTCCATCAACCTAACAAGGCTGTTAATGTTTTTGAGCGGACTTCTTAAGTCATGAGCAAGTATCCTGATTATATAATCTTTTTCTTCAATATGCTTTTTCAGCTCGGTTGATTGTGCTGCTATCATCTCCTTTTGAGTTTCGAGCAATTCATTTTTATCCTCCAGGTCAGTTAGCGCTTTGGTTTGGATAGATTCGAACACAAAGGCTATAAACAAGATGATCAATAACAATCCGGGCAATACTGAAATGTACCATAACGTTCTCAATTCAGGATTATATTCCACAGGAAGTTCCTTGCCCTGGTAAGCAATGAAGGCAAACCATAGCATAAAGAGAAATGAAATACCTCCCCAAATACTTCCCGAAAGGCGGTTGACCACCAGCAATGCCAGCACAGGAATAGAGATGATCCACGGGTAAACGGCAGACCACACACCCCCTGAATAATAGGTGAGCACTATAATAGCAAAAGCGCCTACAAAGATGAAAACATTGCCTAACCATGCAATGGGAATACGTGTTTTAGCTAAAAATGGGAGTAGCAAAAAGGCAATAACATTAAAAATCATCAGATAAATACCCTTATCGTAGCTAAATACCATACTCAACCAGATATAGGTCGTGGAAAAGATACTGGTAAGCCAGCAGCCACGAACGAACAGGCGTGCCCGCCTCAGCGTATTCGCATTACTAAAGTGTACAGGATTGATGAAGGAATCGACCAACGCTGCAATCTTCATAAACAGTCGGGATAAGATTATGTCAAAAAAAGGCAATATTCGTCTATTACCTTACGCATGCGCAATATAAGGCAAAAAAATCAAGTAATTTATCCAGTCTACCGATTTCGCGACCAACTGCAAAAAGAAAACGTTAAAGTTAAAAATTTCTATCGCGCAAGGCCAAAAGCCAGGGCAGCGCTCAACAATATCCACACCCCTTCAACAATACCAAGCGTAATAGCTCTGATTGGCTTTCGATCCAGCGAATAAAAGATCAAAAGTGGCAAAGAAAGAGATATCAACGCTTCACAGAGAATGACGTAGACCGGTGCATTGAATATCATAGTGGTGTTGTTATTATATATCCACCACCCGGCATCTTTGGCCAGGTGTTCGTATATCGGTATGTACATACCTCCGGCAATACTCAAAATAACGGATGCTTTAAAAATGTTGTATTTCTTTGTAAGCCACACCCCGATAAATCCCAGTTGCAATAGTACATTAGACCATGCAAATGGCATATAAGCCGGGGAGCTCCATATCATCAGCTCATTGCCGGGGTAAATTAGGCTGTTGATAGTGTCAACAAGGTAGTGATCTGTTACCAGCTCCAATATTCCTGCTACCGTTCCGAATATTACCAATCGATATATCAATGGATTTTTGAAGCGAATAGCATAGTACCAGTAAAAGATATATAAGCAATAGGTAATAATGCTGGCAGATATTGGTCCGGCCTCCAAAAGGGAGCTGCCAAAAGACCATGCAAGCAACAAACCCAAAGAGCTGAACACCGCAATAACAGTCCTCCTGTCAAGGCCGGGAACTGCGTAAGTTTCCATAGTTACATTCATATTCATATCAACTTTTGATTCTTTTTTTGCCAGGCGAGCCTGTTTCCTAAAATACTGGGAGTGATTAGCTTGTAATTATTCCATTCTTCTGTCAGCCCCCAATCCTTCTGCAGTGAAGGAGGTATGGAAAAATGAACACCCTTCCCTCCGTTGAGGTGGTGAATAATACCCTGTAGCAGAAGCCTGTTAAACGGAGGTGTAATGGTACGGATAAACTCCGAATTTTCCAGGTGGCTTATCTTTCCGATAATATACCTGGTCAAAGAGAGTACGACTCTGTCCTTTATATCCGAATGGCTGGTGACACCGATGCATTTGGATAAGTCGACAGCAGATGATTTAGAGAAGTCTTTTAAAAAGAAGTCCATCAAAAAATTAGGCATTTCATCGAAAGTGTTACCCGGCATAATGTAATTGATAAACTTAATGCACGACTGTGTAAGCGCCTTTCCTTCGTCAGATTCAGCGGCCTGGTGCTTCAGTATCCTGGTGGCGAGTTCGAAGCCCTCATCATAAGTATTGGGCAACAGTGCCTCATCAATACCCATGAGATACCCCACTACCTTCCAGCAGTGCATATAAGCATCTGATTCCTGTTGGGTCAACTGTATATTCAAATGTCGGAGCCCTGATAGTATCACCGGGCCAAAAGACATCAAAGTGCCGGCCAGATCCTCCTGGTTAATGGGCTCCCCCAGCCCGGCAACATCCCACGGTGTGTTTTTATATTGACCGCTCTTTAGATAATAGCGAATAGCTGCATGTATCAGTCTTACCTTTTGAATGGTAACTATACCACGCCCCTCAGGCGCCAACCCACCGGAAGACATCACATTTACGATCATCTGGGCAGTTTCCATCAGTCTCCTGGCCAGCGGGTCCATGTCTTTGTTGTGTACCAGCAGGCGCCCCGTATCAAATAATACTCTCGCTCCTTTGGCACAAGTGTAGCACAAGGGAAGCGAACTTACATTGAGCAACATGAATATCTCAGGGCCATAGATACTGAACAGCTTCTCGCCCCGGTTGATCATTGACATATCCGCCCAGGAGGGTAACTGGCTGGTACGCTCGAAATACTCACTGAGAATAGCTGCCAGATCCGACTCAAAGTGAGAAAATGTGTCAGCTTTGAAGCTATCATTCTGTACCAGCGTCATAAACACCTGGCTGATCTCCTTTTCATATCCTGACGTGATGATCTGTGCTACTGTATCATCAGCTAAGGGATCTGCTATTAACCTATAATTATTCAGTGCGTCAGGGGTCAATACTGACAGCGAAAAAGTGTCTTTCATTCTTACAAGAAAGCGTTATAAACTAAAAAATGTACAGTATGCATGCAAAATAGTTACTTCTGCAATATTTAAAAACATTATAGCCGAAATTCCACAATAAAGTTTCCCGATGCCTGATTAGTGTTTGTAAGAAAACTCTAAATGGCTTTAAGAAAACATCTTAGAGACACTAATTATAGCGGTCATTTAACCCTATGATCCAGATCATATTATCAAAATAGTGCAGTTCTTAACTTAAGCCCTTCATTAAAAAACAGTATCTATGATCTCAGAAGTACAGGAGATAAGTGAGTGTGTAGAAGAGAAGGCGGAAAACATATACCATACAATAGAGGTGGACAGCAGGCCCCTGGAAAAACGTTTTTATAAAATTCCCGAAACAATTTATCGCAATGATCCGGATTGGATCCCCTTTGTGAGGGAGGATATAGCAGCAATATTTGATCCACGTAAAAATCCCTACTTCAAACATGGTAATGCTGCACGTTGGATACTCACCACTCCTTCCGGAAAAGAGGCCGGAAGGATAGCAGCTTTTATTAACTTCAATAAAATGTATGATGGTAACAAAAAAGTTGGTGGCATCGGTTTTTTTGAATGTATTAATGATAAAAATGCGGCCTTTACACTATTTAACATAGCCGTGAAATGGCTGAAGGTTCATTATTTTGTTGAAGCTGTGGATGGTCCGATAAATTTTGGCGAAAATGATAAGTTCTGGGGTTTACTGATCAAAGGCTTTACCCCCGCTTCATACGGCATGAATTATAACCCTCCTTATTACCAGGAGCTTTTTGAAGCTTACGGATTTAACATCCTATACCGCCAGATCACCAATAGCCTGGATTTTTCAAGGCCTTTACCACAAAGGTTTGTCAGAATTGCACAACGAGTAGCCAGCAATGACCATTATTCCTTTAAACCCTTTAGATATCGGGCGAGAGAGCAGTTCGTGGCTGATTTTGTTGAAATTTATAACAAAGCATGGGTGTCTTTCAAAGATTTTCACTCCATGGATGCCGATGTGGTCAGGAAATCTATCAGCGAAATGAAGCCAATAATGGAAGAAGACTTTATTTGGTTTGCTTATGCGGGTAAAAGTCCAACAGGACTGCTGGTGGCGCTCCCCGATGTAAATGAGGTGATCAAATATTCAGGTCCGGCATTCAATTGGTGGGGGAAGCTGAAGTTTCTGTTTTACAAGAAAATCAAAGGCTTCTCATGCGCACGGGTAATCGTTATGGGCATAGTGCCGGAGTTTCAACATCATGGCCTGGAGTCTGCACTGATCTATCATGCCTTCAATGAAGGTAAGAAACGTCCACAATACAAACATGTACAGTTGGCATGGGTTGGTGATTTTAATGATAAGATGATCGCCATCCATAAAGCCATGGGCGCAGTTGAAGATAAACAACATGCCACATTCAGGAAGATGGTTTAACGATGGGGGTAAATGATAGTGTAACGCTATGCCTTAAATAGTAGAGCATAACTGTGGCCATACCAAATATAAGTACTGCCAGAACCTGGTGTATAACCCCTAAAACCAAAGGGACACTCAATACCAAGGTTGCAATTCCTGTTATTACCTGCAGGCAAACCACGATCAGCAAGTAATCTGCATAGCGCCTGATTTTTTTAGGATAATAGCCTGACCTGATCCTCCGCCATAACATGACAATGGTTCCTGTAACTATCCAAGCAAACCACCGGTGCAGAAACTGAACAAAAGCGCCATTATCAAAAAGATGATCGCCATGATCAAAGGTATGGACGGGCAGCAAAGTGCTATCCATCAAAGGAAAGGTATTATAATAAAACCCCGCTTTCAATCCTGCTACAAAAGCTCCGAGTATAATTTGAATAAAGATGACAACTAAGCAGACTATAGGAAGAGCGCGGCTTTTACTCTTTATAGTGGAGGTATGCACCCGTTCATTATTCTTCATATCAAGTATCAGCCAGAGTATGGCGCCAATTAATAGCAATGCCAGGCCAAGGTGCATGGCGAGCCGGTAATGGCTTACATGAGGGTTATCCTGCAAACCACTTTCAACCATGACCCATCCCATTACACCCTGTACCATTCCTAATGACAGAATGAACAGTAGGCTTCTGACAGCTCTGTTTGTTAGGCTCTTGGTGATCAGAAAATAAATAAAAGGAATAATAAAAACTATTCCAATGATCCTGCCTATCAGTCTATGGATGTACTCCCACCAAAAAATGCTTTTAAACCCGGAAAGGGTAAGATGGTAATTAAGTTTTTGATATTCAGGAAATTGCTGATAAGCTTCAAAAGCTTTCTGCCAGTCCTGCTCATTGAGAGGCGGGATAGTACCGGAGATCACCTTCCACTCTACAATGGACAGCCCTGAGCCGGTGAGCCTTGTGATGCCACCCACCATGACCATAAGTAATACCAAAAAAATGCCTGACCAAAGCCAGGCTATAATGGCAGATCTATTTTTATTCATTTAACACCAGCAATTTGTTTTTCTGCCGCAATATGAACGATTTCAAATCATTGTTCTATGATCCAGGTCATAGAGCTGGGATTTAATATTAGAAATACGAAAAAAAAGCCGAAAACCAGACTCCACATACCAATATAGAACTTGTTAATTATAATTAGTGTCTGTAAGAAAACGCCAATGCCTGCGTTATGCTTGTCCCAAAAATGCTCTCGTACCTCAGTACGCTCCGCTTTTTGGGACTTCATTCTTAAAACCACTTAGAGTTTTGTTAGAGACACTAATTGATAATAGTCTTGTAAAAGCTATTCACCCACTCTCTGAATAACCGGATTAAATGCCTTAGAAGCTACCATCACCTGATCACCAACTTTCAACCCTGCTATTTCAGACTCCTGAGCAATCACCTTAACCACATTGGTGCCAATAAGCACTGTTACAATATAAACAACTTCTTCTTTCCGTATCTCCAAAACTTCCCCTGTAAAACGAAACTTCCCGCTCATCTGACCATAACCAAAAACTTCTGCAGGACTCCCCTGCCGGGCAACTACACCATCTTCGAGGACATAGACTTGGTCGGAAAGTTTGAAAACCTCAGGGATATCGTGGCTGACGAGAATAGTAGTCAGGCCATACTGCCGGTGCACCTTTTGAAGGTAATCCTGCAGCTTGATGCGTATTTTGCTATCCAGTGCAGACAGCGGCTCATCCAACAGCAAGATATCCGGCCGCTGTACAAGAGCCCGGGCTAGTGCCACACGCTGTTTTTGTCCACCTGATAGCGTCCCCGGCTTTCTGTCTTGCAGTTCCGACAGTTCGATCATATCCATCAGCTCATCAACAATGTCAGGCTTTTGTCGCCTGGTCAGTGCATACTCCAGGTTTTTCCTCACCGTCATGTTGGGAAACAGTGCATAATCCTGGAACACCAGCCCGACCCGCCTCTGCTGGGGCGGAAGGTTTATGCCCTTATCAGTATCCACCCAGGTTTTGTCATTGACAATGATTTGGCCTTCATCAGGCTTCATCAGGCCCGCAAGCATCCTCAGGGTAGACGTCTTTCCCGCCCCTGATGCACCATAAAGTGTAGCAAACTGCCCTCGCTCAAGTGCCAGCTCAATGTTCAGTGTCATGAGGTTTTGCGCAGTATTCAGTATCTTTTGTAATGATATGTGTATCATCGGCCAGCGCTTTTAAAATACCCACCGTTCAGCAGATAGACAGACAATAAAATGAGAAAGGTAATGGCAAAAAGGATGATGGAGTACATATTAGCTGCGCTATAATTCAACGCTTCTACCTCATCGTAAATGGCAATGGACGCCACTTTGGTCTTACCGGGTATATTGCCCCCAATCATAAGCACCACGCCAAATTCGCCAATGGTATGGGCAAAAGAAAGGACTATGCCTGTAAGTAAAGAAGGTTTTATATTTGGGAGTAAAACCTTGAATAAAGTGGTCATACCCGATTTTCCCATCACATAAGAAGCTTCGCGAAGTTGCGAAGGAAGGTTAGCCAAACCTGACTGAACAGGTTGCACCATAAATGGCAAACTATAGATGATAGAAGCCAGCACAAGCCCCTCAAAAGTAAATATGAAGCGAATGCCCAGCCACTCGTCCAACCAGCTTCCAAAAGCATTGGCCGGACTGAAAGCTACAAGCAGATAAAACCCCAAAACGGTAGGTGGCAGCACCAATGGCATGGTTACAAGCGTCTCCACCACTGCCTTTGTTTTTCGGTTGGTATAAGCCAGCCACCATGCCAAGGGAATCCCAATGATCAACAGAAAAACAGTAGTCACCAGCGCCAGTTGAAAGGTCAGTATGAGTGGTTGCCATTCCATTATTCCGATAGCATCATTTCATTTGTTTTTATCATAGCTTTCACTTCCGCATTAATATCTATATTCAGTTGCTCAACCGCCCGTGTAGTGATAACGGATACGATCTCCCCTAACCTGGTATTAATTACCAATCTACTGATCAGGCTGCCCTTTTCAATACTACTGACTGTTCCTGCTATTCTATTTTGCAAGCTGATATTTGATAAGTTGCCAACCCCGATAATTACCTCTGTTTCTTTAAACAGCAATTTGACCGGTCGGCCTTCTTGCAGATAAGAGGCGGTTTCCGGGGTCTCTATAACGATTGACTTCAATACCACATCTTCAGCAACGGCCGTGACCAACGACAGGCTTCCGCTTACCTCAATGGCAGTTATCTTACCGGTTAGTATATTCATTTTTGGCGTATCCCGAATGTTCTAAAATCTCTTTTGCCTGTTCAGAGAATAAAAATGCATAAAACTTTTCAGCCTTTTTCATCTCGCCAGTGCTTTTAACAATGACCGCTCCCTGGGCTATCGGGCGACACGCATTTTCATCAACTGCTATCCAGGCGCCCCTATCGGCCATTTCTGACGATAATACTACAGACTTAGCCGTAAAACCTACTTCCGCTGCGCCTGAGATGATAAACTGATTGGTCTGAGAAATACTCTCCCCATAAACCAGCTTTTGCTCCACCTTTTCATAAATATCATAATGCTTCAGCACTTCTACTGCTGCCTGGCCGTATGGGGCAGTTTTAGGGTTTGCCAACGCGATATGGTTGATCTGCCCGCTGGTGAGTATTGTTATATCAGGTTCAATTCCTTCAGCAGCAGACCAAAGTACCAGTCTGCCATAGGCATAGGTTTGCGGAGTTCCGGTGGTAAACCCACGTTGATAAAGCGCTTCCGGGTATTTCATGTCCGCAGAAACAAACAGGTCGTATGGCGCTCCCTCTATTATCTGTGCCATCAGCTTTCCCGAGGAGCCGGTGATGATTTCACAGTCTATGCCGGTTTGCTCGCTGAATGCATCAACCAGCTCCTTTATGGCAAACCGCATATTTGCAGAAGTGGCAATGGTAAGTTTTGCATCATTTCCTGACCTGCAAGCACAAACAACCATTATCGTGAAAAGTAGCAGAAGTATTTTATTCATTTGCTGCTAAATTTACCAACTACGGCTGGTGAAAACCAAGGTTTGGGGTACAATTCAGACATACTGATCGATCATTTCCTACCTACCGATGACGATAAGTTGTGATTTAGTGGCTTTAAGAAAACGTTCCCGCCAAAGGGCGGGACGAAGTGCCAAAAAGCGGAGCGTACTGAGATACGTGAGCATTTTTGGGCCGAGTGTAACGCAGACATTGGCGTTTTCTTACAGACACTATTTAGTCAAAACATTGATTTAATTCACTCACTTTCCGATAATTGGGGGCTTATAGTTCCGCAACCCATAATCGTATGCTATGACCTCAAAAACCGTCTACATAACCTTTCTCTTCACCTGCCTGTTCGGTTGCAGTAGTCCTTCTACAGAGGTAGAGCAGACTGATAGGTATGTTTCGGCTGACACAGCAAAAGACCTTCGAAAAGAGGCGGAGCCGCATCTGATTGCTTCGTTACACGACACCGCATTTGTATCTTTAAAAGAGTACGCTGGTGGCTTTTCATACGATATGAAATATGCCACTTCCGACAACTTCCTCAAAAAAGTTGTCTACGACTGCGGCAATTGCCTGGTCCGCAAAGAAGTAGCTGATGCGCTGATCCGGGCGAATGATTCTCTGCAGATATATGGCGTTCATATCAAGTTTTTTGATTGCTATCGGCCTGTAGATGTTCAAAAACAGATGTGGGAGATCTACCCAGATGCCAGATATGTGGCCAATCCTTATACTACAGGATCTATTCACAACAGAGGTGGTGCGGTAGACATCACTTTAGTAGATGATCAGGGAAAAGAGCTGGATATGGGTACGTCCTTTGATTTTTTTGGGAAAGAAGCTCATCATGCATACACCAACCTTCCTGATACAGTGCTGGCGAATAGAAAGTTGCTAAAGACTGTCATGCAGTCTTTTGGGTTTAACCCGATCACTACAGAATGGTGGCACTACAACTTCCGGACCTCAAACAAATATTCCCTGTCTAACTTTAAACCAGCGTGCGACAATGAACCCGACAGGTGAAATATTAGTAGACAGCAATGTACAACTGGAAAGGTTTCCTGGCAAAGGAGGCTGGACTTATGCTCGTCTTCCGGATGTGCAACCGGTAAAGACAAATCCTTTCGGCTGGAGAAAAGTAAGTGGGTTCATTGATGATTTTGAGATCAGACAATATCACCTGATGCCTATGGGCAATGGACAATTATTTCTGCCGGTAAAAGCCCCTATTCGCAAAAAGATCAAAAAAGAGGCTGGGGATTGGGTGAAAATAGTGCTTTATGAAGATAATGGTCCCACAGAGGTGCCCGAGGAATTTATCACCTGCCTCAGAGATGATCCTGATGCATGGGAGTATTTCAAGAAGCTATCAGACCCGGAGCGCAAGAAATATGTGGATTGGATATATGGAGTAAAGACAGAAGACCTGAAAATAGAGCGAATGGCTGAAGCCATCAACAGAATAGCCAAAGGAGAAAAGTTTTAATAGAAAATATAGTTCAAGTCTTTAGCGCAGCGATGACTCGGACTCATGAACCACTAAGTCTTCAGACTTAAGCTATTAAAAATTGGAAACGTAAGTCTGATACTTACAATATTGTAGCACAAGTGACGCTACCGCTTAACACTTACGCCAGTGCCTGAAAAACTGTAATAGATTCACTCTATACTTTGGATACATGGAGGAATACCATTTACTTTAAATCATGGAACATGATCCGTTAAACAAGAACTTTGAAATGGCCGTGCAGTTTGTCAACCAAACGGGCAGACACTTGTTCCTTACCGGAAAAGCCGGTACCGGCAAAACCACATTTCTGAAGTATATCAAAGAGAATAGCCCTAAGAAGCTGGCAATAGTAGCTCCAACAGGTGTTGCAGCCATTAATGCCGGTGGTGTAACTATTCATTCATTATTTCAGTTGCCATTCGGTATTTTTTCGCCAGCATCGCAGCCGGTAGAGGTTCATACCACGACCAACGTACACAACAAAACGAGCCTCCTGAAGCATCTGCGCATCAATAAAGACAAACGCAAGCTGATCCGGGGATTGGATCTTCTGGTTATCGATGAGGTTTCGATGGTACGCGCTGACTTGTTAGATGCGGTGGATGTGGTGCTGAGGCACATCAGGCATAAACCCCACCTGCCCTTTGGTGGAGTACAAATGCTATACATAGGAGATCTCTTTCAGTTGCCACCCGTCATGAAGGACGAGGACTGGAGAATTTTGAAGGATCACTACAGAGGTTCGTTTTTCTTCCATGCACATGCCCTCAGACAATCTCCGCCCTTATACATGGAGCTTAAAAAGATCTACAGACAGAGCGATGAAGCTTTTATAAGTCTGTTGAACAACCTACGTAACGACCTGATAACCAATAAAGATATTCAACTTCTTCAGAAGTATTATCATCCTGATTTTAAACCGGAAAGAAAGGGCGAGTATATTATCCTTACCACGCATAATTCTAAGGCCGATGTGATCAACCAAAAAGAGCTCGATGCGATTTCGGATCCGCTATTCACCTACGAAGCACAAATTGATGGCACATTTAATGAATCCGCCCTTCCTGCCGAGCGCCAGCTTAAATTGAAGAAAGGCGCACAGGTAATGTTCATCAGAAACGACAAAGGCGAATCACGCAGGTACTACAACGGAAAGATCGGTACAGTATCACGATTAAACAAAAACGAGATATATGTGACCTTCCCGGGTGAGCCTGGTAAGTTTCAAGTTGAAAAGGAGATATGGGAAAACATCCGGTATACCTATAATCAGGAAGCAGACGAAGTGGAAGAACAAGTGATAGGGTCATTTTCACAGTTCCCTCTCAGATTGGCGTGGGCCATCACCATACACAAAAGTCAGGGCTTAACCTTTAACAAAGCTATTATTGACGCAGGCGCTTCTTTTGCCGCAGGTCAGGTATATGTTGCACTCAGCCGACTTACATCTCTTGACGGACTGGTACTTTACTCTCCCATCACGCCTGACTGCATAAGCACTGATGAAGAAGCCAATGCTTTTTCTAAAACAGCGCTCGATGAGCCCGATATGCTAAGGGAGTTAAAAATGGCACAGCGTCAATATATGTATCAAATGTTGCTGGATGGTTTTGACTGGAATATGCTTTCAGTAGCAATAGAAAATTTTAAAAATGATCTGGAAAACCGCAGAATTCCTGTTTTGAAAGAAGCGGAGGCCATGGCGAACGACTTATCTATCGCTATAAAGCGACAGGAGGAAACGGCAGGGAAATTTACTATTCAATTGCAAAAACTGCTGTCAAAAGCCGAAAAAGATGGCTATCAACATATCTGTGAAAGAGTGAAGGCTGCCGAGGAATACTTTTGTGATCAACTGCAAATAGAATTATTAGCTCCGCTTGAAAGTCATATTGTCCAGGTAAAAAAGCAGCCTAAGGTGAAGAAGTATTTGCAAGATGTTGTGAAGCTTACCAATGCATTTAATGCAAAAAAGCAACAGATCGAACAGCTCACCAAGGTAACTCATGGTTTGATCAATAATGTTGACCCAGTGAAGCTACTTGAAGAAATAAGAACCAGTCATAAATTAAATGCCATGGCCATGGCCAGTAAGGCAAAGGAAGAGGTTAGCAGCAAACCGCTGAAGGGTGAAAGCCACCGCCTCTCCCTAAGTATGTTTAAGGAAGGAAAGAGCATAGAAGATATTGCACAAGAGAGAAACCTTTCAGCCGGTACCATAGAAGGTCACCTGGCGTCTTTTATTACTTCCGGTCAAATAGACATAGAAGCGCTTGTGAGCAAGGATAAAATAGCCATGATCCGCCAGGTTATCGAAACGGTTGCTGATGAGTCTGCATCTCAAATAAAAGAGAAGCTTGGTGACGAATTTACCTATGGAGAGATCAGAGCTGTGCTTAATTATATCAAACTGTTGGCAGCTAATGAACGGTAGGTGATCACTAAAACCCTCTATACCTTCCAATTACGCACCTAAGTGTTTTTAATGTCATAATTGATGGCATGGATGCTCAAAACGTCATATTTTTGCCGCCAAAAAAAGAGTGTAATATGAGGCTGGTACAATTGGCCCGTAAACTTGGGGTGACACAAAATGAGATCATCCGATTCTTATCCGGCCAGGGTGTAGACATCGGACAAAGTAGCAATGCTAAAGTAAATGAAGAACATACGCAACTGATTTACAACCACTTCGGCAACCCCAATGAACAATTAGAGGAAGACAAAAAAATAGAGGAAAGCTCAGAAGAAACGACAGAACCCCTGCTTTCTACCCAAGGCGCCAGTGAAAATTCAGAGTTCATTGAACCTCAGGAAGCTGAACCTGCGGTGCAAAGCGCCAAAGATGAACAACCGGGCGAGGTGCATATAGAAGATACGAAAGAAACACAAAGCGAAGAGGATAAGCAGCAAACAGAGGTAATAAGAGCCAAAAAGATCAAGCTTGAAGGGATTAAAGTGTTAGGAAAAATAGAGCTTCCTGAACCTCCAAAGAAGGAGGAAAAAACTGATGAGAGTAACGACCAACAAGTATCAGCGCCTTCACGAAACAGGAAAAAGGATACCCAGGACAGGAAATCTCAGAAACGCCAAACCAAGCGCAAGAAGACGGAATCTTATGAACAAAAGCTAAAGCGACAGGAAAGAGAGGCGCTCAGGAAGAAAAGGGAACGGGAGAAAAAGCTCAAAGATAAGAAGAAGCGATTTTACGAAGAGCAGGTAAAAAGCGCCCCTCAAGAAAAAATAAAGAAGAAGCCTTCAAAAAAACCGGCAAAAAAGCAGGAGCCGGCAAGCCGTAAAAGGTTAATTAAGAAACATAGCAATCCCATCATCAGGTTTTGGGAATGGCTCAACGGGAAGTATGATTGATTGGAGCCGCAAGCCAGTTCAGTAGATGCAAGAAAACTCTAAGTGGCTTTAAGAAAACTTTCCCTCTAAAGAGCGGGATGAAGTCCAAAAAAGCAGAGTTCCTAACAACTCAGGAAGCCCATTTCTGGGGAAAGCGTAACGTAGACAATGGCGTTTTTCTTAGACACAATTTAAACTACCAGCCACAGTAGCAGGCTTACGATAAGGCCTGTCACTGCAATCAAGGTAGTCATCACGGTCCACGATCTAAAGGTTTGCTTTTCCGACATCCCCAAGTATTGGCTCACCAGCCAAAAACCGCTATCGTTGACATGTGAAAGAATAGTAGCGCCCGAGGCAATGGCTATTACCAATACAGCTTTCTGTATGTCACCAAAGCTGCTCCCCATCAGAAGCGGGGCCGTTATTCCCGCAGCGGTGATCATAGCTACAGTAGCAGACCCCTGCATAATACGCACTATGGCAGCGATGATAAAAGCAAACAAAACCGGTGAAAACAGGTCTCCACTCAACGACTCTACCAACATAGTGCCAACACCCGAAGTCACCAGTATCTGCTTAAATGCACCCCCCGCTCCGGTAAGCAGGATAATAACTCCTGCAGGATATAATGACTTTGAAGAGATCTTTAGCAATTCTGTTTTGGTAGCTCCTCTGCTGACGCCTAACCAATACCAGGCTACCAGATTAGCGATGATCAACGCAGTAAAAGGGTGCCCAATCAATATTATAATGTAAGAGACTATCCCTGGTATTTCAGTCTGTTTGATAAAAGGACTTTCCACCATCGTTCTTGCCACGATGAGAAGGATGGGCAAGGTAATGATGGAAAGGATGAGCCATGGAGGCGGAGCATCCCCGTTCTCTTTTTCTTGTTCGATGTAGCTATCCGGAAGAGGGAGGTCGATCTTACGGCTGATATAACTAGCGAAGAGTGGTCCTGCCACCACAGCCGCGGGAATACCTGTGATAAAACCTGTTATGATCACCCAGCCCAGATCAGCACCCAGTATATCAGCCACTGCCACCGGACCTGGTGTGGGCGGAATAAAGCTATGGGTGATCGCCAGCCCTGCCAACAGAGGAATAGCAAAAAGCAACAATGATTTGCCCGTACGCTGCTTTAATGCAAATATCACAGGCACCAATATAATAAACGCTACATCGAAGAATACCGGAATTGCTACAATGAAACCAGTGACCATAACGGCCCATGGCGCTTTTTTTATACCCATTTTACCGAGCATATAGCTTGCCAGGCGCTGTGCCCCTCCTGAATATTCCAATATTGCTCCAAATAAGGCGCCTAACCCCACTACAGTAGCCACAAAACCCAGGGTACCGGCCATCCCATCTTTCATGTGGTTCAGTATATCTTCCGGAGGCATACCGGAGACCACACCTACAAACATGCTGACAATGAGTAATGAAAGAAAAGCCTGTATCTTCAGGTAAAGGATGAGGAAGAGCAGCAGAGCTATACCTCCTACTGCCGCCAGTAGCAATTGATAGTCCATATAGTTATATTATTTCCATTGGGTGTGAAAGTGCTCTGTCAGAGGCCTATCCACTCGTTGGTAGGTATGAGCGCCAAAATAATCCCTCTGTGCCTGTATGAGATTAGCCGGAGATAGTCCGGTAGTATAACCCAGGAAATGATTTAGCGAAGCACTCAGCACGGGCAAAGCGTGACCGGCACCGAGTCCTTCCGCAACAACTGTTTTTATATCCTCGACCCGGTCGCTCATCATAGCAACCATATTCGGATGCTGTAGTATGTCTGTTTCCTTCATCAGCACTTCTACTAGTATCTCCATTAATGCAGACCGGATAATACAGCCATTGGTCCAAATCCGTGCTATTTCGGAAAGACTAAGGTTCCAACTGTACCTTTCGGAGGCTTTTTTTAATAGGAGAAAACCTGTAGCATGGTTAATGATACGGGCGGCTTCATAGCCTTTTTTCAATTTGTCGGCAAAGTTTGGAGAGGCCGTTTGTTGTGCTGCCTGCTTTCCGTTGCTATACACATTCACTGCCTTTAGGCGTTGTTCTTTTTCAGCAGACAAAAATCTCGCCATAACAGCCTCAGAAACAGCCCCTAATGGAGTGCCTAGTTCAAATGCAGCTTCAACCGTCCAGCCACCGGTACTTTTCTGCTCTGCCGCATCCAGTATCTTGTCCAGAAGTAGCTCTCCCCCCTCTTTAGTACGTAGAATATCGATCGTTATTTCCAGAATATAGCTGTTAAGGCCGTGAATTTTCCATTCTTCAAAAATATTAGAAATGTCTTCTGGCGACTTTCCCAGATAATATCGCAGTAGGTGATAAACCTCGGCCAAGAGCTGCATTTCCGCATATTCAATACCATTGTGAGTCATTTTAACAAAATGGCCTGCACCCTGTGGCCCTACATAAGTGCAGCATGGCCTTCCGTTTTTATCTCTTGCCGCTATAGATTCCAGGTACCTTCCTACATTATCGTAGGCTTTCTTACTTCCTCCCGGCATCAGTGACGGGCCGTGAAGCGCCCCTTCCTCTCCTCCTGATATGCCCACACCAAGAAAATAGATCCCGTTCTCCCGCAGAGCAACTTCCCTGCGTTCGGTATCCTTATAGTGTGAATTTCCACCATCGATGATCATATCACCTGCGCTCAGCAAAGGAAGAAGCGTTGCTATTACCTGATCGACTGCCGGCCCGGCGTTAACCATGAGTAGAATCGACCGGGGTGTTTCAAGTGAATCTATGAATTGACTGATGTCATCAAATCCCTGCAAGCCAGTATATTGGGTGTGTAACGACACAAAATCTTCGGCAATTCCCTCCTCCTTGCCTGTAATATGGCGGTTGTAGACTGAGAGCCGGATACCTTTACCGGCAATATTCTGCGCCAGACTCTTCCCCATCACACCAAGGCCTATCAAGCCGAATTCGGATCGCGTACTCATGGTTGTTCATTTTTTTTTGTTGATACATTCCAATATTTCATCAACAACGTCCTGGGGACCTTTGTTGACATCAATATGACAGCCATATTCCGGTACTTCCAACTCACTGTATTGTGAGCTGAGCAGTTCTTTGTTAAAAAAGTGCCGCTTTCTGTTTGCCAGCCTGCCCCTGATCAGGCTTTCATTGCCGCGCAGGTAGATCCAGGTGGTGTACTTGTCAGGAATAGACATCAGTTGCCTTCGGTATTTTTCTTTAAGTGCCGAACACGCCACCACCGCTCCAGTACCGGTATGCCATTTTTTAATGCTATCGGATAAAGTATTAAGCCAGGGAAAACGGTCCTCATCACACAGTGGTATACCTGCCTTCATCTTGTTGATGTTGTTTTCTGGATGAAAGTCATCAGCATCGTAAAATGGCAGGTTCAGCCTACGACTTAGCAGTGTGCCTATGGTCGTTTTACCTACTCCGGATGGTCCTATTATGATGTAGATATGCATGCTCCTCTATACAATTTTCGCGTTTCACAGGCTAATTTCCAATCAAAAAGCCCGGCATTTTAAGCTTTCCCGCTGCTCCCGCAATTACAAACGTTTACGATTATAAAAGTTATAGAGTAACCCGCTGCCCCAGGCTGGCAGACTTGTAAACAGCTTCAACTATTCTGAGATCCCTTAGTCCTTCCTCACCGGGAACAATCACATTTGTCTTGTTCATGATAGCCAGGGCATCATTATCCATTTGCCTGGCCTGTTGGTTGGCAATTGACTCGTTCAGTCTTTTGCCATCACTTGTCCGCCCTTGGATACCTGAATAAGCCTGAAATGGTATCAGTTCATACCAGCCTTTACTGCTATCTACGCGGAGTTCATTCATACCTTTTCCCAGACTGGTAGCACAATCGGCAACAACGCCATGAGGAAATTCCAATGTAAAATAAGTAGTTTCGTCCACTTCATAGTAAATCTCCGGCCTGTTGGTCTCATGTCTTGCGATTACAGCTATCGGTTCCATTTGCGTGGCATATCGTGCAGCATTTAGTGGATATACACCCATGTCGTACATTGCCCCTCCTCCCATTGCTTTCTTTTGCTTCCAGTGATCTGACCGGCCATCATAATAACCCGCTTCGGCCTTTACCCTACTTATATGTCCGTAGGCATTTTGTTTGGCAAACTCGATTATTGTCCGGGTATTGGGTTCATGCTGCATTCTGTAACCTATGCTGAGCCTGACTTTATTTTCATTACAGGCAGCAATAATGGCTTCACACTCAGCAGCCGTTCTGGCCATCGGCTTTTCGCACCACACGTGCTTACCTGCATTTGCTGCTATTATGCTATACTTACTGTGCAAACCGGTAGGCAAAACAATGTAGATCACATCAATATCGGGGTTATTGGCAATTTGATGCATGGTTTCATAGTTGTAAACATTTTTGTCTGCAATGCCATACTTCTTTTGCCATACAGGAATTTTCCATGGGCTGCCGGTCACAATTCCCTTCAGTTCACAGTACTGAGTCAGTTGCAAAGCCGGGGCGAGCAGATCGGTGCTGTAATAGCCTAACCCAACTAAAGCCACCCCTAATTTCTCCTTATATTTCGAAGTAAATACTCCTGAAAAAACGGCAGGTGCAGAGGACAAAAGAAGAGTTGCCGCTCCTGCTGATTTTATAAAGTCTCTTCTGGAATTTCTCATGAGAAATATCTGTTACAGGTCTAAATTAAGAAACTAAGAATTATAATGACAATATCAGATTTAGCTAACAGTCATACGGGTACTATTTCCGCACAAAAAGCAATACTTCACCTACAGATGTATGTTCTGGCTCGTTTTTATCAAATTCATTAGATCAATTGTAGCTAGCTTACGGGCTAACGTCTTAATCACAATAGGCAGGGAGACCTGATTTTTATCTGTTTATGACCATTTTTTGTTTTAGATCATTTCTTCGGTTTGTCATTATTCTCTTTCTCTTCAACTTCACGTTTCTGGCAAACCTTCGTGGGCAGGATTATATTTTTGACAGGCTCAGTAACCATGACGGGCTCTCTCAGGCGAATATATGGTCAATAGTGCAGGATAGCCTAGGTTTTATCTGGATAGGCACGGAAGACGGCCTGAATATGTATGACGGGTACAATTTTAAAATATTCAGAAATGATGCCAATGATAGCACCACCATTAGCAATGACTTGATAAACGATATTAAATTAGATGTCAATGGAGACATCTGGCTGGCTACATACGGTGGCCTGAACCTCTATGACAGGGAATATGGTGTTTTTAAAAGATTTCTACATGACCCTGCTAACAACCAATCGCTGAGTGGAAATGTCGTCAACGCGTTACTTTTCGATTCCAAAGGCCGGCTTTGGGTAGGTACTTCCTACGGTCTCAATCTCTTTATAAAAGAAACCGGGACATTCAAAAGATACGTACAAAAAGACGGTGAAGCCAATTCCCTGATACACGATAATATTGCCAATTCTGCAATGATAGAGGACCATCTGGGAAACCTGTGGATAGGCACACATGCAGGCATCAGCTATTTTAATCCTGAAACAGAGAAATTCATCAATTACAAGCATGATCGGGAGGACATCACCACTATTAGCTGTAGCCATGTGACCTCTTTTTATGAAGACAGCGACAAGACTATATGGGTAGGCACCTTCTGTGGCGGGATCAACCGCTTCAATCCATCGGATAGCACATTTGTCCGGTATCCATATGAAAGAACGGACTCTTTAAGCTTGTCGGATAGTTATGTTACCAGTATTAATGAAGATGCTGAAGGTCAGCTACTGATCAATACTGATAACGGATTGAATGTAATGAACAGAAAAACCGGGGTTTTTAAAAAATACTTCCATGACCCCGAAAACGTACACAGCCTGAGCAGTAACATTACTACCTGCACTTTTATAGATGTAAATAACAGGCTCTGGGTCGGCACGAGGTTTGGAGGGATCAATATATTTGACAAGGACAAATATTCATTTAAGCACATCAGACACAAGGGCGGTAAAGGGCTGAGTAACAATAATGTTACGTCATTTGCTGAAGATCAGAAAGGCAATTACTGGGTAGGTACAGATGGAGGCGGTGTTAACTACTTTGACAGGGGAAAAAATGATTTTACTAAATTATTGATGCACAGGGCGGACAAACCGAATAGCATAGGGAGCAACAAAGTATTGGCCCTGGAAGTGGACCGCTCAGGAAATTTATGGATAGGCAGTTGGGCCGGTGGGGTTACTGTTTACAATCCCGAAACTGATGAGTATCGACATTATAAAAATAACCCGGATGATCCTAATAGCCTCAGTGGCGATTACATTTTTGATATAATGGAAGACAGCCAGGGCAACATTTGGATAGGCACCTGGAACAACGGCTTCAGCAGATACAACAAAGACAAAGATAATTTCACACAGTATACCTATAAAAATGATCGCAATGATATAAGCTATGCTATTGTGGTATGCATGTATGAGGACCACTTGGGTAAAATATGGGTAGGTACCGGTCAAAACGGACTCGATATGTTCGATCCTATTACTGAGAAATTTACCCACTATGGATCCAGCGGCATTAACAATGGCAGCCTTCCGGTCAATTCCATATACTCTTTGTATGAAGATTCAAAAAACAGATTATGGATAGGGACAAACGGTGGCGGATTGTGCATGTTTAACCGTGAAACAGCAACCTTTGAAGTATTCCGCAAGCAGGACGGACTGCCCAATAATGTTATTATGGGTATACTGGAAGACAATAATACCAACATCTGGCTGAGTACAAACGAAGGTTTGAGCATGTTCAATCCTGAAGAGAAAACATTTAAAAATTATGGGCTTCATGATGGGCTGCAAAGCAACCAGTTCAACAGATGGGCCTACAGGCGGCTGTCTACAGGAGAGTTACTTTTTGGCGGCATCAACGGATATAACATGTTTCTACCTGAAAATATCAAAAGCAATGAATACATCCCTCCCGTATACATTACAGAGCTCAGGTTGTTCAACCAGGTAATACCCGTCAGCAAAGATGGTCCTCTAAGAAAGAGCCTTTTATATACGAGCCAAATCACATTTAACTACAAGCAAAACTACATCAACCTGGATTACGTAGCGCTCAACTACAGGAAATCATACAACAACCAATACAAATACATATTGGAAGGCCTCCAGGACCATTGGATTGAGGCAGGACCCGAAAGAAAAGCCACCTATACCAACCTGGACCCGGGAGAATATATTTTCAAAGTGAAAGGCAGCAACAACGATGGTGTCTGGAATGAAGATGCTGCTTCACTGAAGATCATCATTACACCACCTTTTTGGGATACTTGGTTTTTTAAGGTAGCAGTAGCATTGCTGGCTGTGGGTATTCTCATCTCTGTATATTTAGTAAGAATGAGGGTAGTTAAGGCTCAAAAAGCAGCTCTGGAGCTGCAGGTACAGGAAAAAACACAAAGCCTCACTAAAATTAACAGAGAACTGGACCAGTTTGCCTATGTAGTATCTCATGACTTAAAAGCGCCTCTGCGAGGTATAGCCAGCCTTTCGGAGTGGATTGAAGAAGACCTGGAGGAAAATACTAATGAAGAAGTGAAGAGTAATTTTACTCTTCTTAAAAGCCGGGTGAGCAGGATGAAAGATCTTATAGACGGGATCTTGCAGTATTCACGGGTAGGACGCATGTCTGCCGAAAAAGAAACCGTGTCATCCGGGGAACTGATCAATGAAGTATTAAGTATACTCAGTATTCCTGATGGTTTCAATGTAGAGGTGACAGGCGATTTTCCGGTGATACAAACCAACCGGACATGGACAGAACAGGTTTTCACTAATCTGATCAGCAATGCCATTAAATACCATAACAGGGATACCGGAAATATCACTATAGCATACCATAGCGATCAAAAATTTCACTATTTCTCTGTTAAAGACGATGGCCCAGGCATTGCAGAGGAATATCATGAAAAAATCTTCATGATATTCCAAACACTGCAACCAAAAGACACCACTGAAAGCACTGGCATTGGGCTTTCCATAGTCAAAAAGATCATTGAAGAGCAGGGCGGCTCCATTTGGGTCGAATCTGATGGAATAAACGGATCGAAATTCATTTTCACCCTTCCGAAATAGAGAGTTTCCATTTAAAACAGTGTACTAGCTATAACTTTCTCCATTTAGGTCGGTTATATTAAAAACTGCGAGCCATGAAAAGACATAATGCGCACTCGATCTGTATAACTGTAATTATAACCCTTGTACTAAGTTTCGGATCAGCCTGCTCTCAGGATCAAAATACTGAAGCCGATAACGGAGAGATCCAGGTGGAGGATCTTACTGACGGCCTTAATCACCCCTGGGGTATGGCCTTTCTTCCTGATGGGCGGCTGCTGGTAACAGAGCGTTCCGGAAATTTGAGGATACTCAGCTCTGGCAATGCCCTTTCAGAACCTCTCAATGGTACACCCAAAGTATTTGCCAAGGGTCAGGGCGGCCTTTTGGATGTAGCCCTGGATCCCGATTTTAAGAACAACCAGCTTGTTTACCTGGCCTTTTCAGAACCCGGACAAAGCAATATGGCTTCAACCGCTGTAGGTCGCGGCAAGCTGGATGGAAATAGTATTAAAGAATTCACGGTACTTTTCAGGCAGGAGCCTAAAGTAGACGGTCAGAACCACTTTGGGGGACGAATAGTATTTTCACAGGACGGTAAGCTGTTCTTAACAATGGGAGAAAGATTTAAGTTTGATCCAGCTCAGGATCTTTCCAATCACATGGGCGCTATTGTTCGTATCAATCCTGATGGTTCCACGCCTTCCGACAACCCTTTTATCAACCAGCAAAATGCAAAGCCCGAAATATGGTCGTATGGCCACCGCAACATTGAAAGTGCAGCTTTTGATGATCAGGGCCGGCTTTGGATTGCTGAAATGGGCCCTAAAGGTGGAGACGAGCTTAATCAGCCTGAGGCGGGGAAAAACCATGGATGGCCTGTTGTCAGTTGGGGCGAACACTACGATGGGAAGGATATCCCTGACCCTCCTACACGCCCGGAGTTTACTGATGCTTTGATTCACTGGACCCCCGTTATTTCACCTTCAGGCATGGTTTTTTATACTGGTGAAATGTTTCCCGAATGGCAGGGAAGCTTGCTTATCGGGGGCCTTACAGCCCAGGCCATCGTAAGAGTAAGGATTGATGGACAAAATGCCGAAGAAGTAGAAAGGATCGAACTTGGCGCCAGGATAAGAGACGTAGAGCAGGCTCCTGATGGCTCGGTTTATGTGCTTACCGATAAGGGTAACGGTAATATTTGGCGACTAAGCATCAGGTAATCAGCAATAAACCCGTTTCACATACAGATGTAGGATATTCCCTCAATTTAGCGGGCAATGCATTGAAGCAATGCTTATTTTATGCCAAAGCGTTTAATCCCGCAAATGATACAACAGGCAGGAATACCTGATTTTTTAAACTATACTTTTCGATTTTTTTCGGAAGCACTGCTATCATTATGCTTTGATCTGAAAGTTTCCATAGCCATCTCGCTACTAGGGTTTACTTCACAAACCTTATATAGCCAAAATTGGCAATCTACATACAACGAAGCGGTTGAGGCATTTCAACAGGAAGCTTATGAGCTGGCGTTGCAAAAAGCCCAAAAGGCACTCCCGCTTTCGGCTCAAAACGGATTAAAAGCAGAGGCTTACTCTCACCAGATACTAACCGCAACACTTCAACAACTTAACCATTTCGAAGGAGCGATCGAATATTGTAACCGTGAAGCAGAATTATTTGCGGAAATAGAAGGCCGGGAGTCACATCATTTTATGGAGGCCCTTGAAAAGCAGATCTTTTTTTGTGAGAAGTCAGGAGCTATTCAGCAGGCACTTCAAAACTACAGTCACCTGGCTGAGATCAAAAAATCCGTATATTCAGAAGATTCGTATCAATACCTGGCAAATGAAGTATTCTGGGCTCAACTTTTGTCGATGGTTGATGGAGGGGAAGTCTACGCCATAAAGAAGTTAAAAACAGCACTTCCGATGCTGCAGCAGTACCCGGAAGGTGGAGAAGATCACCTTCACGGTCTCTTCACTCTTGGGTATTTAGAATGGAGCAATGGCCGCGCCAGTGATGCGATGCAAACCCTCAGCACTTTCAGGGCTACTTTGGAAAATAATAACCTGACCGACTGGCCAGAGTACGCTCAGGCAGTAAATATACTCACGCAACTTACTCAGGAAGCTTCGATACATTACACGGAAGCCTCTGTGGGCAACCATGCACAAATATTGAATCAGTTGTTAAAAACCGGCCTCGAACAAATGACAGCAGGACAACACGAGGAGGCTATTCATTCGTTTGCAACAGGCGCTAAGATTGCTGAAACTAACAATATTGTCAGCAATACCTCCTTTTCCCTGTACTTTAATGGTGCTGAGCAACAGATCAGGCTGAAAAAGCCTGAGGAAGCTCTCAGGTATTGGGAAAAAGCCAATGTAGCAGCGGCAAAGCTTTACCGGGATATTAGTAGGGAACAGGCATACATGGCCTTGCAAAAAGGAGATATTGCACGCCTCGTTCATGATCTTCCCGAGGCAGAAAAGTACTACAAAAAGTGCCTGGATATCAGTTTCCAATTATCCGTGAACGTTGCCTCGTCCATTTTTAAGGACATATTGTCACGCTGGATGAACCTGTACAGATTCCAGCCTGGCATTGATTTGCTGAACAAATATCTCCGGCATCCAGAAATTACAGATGCGGACCCTGAAATATTTAATTCCATTCTACTTTTGGGTTATGAATGCTTCATCCAGACAGGCCGGTTTAATGAAGGCCTATCCCTCCATACAACACTAAAGCAGCATTTTCCCGGGCAAATGAAACATGCCCGTATTGCCTTGATGTTATCCCGGCTGTATTTGAGCCTGGGAGATTACAAGGCAGCAGAAGAGGCAATGGATCACATCGTAAACGATACCAATCTGGTGGTAAAAGCAGAAAGCCACCTTCAGATGGCGAAAATAAAGCAGGTCACCACAGATTATGGAGCCAGCGAATCACATTACAGAAGCGCCATAAAAGCCTTTTCTGAGGCTAAAAACCCAGTAGCGCTGGCTGATGCTCAAAATTCATTATCAACATTTTACATCACACTAGGCAACTATAAAGAGGCCGAGAAAAACTACAGAGAGTTACTAAAAACGACAGATAATACTACACGCTTTTATGCTGATGTGGCCCAAAATTTAGCTTCGGTTTACCAGCTTACAGGAAATTATTCGATGGCACTACGGCTACTGGAAAAAGTGCTTGAAATAGACGAAGCCACTATCGGACGTGATGATCCGAAGTATGCCATATCCCTGCAAAACCTTGCTGCCGTTTACCATAAAACGGGTCATTTGGAAAAAGCGCTGATACTATACGAAGAAGCGCTAAGTATCGATAAAAAGCATTATGGCACACAACACCCCTCCTACGCCAATAAGCTTAACAATATTGCCATCATATACCAGGATACTGACCAGGATGAAAAGGCACTGGCGCTGTTGAAAGAAGCGATGGGTATACGTAAGTTAAAACTTGGAGTAAAACATCCGGATTATGCCCACAGTCTGTATAACCTGGCTGTTCTGTATCAGAAGCTAGGAAATAGTAATGCCGCCATACTTTTTTTTGAAGAAATGAAAAATATATACCTCAATCAAATCAGTGAGGTATTTCCTGCGCTCAGTGAACACGAAAAAACAGCTTTCTATCAGAAGATTGCTCTTCCTGTTAAGGCCTATCTTGATTTCGCGATCCACCGCTCCATTGCCGATCCCGCTGGCACCGCGGCTCTATTGGATTTCCGCTTAGCGACAAAAGCAATCCTTTTAAATGCCACTTCAAAGGTCAGGCATCAAATACTTAACAGTGGCAATTACGAGTTGATAGAGACCTTTAATCAATGGATACGGCTTAAAGACAGGCTGGCCAGAATTTACGCTTCCTCTGATGAAAGTCTGGTACAATATGAGCTGGAAATCCTGGAGAGGCAGGCCAATCTACTAGAGAAAAGCCTGTCCATATCCTCATCGGAATTTGCAGGCACCTTTGAGCATTCACAGACATCATGGAGGGATGTCCAATCAACGCTGAAAGATGGTGAGGCTGCACTGGAAATTATTCGCCTCAAACTCAATACAAAAAATGATTCTATAGTCTATGCGGGTCTTTTGGTAAAGCCTATGGGAAATTATCCTGAACTCATTCTTTGGAAAAATGGTGAAGAATTGGAAGGGCGTGAATTCAGGCGATATCTCAATTGTATCAATTTCTTTGTGGATAATAGTGCTTCTTTTGAAAAGTACTGGCAGCCGGTAGATGCCAGGCTCAATGGAATCCATACGCTCTATGTCTCGCCTGACGGGGTATTTAATAAAATTAACCTTAATACGCTTCATAATGACAGACAGAACAAATACATAATTGATAAGTTGTCCATTCATCTTATAAGCAGCTTAAAACAACTTACTGAGAAAAAGCAAAGCACTACCCCTACTGCCCTCACAGCCAGTTTATTCGGATACCCCAGTTATCGCTCACAAACCGCTGGTGAGTTGGAATCGGGTGACATCCGTATTGCAAGAAAGAGAAGTATTATTGTTCAGGGGCAACTGCAGCCCGCTACAGGCTTTGATGAACTCCCCGGAACAAAGGACGAGGTAGAAAAGATCGCCAATCTGTTAACAACCTATGGGTGGCAATGTAATATTTACATGCGCGATCAGGCGGATGAATTTCGGATAAAAAAAACCAAAAATCCCACCATTCTACATATTGCCACACATGGTTTCTTTAAGTCAGAGTTCGAAACTGAGCCTGGCCACGGTAAACAGGAAGAGCCCAACACCAACCCTCTCATGCTCTCCGGACTGCTGCTAGCTAATTCAGAAACTAATGCGTTATTAAAAATGAACGGTAAGAATTTACCTCTGTCAGAAGAGGACGGTATTTTGACAGCATATGAAGCTATGAATCTTGCGCTGGACAAGACAGAGCTCGTGGTGCTTTCAGCATGCGAAACGGGAACAGGCAAAGTAAAAAACGGAGAAGGGGTGTATGGCTTTCAACGATCTTTTCTTGTTGCCGGTGCGCAAACGGTGATTATGAGTTTATGGAAAGTAGAAGACGCTGTTACACAAGAACTGATGGTTGAATTTTATAAGCAATGGCTTGGCGGAAAAGATAAGATCGCAGCTTTCAGAGATACACAGCTTGTGTTAAAGGAAAAATACGACACTCCATACAATTGGGGTGCTTTTGTAATGATCGGCAATTAATAAAATAAATATTTAGGTTATGATTGGAAAATTCAAAACCGTCTTCCTAGTTCTTACTAGCCAATTGGCAATATTTAAACTGGCTGAGGCACAGTCTGAGCGGATCAACACCATAAGCAGTGATAAATACGTGGAGTTTGCCCCGTCTATAAGTGCCGATGGAAAAACACTGATATTCCAGTCGAATCGCGGATCAGCCTGGGAGCTTTATAAGTCAACACTTAGTGACGATGGCTGGAGCGCGCCCATACCTTTGACCTCCATCAATGAGAAATGTGATTTCATTGCCGGTCCATCCCTTAGCTATGATGGAAACTTTCTTTACTATACAGCCTTTATTGAAGGGGTAACTACCTCCGAGGACATCTATTTCTCGAAAAGAATGGAGAGCGACCAGTGGAGCGTTCCCGAAAGCATTGGTGCACCGATCAATACCGATGATTATGAGGGTTTCCCAAGTATTTCATCAGATGGCAATTCACTATATTTTATACGGGTTAACCAAAACAACCCCTATAACAAAAAAGAAAAGGAGCATTGCTTTTCGATATTCGTTTCCCATAGAGACTCCTCGGGAAAATGGGGTGAACCTGTAGCTTTACCACCTGTTATTAATAGTGGCTGTGAAAGGGATCCGAAAATAATGGCTGACAACAGAACGCTGATCTTTTCCTCCATTAAAGAGAATGGCAAAGGGAAATATGATATGTATCAAACGCAGCTAAAAGATGACGGCACCTGGATGGATCCCGTGGCGCTCGAATACATCAATTCTAAAGCCAGCGATCAGTCACCTTGTATATCAGCATCTGGTGATCAGATGTATTTCTTTAGTAATAACGATATTTATGCAGTAAACATTCCTAAGGAATACCATCAGAATATCAATGTCACTGTACAAGGCATCATAACCGGAACCAATGGCCCGATGGAGGCCACGATAAGGGTTAAAGAAGTGAAATCTAATCAGGTGATAGCACACCTGACAAGTAATCCTGCTGATGGCAGGTATAGTTTGGTATTGCCCGCAGGTGGCAGGTTTGTTGTTACATTCACCACCGGACAACACCTGATAGAGGAAGTACTACTTGATTATTCAGCGGTAACGACATACCAGGAAGTGCATCAGGATATAAAGTTGAAAGATCAGTTTGGGTTGCTGCTACAAGTGAAGGACAAAGATCTCGAGAAGCCGGTGTCTGCTTTCGTTACCATTACGGGCAGGAGCAGTAAAAAAGTCATTTATAATGACTCGCTTCTGATTTCTTCCATCCCTTTATCAGTTGAACTGAGTTCCAAAGAAGGTTACCATGTCAGCATAGATGCTGAGGGATACTACCAGGTTGAAAAAGAACTTGCATTTGACCCAACACTGTGGTACCCCCGAGCTTATGAAGTTGAAATTGAACATGAAAAGATCCGGACAATGGTAGAAGTTACAGACATCACTTCCGGGAAAAAACGTAGTACCAAAATCTACTTTAAGAATAATGATGAGGATGAGGTCATCATTGCGAATTCCAACGAAGAAGTCTATCTCCGCAAGGGAGACCGCTATGAAGTAGTAACGAGTAGTGATAAGGGGTATGTATTTTCTTCCACAATGATTACTGCCGGTAGTGGCGAACACGATGAAACCGGTGCTTATAAAATTAAACTTCAGACCAGGAAAGTGGAGGTTGGCTCTCACCTGGCACTTAACAATATTAATTTTCCAGTCAACTCTGCAGAGCTTGATTCTACGTCTTATTTTACACTCAATCGTGTAATTGACCTTTTAAAGGACAACGAGAACATAGCCATTGAAATAGAAGCTCATACAGATGATATTGGGAACGATAATTTCAATCTGGAACTCTCTAAGAAAAGAGCTCAGAGCGTAGTTAACTACCTGGTCAGCCACAGTATCTCAGAAGCACGCCTGCGAGCGCGGGGCTACGGAGAAGCAAAGCCGCTGATGCCTAATACTTCTGCTGAAAACCGGGCGCTAAACCGGAGAGTTGAGTTGCTGGTATTATCGGTAGATTGATTTAGGATCGACAATACGACATAAAAATAGCCACTAACCGCTCTATAGCACCAGCTCCCGGACCTGTTCCCATAGCCGTTAACTTAAGAGAATAACGAGCCCCCAGAGGGGGTAAATCTTTGTAGCCCGGGGTGAAGCCCCGGGTTTAAACGAGAAGTTGAGTGTGCCATAGGAAGGCCCAACCATGGAACACAGGCTTCCTTGGCACACATGGCAGGAATGAGTTCGAAGCATTTACCTTAGTAAGCATGGATGCGCCAAAATAGCCTTCTCATCTTCCCAAGCTTGAATGTGGCGCATAAAAAAATCTAATCCTATCCCGGGGCTTCACCCCGGGCTACCAATATTGCATCCCTACCGGGATGCTTAAGTTAACGGCTATGGGACCTGTTCCGGGACCCTTCAGCAAAGTGCTCACTGAAAAGTAGTCTCGGCAAACCCAAGCAATAGTATGGCAAAGAAAAAAATCCTGTTCTTCGGATTTTCATTGCTTTTGGCGGAGTATCACATCGGTCATCTCCCTACTCCAAAGGGCTCCGGAACAGGTCCGGGGACTGGTGGTTAGGATGTTTTTACAAGGGACTCTTCCAAAATGATCTTTTACTCTTACGAAATGATCATTTTGGAAGACTTTTCTGTGACATAGCTGCTTGTTTGTCCAAAAAACAATAAAAACTATGTCAAGGAAAAAAACTCTTATTAAATGGTCGTTAATCATTTTTGCCACATTGATTATTTCTACAGTTGCTTTTGGATTCTGGTTTATGAGCCTGATCAAACCTTCGGAAACAACAGAAATAGATATATCAAAAGCTGCTCCCACAGATCTAAGCTATCTGACGGCTGACTCAATACCTGTCAGAGGTAAAATACTGGCTGTCGTAACAAGCTGCGGTGTGATGGGCGACAACGGCAAACCTACAGGTTACGAACTGACGGAATTATCACGTGCGTATTACGTATTTATGGCCAATGGCTTTGAAGTAGATATAGCCAGTCCGCTGGGCGGTAAGCCTCCTGTAGTGATTGACGATGAGGATATGGGTGTCTACGATTATGCTTTTTTGAATGACACTATCGCCCAAATCAAGGTTGATCATACTATTGCTATAAAGGATGTGACACCGGATGACTATCAAGCCGTATATTTTGTAGGTGGCAAAGGCACTATGTTTGACTTCCCTGATAATAAATATATTCAGTCGCTGGTACGTCAATACTACGATTCCGGTAAAGTGATCGGAGCTGTTTGCCATGGACCTGCCGCATTGATAAATGTTACGTTGAATGGAGGTCAACACCTGGTGGCAAATAGAAAGATCAGCGGTTTCACTAATGAAGAAGAGCTGTTCTTAATCCCCGATGCACCCGATATCTTCCCTTTTCTACTGCAAGATAAGTTAGTGGAAAAAGGCGCGCGCTTTGACAGGGGTAGTATGTACCTGGAAAATGTCGTTCAGGACGGAAGCCTTGTGACAGGCCAAAATCCCTGGTCGACCTGGAAAGTAGCCGGGCAAATGATTGAACAAATGGGATATGTACCAAAAAAACGAGAAAAAACTACTGAAGAGAATGCCGTAGAAATTTTAAATGTTTATGGGAAGATTGGATATGCTGCAGCCAGGAAGCACATCGATGAATTCCACTCAAATGGAAGGTTAGTGAACAGAGAGCTTGTTGCTGTACACAGTATAGTAGCTGCCATGCAGTGGAAGCTTGGGAACGCAGTTGCTTTGATCCGCTTGCTTGCATATGCGAAATCTATTGAACAAAAATAGGGTCATTACTAAAGATACAATGAGATTCACCACCCAATGCTATTAAATGTAGAATGTCATTCCAGGGAAGAGAGATCTTATTCAGAAACGTTGATAAACTGTATCTTAACAAGATGCTTCCAAAGTCGGCATGACAATTCTTTTATCGAAATCAGTCCTTATTAGGAGCATTGCGATTCAGCCCCGGGATCAATGATCCCGGGGCTGAATCGCAAATTCTACCTGTTCGTTTTAACAAGTCTTTGGCGTATTATTCTTTTAGAGGTGATGACCTTCAGGTAGAGCGTTCCCTCCTTGCATCCGGCTAAATTAAGTTGCTCCATTGCATTATGACCGGAAAAGGTCCACATGTCTATTACATCTCCATGACCATCAATTAACTCTACAGATTGTATCTGCTCATTTTCAAATTCAGACACATCAATGGTAACTTCACCCTGTGTTGGATTAGGGTATGTTTTCAAGGTGGGTTCGTTAGTCATTTGAGCAGTTGTGATTGTACTATTGCAGACAGGTTCATAAGTAACAGTAGCCGGACCTAAATTAAACCCTCTACAATTGTCTTGTATAAAGCAATAGTATGTGCCGGGGATACTAGTGGAAAAGGTGCTGTCAGTGGCTCCCACGATATCTTCCAAAACAGTTCCGTTATCTTTCCGCCATTGATAGTGAAAAGGGGGCCAGCCTCTATATGCTCTTGCAACAAGCACAGCTTCACGTTCAGGACAAGCTACTGCATCTTCAATATCATGAAACCACATGGCAGCCACAACAAACTCCACCTCATCGGAGATAATTGTTTCGTTACAATTTCTATTGATGATCTTGCATCTGAACTTACCAGGTTTTTTTGGGGTATAGTTTGGCGTACCTGCTGATCCGTTCACGCTATCAAATATCCATGAATCATTAAAAGGATAGTATATTTCCCAATAATATGAATTGTAGCTATCTCCTCCTGCCACAACAATGCTAAACGTAGCAGATTCGCCATAGCAAACAGTGTCTGATTTGGGTTGTGTCGTGATTGAAAGGGGAACATATTCTTTTAATTCCACCCGGTTTGTTTTTACCTTCTCCCCACAACTCATGATTTTGCACCTGTATCTGTTGACCTGATCCGTATAAAAAGAAGATGAATCAGCCCCTGGTATGTTGCTCCAGCTATACGTGCCATCAGCATTTTGTCCACGTACCTGCCACTGGTAAGTATAATTGCCGTCACCACCGGTAGCAGTGGCCTGAAAGGTTTTTCCTTCTCCAGGTGTACATAGCGTCTGCTGCTCAGGTGATGCAGTTGCGGCCAGCGGTGCGAAATACCTCACACGTGCCTCAGGCTTCACTACTGACTCTTTATTACAGCATTTAATCACGCAACGATACCTCCCGTTAGAGGTGGCTATATACGAAGTTGTTGTTGCATCCAGGTTTAGCCATGTGCCATCCTTTTGCAACTTTTGCCATTTATAGGAGTACATACCATCCCCACCGGAGGCTATGGCAGTCAGCAACACGCCATTGCTCACATCATTCTTGCAAACCCTGATATCTTCAGGTGTTATGCTGGCAGATAGTGGAGAGGTCTCCGTGTAATACTTATTGCCGATGGCCACATTTTGGCTGCCAGGTGATGATAATAAAAAAGAATAGTTGAAGAAGAGCGGCACGGCCAAAAACAGCAATCGCACCCTTTTTCTTAGTTCCTGTAGTAAAAGATTTCTTTTCATAATAATACATTTTCGTTTTTACGAAAGTGGGTCTATCGTTATGCAAAAGCTAATTTCGATGGTAAACAAATGGTAAACGTAGTGGAAATTAAAGGGACGGAACACATCCCCGGAAAACATTAAAAAGATAGGCTTTGAAGTTTACAGTCGCCTCAGCGTGCTTTTTTAAGCACACTTATCCCTCCCTCGCAAGCTTCCATACCTCTTTCCAGGTGGGCTCTTTGCCACTGATAAGGATCGATACATGAAAAATTTTAGCCGCAAGTTTTCTAAAAAGGTAGAATGTGATCACGAGTACGGCAAAAGATCCTGCTAGTTCCCACCAATCTACCACTGACACTACCCAGCGCATGGGCATAGCAGTAGCCGAAGTTAAAGGAAACCAGGAGAGGAACACACCTGCCCTATGATCGGGGCTTACTAGCAGAGAAGCTACTACAAAAATTAGCGGAACCAGCATCAATGAGCTCTTTCCCGAGTTGTTCGGGTCGGTGATTACCGATGCAATGGCTGCCATCATGGCATTCCACATCATAATCCCCACCATGGTAAAAGCCAGGAATATGAGAATAGAAGGCAGGTGTAGGATTTCAATAATATTGCTCACAGGCCTGTCTGTAAACTGGAAATAGAGCATTCCTCCCAATGAGCTGATAATGGAATAAGCTACTACTGAAGAAAGACCTGTAAGCGTAATTCCCAGTATTTTTCCATCCATCCATGCCTGAGGTTTGATAGCTGATACGATCTGCTCGGTGATCTTGAGCTGCTTTTCACCGGTAATTGCGGTAAACTGATAGGCAAAGCTAACGAGTACTGCCATGATCATCAGCCCTGCGAAGAAGTAAACAAGGACGCTTCGCGCTCCGCTATCGTCAAAATACAATTGCTCTACAATCGCAGGACTGAGAATTTTGTCCAACTGCTTAGTTGTGATGCCTAACTCTTCAACAACTTTTGTTTGGGTGTAGCTATTTAGCTTTTTTTGCAGCAGCTTCAGTGCTGCCGGCTTTTTCCATGAATGAAGCACATAACCTGTATCTTTTTCCAATAACAACAGCCCTTCTTTCTCATCAATAATTTCCTTTAAAAACTGATCTTTTGCTGTTAAGGAAATCACCTCCACATCAAATTCCTTTGCAAGCGTATCAACGAGACCAGGAGCAGTATTTTCGAGTAGGGTTAAAGTGTTTTTTTCTGTATCAGACATCACATATTTACTACCCAGATAGAAAAAACTAAATAGTATCAGCATAATGACAATGCCGACCAATTCATTTTTAGGCTTATAAAACCTGCGGTATTCCCATACTGTCACTGTAAAGACCTGCTTCAGATATTTCATGGCTGGTGTTCTTTAACAAGTTGAAGAAATATATCATGCAAACCCGGTTGATGGCTTTTTATATTAGTAATATTTTCAAACTTACCCAACTCACTCAGGGTTTGGCCAAGGTTGGCGCCTGGCTTAAGTGTAATTTTTGTTTCATAGCTATTTTCAAATACTAAACTTTGCATATCTGTCAAAATACGAAGCTTTTCTTCGGGCACTTCGGTGCTAAAGCTGATATTAAGAATGTGCTGATGTCCATAAGTCTTAAAAATTTCGGCCAGTTCTCCATGAAATATTTGCTCGCCCCTATTCATAAGAAAGACCTTTTTCGCCAGCCGTTCAACCAGCGGCATCTGATGAGCGCTTAATAGTATGGTTGTTCCCTGCCTGTTGATCTCCTTAATATATTCAATAAACTGCTCCTGGTTAATAGGGTCGAGGCCGGAAAATGGCTCATCAAGAATAACAAAGGCAGGCTTATGCAATATCGAGGCTATAAACTGTATCTTTTGCTGATTTCCTTTGGATAGCGCCTGCAGTTTTTCCCCGGCCCTATCCGCCAGGCCTACCTTTTCGAGCCATTCCATGGCAGCCTTCCTGGCAGCATCAGCATCCATTCCCCTGATCGTGGCAATGTAGACTAAAGTGCGTATAATGGGTAGTTCAGGGTACAGCCCTCGCTCTTCCGGCAGGTAGCCGATCTCTTGTGAGGATGGCAATCGGGTATTTTTTCCATTAATATTCCAACTGATGATACCACTATCGGCCTTGATGATATCAAGCAAAAGACGAAGTGTAGTGGTTTTCCCTGCTCCGTTGGGCCCTAGAAAGGCAAAAATATCTCCTTCGTCCAGTGAAAAAGAGATGTCTTTTACAGCCTGTCTATTTTGATAGCATTTGCTAAGTTGCTCTACCCACAGCAGTTTATTTGAATTACGATTCATTGGTTTCTGATCAGGAAATCCTTAAGTTATTACCCTGTTGACATAAAAGGTACGATGGCACAGTCGTTGTTTTTTCATATTTGTATTGAGCGGTTGGAATGGAGGTTAAATACGGCAATACCGCAATTAAAGATCGTCAAGAAGTGACAGCGCAGCTTTAAATTCTCGTTGATAGTAGGTACAGGGAGGGTAGCGAATTTGTCACTTCTTATAAAGTACGTTTTATTCGATAGTTTTATGAAAATAGACCAACAATCCACCTACTTCACAATGATCAATATTGAACACAGGCAGTGGTGTGCAAAAATGAGCAAAAAACCTACACTTCTTAACAGGGCAGCAAAAGGAATTCAACATAGGATCAATCGCATTATCCCTGAGAAAGTGCACCGGGTAATCACCGGGGCTATCAAAGAAATCACGCGAGGGGTATTGTCTGGCGCAGGCTTTACTACCCTTAAGCGGCTCCCCCCCGCTTCCATTGAAGAAATAGAGCTATTGGCGTTGAAAAAGGTCAATTTCTACTCCTCTTCATCCGCTGCTGAGGGTGCTATAACGGGTTATGGGGGCTTTATCTCCGGTTTTGCTGATTTTCCTCTATGGCTCACTTTGAAAATGAAAATGTTGTTTGAGATCGCCAATGCGTATGGTGTTGATCTGAAGGATTACAAGGAGAGGCTTTATATTCTACACATTTTTCAACTTACCTTTTCGAGTCAGAAGCATCGTAATGCAGTATTTAATATACTGAACGACTGGGAGGCGCAAAAAGAATCTCTTCCTGGTGATATTCACCAATTTGACTGGCGAACCTTTCAATTGGAATATCGTGATTTCATTGACATTGCCAAGCTTATTCAGTTGATCCCCGGAGTTGGCGCCATTGCAGGTGCGTATGTCAATCACAAATATACCAAGAAGCTTGGCTACAATGCTATGAATGCTTATAGAATGAGGATGGCGGAGTTTAGAAATAATTAGTGTCTATAAGAAAACGCCAATGTCTGCATTATACTTGTCCCAAAATGCTCATCCCGACAACAGTATGGGACTGCGCTTTTTGGGACTTCATTCTTAAAGCCACTTAGAGTTTTCTTACAGACACTAATTAAAAGTTAAAGTTCTTTGATCTTTATGTTTCTAAACCAGACGTCATCACCATGGTCCTGTAGCCCGATATAGCCCTCTTGTGCTACTTCAGCCCAATTTTCGTTGAGTCCGGGAAATTTGCTGGCCGCCACATCTTCATTCCATTTCGGGGTCCATAGATGGTACTCCACCACAGTTTCTCCATTTTGTTTATGTACGACTGTGCCGTTATACACAATGATCTCTACCTGGTTCCACCCACCGGCAGGCTTGGCATTCTGCGGGTTTGCAGGATAAATGTCATACAGGGAGCCTGCCTGGCGGTTGCCATCTTTACCTAGTTTGGCATCCGGGTGGCGTTCGTTATCCAGAATCTGCATTTCAGGAGCAGTTTTCCAGATAAAATCATAGTCATCTGTTTCCTGTCCCAAATAAAAAATACCTGAGTTACCGCCTTCCGATACCTTCCACTCCAGCTTCAGATCGAAATTTTTAAATTTCTTGTCATAGATGATATCTCCACCGTTTTTAGAACCGGCCTCACCCCTTCCAGAAGCAGCCATGTACAAGGTACCGTCAACCACCTGCCAATCCGATGGAAAGTTGTCTTTTCCATAGCCACGCCACCCTTTGGAGGATTCTCCATCAAACAGCAGCATCCAGCCGTCTTCCTTCTCCTTTTCGGATAAGGTATTCAATGAGGTTTGCTCTTCAGTAACAGCTTCTGTTTCATCAACTGCATTTGTATCAGTCGTTTCTCCTTCGGTTTCTCCTGATTTAGTGCCACATGCCTGAGAAACTAATATGGCAATTACAAATAGTAAGGATTTGATTTTCATAATTCGAATCGTTCTTTTGTTTTTAAATTTAATTTAATAGCTCCAGCCTTGGCGATATTCTCTTTTCACATAGCTTTCAGCAGCACTTTTGGCATTTATGGTTTCATATTTAGTATCAAAATGAGGATGACCATCGATCACCTCAAACTTATCGCTTGATACCACCCGTATATCCTCATTTTCGCCAATATTGGTGATTTTCATATTTTCTGCATCCCATTCAAGCCTTCTCCTTAGATCCTGTAGCCTTACAGCAAGATTTCCTGCTACTACTACCTCATTGAGCGGACCTGCATAATTAAAATTGGAACTTGCCTCTACACGGTTTGCCTTACCCTCTTTGCAAGCACGTACCCAATCCATTTCATGGCCGCCTTCCATCGCATTTGGTATTCTTCGCAACTCTCCTGTTGTTGGTGGAGGGTTGTCTTCGCGTCCGATTATAAATGGATCCATAGCGTATGTACCACAGATAAGTGTTCCTTTCGTTCCATGGAAAATAGCGCCTCCCCAGCCCATTTTGTCTCCGGGATACAGGCCGGGCTTCAGACCTTCAGGTCTATCTGGCTTTAATCCACCGTCATACCAGGTAAATTCAACTGCCGGCATATTGATCTTGCCTTTTTTAGGTCTTTCATTGAAATAGTAGGTCACCTTTTCTGCAATAGGAGCGCTTTCGGTATTTACCTGGGAAGATGTAGCCTCAAATGCATAAGGATAGCCCAGCTCGAGCGCTTTGTAAACAGGGTCCATAATATGACAGGCCATATCTCCTAAAGCTCCCGTACCGAAATCCCACCACGCGCGCCAGTTCCATGGTGTATATGCTGAATGGTAAGGCCTGTAAGGTGCAGGCCCTAAGAACAGGTCCCAATCGAGCGTTTCCGGAACGGCCATTTTTTCTGACGGCCGCTCAAGACCCTGCGGCCATATTGGCCGATCAGTCCATGCATCTACTTTTTTTACCTCTCCAATCTCACCATTCCATATCCACTCACACACTTTGCGCATATCGTCACTGGAGTTACCCTGGTTACCCATTTGTGTAGCAACGCCTGTTTCTTTGGCCAATTTTGTGAGCATGCGCGATTCATATACCGAATGGGTTAAGGGTTTTTGACAGTATACATGCTTGCCGGCCCTCATGGAATCCGCTGTAGCCACATAGTGCGTATGGTCAGGTGTTCCGATCATTACCGCATCAATATCTTTATCCATCTCCTCTAACATCTTACGATAGTCCTTATACTTTTTTGCATTGGGATAATCTCCAAAGCAAGCGCTGGCATATTTCCAATCTACATCAGCCAATGCTACAATATTTTGGCTGCTCATGTTTCTCAGGTTGCTCCTGCCTATCCCTCCAACACCGATCCCCGCAATATTTAATTTATCACTTGGCGGAACGTGGCCCAATCCTGAAACCACGTGGCTGGGGACAATCATTACACCGGCTGCAAACAACCCTGTGCTTTTAATAAATGCCCGCCTGTTTAGTTTTTGTTCGTTTGATTCTTCTTTCTTCATAAGATATAAGTTTGCTGGAATTCATTGTATGAAAGAATGAATTTAGGCAAACTATTAGAAAAAAGTAGTAATTACGACCGTTGAAAATGGACTTTTTTCACGCAATCGTTTGCAATTTACGCAATTTGTCATTGACAAAATTTTATTCGGTATATTCTTACATTCCACGTAACGCAGACATTGGCGTTTTCTTACAGACAGGCCTTTGTACGTAGTTATGTATATAAAAATGACTCAAACCACTATTTCACTGGCTTTTCTAAAATAATTCTTTTATCCTGCGTTAAAGAACCTGCATAATCAGTTTGTTTATGAAGAAAGTATTGATAGTCCTGTTAATTGTAGTTGTTATAGCCGGTGCCATATACCTCTATTTCTTTTATCTCTCACCTGTCAAGAAAAACGATCCGTTGAATGCAGTACCAGCCAATGCGGCAGTGGTCATAAAAATGGATGATCCGTTTACACAATGGAAAAAGCTTACTTCGAACGAGATATGGAACTACCTGAAAACCAATACATATCTTGCTGAGATCGGTAATAGTATCGACAGCATGAATGCGGAAATGAAGGAGAACGAAATGCTTTGGGAAATGGTAGCTGCCCGACCGGTAGTGATCTCCATTCATGAGGTCAGGAGAAATGAATACGATTACCTTTATATCATCGATCTGCAAAAGGCCATGCAGTTTAATTTCCTAAAAAATTATATCGACCAATTGACAGATGAAACTACCGCTGTGCAAACGCGCGATTACCATGGAGGTGAGATCATTGACATAAGCTTTAAGAACTCCCCTACTCATATTTACCTTAACTTTAATGACAACCTATTATCTGTCTCCACTACCCATACCCTGATAGAGCAATCTATTGATCAGAAAGATGAGCCTCAGATAGCGCGGGATCTGTATTTTCTGGATGTAAACAGACGTATGGATGACGACCAGATCACCGTGTATCTACAGCACAAATATTTCACCGCCTTTTTACAGCAATGGCTTACGCAAGATGAATCTGCAGCTCTCAGCTTCCTGGAATCAACGGTCTATACTGGTATCAACTTCGATATGAGTGACGAGCATTTTACCATGAGTGGCCTTTCCAATGTGATTGATTCTGTACCTACCATGCTACATGCCCTGCATAAGGGAGGTAAAGGCAGGATCAAACTTCCTGAAATAGCACCTGATAACACCTCTTATTTCGTGAGCCTTGGATTTAATAAGGCGGAAAAGTTTTACCAACATCTGGTAGAAACAGTAGCCTCTTCAGAAGAGGGTAAATCGTATCAGGAAAATAAAAGGAAGTTGGAAAAGTTTTTAGGCATCAGCATTGAAGAGCACTTTCTGAGCTGGATGGATGACGAAATAGGATTTATTCAGCTCAGCACCGACAATCCTCATGCGGTAGCAGAGTTTGCACTGGCCCTTAAGCACAAAGGTGTGGATGAAGCCGTCAAAAACCTAAACTTTATTAAAGACCAGATCAGAAAAAAGACTCCGGTAAAGTTTAATGGCATCGAATATAAAGATCATGAGATCAATTTTCTGTCGGTGAAGGGCTTTTTCAAGATCATCTTTGGCAGGGCTTTTTCTAAAATAGAAAAGCCTTACTATGCTATAGTGGGAGATTATGTGGTATTCAGTAATTCTCCCAGAACATTAGGCAAGATCATCACCAGGTATAACGAAGAAGCTACACTGAGTGGCAACAGTGATTTCAGCGACTACATGAGCCGGTTTGAAGATAAATCAACATTGTTTGTTTACATTAATCCCAGGCAATTAATAGCAGACAGCAAAAAATTTCTGGACAGGGAATCCTATGAGGCTATTTATGCCCATCGTGAGTATCTGGAGAGCTTTCCCATGATCGGTATTCAGTTTAAACCAAAAGGAAAGCTATTGGCTCATGAAATCATTTTTGAGTATATGAACTATGAACAGGTAAAAATATGGAACGACCTGTTCGCCAGCGCTATTCAGCAGTCTGCGGACACTGTTTTTACAGAAGAACCTGAAGAATCCATAGCCATAGAAGATATCTTACCCGATGACCTCAGCGACAAAAACATGAGTGACCACTACCCTAACGGCCAGCTTAAGTATGAAGTATCCCTTAAAAATGGGCTGAAGCATGGCACCTATCTGGAATATGACAGCCTCGGCAATATCATCATCAAAGGCCGCTATAAAAACAACCTGAAATCCGGTACATGGAAGTTTTATAATGCTGAGGGAGATCTGGTGAAGAGGGAAAGGTTTTAGTGATAAAAAATTAAACTCAGGAATCCATATGTTCGTATTCCATCAAACCGGCATCATCAATTAACGTGAGTTCGACATAGCAAAATTGATTAAAGATATCATTACTGACCGACTAAAATAATATAAAAGAGGGCTACTCCCCAGAGGTTTCGCCCAAAGTCTTATGTTTGTTTTTCCACAAATAAACATAGACATGAGTAAAGATAAAGAGATTCGTTTTGTTGGACAGCCGATTTTGAAACAAATAATGAAATTGATTGATGCCGTGAACATACAAGGCTTAATCAACAAGCATCAGAGTGACCACGAAAAATCTCAGGAGATGGACCGGGTAATCAGGCGAATGACCCGGGAGTTGGAAGGTTCTCCTGAATCTAAAGATCTACGCTGATTTCACTACGTTTATATTCAGGCCTTAAAATAAAAAAGCCGTTCGACCCATGCTGCATAGCAATGATGCCTGCATGGGCCAAGCGGCCAAAGCCAGGTTAATTATACTTAGTGTCTATAAGAAAACGCCAATATCTGCGTTATGCTCGTCCCAAAGATACCCATCCCGACAACTGTAACAACGGCACGGGACTCCGCTTTTTGGCACTTCATCCCGCTCTTTAACGGGAACATTTTCTTAAAGCCACTCAGAGTTTTCATATAGACACTGATTAGAGTTTACTTTGCTTTTTTATCTCGTTTATACTGCTTAGGCCTGATCGCCCAGGTAATGCGACCTACTTCCAGTTTGTCATGAATCTGACGGACGGCTATCTGGTGCATGCCATTCTCAAAGCCCTGACGACCAGACACCATGAACCTGCATTTGTACTTAGCTCCTTTTGGAATCAACAGGTTACACAACCTGATCCTTCTCAGGTTAGGCAGTAATACACTTGCCGACAACTTCTTTTTATCAATTTTAGCTTCTATGCCCTTGATATTCATTGAAGCAAAGAGGTTGTATGGAAGCTCGAGCCAAAGTTCTGCACCACGGGGCAATGCTCTTTGCAATTCCAGATCAAAGTACCTTCTTTTATCTGGCGCTCCGGTGATGTTAAACTCTAAAGCAGCATTAGGCTCGTTAGGGTCAACATCTACTACATTGAAGTTTCTCCAGGTCACGTTGTTGTGATTACGAATGAAGTTGGTAAAATCATTCCAATCGAAGTTGGTGGGACCCGGAATCGGAGGAGCGCTATCTTGCGGATGGTTCAAAATGCCAACAAAGCAATAATGCCCTGTAGCAGGAATGTCTGCACTCGCCCAGGTGATCGGGTCAGTGACCATCAGGGTATCCCCTACAGGCACATTGATAGGATTGGACGTACCGACAAGATTCCACATGTTCGGGGTGATCAATGTGGATACTTCGCTCCAGTACACGGTTGAAGTAACACCGGTTGCGGCACTGCCACCCCTGTTTTTCACTCTTACATAAATGTAGTTATCCTGACCAAACTCCACGGTGGAACCCAGCGTATTGGAGTTCTCAGTACCACTACCCTCACCAAACGCCAATGTGGGATCGGCCACAGGTGCCGGGGTAACGATTATGTCCGGACTGGCGCTTATGGCACCAGCGCTGGGCACAACTCCGGTATCGCCCACATAGTCTCGCATGTAAATATCAGCCGTAATCTCCAGCGTGTTCTCGATTATGGCTCTCAAATTAGGCATTACCCCTATATTACCCAGAACAGCTCCACCCTGCGGAGTGCCGGTAGCCGGGTCTGACAGCAGGGATCGCATTTGCATAGGTGACAGCAGAGTAAGCGCGGTAGCCTTGTACATGCCCTGCAGGGTCAACGCAGCTCCTACAATAATTGGTGACGCTCCACTGGTGCCGCCAAACGTACTGGTGTAGTCATCATTAAAGGTACCCGTAGCCGCTCCCCCAAGGGATGTATTTCCTTGTCTGTTGCTATAGCCCGAAGTCACGATGTCTTCACCCCAGGCATAACAGTCTATACGTGTGCCATAGTTGGAAAACCATGCCCTGTTGTGAGGCACTGTTGCGGTAGAAGCGCCCACCATGATAGCACCGGAATCGCGAAAATCCATGCTGGCCCTGTTGAGATAGTTTAAGCCTGCACCATTTACCCATGTATCCAGGTCATTGTTGCCGTTACCGGCTGCTTCCACTACGATAATGCCATTTGCTACTGCCAAACGGATAGCATCAAAATCAGCGCTGTCTGTTTCTGTGGGCAAGTAGTTTCTTTGCACCTCGAGAAGGAGTACATCTCCGGCATTCATATTGGTGATGGCGGCTACAATGGCATCAGCTACGTGCAGCGCTGTACCAGTGGCAGCTTCGTAGTGTGACACCATTTTCACATAGCTTACAGAAGGAGCGATACCTACAACACCACGGTCGTTATCAACACCGATGATCTCTCCCAGCACAGCGGTACCGTGGTCACCGATATAAGTTCCTACACCATGCAGGTTATCATTGAACACCAGGGAAGGAGCAGCGGCAGCAAGATCCTCATGGCCTGGGATCCAACCCTGCTCCAGGTCAACCAGGCCTACGCCCACGCCTTCGCTGTTGGGCTGTGTCCATGCCCACCGTGCGTCAATACCATCCGGAGCTGCTTCCAGGTATCCCTGCTGTGCCGCCAGCGTATCATCGGCAGCATTGATCAACGGGTCAGAAACGGAAGCTTCCTTGTAGGCCACCTCTATTTCATAGGCATCCTGAAACACATGTACAAGTTCATCAAGACTGCCTTCAAAATTGCGGTAGTCTAACCTCCAATAATTAGTAAGGCTGTTAAGAGGCGGGAAATCCGATTTCTGTGCATTGGTTTCAAGTTCTTTCAAACGGGAAACGGGCACACTTTTGATGCTTCTTCTGATAGATTTTGGAGGATATTTCTCAAGAATAGCTGAGATTTTATCCATTTTATTCTTTTTAGCGAATTCTTTGAGATTTTCACCATCAAGGTATGCAAACTGATCAGAAAGTCTGACAATGATAAAACCACTGTATGGTTTTATCTTTTCATGACCATTCATGTAGGGACGTGTTCTTCTCCTTTGATTAAGAGTAAAACAACTTAAGGTCTGTTGGTTTTTCATAACAAAAAAATTTAGGTGGATTGATTGCGAAATTTCATTCCAAACCACAATTACCGCTTTTCCCCCACGCTTAGCGATGATATGAATCATTAGCAGGTAAGATTGTCATCACCAAAACAGGTATTCAAATACCGGTATTACTGTGGGCTATGTTTAGATTCTTTTTTATTTTAGTACTACCTTATCGTAACTGAACACCTAACCCTTGAATAAAGTAAACATACTGATTGTTGAAGATGATCTCATCTTAGCGGAAGATCTCAAATTTATGCTATTGGGTTTGGGGTATCAGGTATGTGGTCGTGCCGCGAATACCCGGGAAGCCCTGACTATTCTTGAGGATCATACCCCCAACCTGGCACTTTTAGATATAGAGTTAAAAGGCGGTGACGATGGTATCGAGCTCGCACAAATTATCAGAGAACAATACAAGATCCCCTATATTTTTCTTACTTCCCATGCGGATAAAGAAACTCTTGATCGCGCCAAAAAGGTGCATCCCTATGGTTACCTGGTCAAGCCATATGAGGAGAAGAATATCTTTACCACGGTAGAGATGGCATTAAGTAATTTTGCCAATGAAGCCCGACAAAAGGAAGAAAAGGAACAAGAGGCAGGATTTGTACTTAACGACAGTCTATTTGTAAGGACAGGAGGTATGCTTGTTAAGTTAAGGTTCCAAGACATCCTATACCTGGAAGCAGACGCCAACTATACTAATGTCTTTACCAGAGAAAAGCGCTTTGCACTTCGTGCCATCCTCAAAGATCTGGAACAAAAACTTACGAAATATAACTTCGCACGTATCCATAAATCTTACCTGATCAATTTAGAAGCTATAGATGCCATAGACGCACAGGAGGTGCATATCGGACAGAAGAGGATACCGATAGGCAGGTCACAACACAGTTGGCTTGTGAACCATATCAAAACCTTGTAGGTTGGTGTTAATTCCCCATCAGGCATTTACCAGGTCCAGTTCTCCAAGGGCAATCCTCACCATGTCGATCAGTGATTGCTCTCGGTCCTTTGACGTGCTGAAAGATCCGGTTATAATATTATCACTAACGGTAAGTATACTTAACGCCCTTGCATTTGCAGCAGCGGCCATGGTATAAAGAGCCGAGGTTTCCATATCCACACATAAAACGCCATGTTCCGACCATACCTTCCAGCGTTCCGGATCATTTTTAAAATAGAACAGATCAGTGCTAAAAACATTCCCAATCCGCACCTTGATGCCCTCTTTTCCGGCTGATTCATACGCTTTGAGCAACATATTAAAGTCCGCCAAAGGAGCAAAATCCAATCCATTAAACTGCAACCTGCTGGCATTCGAATCGGTGCATGCACCCTGAGCTATGATAATCTCACCGAGTCTGATATCGGGAAGCAATGCACCACAGGTACCTATTCTTACCAGGTTCTTTACCTTGTAAGACTGCAACAGTTCGTGTACATAGATAGCCAGTGACGGTTGTCCCATACCCGAGCCCTGAACTGATACCCGCTTTCCATGGTGATAGCCGGTGAATCCGAGCATATTACGTACGGTATTATAACAGACAGCATCTTCCAGCAGATTTTCAGCAATAAACTTAGCCCTTAAAGGGTCACCGCTCAACAAAACGGTCTCGGCAATTTCGCCAGGTTCAGCGCCTATATGTAAACTCATAGATCAACATTTGTTACTACCTGCAAATTAAGGTTTCAAACACGTGAATATGACTGCTAAAGATTAGCTTTCAACATGATAAAAATCATATTTTAACCTGAGTTCGATATAGAAGTCGTGAGTATTGAGTAAAAGAACGGCAATACGAACTCCAGCGTGGAAAAAACTATACAAACTCTATAATAAGTTATTATTAACTAACTGAATGTCAGTATTTGATACATTTTGGCATGGTAATTACAGTCTTTTTTACATCGTTTTGATTAAATTACCAGAGTAAAAATGCATTCCCGATACTTTCCCGCCTGCACACTGATGATCATTATCGCGGTATCATCATGCGTGACACAGAAGCAAGTGATGCCAGACGACAATCCTAATGACACACTGCCACCCCCCTACGCCACCAAGCAGGTAATGAATTTCAGCCACGTTACCGGCTGGAAAGGAAACAGAAAACCTCAGGCACCCGAAGGATTTACTGTTGATATGTATGCTGACAAACTGGAAAATCCGAGATGGATGTATGTGACTCCAAACGGAGATGTGCTGGTGGCTGAAAGCAACTCAAACTACGGCCTGATCAAAAAAATCGGAGCGGTGATCATTGGAGCCCACAAGTCTAAAAACCTTAAAAAAAGTGCCGACCGCATTACGCTGCTTCGCGATTCAAATAATGATGGTATCCCTGAAGTGCGTACTACTTTTTTGAAAAATCTCAATCAACCTTTCGGTATGTTGGTGCTGGGTGACTGGTTTTATGTAGCCAATACAGATGCCGTATGGCGCTACCCATACAAAGCCGGGCAAACCAATATTAATGAAAAAGGAGAAAAGATAACAGACCTTCCCGCAGGAAAGCATAACCAGCACTGGACCCGAAATATCATTGCCAATGAAGATGGATCCAAGATCTATATCGCAGTTGGATCGGGTAGCAATGTGGCTGAACATGGCCTGAAAGAAGAATTTTTAAAAGCCAGCATCCTGGAAATTAATCCGGATGGCTCGGAGCTGAAAGTTTATGCGAGTGGATTAAGGAATCCTGTAGGAATGGATTGGTTGCCGGGTACGGATGAGCTATGGACGGTTGTTAATGAGCGTGACATGCTAGGCGATGAGCTGGTGCCTGATTACCTGACACATGTTAAAGAAGGTGCATTTTATGGATGGCCCTATGTGTACCTTGGGCAGCATGATGAACCACGAGTAAAGGAGAAGCCGCCTATCGTTGAAAACACCGTAGTACCCGATCTCCCACTCCTGTCTCATACCGCCTCTTTAGGTCTTGTGTTTTATGATAGCGAAGGCTTTCCTGAAAAATACCATGGTGGCGCATTTATCGCTCAGCATGGCTCATGGAACCGCTCTACGCTTTCCGGGTACAAGGTTATTTTTGTGCCATTCGATGGTGGAAAGCCGGTGCAAAAATCCGAAGATTTTCTCACCGGCTTTATAGATAACCTAAACAAAGAAAAAGTATATGGCCGTCCGGTAGGTGTTACGGTATTACCGGACGGCAATCTGCTAGTTACCGATGATGTTACCGGCATCATTTGGAGGGTTAGCCACTGACCTCTGGAATTATGCCGGATTTAAAACACACATGGCCTGGCATAGATAATGGGTACCACCTGCATGAAGTGATAATTCATCTTCTCCTTGTTAGCCTCTTCCACATTGTCCCCATGTCTTTCTTTTATGGCTATCATCTCCAATTCAGCCTGCTTATAGGCATCAATCTTTTGCTCCTGACAGCTCTTTTCATTTTGTAGCCGGCTGTAATCCGGATTGTTGGAATTTATTCTGTCCAGCAATCGGTTGATTTCGAGCACCCTCTTCTGGCATTCCAGTTTTCTTATGGTGATATCATCCTTTGGGTCAAAAGCCTCCATTGCATATTGACTGTTTTTCTCTGCCGGAGCGTCATCATCGATGTATTTATTCATAGCCCGTTTACGCTTCGATTCCCTTTCTTTCTCAATATTCAAAATCTGCTGCTCGATATTCCTGATATCGGCCCTGGAGTCAGTCATACTGTTGATATCCTGTTGCTTTTTTGTCATCACATCTTCTATCAATTCACTGTCCCTTACTTCCTTTTCAGTCAGCTTATTTTCCCTTTTGGCATATTCTTCTCCATTAAATGAAATATTGGTGTTTTCTATTCGCTCCAGCTCTGCTGTTCCTTCATCATTTTCAATACGTGTCACCAGTTGGGTCTTATTTTCATGATAGATATATCCCAGCCCAAATATGCCCACCGTTTTGGGCACTTTTACAGGATTGATGCGGGTTGAGCTTTGTTCCGAAACATATACCATGACCGGAACGCCCGTATTTGGTGATATGGCGGTATATTCTTTTGACTGGTAGTTTTGGCTGCTTACACTGAGCGTATTTCCGGTATGAGAATAATTTTGATCGAACTTCTTCACCGACATATTGGTATGATCAATTTCAATATTATCGCCAGGCAAACGATTGATCACCTGTCTTTCTCCGTTGATCTCCACAAAATAATAGGTTTTGCCATTTGTGGCGGTAACTCTGTAGAACACCCTAAGCTGATCATTATCAGGTAGTTCTATTCCTGAAAAATTCTCCATCATGGTTTTATCCATACCCATATAACCTTTTTCAGAGTTGACCAGGAACTGAGAAGTGCTGCCCCTGGCTCCGGTATGCGCAGAGAAGGTCATTCTTTTATCAAATGAAACCGTTTCGGAAGGATTGAACGGTTGCGGACGGACACGCATATGGCTGGACCCCACTGACACCTCGTCCACAATGGTCTCCTCATGATTGGGACTAAAAAATAAATTATCCTGAGCTGTCAGCCATCCCGGTAGCAATGCTATGGTGACAAGAGCCCCCATACGGGCTCTTGTCATCATGACATGGAAACAGTTTAGCGTCAGCATTTCTAAATTAATTTAAATTTTCCTGAATTCTACCCTTCTGTTTTTTGCCTTACCTTCTGCAGTAGTATTGTCAGATACAGGCTCACCTTCACCTCTTCCTTCCGTTTGCAGATTGCCGTCATTGATCGAAAACTTTGACAGCAGGTATTTTTTAACCGCAATAGCCCGCTTTTCTGACAGTGTAAGATTGGCTTTACTGTCGCCATCGCTATCGGTATGACCAACAATAGTAACTTTCAGAGTACCATCACTCTCCAATGTTTTTCCCAGTTTATCTAAAAAAGTAAATGAAGATGATTTCAATTGATCGGACCCGCTGTCGAACAGGATCTTGGTTGTGCTAAATCCTCCTTTTAAGATCATGGAACGCAGGTCTTCCCCCTCTTCGGTAATTTTCAGATTGGCTATAGCCGCAATATGATCAAGGGCAGGACTAGTGCCCTTCAGGTAAAACTGAACGTATCTGCCTACATTGTTTTGTAAAAAAGAGGGTAAATCGATTACTTTTTCATTGTCAAGATAAACCCTTAACCGCTTACCGTTCACCACCGCAGTAAAATGCACCGTCTTGTTGAACTTGCTGTTCATCTTATAGTTGATGTTATTGCTTATCTTATTCTCGGCACCATAGTTTTCTACATGTATTTTATCGGATACCGTGCTGCCCTGCCATAAAGAGAAATGGAATTCAGAACGCTGCTTTTGGTCTATTTTAAGCTTATTTTCATTTACAAATTGCACTCTGAATTCCGATCCACTTAGCTCTTTGTAGTTGAGATTAGCAGTGATGAGGTCAAACTCGAGGGCGTAATTTTCCGGTAATTCACCGGTATTCGCCATGCAAAGGCTATTTGGATAGAATTTCAGTGCCTTTTGTTGATCAACCAGGATGATCTCGCCCCCGGATGTAGTTTCCCAGTTCGCAGGAAAATCACCTTGAGCATCCTGAGCAAAATTTTCCTCAAAAATAATATTCCCGCCAGGGAAAAAGGTGCTGCCTGAAACAATCTCCTGACCTGCGTTACCCTTAGGCTTTCCTGGTGAGGAAGTTTGGTCTTTCGCCTGCGGGCCTGATTTCTGCTCCTGAACCGGATCAGCTTCCTTCTTTTTCTTTTTATCTTTTTTATTGAATACCTTATCGAGAGTCTTGTCTGTCTTTTTCTCTGTTTCTTTCTCCACTCTACGTTCCACAGTTCGCTCAGCAGCATTTTCTGCCCTTTTACCCAACTTGTCAATGAGCTGTGCGTTAGTCGCCCTGCAAATACAGGCCATAGCCACACTCAGAAATATTATATATATTGTTTTCATGCCATTGGATGTTTTATAGTTGATTTCAAAAATATTGGTGAAATGTTACTATGGATTAGTGCATCCAAAAAAGCGAGGGTTACCGGATGATCAGGTTTTATTTTGGATCAGAGACATTGAAATGTAAGCAGCTATCAGGGCTGCGCTTGTATGAGATAAATTATTCCAAATAATTTTCTTTTCATGCTAAGCACCTTAACTCCCGAAGAGTGAAAAATGGCCGACATATCCCTGTTAATGTGGCAGCCATTAAATTTGTAATTGATAGGATCCAGCCATTTTTGAACTATACCCGGAAGTGCGTACTTGCTGAGGCCATGCTCCATGAACAGCAGCCGGCCATTCGATTTGCATGAGTTAGCCATGGCCTTGATTACTTGTACAGGATCCTCAAAAGCACAAAGGCATAACGTGGAAACTACAAAATCATATTTCTGACACTCCCCCTCCCATTCATCGAGATCCGTCTGACGAAGATCTGCTTGTATTTGATACTCTTTGGCTGCCTGACGAGCTTTTTCGAGCATAGCAGCGCTAAAATCAAGTCCGGTAACGGTGCTACCCTGAGAATAAAATTCAAAATTAGCACCGGCTCCGACTGCAATTTCCAGGATATTGCCATGTACACCTTCAAGGAGCACTTTACGCCACTTTTTATCTGGCGACCCCCTCCTGCGCAATCTCTCATAACGGTTAGCCTGTTTATCAAATATTTTAACTTTTTTTTGAGACTCCATGGCTATTTAAGAGATAATGAGCAGTCTACAGTCTACAGTCTACCTGTAAAGATCTCCATGAAGATACCTCAATCCGGAATCAACAACAATGGTTACGATCTTTTTTCCTGCGCCTATGATCCTGGCGCGTTGCATTGCGGCCCATACATTGGCTCCTGAAGTGATGCCACCGAATATTCCTTCCATCCTTGCCAGCTTTCTGGCGGTATCGTAGGCATGTTGATCAGTAACAGCAATTATCTCATCGGCAAGATCCAACCTGCATATAGCAGGAACAAAACCTGCCCCAATCCCTTCCAGCTTATGCTTTCCGGTGGTATCGCCACCTGATAGTGCCCGTACCTGGTTTGGCTCAATAGCAATACACCTGATGCCGGGAATTTCCTTTTTGAGCACCTCCGAATTGCCTGAAAAGCAGGCTCCTGTACCCACTCCCATGATGAATTCATCTATTCCGGCGCCTAGTACATCCATGATCTCCCTGGCCATATGATGGTAGGCATTTCTATTGTCTACATTGTTAAACTGATCCGTCCAGAAAGTATTGGGCGATCGGCTTAGTTCCCTGGCTCGGGCCACCATATTATCGATCAACTTAGCAGTTATTGCTCCATTACCACTCGGTATCAGTTCCAGCTCGGCTCCAAATGCACGCATGGTTTGGAGTTTTTCTTCAGCAAAAGCATCGGAAGATACAAAATGGGCTTTGTAACCTTTCATAGCGCATACCATAGCCAGTGAGCTGCCCGTGCTTCCTCCGGTATACTCCACTACCCTGCCGCCATTACGCAACTCTCCCCTTCGTTCGGCTCCTTCGATCATGGATAAAGCCATCCTGTCTTTCATACTGCCTGTGGGATTACCAGCCTCATATTTCACATATATTTCGGCACAGCCCGGCTCCGACAACTTTTCTAATTTGATCAGTGGCGTGTTTCCTATCATTTTTCCTGGCATTTAAGGTTTGTAAGTATTCTTTCGTTGAAGCTTTTGTGTTGCAGTTGCTGTTCGAGTGACTCTAGCTCAGCTAAAAACTGCTCATTATCCTGAAGCATTTGCCGGATTGATAACTGTCCGGCACTCCATATCGTTTCAAACATGGGCAACAGATCAACTGCTTTTTTAGAAAGCCGCAATTGCCGTTTTCTATTATCATGACCATCCTGAACTATATCTATGTAACCCCTTTTCTTCATCTTATTGATGATCTTAACTACTGCAGGCTGTGACAGTTGGAAGGCTTCAGCCATTTCAGACATGGTTCTTGTTTTGTGATCCTTCAGAATCAGGAATACAAAGTGCCAGTTGGGCTCAATATCAATGTTTTTGATCCTATAAACATCTCTGATGCTATAGAGCATATTGTCACTCAGCCGCTTGAGTCTCGCGATCATGCCCAAGTGGCCTAATTCTTTTAAATAATCGTTCTTCATTTTAAATACTTAACTAGTTAAGTAAATATAAAAAATAACTTAACCAGTTAAGCGTTTTTGCAAGAAAATTTCTTCCATGAGCCGTCATTTCTGACGTCCTTGTGTAATTCCTGACGTAGTCCTTCCCCTTTTCGTCATTCCTGACGCAGCGAAGCGGAGATCAGGAATCTCCCTGATGCCTGACACCGCATGAGGCCAGGCGCCTATCTTTGTTCGGAAGTATCCAACACTAAATTTATACGTTTAATTGAGGCTCTATTTGATTTGAATTGGTTATCTTCAACCTGTGACGACAGCAACTTCTTTTCGCATCATTTCCGACTCAAGCAAAATGCCCTGGGTATTAATTCCAGGTCTGTAGAAGTACCCCAACTTCTTCCGTCCATGGCCTGTAGAGGGCTCTGAATTCATCTTTCACTTAACATAAAAACATGAGCAATATAATAGTACTTGGATCGGGCATGGTCGGCAGCGCCATTGCCCTCGATCTGTCTAAAAAACATGAAGTAACAGTCACCGATCTTAATACTGATGCTTTAAGAAAGATTAGTACCAAAAACAATTCGATAAATACCCAAGCATTAGATGTAACCGATAAAAATGCACTCACACGACTGTTGGCCCCTTTCGACCTGGTGGTGTGTGCTATACCTGGCTTTTTGGGGTACAATACCCTGAAGCAGATTATCCTAGCCGGGAAAAATGTCATTGACATTTCATTCTTTCCTGAAAATGCGCTGGAGTTGGATGCCCTGGCTAAAGAAAATGGAGTTACTGCCATTGTCGACTGCGGTGTGGCCCCCGGAATGGACAACCTCATATTAGGACATGAGAATGAATTACTGGAGCTTACAGATTTCGAATGTCTCGTAGGTGGACTTCCGAAAATAAAAAAATGGCCGTTTTTTTATAAAGCTCCCTTTTCTCCTATAGATGTCATCGAGGAATACACCAGACCTGCCCGATACGTTGAAAATGGCAATGAAATAGTAAAACCCGCGCTTTCTGATGTAGAATTTATACAATTCAATGAAATAGGAACATTGGAAGCCTTTAATTCCGATGGATTGAGATCTATTATTCATACCATGCCTCATATTCCCAACATGAAGGAAAAAACACTCCGCTATCCCGGACATGTCGACCACATTTTGGCCTTAAGAGAAGCCGGCTTTTTCGATACCAAAAAGATTAGGATAAACAATGATACTGAGCTCTCTCCTCTTGATTTTACTTCCAAAATTCTCTTTAAGGAATGGAAATTAGGGGAAACTGAACCTGAGTTCACCATTATGCGCGTTACTGTAGAGGGCAAAGATGTGACAGGCAAAAGGAAGAAGGTAATATACAGTCTGTATGATGAATACGATCCCCATACACGAACCTCTTCCATGGCCAGAACAACCGGGTATACCGCGACAGCAGCAGCCAATATGGTTTTGGAAGGCTTATTTACCGACAAAGGAGTTTTTCCACCGGAGCTGGTTGGTAAGCATGAGGCATGCTTTAGCTATATACTCAACTACCTCAAAGAAAGGAATGTTGTGTATAAAAAGCATGAAAGCCAGTTATAAACCGAAAAATTTAGTTGAACTAAATAACCTATTATGTCACTAAAACGAACGGAATATATTATAATGCGCAGAAGATTTACTCAAGACATTCACATGTACAATTGAATTTTTCAAATGTCACTTTTCGATAGACAAGGTAATTGCTAATATCAAAATCCTGAAGGGACACGTTTGGTTTGCATTCCAGAGGGGGATCACAATCTCCAGCACATTGAGCAGAGTATTGATCACATTGCCCTTGCGCTTTTTTCATTACGTTGTCAAAAAGCTCCTTTTCATTCGCAATTATTCCCCAGTCACTTACAGGCCCGAGATCAGTTGCTACAGGCTGAATCATGCATGATGGTCCACCACGATGTTCAAGAGAAGGTGCAGTTGCAGTTTTATATATGGAATAACCAAGTAAAGCCAATGCTAACACCATGATTGTCGCCGCAGCGCCCACGCCTGCTGCTGAACCTCCCCAAGGTAATCTGAAAAACATTTTATCCCACATTTGTAGGATCATTTTTGAGGCTGTTTCTATTACTCCGGAGACAGGCCTTCCTCCCCTTGCCCATTTTAATATGTCACCCAACACTCTCCAAGCTTGTCGCCAGGTAGGTCGCCTTCTTAACCATCCTTCAAGAATTTTTATAAAACCAGCCAATTTAGCCCTTACGGCCGGGTCTCGGTGTGCTTCCATTGTTTCACGAAGGAGATCTATTAGCTGTTGAATATCTGTGGGATCAAACGGGAACCTGAACATAGCAGTCATTTTTTAATGTCAATTTAGGTGTACTAAACGATAAATGAAATACCCAAGCTGCGGTATTTTTTGGTATAAATAGAGAGATTGACAAACCGAAAATTAAATTGACGATTAAGCAAATTAAACTTGCCAATACTATAAATTGCAGCTAACTTAATATTTACATGAAGCCGCTTGCACAAAACCTTTTGTCTATACGTTGTGCCAGGCTACTCATTGTCATGTTATCAACGGCAGCAATAGTCTCCGCTTGCAGTGATGATGACACCCCAACCAATACTACCATTAACAATCCTCTGGCCAATCCAGAAGATGGACCACCCGCAGGAAACCCTGATGGCAAATATCCGATCCCAATGGAAGCAGGACTGGCGGACATCACCAATCCCGACCAGGTGATTGGTAATGGCACCCCCGAGAGTTGCACGGGCCAATTGGTAGTAGAGGCCATTGCACAAGGTGGTAAGATTGTATTTAACTGTGGTGAGGAGCCTTTAACAATTATATTACCGGAAACCGCGAAGATATTTAATGACGCTAACAATGAAGTTGTTATTGACGGTGGTGGCCTGATAACACTGAGTGGTGGTGGCGTAAGAAGAATACTCTACATGAATACCTGCGATCCAGACCAAAACTGGACCACCTCGCACTGCCAGGACCAGGATCATCCAAGACTCACCGTTCAGAATATCACATTTGCAAATGGAAACTCCTCTTCAGAAACAGAGTACACAGGTGGTGGGGCTATCTGGGCACGAGGCGGACAGTTGAAGGTAGTCAACTGCCGTTTTTTCAACAACATTTGTGCTTCCACAGGCCCTGATCTCGGTGGTGGCGCCATACGGGTTTTTGATCAATACCAGGACCGGCCCGTATATGTTGTCAACAGCACTTTCGGAGGTGCAGAGGGATACGGCAACTCAGGCTCCAATGGTGGTGCAATCAGCAGTATCGGAGTTTCATGGACCATTATCAATTCGCTATTTTCGCATAACAGCGCGGTCGGTAATGGTGGTAATCCTGCCGAGGCCGGTACACCGGGAGGTGGCAGCGGTGGCGCTATCTACAATGATGGCAATGAAATGACTCTCAGGATACTTGGTTCGATAATTGAAGAAAACGAAGTCAATGCCTATGGGGCAGCCATTTTCTTCGTTTCCAACAATCATACCGGCAATATTGTCATTGACCAATCCATTATCCGTAACAACAAGGGAGGTTCATGGTATCCTGTTTATCCGGATATTTCGATGCATGAGGATACGGATATTTCGGTTACTGACTCGGAGATTGTGGATTGAATACCTAATTTGTCCCCCCACTGGCCATATTTGATCTCCTCTGAGGCCATGTATTGTCTCAGGCTATTAATCATGGCTACAAAAAAGTAACACACAACGTCCAACTTTCCCTTGAGTTTATCGAAAGAAATGTAACAATAACAATATGAGAATAAGGTCTTAATTCCTCGTATATGTCAACACAACATCACAGCCGCTATCCTCCTCTAAATTGGTTATAACCAGTGTATCCCCCGATAATGTAAATGTTACGGACGTGCAGTCTGCGTCATGATCATCGCAAATAGTTATGGTATCGCCAGATACTGTGTATTTTCCGGTAGTGGTGGTGATATCTCCCGAATCAGTATAAACGTCTTCATATGTACCATCGCTATTAACTGTTAAAACCAGGCAAAAATCCGGGCAATCTAACGTAACGGTGCCGTTATCATCAGCACTGGTACAATTTACTCTTTCAACACCTAAGGCCGTCCAGGTTCCGATAAGCAATTTTTCAGTAGATACCTCATCATCATCATCATCATTCTTGCAACCTAAAGTGGTAACAGCTACTAATAATACCAATAACATTCCCCAAAGGGATCTTCTTTTTAAAAAATTCATGTTTCTAAAGTTTATTAAAAAATCAATTTATATATATGTACCCGATTACGAGAAAATCATTTGGAACGAAATTCCAGCATTATTCCTGAAGCAGATATAACCAAGCGATCCTCCTCTAGAGTTTGAATAACACCTTCGAAAAGCACATGGTCTAAGGTATAATCCTTGTCGTCCTTTTTATGCAAAGCCTTAACCTCCAGGCCTCCCCCCTCATTAATAAATCTCCATGTTCCAGCTATGCTTACCGGATCAATACAACATCCCTCGTCTACACAATCAGGGTCTTCTGTTATTTCGCCGTGATCAAGTTCAAATTTGCCATCTGCAAAAAATATATACTTGTTATCCATCGACTGTGGACTTGTGGCTTTACAGGACAAGTGCTTCCCTTCAGGAGACTTTGCTGCCAGATACCAACTCTTCTGGCTTCCGTTTGTTAAAAGTGACGAATCGCTTTGAATGCTGTTATCTTCACTTGTAAAACAAAACCAGAGTGCCACTAATAAAATAGAAAGTGTTTTCATAGTTATAATGATAGTTAGTCATTTGTAGATATTGTAGATATTCCTTTATAAAGACTTGTTCAATTCTAAAAGATATTTAAGGCCAATGAGTAATACGTCAATATTTCGCATACCAGTTGTTTTTTAAGCGTTCGAGTTTTTCTAAATTATTTTTTCCCCCCGTAACAGATAATCTTATTAAGTTTGGTCTAGCCATTATTTGATTTAGATTTATGTACACATTGGTATCTTGATCTACCTGCAAATAAGTGATATTGTATCTTAGGAATTTCTTTGTCAACTCCTTGTATAAAACCGTGTCAGGATAGTCTTGCTTTCTACACCGTTTCAAAACCAAATGCAGATCTGCCTTTTTTACCTCACCGGTGGAAGCATCTACAGTCATTATAATAGGACTATCACATTCACCAATTAGTGTACTTACGAAATAGAGTAAGTCGCCATTCTCATTTTGGCTTTCTGTAGTGGATAGCAGTGTCAATAAATTCATCAAACTTTTCATCTCCATACTTTTCGATAAAGGCAAGTTTATCAATGCTTTTGCTGCAACCAATCAGATTAAGCATCAGAAATAAATAAAAAGGATTCTTGAACCCACACATTGCACTGTACTAGTTTGAAACAGAAAGTTACCTATTAGGCTTCGTGGGATCGAATACATAACTATACCGAGGATACGATTCTATATACAAATAAATCTTTGAATGCATGAAGTTCCCTAGCTGATGAATGAATTCAAACAAAGTGGCTGCCTCTCTATCACTTAAGTGAAGAACGGAATCTGTATAAAACTCCATCTCATTAACTGCATTGAAATAATAATACAACTTACAAGTTCGCAAATCAATAATCACTTCTTTACTTTCGTCACTAAGAAAGGTTTCAAAACCAACTGTCGATGGCAAATCCATTTCCTGACCAGCAAAAAAGTACTTCACGTTATATTTTTTGGTCTTAAGTAGTTTTAGAAGAGCATTTTGCTTGTCCAAATCTGCACTAGCTACTCTTATTTCGAGAACAATGTCATCTCCCTCCATGTCTCCAATAATCTCAGCCCATTTCTCAGATATAGTTATTTCACTCATAATCCTCTTCCAAGATCTCCAACATCGCTGATTCAAACAGCAGATAAATGAATTAGTCCTTCAAACACCTTTACACAATCGCAATAAAAGACCATTAGCAACAAAATTCCTTTGGACTCATTTACTATCCTGCCTCCTTAAATCTAATTGGGAAGATTAACCCAATTGGACCTAGCCATTATTGTTTCCCCATTGTCTCGAGATAAGTAAGAATAGTAAAGCCTAATTTTACGATCCGATCTGTTAATCTTAAGATTATGTATATCTATTCCCTCAACTTTAAAATTAGCATCTTTACCTTCATCAATCTGTTTTGTTGCTTTCCAGTCTAGCATGCAATTAACCTCTTTAAAATCTTTTTCATAGGGAAAATTACTTTCAACTGATAACAGCTTCATTTCTCCATCTTCGTTTTCAACAATTACCTGATTAAACCTAAACTGCCTCATTAGTTCATTAATGTTTATTGAGTTGGAACTTAAAAAATCCTGCAATACATTATTGTCTTTCCAGTAAAAACATTCTGTAGTAAAAGCCTTATGATCTAACGTTACGTCATGAGTTTGTGATGCCGAAAATTTTAAAAGCAAATTGACATAAATAGTATCTACAGAGTTTATTGACACTTCCATTGAAATGTCTGCTGGTATATTGTTGAATTCAGCGTCCTTCCTCTCTGAGCAACTGATTACAATTATTAAAATGCAAAGTACTATTTGTAAAGTCATTATCGTTTAATTGTCACTCTATTCCAATAATCTCGGGTGTAAGCCTTGAATGCCGCATTGGTTCGAATCCAAGAAGGTCTATTCCTTTGATAGGTTATAGCACCTTGCTCGCTCCATTCCCGCGCTCGCTCATAGCTTGAAAAACCTACTTGTTCAATGCCACTATTAATCATTGTTAATGTGGTTATAAAATGACGCTTTTCGTGTTCAAGTGAGTTTCGCACATTATACACATTCCCTAATATTACATTACCTTGTGATGTGCTATAACGGATTTCAAATGCAAAATCTTCAATTGCCTTCGGCTTGAGCATCACTTCACTTCCACTCGTCTTAATTAACTTTTTCGTATCCATTGTAAAGCCTTGATTAAGAGACTCTTTAATTCTGACAGCATAAGGCCACGCAAAATCAACAAATGCAAATTGTGATAGAACATAATTTTTAAGTTGACTTTCTGTTCCTATCCAAATGTTATTAGCCACAATTTGTGTTGAATTTTCCTTTAACTGACTCAAAGATTGAATGGGTTCAGAATATCCATCATTAACTAAGTAAACATTTCCATTGTTAATTCCATTATCGTACACTATTTCACCCTTAGAATTGATCCCTTGATCCCAAAATCCACCATCATAGTCCACCCCATTTGCTGGATTGTTTCCCATACCTACATAAGGACTTACAAACTGCCTGTAAGGATCTGTTGTAAGCCACCTACCAATGACAGGATCATACATCCTGAGCTCAAAACTGTTCCATCCGGTCTCTTCATCTTCCTCTGAGAATTGCCCTTGATATCCGTAACGGAAATCCTCTCGCGTTATTTCCCTGCCCTCCATAGCAAGCCCAAAAGGATAATAATCAGAACCTGCAACAATGTTTCCATAGGTATGAGTCACCTTCAAATCATCAAAATAAACATCAACGTTTTCCTGAGCGTCATGTGTTACGTTAATATATGCAAATCCTGGTTGAGTCACTTCTATTTCAAGATATAGTTTCTCATGCGTTTTATCAATATTTAATGGATCTATTGCTGCCGCGTCTGAAATCTGAATAAAGTCCAATTGCCCATGCACTGGATTTTGGTTGTGATCCAGAAAATGATAATTCAGAAAAGCTTCAGGAACATCAATATCAGATGTAGCACCTATTAAAGCTGAAACATTATTTAATCTGTCTGTTATAAGAGCACCCCCACCTTCAACAGACGTTTGTGTATAGGCCGGGTTATGTATTCCACCCATTAAGTAAGCAAGCAAAGCAGTCGCTCCAATTCCCTCATCTCTTCGTAGGTCCAGGTATTTCACATATACTTCTACTTCAATTTTATCTCCGGGGGAAACTTCAAGTAATATACCGGGCCCCTCGGTGATATTGTGATAGCCATTTAATCTGACAACTTCGTTAGGATCGTTGATCGTATATTCAATCCCATCTTCTATTACCACAGAAGGGGTATGATTTATTCTATCTGCTGTAGATATTCGCTGAATATTTTCAAAGTTACCATCTATGGCCATATCCTCATTATTCTCCCTCTCGGTCTCCATTGTGGCTAAATATTCTACAGAGATATCCTCACCAATAACAGCTCTTACGTTACCCAGATGATCACTAAGTTCGTACAAATGTTGGTGTATTGTTGCCTGAGGTTTGTAAAGACCAATACGCCCGGATCCGTAGATAGGTATCTCAGTCTGTTTTGCAGGGTCGTCAGTCTCCAGGTCTTGCTCGTAAAGGCTCAGCAATGATCCCGAAGGATCTCGCACATACCAGGTGCGTTGCTTTTGCAGTCCGTCCTCGTAAGATATTTTTGATACCCTGAAGCCACGATCATCATAAGTAAAGGTTACTACCGGATCGGTATATATGCCTGTGGCTTCGTCATAGCTTTTATATGATCCCATCAATTTACCCGATACATCGTACTGCTGGTACAGCTCTCCATCAGTGTTCTGTTGCCTGGTCATCTGGCCAATGTCGTTATACTCATAGCCTCTGAAGGGCTGGCTGGCATCAGTAACATCAGTCAACTGATTGGTATGTTCTTTATAGTGGTAAACAAACTGCGCTATGCCCGCTCCCTGCTCCGCTTTGCGGTTCAGTTGCCTGATATTTCCATTGAGGTCATACTCCGAAATGGCGACTTTAAAGGCTTCAGTAGGATCAGCAACAAAGCCAAAACCAGAAGTTGTTGGCATGGCATTACCCCACCTGGCTTCCTGCAACTGGTTCCTTTTGTCATAAGTGTATACATAACCTCTCATCTGTCCATTGTCTACAGGGCTGAACCAGCTCTGAGCTCGGATGTTACCAGTAAACTGTTGCGCCACACCACTACCGCTCAGACTAACAGTGCCTAAAGCAGCACTACGGTAGTCGTTATTGTAATAATCCAGCGTCATACCGAACACATCGGCCTGAAAATCATTGGTGATGCCATCTTCACCCGGATCCTGATCAGGATTACCGCTATTGATGCCTTTCAGGGCTCCGTCAGCGGTATATATATAATCTATTCCCTGCAACTGGTCGGCCAGCTCTACACGCTTCAAAGGCCCATGCAGGTAGTAGTCGTATAATGCCTGCTGCTTCAACACTTCAGGATTGGTCAACTCTCCAAAATGGTCGTACACCAGGGGTTCGGTGGCTGTATATATCCTGCTGAGCCTGCCATCAGTATCGTAGTCGTAATAATGATAAAAGTCCGTCCCCGCATTACCTCTCTGATAGGCCACCTCTCGTACATCACCCGTAGGCCCATATCTGTAGTCTGCAATTTTGATACCCAGTCCCACAATATCCTGTACCAACCACTCGATACTCCCCTGCTCATCATAGCTGTACCATATGGTGGTATTTTCATTTTTAGAATAAGAAACCGCCCCATGAACAAATCGCTGTTTCCGATCTACCGGAAGATCAGGGTCAGGCAAATCATAATAGGTATATATTACATCAGTGCGTATCCCCAGGTCCTTTGAAAGCCCGCCATCCACGCTGACATCCTCCAGGATCGCACGCATTTGCTGGCTGTTAAACCTGATACCATCAAATACCGGAGTATATTCTCCCGATTCCACGGGGCGTCCAGTTTTGTCATAATGAGTGTAAGAATATTTTTCCTCCTTTCGCTGCTCGCTATTTTGTGAAAAGCGTATGCTGCCATCTTTACGGTAAACAAATTCAGTTCTTCCCGCATCTGTTTCCTGAGTAGCGATCAACTGCCCTTTTACATCGTACGAGTAGGATGTTTTGTCCACTTCATCAAAATTCACTCCGCTGTTATACTGTTGCCATCCATTTGGTGACAGACTTACGATCAACTGATTGAGATTGTTGTAAAACTGGTAACTTCTAGTCACAGGAGTGGTTTGGTTGGCCAGGTACAGCGAAATAATGCCGTTTCCCGCGATATCCTGGTAAGTTATGGAAGTATATCCCTGTCCATCAGTATTCACGGTTTTGAAGAAATTGCCTTCATAAACCGTTGGCCTTTTTAGTCCCAGCTCATTTTCACGAATAGCCAGGTAGTCGTCAAGATATGAATCACCATTATCCACCTCCTCTTTATCTGTTTCCCCTGTATGCCCCCCTCCGATACGAAAAACGTCTCCTGGCTTCGAAATACTTTTTATGTCTTCAGTACCATCATGATGAAACACGGTTCTTGTATAGGGATAGCTTGTAGTTGCCACTAGTGGCTCATTCAACTTTTCATCAGCACTTTCTCCATTATTGTCACTGTAGTACCACCCCAAGGTGCCTTCTTCAGTGCTACCAACCGGCTCAGGAGAAACCTCTTTTGCTCCATCAAATTTCTTATAGTCATATTTTGTATTGTTAGCGTCAGTCACAAATTTTTCTTTAAATTCAAATCTGACTTTGGCCCCTATTTGAACATTGTCTCCACACTCATCCACAGTTTCCTCAAAAGTACCGGATTTAACGGGAGCCGTTAATGTGTTGATGACTGTCCTTCCTTGACCATCATAGAGCACCTCTGAGGCCAACAAGACGTCCTTGGTCAAATTCTTGTATTGAGATTGAGTAGCCCTACCCCGGTCATCAAAATATTGTCTGCTTTGTCTTAAGATTCTCCCATATTCATCATATGAAGTAGTTTGAATGAAATTTTTATTGGGATCAAGTTCAGAGTCATCTATGACAGGTTCATTATAATCTAAAATTAATTCCGCCCCCTTGCTTAAGACAATTCCTGGCTTTATGATAAATCCCTTTTTGCTCGTAACTGTGGCTGCAAAATGCTCAAGTGCCGGCTCTCCTGGAACAATGGGTTTATCAAGAAAATCAGAAAGATCTTCAGGAAGAGTTATAAGGCAATTGTCCTCAATTGTTAAATCGTGTCCTCCAACAAAAACGCTCATAGGATTAATAACCGGACATTCCTCTCTTCCTCCCTTTCTGCTTGCTTCAACTCTATAGCTTCCTAGCTCCGCGTTCATTACGAGTTGCTTGCTGGTCAGGCTTATGTCTTCGCCTCCGTCATGTGACAAATCATAGTGATAGTCAAAATCAGTAACTCCGGATACTCCAATCGTGTAGCTATTATCTTTTTCCACTTCATAGCCCTCCGAATGAACTGTTAAACCGGGGCCTGTTAAAGACAAGCTCGATGAATTTGGATTGTCCTGATAGCACGTGGGCTTGATGGAAATAGTAGAGGAAGGACCGGATTTCCACTCGTTACAAAGATTGTATACTTCAGTTGTTATCGTGTAATCACCTATTTGTTTGGCTTTTGGACTAATTGATATTGTGTTTGTTCCAGTAGCATCGCCATCCAATTGCCCATTGATATACCACCTGATTTTGTTCACATCATAGTCGTAATTACTTGCTTTTTGGTATGTCAGCGGAAAGTTAATTAAACTCTGTTCATCTTTTGTTGTTCTTACAGCCGTGCCTGACAAGCTCCCTCCCGGACTTATAGACTTTCTGGTAATTTTATAGGTGTAAAGCAGCGTCCAGGCTTCAAAATCACAATTACAGAATGTACCACCTGATCTCATGCGCCTATAATAGATATCAAAGAGTACAACACCTTCGCCCTGAGCATTCCACTCCACATCTAACCTAACTCTATGCGGACCGGGAGTGTTATCCAACCTGACCGCTTCAGCGGATTTAACTATTTGTGTATCGCCAGAATATTCTAATTTTACCTGGGTCCCCTTGCTACAGCATTTGTTAGACCTTCCGGCTTTAGGATCCTGCTGAAGGTAACTTGACGATGAATTAGCAGGACAGACAAATTCCTCATACTGCTGAGCAAAATTGCTGTTACACAACAGCAGAAAAGTTGCGCAAATTAATAAGTATTTTATTTTCATTTCCTTTCTCTTAAAAGGTTAAGAATTATTCTTTTTCCCCGTAGTTGTAAATGATCTCACTAAGTGTTTTATCTGCTTTAAAGCTTTCCTTACCTTGACCGAAATCGAAATTCAACATTTCTCTACTAGTTCGAACCAGCCTTCCTAGTGCATCATATTCAAAATGAGTATAAAAGTTATTCTGATCCAATATATAGCTAAGCTCACCAGTCACGGGATCATATACGTAGGATGTTACTACCGCACTGACTGGATTGACTCGGAAGTCATCAAAGTAAACACTCCTGGAAGAGAGATTCCTGCACCCTATATAAACCTCATCGGCACCTTTGGGATCTATAATTGCTTCAAGCAAGTACCAATTTTTAGATTTGTTCTTGTTAACATTCGGGTGCGATATATACTCCTGGCCATTTACCTTGTAGTAAAGCTGAATTTTAGAAATCTGGTCATCTGTTTCACTTTCACCAGGCATATACACCCAAACGCTGGCCTTATACATTTTGGAAAGATCCGCACTTTGCCCCAGGTGATAATTGAATCCCTCTGTATTGAACGCAACCTGAAGACTATATTTCCCAGTATGGCTTCTGGCTGTGGTAGCAATGCCCTCTCCGCTGTTTACACCTCCCTCCTTTGTGCTAAAAGATAAATTTTCAGCACCTGAGTAGCCAATTTCATCATACGATCCATTAGCAACAGAGATTAGAACCTTTTCATATAATGGATCCATTCTTACTGCAGCATAATTATTGTTGATGTCGGTAGCTTCAAGAGAATGAGAATTCATATCATACAAAGTGATCTCCGCTTGCTTTTCCCATTCAATATTTGACGATAAATTCTCATAATTGAAAGAGTTCGATACAAAATGATCAACAGGATAGGTTCCGTCAGGATTTGATGGCCAATCTCCATTCCATACAAAAGAAGCTTGCTTTCTCCAAATATCATTTTCGCCGATTTCCTCAACTACTTTGATGCCATTACTCCAGGTCTGAACGGTTGCTGAAACGAGACCAATTGGTTTGTGATTTGCCCTCTCCACTTTAAACATATTTCTGCCGGCAGATTGGATCAGCATGTTTTTGCCTCCATAGATGGCCAATCCCATTGCCTCATATTTTCTATAAGCAGGTTGTTCTTCAGTCATATAGTAGTTGCCGTAGCTATCCTTTGTGAGTATCTTAACAACCTGACCAGAATAGAAATCAAAAGCCAGGTTTTCACTGGAAGTAACTATTCCTGTTTTATAGTTAATATTCGTCTGCCCTATTTGAATAGAAGGATATTCTTCCTTTTGAGTGACAACCCCGAGCAAGTGATATGCATTTGTTTTAAAAGCAAATGGAAGGTTATCATATTTTACCTGCTTTTTATACTCTTGCCTTAAAAATCTGGCTTCTGAAAAATTCTCATGAACCACACCTTGTTGCTTATAGGCATCCAGCTTACTCTCATACACTTCCTTATTGGCATCATACAATTGATTGTCACCCTCGTACCCCTGGGCAAGGAGTTCTTCTTCAATACCATCAGAAAGGTAATGGTTTATTGTTTCACTGACCTTGTTGTTCCCCGCATCATAAAGTGTAATCGTTTTTAAATTACCTACTCTTGTAGTATAATCTTTGACAGTAACATGCCTTGTTCTTACAGTATCATATGGTGGTATTTCACGGGTTTCATCTCCATCCAAAATTCCTTCAAGGGCAGTTAATTCTTCATTGGAATAATCAATCCCAACCATTCCTTTATTAAATACCTCAAAACTATATACCGTGGAATTAGGAATTTCGACACCATTTGCTACTTCAGAAACCTCGACTTCTTGGTAAACAATTCCCGGAGCAGGTGCTTCCGCGGCATTAGCAAGTAATTCTTCAAAGGTTCCCCAAACAAGCTTTTGGTATTGTTTATTCAGATCGGACTTCTTTTTTTGATAGTCAACTAGTCTATCATCATTGTAATAATCATTCTTTGGGAAACTTAGATCGAGATATTGACCCATCTTATAAGGCTCAAAGGATGTCACACCATTTCTATAGTCATAGATGGTGCTGTGTGAATCGATGAGTGAATTAATTGCAATCTTTTTAACCCGAAGCCCTCCGCCTGCATTATTCAGGTCGGTCCTAAAAGAAATGTTAGCCCCAAGCAGATCGACATCCCCAGAATAGTCTACTTCGTGATACTCGTTTCCGCAATCGGGGTGGCCCGGTCCTGATTCTTGGACAGTTCCTTTGTCTAAAGTAATTATGTTGTAAAGTTGTGGATTCTTAATTGTAATAAAATCCACTCCAGCATCAATAACTTCTTCATTCTTAAAGTCGAATAAATCGGAATCAAAACTATAAAAACCTGTATTTCCACAGGAAAGATTATCATAATACCATCCATCAACATAGGGATATGCCACCACTCCTAATATATCTATGTATTTAATCTTGCTTAAGTCTATTGCGCTTTGACCAAGATGAACCTTAACTTGTCCGCTACTTAAAGGCTCTAGTTCGGTAACTTTAAGGTTATAAGCCTTGTAAAGCGGAGATTGCTTGTAAGTATCAGATTCATAACTCAAGGAGATCGAAGAACCCATACTTGTATTAATACCTCTTAACGACCAGGCATCACTTGCTTTACTGGATACAAATGATACCATTCTTCCAAGATTCTCATCTTGCTCTACCACATCTATGTCTACATCTGGTTTATATAGACCCCAAATATCATACTGTTCCTGATTATACGGTGGATTTTTAGTTTTACTTATGGAGACGTTTTCAATAAATGAAGTTGTAGGACTACCATTTAAATACTTGAGTCTAAATCGTGGGTCAGATATGGTACTTTCGTATCTCGTAATAACTGCATAGTAAGTTTTATTCTGATGACCAAACTTAATAATATCCCCCTCTGACAATATATGTGACTTATCGACAACAATCTCTCCGCTCAAATCGGCTGTACCAGATTCATCTATATCATATTCAAATGACATTGGAGGTACCAACGAAACACCTGACTTGCCATTAAACTGCAGGCCCTTCAAAGTCAGTTTTCCTTTTAAATAAGTATTCCTGCTGCCGTCAAGATAGTTATCTCCGTTGGGGTCAAAACTATTGGACGTCTGTGGCGCCAAAGAATAATCATGTGTGAATACAATACTTCTTAATGATCTTTCTGTCAGTTGAATATTTTCCTCATCATGGACATCCAATACATTGTCACCAAAATGATGCACGAGCGATGATTGATAGTTATAATTCTGAGCTTTTGCTTCCACCTGATCGATACCATTCAATTCAGAATTTTTACACAGTAATATCTTATCGAGACGCAACGTAGATACAGGTAAATCTATTTGCATTTCATCACTTAACCCTTCACACCTGGAGTCACATTGACAATCTTCATAGCCATCTCTATCACAATCCAGTTCACAATCATCCCTGCATTGATCATATTCGGATGATCTTAATTTGTAATGTCCTCCGTTTCGATTAACCACTCCTTTTCCATCAGCACGTATTTCCTTGACAAAAAAAGCTGTATGAGATTTTGTGTAGATTTTATTCAAATAGTAAACCTCCTTTTTCCCGTATGAATAATTCTCAAAATTTTGATCAAGATCTCTATGAGTACCAATAGATGGAGTTCTCCACTGATAGTTATCGGACCAAAGTCCGTAATCAAAAGCAACCCAATAGCCCCAATCATATTCATTAAGAATACCATCAGGCTCACCTGAAGGCCCTCTGTCAACAAAATCCGGACCCGTTATAGCCGTTAAATACCATGTATAGGCATATCTCTCCGGCTTTTTAAATTCATTAAAAGTTCTTCCATCTTCTCTTGTAATATTTTGAGAGCGCATGTATTCACCATAGCTGGCAGCAGGTAGAGAAAAGTGATATTTAATACCGCTTTCATTAGTTATAATAAAGCCACCAATCTGATCATCGGGCCAATCTCCCCTTTTGAATCCAGGAGAGCTTGTTTCAATAAAGCCGTTATCTAGAACCTCTTGCTCTTTATCTGTAATTTGTCTATGGGTAAACCACCTGATATTTTTGGACCCGGCTAAATGATTCTCCTTGTAACCATCGTCACCTTTCTCTCCAGTCTTAACCTCTCCATCGAAATTATAATCTAAGGGATCTGCGGTGTTTTGCTTATTTATAATCTCGGAGGACCTATATAAATGACGATTCGAAAAGTCATTAATAAATCTGAACTCCACCTTTTCTTCATTATAACCAAGGGGATATGAAACCATATAGTCTCGTCTCTCAGTAGCATTATCATCATCAAAGTCCTTTATATCAAATTTATTTCTTTTAAGAAGGTGCCTTTTGAATAAATATGGACGCATACCACCTACAACTCCCTGAGCATGCACAAAATAATCATCATAATTCACCAAAGAACCACCCAAAACCTCATTGGCATCAGCATTTTCTATAATTCCCCCCTCTAAAGTGGGATCAAGTAGAGAATATGTATCATAGTCTCTCGTATCGAGCCAGGATTTATCGGTTTCAAAATTTGGGTAATATAAAGCTCCATTAGTATAAAGGTTCTCGGTCTCATCTATCCAGTATCTACGATAGTTATAACCTAAATTCAACCAAACCCCATAAAAAACCGGTATTGGAACTGTGAGCCCCCAAGCATTCTGGCTCAAATTTCCACTTTTACTGTTATGTCTACTTATGCTGGCTCCACCCACGCTCAAGGATGGCTTTACCCCGCTTCCGGTCGAAATAGACGTACCCATTACATTAACACCGGCTGTTCCTCCAACATTTACAGATTCAAAATTTGTTGAAACCGACAACCCGGCGGACAGACTGGCAGTACTATTTTCAGAAGATCGGATTCCAACGCCAATTCCGGCACTGGCATAGCTGCCTCCGTATGGACTTGTTCCAACAGTTACGCCTACATCAAATGGAGAATTCGCTAAGCTGGCTCCGGCCCCAAGTCTAACTCCAAAACCCATTCCGAGATACGTATCATGTGAAAAGGAAACCCCACCATTCATTGATGCCGGTGTACCAGGGATACCAACAGAAACTCCGACTGAATGAGTTTTCCTTTCCCCTCCTTCCCAATAGAATCTTGATGTATTATTTACATGAAAATGATCATCAGCATAGCCATTTACATTTCTTGTAATAGCGCCAGGATTTACAGACCAACCTAAACCAGTCCAGGAAGCATCTTCATTAGTCTGTATTCCAGCATGATAGGATAGTGACAAGGGATAGCCACCAGACGGTCCAGGCACCTCAAGCAACGGAATATTGTAAGCCAGATCACCGGAAGCCAGGTTCACCATATCCGTAGTATCCACAGGTTCAAAACTGGTAGCCTCAGGTGCGGTTGGTCCAGCCGTCAGCGCATAAGATACAGTAGGCGCCACCGCAGAAAAAATTGTATGTACAGCCAGAAAAACGGCCATTCCTTTCATCAACTTTCTTTTTCGAATCATAACTGATCTGTTTTGTTGAATATGATTGAATTCATTACCGGAACTAGTCGAGCTTCTTCTTCAGGACTTCCACTTCTGCTTTCAGCTTCTCGTTCTCCTTTTTGATCTCAATCATATAAAGGGTCAATTCTTCTATTTTTTGAAGCAGCCTGGCATCCATAGCGCCAAGGTCAATTCCTGAACCTTCCACTTCCTGTGCAGAGGGGACTTCAGGTAAATGCTTGTTTTCTTTGATAAATGCTTCTACTTCTTCAAGGGGACGCAGGTTATAATCTTCTTCAAAAACGAAGTCGGACCACTGAGAAGAAGGGTATACTTTTATATCATCACTGGCTCTTATCTTTCCGTTAACGGAGAGTTTGTATCCATCGATAAGCTCTGTGCCAATACCTACGCTCCCGCCTACGAACATGTCTTCACCGAAACGGATCTCTCCATTCTGAGCGCCCAGATCCAGGTTGGCTACTTCCAAATCCTGTACAATGAGCTTTACCGCCGTTATGTTGCCCTCAAACTTGCCATCACCGGCAACATGCAGGGTGGCTTCGGGTGTAGCCACTCCTATACCCAGTGCGTTGCCAAGTGTAAGGCCGTTTTTCAGCTCCAGTGTGTTGAGCACTGTCAGATCTCGGGTAGTTACTTTACCTGTAAAATCAGATGTCCCGGTTACGCTAAGATTCTTTGCCAGGTTTACATTACCGGAAAAGCTACCCTGGCTCACTGAAAGCGCTGCTCCTGTAATATTGCCCGTTGCTTTGATGTTACCGGCTACATGTAGTTTTTCTGTTGGTGAGGTAATTCCTATACCAACATTGCCATTAACCAGCGTATTGCCCCCTACAGATAATTGATTATTAATCGTTCCATTTTCCAATATCAACTCTTCACTTTCCAGCGTATTCGCAAAAAGGGTGTTACTCACTTTTACATTTCCGTTCACATCAAGCCTTTCCGTAGGCGCTGCTACTCCCAACCCTGTATTTCCACTAATTACAGTATTGCCTCCCACAGAAAGGTTATTGCTGAGAGCTCCATCCTGAAAACTGTATGAAGTACCTTCTGCCGTTTCTGTGAAAATACCATTGCTGACTTTCATGTTCCCGCTGATCTCGAGACGCTCTGTCGGGTTAGCTACACCAAGACCTGTAAGGCCTTCTACATTAAAATTTTGCTTCACCAGCAGGTTTTGGTTGTAAGTGCCATTTTCGCCAGTGAAAGTGTTTACATCCAGTGTGTTGCTATAGATGCCATCGCTGACTTTGAGATTGCCGCTGATTTCCAGACGCTCTGTAGGATTGGCAACACCAAGACCAGTTAGACCATCTACATTCAGGTTTTGTCTAATCAACAGGTTCTGATTGAACGTTCCGTTCTCCCCTGTGAAGGTATTTACATCAAGTGTGTTGCTGAATATGCCATCGCTAACCTTCAGGTTCCCGCTGATCTCCAGGCGTTCGACAGGATTCGCTACTCCTATACCGACATTACCATTGACGAACAGGTTCCTTCCAATACTGGCATCTTCAGATACAGTAATATTTACTGCTTTTAGGCCAACAACATCAATGTCATTAACAAAAAGCGTGTTGCTCACCCTGACATTCCCAATTACTTCCAGCCTTTCCGAAGGGGTAAGTGTATTAATACCAATGTTTCCGTGGGGAAGCAGCAGGTTAACTCTCCCATTGTCTTCATTCCCATTGGAGTTGGGATTTTTGCCGTTCTTTTGAGCATAGGTTGCAGCCGACAATAACAGCAGCAACATCAAAACAATTGATGTAAACTTGTTCATAGTGATTTGTTTTTCATTTCCGCCAACAGGCATAATACAATATGGTAGTCTCAAAAAAATGAGACCGGCTTATTTTTCTTTAAAATTTATTTTTGGTACTGTTTCAATATCTTCAATCCGAAACCTGAAATTCTGGTTGCCAACTCCCAGTCCAAACTCCTTTAAGTTCAACTGCAACCACTCTTTGCCAATAGATTTTTCTCTGTTGAATGCAAACATCAGGTTGGTTGCCCCTCCCATTCCATACGTCCGGGGAAATATGTAATCTCCTACATGTATGGTATCTTGTGCTGATGTAGTTAGATTGACGTATTCATGCATTCTGAAAGAAAGTCTCTGCACCAATTCGCTGAACTGGCCGAATCCCTGTCCTGTCTGATAGTGCGCCTCTTTGTTATCCCTGGACAAGCTCAGAATGAAGTAATAGTGATCGCTGTACTTTTGTCTCAACCGCTCCAATTCTTCCTTCTCCACTTCTGTCTCACCACCTGTTTCCTGGGCTATGAGAAGGTCGGCCGGTCGGAAGGTCACTTTTACGCTGTAATCCTTATAGCTTATTTCCTTCGTCAGTTCATTGTCCGGGTCCAGCACATAGCTTTTAAGCCCTTCTTCACTTAAATACGTGGGCTTGCAGCCAAGCGTGAACAGAAGAGATCCTGCTATCAGCACAGCGAAATTTCCGTATGAAAGAATTTTACTGCCCTGCATAGCTTTTATTTAACCCCTCAAGTACCTGTGCTGTGATATCCAATCCTTCTTCAGCATAGGCTATATTGCCATATTCGGTGGCGGCAAGTATAATCCTGTATCCATGTTCTTTGCCATACTGTTGGATGTAAGCATTTACCTGATCCAATACCTGAGCAGTCATTTGTGCATCCTCCTGGCCTGCCTTTTCATTCATGGCCCGCTGATAATCGCTTAACTGTTTTTGTTTAGTTCTTATCAGTTCTTTGGAAAGTTCTTTTTCCCTGGCGGTCATTCCGGCACTCTCGCGCTCATAGTCCTGAATGGCGCTTTGGACCTCCTGCGCCAGGGTGTCAATATTAGCTTTCCAAACTGAAGATTTTTGCTGAAATTCTTTTCTTGCCTCAACCATTCCCTGGTAGCCGTTGATGAGTTTTGCAGAATCTACATAGGCAACTTTCTGTTGAGAAAAATGGAAGTAATAAAGGGTAGCTGTGGCCAAAAATAAGAGGCCGAAAAGAACCAACTGAATAGACTTAGACATAAATTCCAAATTGATAAAGTTTCAAACATAACAGGCTCAAAACTTTATTAAAAATTAAAAAGCATGGTTTGCTTACATTAAATATCTGAATAATTCATGTAATTATATTGGCAATACTACTACCTAAAAGCCCCAAAAGCCTATTTAATTATTTATTTTCAACAAAACATTACATAAACTATTATAACTTTTTTTTGAACAACTCATAAAATAAGTCTCAACCTACTCAATTCTCCCACACATATTTCACCATATTGAATGGATTTATTACATACTTACCTTCCTACACACACTTGATCTTTAATCTCTCCAATCCCGCTTCTCCATACTACTAAGTTAAATCAACAGGCTCAAATTTCAGTGCCCCGGCATTTGTACCGTATTCATGCTATCTTGGGGCCGTCCTTGTGCCAGCCATGGGTTAATCAGTTGGTTTCCATTTATCGGGCAAGACATCAGTCAATAACGCGGGTAATTCTTTGAAGGCATTGAAAGAATTTGCGATCTCTGTTTCCTCAGTTTCTTCTGTGGTAATGCTGGCGTAATGTCATTATCCACAAAATCAACTGAAGTTGTTGGATGCCTCCCCGAGGGCAAGTTAGGCACGTTCGGAACAGACAGGATGACCGCCTATTTTTAAGCATTTTATATCGAACTCGCCTTAATTTAACGTTTTTCGTATCTTAATTTGGTGTCCACTGAGTCAGCAAGTCTATCAACTAGTCTGAATGGTCCACCAATAATTATTTTTGCGTCCGTTTGCCTTACTGAAATTAGCTCCGTCCCAAACCAATTACTGAATAGTCGATTATAGTTTTTCAATGATTCTAATGTCGTCTCATTTTCATTGCTATCCTTAACATTAAGTCCATTTTCAGAAAGAAATTGTAATGTCCATTGCTTTACTTTTTCCTGGTCATTTGTGTCGGAAATAACAAGTTGAAACTTCCTTGTCCCAAAGGTTAAACCAATTGCAACACCAACTGGCAACAACCACCATCCGTAAAGCTTTAATTCAAATGGATTAGGGGAAGTGAAAATATAAAACATTATCCCAAGTGCAAAAAATGCAACGACTTGTAGAGTCAGGTATTTTATAAAGGTGCCAAGTTTAGGTTTCAAGAATGTTTCTCCAATTTCACAGTATTACAAATGCCTTTATATACTTAAAAAACACCTCGCGCCACCACACACGCCACCCAAAGGTTTCTTGGTGAAAACACCACAAAGGGGTGGCACAGGGCCAAGCTCAAGCGGGAAGCGGGAAGCTGGTGTATGGCCCACCTCTTCTCTCTAAAAATGAGCACTAAGAACTCAAAACGGTTAGTGCCTGAAAACAGTGAACTCAGAACAGTGAACTCAGAACAGTGAACTCAGAACTGCGAGCCGCAACGTAACAAAAGTTACGCACTCCCCTACCGAAGCCACCTACCTTTGCATTGTACATTTTAGAAACATTTACAAACAGAAACAAAATGACCATAATAGAAATAGCAGGATTCGTTGGAGCTGCAGCCATTGGCGTATCGTTGGGATTGATCGGTGGCGGTGGTTCAATACTTACTGTGCCGGTGTTGGTTTACCTCATGGGCGTGGAACCCGTACTGGCCACAGCTTACTCATTATTTATCGTAGGATTTAGCGCCTTGATCGGGGGTATCAATTATGCCCGAAAAGGACTGGTGAGCTATAAAACGGGGATTGTATTTACCATACCCGCGTTTATAGCCGTTTATCTTACCCGTTTGTTACTTGTGCCAGCTTTGCCCGAAACATGGCTTACATTGGGCAATTTTGCCCTGACAAAGGATACAGGGATCTTATTGCTCTTTGCTTTCCTGATGGTTTTTGCTTCGGTATCTATGATCCGAAACAAAAAAGGTAATGTTATTTCAACAGCAGAGGAAGAAGATAAACCATTGAAATTCAACTACCCGATGATCATTGTGGAAGGTCTGGTAGTAGGTACGCTTACCGGCCTTGTAGGTGCCGGAGGTGGCTTCCTGATCATTCCTGCGCTCGTACTGTTTGCCAAACTCCCCATGAAAATGGCTATAGGCACTTCACTGCTCATTATTGCCGTGAAATCACTCATCGGCTTCATTGGCGATGTACAGGCTGGTGAACCGATCAACTGGGCATTTCTGGGGATATTTTCCGCAATAGCCATTGTAGGAATCTTCCTGGGCACTTTTCTGGCGCACTCTATTGACGGACGAAAGCTCAAAACGGGTTTTGGCTGGTTTGTGTTGGTAATGGGTAGCTTTATGATCGTGAAAGAACTCTTCCTATAGTGTAACATTTGTTACGCCAAACCGCCGGTTGAGGTGTTAATTTTGTAGTAAAAATAATTAAAGTGATTATTAAGTTTTAAATCTGAATTGAATTATGAAAGTTGAACAAATATATGATAAGGCACTCGCACATGGTTCTTATGCCATTGAAAGCGATGGAAAAGTAGCGTTGGTTGATCCGGGAAGAGACCCGCAACCTTATCTTGACTTTGCAAAAAAACACAATGGCAAGATCGTAGCAGTGTTTGAAACACACCCACATGCAGACTTTGCCAGCAGCCACCTGGAGTTTCAAAAGAAATTTGGCGCTGACATTTATGTCAACCCAAAGGTAGGTGTCTCTTATGAGTACAAACCAATGGAGCATAACGATGAGGTAAAGATCGGGCAGGTGACCGTCCGGGCTTTATTTACCCCGGGCCACTCGCCTGACCATAATTCTTACCTTCTACTTGACGAGAAAGGGAAAGAAAGCGCAGTTTTCACAGGAGACTCTCTGTTTGTGGGTGATGTAGGAAGGCCAGACTTACGTGAAGGTGCCGGAAACATCAAGGTGAACAAGAAAGAGCTGGCTGGAATGATGTTCGAAACCCTTCAAACTGTCTTTGACAAGCTTGATGAAGATGTAGTGGTTTACCCGGCTCACGGTGCAGGGTCTTTGTGTGGTAAAAATATGAGCGATGACCTATACAGCACTATTGGTAGAGAAAAGAAGGAAAACTGGGCATTTCAGTTGAAAGAGAAAGATCAGTTTATTGCGAGCTACCTGGAAGGACAGGCGTTTATACCAAAATACTTCCCTTACGATGTGGAGCTGAACAGAAAAGGTGCAGAATCAATGGAAGAGAGTATCAAAAAGGTACAATACACCGAAGGAGCTGATAAAATTGAGGGAGGCGCGCTTGTAATTGATGTTCGCGATCAAAGCAAATTCAAGGGAGGACACCTGAAAGGAGCGATCAACATTCAAAATAATGAGAATGACAAGTTTGAAACCTGGTTGGGATCCATTGTTGGTCCTGACGAAAAATTCTACCTGGTAGCTGATAACAGAGAAGAGTTGGACAGAGGCGTAAAGCGTGCGGCTAAGATCGGTTATGAAGCCAACATCAGAGCTGCAGTAATCGTGGCCGGTGAAAAACCGGTAACGGAAAGCGCTTTGGACTTGCAGGATTTCAGACAAAACCCGGCTAAATACACTATAGTAGATATCAGGAATACCTCTGAAGTGGCGGGTGGCAAGTTTTTCGAGAATGCGGTTAATATACCACTTCCTGAACTGAGAGAACGGGCTGCCGAGGTAAATGCTGACAAGCCTGTGGTGGTACATTGTGCCGGAGGTTACAGGTCTGCTGCGGGTGCAAGTATACTTGCTCAAAAACTCAATACCCAGGTGTATGATTTGAGCGAAGCAATAAAAGAGTTCAATACAAAAGAAGCATTGGTGTAAGACTGGTTGCTTCTGGTCACTGGTTGCTGGTTACTAGCAAATTACCAGTGACCAATGACAAATGGCCAATAACTGATAAATAAGGAAAAAGATGATGTTTGGATTTGGAAAGAAGACGAGTAAATATGAAAACATTGATGCCGGGGAATTCCAGGAATTGATGAAAGATAAAGATGTGGTGGTACTGGATGTGAGGACTCCTGCAGAGAAAGCAGAGGGCACGATACCAGGTTATAAGATGATCAACCTGATGTCACCGGATTTTGCAAATCAGGTGTCGCAGCTTGATAAATCGAAAAAGTATCTGGTGTACTGTAGAAGCGGAAACAGAAGCCGACAGGCATGCCAGATCATGGCGGGTATGGGTTTTGAAAACCTCTACAACCTGGTGGGCGGCATAGGTGCATGGAATAGCATGAAACGCTACGCATAATGTTAATAGTTTAGTTTTTACGCCCCTTGTTTCGAAAGAGACAGGGGGTTATTTATTTTTTACAGATACTGATTACCTATTACTAATTACCGACCACAGATCACCGACTCACCGAAAAACAAAGAAGGCCGGTAATGCTAACTACCGGCCTTCTTTGTTTTATGTCACTTTCAACTAAACCGTATGGATCTCCTTCGCCTGAAGGAATCTTTCTGCGTCTAGCGCTCCCATACAGCCGGTACCTGCTGCTGTTACAGCTTGTCTGTAGACTTTATCCGCGGCATCGCCAGTGGCAAATACCCCTTGTATATTGGTTTTGGAAGAACCCGGCTGTACTTTCAGGTAGCCTGTCTCGTCCATTTCCAGGTAATCTTTAAAAATATCGGTATTTGGCTGATGGCCAATAGCTACGAAGAAGCCCTTAATATCAATATCTTTCTTTTCACCGGTAATATTATTAACCACTCTCATTCCAGTCACTTCCTCTTCATTGCCGAGGATCTCTTCAGTTTCAGTATTCCACAGAATCTCAATGTTTGGAGTGTTTTTCACCCTGTTCTGCATGATCTGCGAAGCCCTCATTTCATCTCTGCGTACCAGAAGATAAACCTTCGGACAAAGATTGGCCAGATAAGTAGCCTCTTCTGCCGCTGTATCTCCACCACCAACAACGGCTACCTCTTTACCCTTGTAAAAGAAGCCATCACAAACCGCACAGGCAGACACCCCTTTGTTATAATATTTTTCCTCCGAAGCCAGTCCAAGATATTTGGCGCTGGCGCCTGTGGCTATAATGACCGATTCGGCTATGATCTCATACTTATCATCGATAATCACTTTATGAGGATATCCTGAAAAATCTACTGCCGTTGCCATTCCGTATCGGATATCCGTACCAAAACGTTCCGCCTGCTTCTGAAAATCCACCATCATCTGAGGGCCATTGATGCCGTCAGGATAGCCCGGATAGTTTTCAACATCATTTGTGGTGGTTAGTTGTCCGCCTGGCTGACCTCCGGTTACCATTATCGGGTTCAAACCCGCTCTGGAAGCATAGATGGCAGCAGTATATCCGGCAGGACCGGAACCAATGATCAGTACTTTAGCATTTTCTTTTGTCATTATTTCTTCTAAAATTTTATTACAATCAAAAATTGTTTTATATCGTCTCAATTCATGTCAGTTATACTGCAAAACTAAAAAAAATAGGTCTCAAGTTTCCCCGAGACCTAATCAATTTTACCTATGTCTTCATAACTATCCTAAATAGGGCTTCAACGCCTTGCTTCGGGATGTATGCCTTAGTCTTCTGATAGCTTTTTCCTTGATTTGTCTTACACGTTCCCTGGTGAGATTAAACTTCTCTCCAATCTCTTCCAACGTCATTGAGTGTTCTCCATTCAATCCGAAGTAAAGTGATATTACATCTGCTTCACGTTGAGTAAGCGTAGATAATGCTCTCTGCACCTCTCTCCTCAGTGAGTCATTCATCAACTCTGAATCAGGAGTCTCCTCAAGGTCGTTTTCCAGAACATCGAGCAAACTATTTTCTTCTCCCTGTACAAAGGGTGCATCCATAGAAACATGCCGACCTGAGATCTTCATAGTATCCACCACTTCAGCGGTAGTTACTTCCAAAACCTCAGCTAGCTCGTCAGGAGATGGCTCGCGTTCATACTTCTGCTCCAATTCTGAAAATGTCTTGGAGATCTTGTTGAGCGACCCTACCCTGTTCAGCGGCAACCTCACAATACGAGATTGCTCAGCAAGAGCCTGAAGTATAGATTGCCTGATCCACCAAACCGCGTAGGAAATAAATTTAAATCCCCTGGTTTCGTCAAACCTCTGAGCAGCTTTGATCAAACCCAGATTACCCTCGTTGATCAGATCACCGAGCGATAACCCCTGGTTTTGATATTGTTTAGCAACAGATACTACGAAGCGCAAGTTTGCTTTGGTCAGCTTTTCCAGTGCCAATTGGTCACCTTCTTTTATCCTCTGCGCCAGTTCTACTTCTTCATCCGGTGTTAGTAGATCAACCTTACCAATTTCTTGCAGATATTTGTCCAGAGATTGGCTCTCCCTGTTCGTAATCTGCTTGCTAATCTTAAGCTGTCTCATTCAAGTTGTGTCTGTTAAATTTACTTTTGACCATTAGGCAAACACCAATTTTATAAAATAAAGTTCCAAATGAAAAATGAGAAGCCAAATTAATTACTGCTTTCCTCCTTTTTTTCAGTTTTTCGTTCGGGCTTTGGCAATAGTACCTTTCTGGACAGTCTAAATTTACCAGTTTTCTTGTCAATGTCTACTAATTTCACTTTTACTTCTTCACCAACTTCGAGCACGCCTTCCATATTCTCCAATCTCTCCCATTTGATCTCAGAAATGTGAAGCAGTCCATCTTTACCAGGCATAAATTCAATAAATGCTCCGAAAGGCATGATGGATTTTACCTTACCATCATAGACCTCGCCAATCTCCGGCATAGCTACAATTGCCTTTATGCGCTTCAGCGCCTCATTCATAGAATCTTTGTTCACGGCAAATACAGAAACAACACCTTTATTCTGCACCTCTTCGATCACGATTGTAGCGCCTGTTTCTTTCTGGATCTCCTGTATCACCTTACCACCTGGTCCGATCACAGCTCCGATCATATCCTTATCAATGGTCATCACTTCTGATCTAGGTGCGGTAGGTTTCAGGTCAGGATTAGGCTCAGACATGGTCTTCTTCATTTCGTTCAGGATGTGAAGTCTTCCCAGTCTTGCCTGCTCAAGGGCCTGCTTTAGCACATCGTAAGACAATCCGTCTACTTTGATGTCCATCTGAGTGGCTGTAATACCCTTTTCAGTACCTGTTACTTTAAAATCCATATCACCGAGGTGATCTTCATCTCCGAGGATATCGGAAAGAATAGCATATTTTCCTGTCTTGCTATCCGAGATCATACCCATGGCAATACCAGACACCGGTGATGATATTTGGATACCCGCATCCATAAGCGCCAGTGCACCGGCACAAACAGTAGCCATTGAAGAAGAACCGTTAGACTCCAAAATATCCGATACTATCCTGATCGTGTATGGATTCTCTGTGGGAAGCACCTGCTTCAGTGATCTCCAGGCCAGGTTACCATGTCCTACCTCTCTCCTGCCGGGACCTCTGTTAGGCCTTACCTCACCAGTTGAAAAACCAGGAAAGTTATAATGTAGCATAAATTTGTTTGAACCCTCGAACATAGCTCCGTCAATAAGCTGCTCGTCCATTTTAGTGCCGAGTGTAACGGTAGCCAGCGCTTGCGTTTCACCACGGGTAAAAACTGCTGATCCGTGTGTTGATGGTAAATAGTTTACCTCCGACCAAATAGGTCTCACTTGATCAAGCGCCCTTCCGTCCAGCCTTTTCTTTTCCTCCAGCACAAGATTACGCGCTGCTTCTTTCTGGATAGACTTGAAATACCTGGCAAACATGGCTTCATCCAGTTCAGCATCTTCAGGTATAGTGGCAAGGAAATCTTCTTTTAGCTTTTTGAACCCTTCGGAACGCTCATTTTTAGAGCCCTGGCTTTTGGCAATGGCATAAGCCTTGTCGTAAAGCTCCTTGTGCATTCTTGCTTTTAATTCTTCATCGTCTGTTTCGTGGCTGTATTCTCTTTTTTGTGTTTTACCTACAGCCTCCTGCAGTTCGAGCTGCACCTGGCACTGTACTTTTATAGCTTCATGAGCTACCTTGATGGCCTCCAGCATATCATCTTCCGAAACTTCTTTCATCTCTCCTTCTACCATCAGTATGTTGTCCATAGTAGCGGCTACGATCAGGTCGAGGTCAGATTCTTTATTTTGGCTCAAAGTAGGGTTCACCACATATTCACCGTTGATGCGTGAAACACGCACTTCGGAGATAGGCCCGTTAAATGGTATGTCGGATACTGATAGTGCAGCAGAAGCAGCCAATGCTGCCAGTGCATCAGGCAAAGCCTCTTCATCAGCAGAAATTAATGAGATAGTAATTTGTGTATCGGCATGGTAGTCGTCATTGAACATCGGACGGATAGCTCTGTCCACCAAACGGCTGATCAATACTTCGTAATCGGATAATTTTCCTTCTCTCTTCAGGAAACCACCCGGTATTTTTCCTCCTGAAGCAAATTTTTCCTGATAATCAACGGATAGAGGTAAAAAGTCTACCCCTTCTTTGGCTTCCGGAGTAGAAACTACAGTGGCAAGTATCATTGTATTGCCCATTCTAACAACCACAGATCCATCGGCTTGTTTCGCCAATTTGCCGGTCTCTATGGTGATGGTTCTCCCATCAGGTAAATTAATAGCTTTGGTTATTACGTTAAGTTGCATATTGTCAATTTGTATTTAAAAAAAATCCTAGCGTGGGGCGCCTGAATCAGGAAAGGTATCAAAGGCAGAAAAGGGAATCCGTGGATTCCCTTTTTTGATTATTTTCTTAAATTCAATTCTGCGATAATCGCCCTGTATCTTTCGATATCTGATTTGTGCAAGAAGTTTAATAACTTTCTCCTTTTACCCACAAGCTTTAAAAGCCCCTGCTGAGTGGAGTAGTCTTTCTTGTTCTTCTTCATGTGCTCAGTGAGGTGATTGATCCTGTAGGTAAAAAGTGCAATTTGGGACTCAGGAGATCCTGTATCCTGCTTTGACTTTAACCGGCCATGATTTTCAAACAACTCCTGTTTCTTCTCGGTGTGTAAATACATGCTTAGTTAAAATGTTAATGTTTTAAATAAATAAAGCGCAAAGGTATTAAGCCACTCGATAATTACCAAACAATTAATTACTATCTTCTGTTCTTTTTTTTCGCTTCCCAAACCAACTTTTAAATCTGTCCGCCATCACGTTGTAGAAATCGGAATCAAACAGCCGGGCGTCATTACGGGCCTGTCTTAAAAATATGAGTCCAACAGGCAACAAAATAGCGTTGGCTGCCCATATACCAACCATAGGATCTATCATGTCCTGTTTGGCCCATTTCTCACCAGTCATACTGATCACATAAAAGATAATGAAGAAGATAATGGATACCAGCACCGGCACTCCAAGCCCTCCCCTTTTGATAATGGCCCCAAGTGGCGCTCCTATCAGGAACATAATGATGCAGGCAAGGGAATTAGCCAGGATCTTATGCCACTGTATTTCAAATACATTTTTCTCGTAGTTCAGCCTTTCTATTCTGGTATTGCTGGTTTGCAGCTTACTTTTACCCTGCCGTACCATATTTAATGAAGACTGTAATACACGGTCAAGCTTTTCATTGTCAGCCATCAGCTCCTCCACTACATCCCCTGTGGTTTTTACTGAATCAGCCTTAGCGAGTTCTCCTTCTTTAGGAATAATTTGTGGTTTCTGCTCCCTGATCGCTTTACCGTCCTTGATTTCACCGGTAATATTTGATTCAGGTCTTAACTTACTGGCCTTGGCAGGAGCCTTTTGCTGTTTATTATTTTCATTAGCCGCCTTTCTTTTGGCTTTGTTCTCAGCCTCCTCTGCTTTCTTCTGCTCCTCATACTCCCTCTTCTCCTTTATATCGGTTGTTTCCTGGGGCTTTCCTTCCGCACCTTTTTTGTTATATTTCTCACTATAGCTTGCTCTGTTTATACTATCCTGACGATCTGCTTTTTCCCTTTTTATACGCTCCTCCTCCGCTCTTATAGAATCGTTATACACCTTAAACCTTCTGAGGTTTTCAGGCATTAGCACAGAGTCTTCTCTGAGGTGAAAGTAAAATGCATAAGGCACATCGGCATACACCTGTAATTTCTTTTCCATTATATCACGCCTCACAGAATCCACATCACCCTTCAGTTGCCTCAGGTTACGCATTATCCTGTTGCCTTTAAACAGGTCCTTATCTGTTCTGTCGAGGTCAAAAGAAGACAAGTCGAGCACAAATTCGCTACGTGAAAATTTGGCTCTGCGAAAGGTATCATTTTTGCCGGCCTTATTGGAAGACGTTGCTTTTGAAGCAGCCGAGCCCTCGGCATAGCTATGGCCGTTAAATAGTTCCAGCTTCAGGTACCTGTCGTTGTGGATGGTATACATGGCACCGGAATCAGCAAGGGTAACATTCTTGTTGCCACTCTGATTGCGATGATCGTAGATAATCACATCTTCAATGGTCTGTCCATCGGCATGTTTTTTATTCACCTTAATACTAAACTCCGGAATGCCATTATAAAAAGTCCCTTCTTTCAAATCCAGCGCGGGTTTTTTCTGCTTGATATCGTATAGCAAGCTATAGGCCTCAAGAGCAGCTTTGGGCACAAAATAATTGTTGGAATAAAAAGCCAGCACAGTAAGGGCCAGCACAAAAACGAAGATCGGCAGCAAAGCTCGCAACAGTGAAATACCGGCACTTTTGATGGCCGTGAGCTCAAAGTGTTCACCGAGGTTACCAAAGGTCATCAAAGAGGATAACAGCACTGCCAGGGGTATGGCAATGGGTGTCATGAAGATTGCAAAATAGAAGAATAGCTGAGCCAGCACATCCACCCCCAGGTCTTTGCCGACAATATCATCGAAATATTTCAGCATATGCTGGGTAAGCAGAATGAACACCACTACCAGAAATGTCAGGAAAAATGGCCCTAAAAATGAGGACAGTATAAGCTTGTCAATCTTCTTCATTCCAGTACTCGCATCAAAAAGAAAGCCAAAAATAAATAATCCTGATCAGAATTATTACCCTCCCACTGTTTCTTTTAGATTCTCGACTAAACTGTGCCAAAGATCAAACAGTTCCTCATTGTCATCCATGTCCGAATAGTCCGTTATTTTGATAAAAACACTCTGTGTGAGTTCGTTTAGTTCAAGCCTGAGCTCAAAATACGCGGGGTCCTCAGCATCATCTTCAGTTTCCGGAAGAAATTCGAACTTTACATAGTGATTATTACGATGTGATACCATTCTGGCTTTGTGATCCTCTTCATCCCAGATGAAATTAAAAACCTTATCCTCGTTAATGGTAACATCATCAGCCAACCATTGAGACAAACCACTTGCCGTACTCAAATAAGGGTACAACATTTTGGTGGATGCGTTAATTTCAAAGTCCGTTGTAAACAAATGCCTGCTCATATGCACCTCTTTAAGATTTTTTAATATATGGCATTTTTATGAGACGACCAATTTAAATAAAAAATTAAAAACCTTTTGGTAAATAAAAAGCAATGTTTGTAAGTTTGCGCTCCGTTTGACAGTTGAATAGTTCACAGTAACTGAGAACTCAAAACTGCAGACTGAGAACTGAATCTGGCGAGGTAGCTCAGTTGGTTAGAGCGCAGGATTCATAACCCTGAGGTCACGGGTTCAACTCCCGTCCTCGCTACTAGTAAAAAAGACAACTCAGTAAGTTGTCTTTTTTACTGATTTTCAATCATTTACAGTATTTAATAGGTTCGAGAAATTTTCTTTATAATTTGTAATTTCGTCAATATTTCCGTGTTAATTAATTAAAAATCAGTTAATTAGCAATAGTTCAACTCCCCTATCCGGTTTTACATTATTTAATTGTTTACTATGTCCAATGGGAAAAGAAAACATAACGTTACCCCAGACAGAATAAGGGCAAAAAAGGAATTTTCACATCTAACTGAAGATGAGGCATTGGAGATGATCCGTCAGATGGAACGACTTTCAGAAATTGTGTTAAGGCATTTGCTTTCGGAGATGAATAAGTCTGAAGGAGGTAAAACTTCCGAGAGAGAGTAATTCAGACGCCTAACTCTAATGTAAAATCGACCTGGTTGTTTTATTAGTAATAATGGGGTAAAGATCAGCAACAATTCTTGCCGATTCCTGCTCTGGTTATTGAGCTTTCTGCTTTTAAAAATCTCTTCTTTGCAGCACTGTATTTTCTGATCTGCAGATACTATTATACAAGTGCTTTTCAGATTCATACATTTGAGTATTTAACCGAACTCCCCGATAGTTAGCAAACCAAAATGCAAGTTAAATAATCCCACTCTGGTTTCTCTTTTAGTTTTCGGTAACTTTGGTTTCAATGAACAATACCATTCTTATAGTAGATGACGAGAAAGATATCCGCAGTTTGCTGGCCAAGACGCTGGAGTATGAAGGTTATGAAGTACTGGCTGCTGATAAAGCCAGTAACGGGATACGAATACTGCAGGATCAGGCAGTCCATGTTGTGATCTGCGATGTGAAGTTGCCTGATGCTAATGGTGTTGAACTCACGGAAGAGATCAAAGAAATCTCTCCAGAGACGGAAGTGATCTGCCTGACCGCTTACGGTAACATTAAGCATGGTGTGCAGGCTATCAAAAACGGTGCTTTCGATTACCTGGTGAAAGGGGATGATAATAATAGAATTCTTCCATTGGAGAGCAAAGCCCTGGAAAAATCCAAGCTTCAGTTCAGGATCAAAGAATTGGAAAGCCGGGTTAATCAAAAGTATAATTTTGACCAGATCATCGGCAACTCTCCATTTATACAAGAGGCGGTTACGTTGGCCAGGAAAGTAGCTGCCTCGGACCTTTCAACAATAGATAATTTTTTTAAGTCTACACATATAATAGACTAAATGATATATTTGTAATTGTGATATCGAAAAAATCCAAATATGCTCTAAACGCACTGGTTCACCTTGCCAGGCAATATGGAGAAGGACCAATTTTAATTAGTACCATTGCAGAAGAGGAAAATATTCCGCAGAAGTTTCTGGAAACCATATTGCTTGACCTGAAAAATTCCGGGATTTTGGGAAGTAAAAAAGGTAAAGGTGGTGGTTATTACCTGCGTAAAAAACCTGAAGAGGTAAATATAGCCCAGGTACTTCGGCTTTTTGATGGAGCCATTGCTTTGCTACCTTGTGTTACTTTCAGGTTTTATGAACGTTGTGAGGAGTGCAAGGATGAAGATACCTGTTCTATAAGGGAAGCCTTTCTGAAGGTACGAAATGAATCTGTTCGAATCTTCAAAAACGAGACTCTAAAAACCCTGGTTGAAAGAGAAAAAGTCCTGCTCAAAAAAAAGAGAAAAAAATAATTGTTCGTTTTCTCGCAGAGAAAGGCATTTTTGGGTTCTTTTTGATTTTTATACTCTATTTAAACTATAGAGTAATAGTACAAATAAAAAATTCTTATTACATTTGCCTTGCCAAGGCAGTTAAGTGACCAAAATTTATAGAGAATAGGTAAGAGAGTAGGCTCTGCGATCCTATGGCAACCTGAAGAGTTTCATAAACTGACAAGGTGCTTCAACCTACCCAAGATCAAAGGGAATTATAAATTAAAAACGATGAAAAAAAGACATGCCTCACATTCGGAAAGTTGTTGTTCCTGATAACTTAATCACAAGCAATTAAAAATTGGTCGGAATCATAGCAATGTGATTTTTATTTTAAACAATTAGTCTATAATTCCGATAGGCTTAATTAACTAAATACAAAACAATGAAGAAAAAAATCATATATACAATTCTGCTATCCGGTACCTCAGGGTTCGTATCGGCTCAAGATATTCCAGCAGATACCACTGCTGAAAAATTAAGTCAACCCTCAAAAACCAGCTACTATATTGAGCCCGGTTCATACGGTACAAAGCGGGAAACCGATCCTCCCTCATACATTAGAGAATTGGGAAAAACAGGAATCAAAGGTGCCGAAAAAATTGATTGGCTTGATGTAGGACTCGATTACAGGGCTCGTTTTGAGGTACGGCATAATGATTTGCGAAGAGAGGTGATCACAACGGATTACCCGCTTCTGCTTCGATCCAGGGCTTATATAGGAATAAAAAACATCATTGATCCTTTTCGTGCGGTAATTGAATTTGAAGATGCGCATCGGGTTAACGGAAAGTTTGCTCCTGATAATCGGGATTTTAACCGGGCAGAATTGATCCAGGCTTACGCAGAACTTCACTTTAAGAATGCACTGGGTAAAGACGATTTGGGCAACTCTCGTGCCTTATTTATTCGTTTCGGACGCCAGGCATTTGAGTTTACAGACAGAAGGTTAATTGGTTTAAATCGCTGGCGTAATACAACCAACAATTTCCTTGGACTGAGAACAACTCTGGGACAAGAAAAAAATGATTGGCAATTGGACTTACTAGCTCTAAGACCTATAAATAGACTGATTGATGAGTTTGACAAAACAGACAATAATCGTGATTTCTGGGCAGTAATCGGGCATTGGAGAAAGTGGTCTGATGCATTAACAATCGAGCCGTATTATCTGGGACTCAAACAACGACCGGCAGCAGCAAACAACAACCGTGAACGTATCATTCATAGCCCTGGTATCCGGTTTTACGGTTGGTTCAATAGCAACCATATAAACTACGACTTTACCTACACACAACAATTTGGGGAAGACAATGGGTTGGACCATAATGCGTATGCTGTTACCGCAGAAGTGGGATACAAGTTCCAGCAGATCAAATCCAAACCCAGAGTGAGTTTGTTCTATGGGCATGTGAGTGGAGATAAAGACCCTAACGATAATGTAAACAATCGTTTTGAGCGCTTCTTTGGTTTTGCCCGGCCCTGGTCATCGGATGATTATGTGATTCCCGAAAATATTATCACTCCAAAACTAAAATTGGAATTTGAACCTGTAAAGGGGGTAAAATTTGATGGTGGATATAGCTTCTATTGGCTGGCAAGCTCCACGGACAGGTTTAACAACCTGCTAGCAGGATCAAATAATCGTGATGTTACAGGTAATAGCGGAACATTTCTGGGCCATGGACTGGATGCAAGAGTAAGATTTGTGCCTACGAAGTTCATTGATGCCAATATTGGATACACGCATTACACAATGGGAGAGTTTGTTCAGAACAGACAAGAGGCAGCACTTAACGAACATGCTACAAGCTCGGATTTCTTTTACATAGAGCTATCCTTCAACGCCTTTGATATGTTCAAAAAGTAACCCAGTTAAATCTATATCCAAATACTATATAAAATCCATAGAGTTAATTAAATAAAAATACTAAATCCTTGAAATCATGAATAGAAAGACTTTATCATTCTCCCTTATTATATCTCTGGCAATTTATGCAGTACTTATCCTGGGAATCAATTCATGTGTATCCGGGTCAAAAGAAAATGCTGCGAAATCAGAAAAAACGGGAGCAATTAACAATGAACAACTGGAAGGCTCTATTTCCATTTCAGGAGCTTTCGCGCTCTATCCATTGGCCAACGTTTGGGCAGAAGAGTTCAGAAAAGAGTACCCTAATATAAGGTTCAACATTTCCGGAGGTGGAGCTGGAAAAGGAATGGCCGATGTTCTGGCCGGAGCTACTGACCTGGGCATGTTTTCCCGTGACATTAAACAGGAAGAAAAAGATCAGGGAGTCTGGTGGGTATCAGTCACGAAGGATGCTGTTATTCCTACGATTAGTGATCAAAATCCGGTATTGGAGCAACTAAAAAAAGAAGGGTTGACGCGAGAGCAACTTGCCAGCTATTTCTTGAAAGAAGAAAAACAGAAATGGAAAAACTCTGCGTATGAAGTAAGTGTCTTTACCCGTTCGGATGCTGCGGGTGCAGCAGCCACCTGGGCCAAATACCTTGGAGGAGCCGAGCAGGAGGATCTGAAAGGAATTGCAGTATATGGCGATCCGGGGCTGGCTGAGGCAGTGAAAAAAGAGCCGAATGCTTTAGGCTTCAATAACGTCATTTATGCCTACGACCTGAAGACAGGTAATAAATATCCCGGACTGGAGGTCATCCCTATCGATGTAAATGAAAATGGAAAGATTGATCCTGAAGAAGATTTCTACGATAACATCGGTGACATCACTACAGCTATAGCCGATGGACGATATCCTTCCCCACCGGCACGGGAACTTTACCTGATATCGAAAGGTGAACCGACTGACCCGGCTGTTAGAGCCTTCTTAAACTGGGTGCTGGACAAAGGGCAGCAGTTCATAGAAGAGAACGGATATATTCTCCTCAGTGAAAAAGTGATTAACGCTCAAAAACAAAAATTATAAACATGACTATCACGAAGCGGCTTTCTCATGAGTACCTTCGAAAAGGTTGGATGCAGGTGGCTCTCGGGATCATCCTGCTCCTGCCTTTTGCAATAGGATTATCACTTTTGTATAAGGCATGGCCGCTATTAGCACCATCGGGACTAATCGATGTGTTATTGGGTAGTGAATGGTCACCTATGCAGGGTAAGTTTGGCCTTTGGCCCTTCATTAGTAGTTCCATAATAGTGTCCCTGATGGGCCTGCTTTTTATGGTGCCGGTTTGTCTGTCTGCTGCGATATTCATTACCCAGTTTGCTCCGGCATGGTTGGCCCGATCTCTACGATCGGTCATTGATATCCTGGCAGGGATTCCTTCCGTCATTTTCGGGCTATGGGGAGTCATGACCATTGTGCCGATCGTTGGAGATTTGGCGACTTCTTACGGAGCGGGAAATGCAACGGGCTATTCCATTCTGGCTGCCGGTATTGTGGTTTCCTTCTCGGTGATGCCTTTTATTCTGAATATGTTGATTGAGCTGTTTGAGTCGGTATCTATCGAACTGAAAGAATCGGCTTTATCTCTTGGAGCAAGCTACTGGCAGGTTATCAAGGATGTAATAGTCAGAAAATTAAAACCGGGAATCATTGCCTCTTTCACACTGGGGGTGAGCAAGGCATTCGGGGAAACCATAGCCGTGCTGATGGTGGTAGGAAATGTGGTACAGGTTCCTAAAGGTTTGTTTTCTGCAGGGTACCCGCTTCCCGCATTACTGGCGAACAATTATGGAGAAATGATGACCATACCCATGTACGATGCAGCACTGATGCTGTCAGCCCTTATACTGCTGATCATCGTCATTTTCTTTAACTACATCGCTCACAAGGTGATCCGCTACTATCACGCAAGAATCTAAACGAAAACCACTCATGAGAAATACATACATACAGGAAAAAGTAGCCAAAGTGATACTCGCAATATTTACATTGCTCATTGTTCTGGTACTTTTCAGCATATTGGGAGGTATCTTTATTAAGGGACTTCCTGCTCTAAACTGGGAGATCCTGACCCAGGTACCTAAGGGAGGGTATTACTTTGGAAAAGAAGGAGGAATACTAAATGCCATTATTGGTTCGGTGTATCTGGCCATCGGAGCATCGTTAATAGCCGTTGTGATCAGTGTGCCTACGGCATTGTTTATACACACCTACCTCTTCTCATTTCCAAATTGGCAAAAAAGAATCCGTTTATGTTTGGATGTATTGTGGGGTGTTCCTCCTATCGTCTATGGAGCCTTCGGTTTCAACCTGATGCTCTTTATGGGCTGGCCAACCTCACTACTGGCAGCCATTATTACAGTAGCTTTTCTCATCAGTCCGGTGATGATCCGGGCTATGGACGAAAGCCTTCAGCAAGTTTCACATGGACTCTTCGAATCGGCCGTTTCACTGGGGTTTTACAAAGGAGAGATAGGGTATAAGTTTTTGCTGAGGCAAACACTGCCCGGAGTAGCTACGGCTTTCCTGTTGGCACTAGGAAAAGGAATTGGTGATACCGCTTCCGTACTGTTTACAGCAGGTTATACCGACTATATTCCGGAAAGCCTGACAGAACCTGCAGCTACCTTGCCTTTGGCTGTATTCTTTCAGCTCAGTTCACCTATTCCCGAAGTAAAGGCAAGGGCTTATGCAGCAGCAGTAGTATTGACGATCATCATACTTACCATCAGCATTTCATCAAGATTTATCAGTAAAAAACTCTCTAAAAACAAAATAGCATGAGAAACAGTAATCATGTATCATCAATTATAGATCAGGAAATTATAAGGAAGGATCAGGCTAAAGGGCTTCACAACCTGATCTATGTCAAAGACCTGAGCCTCTGGCATGGCAAACAACAAACGCTTAAAAATGTAGAACTCAACATCCGTGACAAAGGGATTACTGTTCTTCTCGGACCATCGGGTTGTGGTAAAACCACTTTGCTCAAAACCTTCAATCGCTTGTCCGACCTTTACCCGGACATCCGTACCGAAGGGTCCATTTTCTTTGAAGGAAAAGACATCCTCAGCAAAGAAATCGATGTATATGACTTGCGGCAAAAAATGGGGCTGCTCTCCCAACGACCACAACCCTTGCCAGGTACTATAGCCGAAAATATTCGCTATGCTTTAAAGCTGAAAGGCATAAAAGCTAAGTCGGAGCAGGACGATCGTATAGCACACTACTTGCAAAAAGTCGCCCTTTGGGAAGAAGTAAAAGACAGGCTGAAAAGTCCGGCAGGCCGGTTATCCATTGGTCAGCAACAACGATTGTGCCTTGCCCGTGGGTTGGCCATTGAACCTCGTGTGATTTTGGCGGATGAACCTACTTCTGCATTAGACCCCATTTCTAGTCGAAAAATCGAAGAGCAATTTAAGGAGTTGAGTCAAGAATTTTCTATCGTATTGGTGACACACATTTTACGACAAGCCAAACGCCTGGCCGACTATGTTGCCTTTATGTATTTCGGAGAAGTAATAGAAAAAGGCCGTCCGGATGTGCTCTTTGAAGACCCAAAAACGGAAACCTTCAAAGAGTATTTGTTTGTCGGCCATTAAACTTAAACAACAATCAAAAATTGATTATAATATAATGGAATCTCATGCTATTGTAGGAGGCGGATTGAGCGGTACCCTTACCACCATTCGACTTTTAGAGAGAAGTATTGAGCCTCTGCTTATTCATATCTTTGAAAAGTATCGGCATCAGTTTGCCAAAGGTGTCGCTTATGCCTCAAAAGATCATTGTCATCTATTAAATGTTCCTGCTAAAGAAATGAGTATTCACGAGGACAAACCGGATGATTTTTGTAGATGGTTATTAAAAAATGGTTATATATACGAACCAAATGATTTTGTTCCGAGATGGGTGTTTGGTCATTACCTATCAGATTCTTTGGAAAAAGCTATAAAAAGATATTCGCAGCATCAAGTATATGTTCACTATAGTGAAATTACCAATCTTGACATTTATAATTACAATACTTTTACCATTCGGGATCAAAATCAGCAAGAGTTGACCGTACAAAACTTATGGTTATGCATTGGAAATCTACAGCCTCATGAATTTGACATCAAAAATAATTCAGACCAACGCATGCCATATATCTCCAACCCGTGGGATGTTCACCAACTAAAGCGGATACACCCTAAAGATGATGTCCTGATAATAGGTAGCGGCCTGACAATGATAGACCAGGTCCTGTCTTTGAAGCAGAAAAATCATCAGGGAAAAATCACGGTGATCTCTCGCAGAGGCTTGATTCCCCAGCCACATAAGGCAGTGGAAGACTATTCACTACAAACAATACCTAATTTTAATAGCATGCGGGTAGTGGAATTGCTCCACTGGATAAGGAAAGAGATATGTTATGCTGAAAAAAAAGGAATAGACTGGAGGAGTGTTATTAATGCTGTAAGAAACTATACTCCGGAAATTTGGAAAAACCTATCCAAAAATGATAGAATAAGTTTTCTCACTCATTTAAGGCCATATTGGGAAACTTCCCGCCACAGAGTGCCTGCGGAAAGTTATGAAATATTCCAAAGCCTACGTGAAAAAGGGAGGCTTGAATTAATGGCTGCCAGGATAAAACTAATCAGGAAGGAGGAGCAAAAGTTGCTGGTTGATATTAAGGTAAGGCAATGCATTGAAGAAGAAACCCTCGAATTCGACTGGCTGATTAATTGTACAGGTCCTCAGGCTTTTGGCAAGCATAAAAATATGCCATTCTTTAAGAGTATGATAAGTGCCGGTGTGCTAACCCTTGACGAACTAAACCTCGGCATTAGAATTTCACCCTCTTACAAAGCGATCGGTAGGTTGTCATCAGAAATTCAGAATTTGCATGTCATTGGTCCCCCTGGTAAAGGCTCATTATGGGAATGCACCGCATTAAAAGAAATTAGAACCCAGACGGATTTAATTAAGAAAAAGCCTGTTAAATAGTGTCTCTAAGAAAACGCAAATGTCTGCATTATGCTAGTCCCAAAAATGCCCACGTACCTCAGTCCGCTCCGCTTTTTGGGACAAGCCTTGGCCTGGACGTTTTCTTAAAGCCACTTAGAGGTTTCTTATAGACACTAAATAGTTACTCATACTCAAGCTGCTTTTCATTTTTCCTAAGCCAATCATTTTCCCCTAAACTTATTACTACACTAACTTGGTATAGTTTATAGGTTTAATCATATTTGCCCCCGTTTTGAAGGTAAGTATGAATGACTTTATCTTTTTTATGGTAGGTAAAACTATGGCCTTTTCCATTTAGCGAAAGATGAGGATTCCGACAGTATATTCTGTAGAACGATTGATCTCATACAGAAAAGCTCACAAAACTCTTGTTGTTTATTTATTATATTTACATAGAACCCAATATGTATGACTCCTGATGCTATAATCACCCTCTGCGTAATCGTAGGTGCTATAATTCTTTTTGCCACCGAAATAATATCTATCGACCTGGTGGCATTACTTATCATGGTAACGTTGATACTTACTGGAGTTATTTCGCCTGAGGAAGGAGTAGAAGGATTTAGCAATAAAGCCACTGTTACCGTAGCATTTATGTTTATATTGAGTGCAGCCCTTTTAAAAACCGGTGCATTGCAGCTTTTAGCTCATCGCTTATCAAAGACCTTTCGATATAATTTTAATTACGGGATAGTGATGATGATGATACTGATAGCTGTCATTTCTGCATTTGTTAACAATACACCTGTTGTTGCTGTCTTCATTCCCGTTATTGTGCAGATAGCAAATGTTTCGGGACAAAGTCCTTCAAAAATGCTTATTCCCCTGTCATTTGCATCCATTTTCGGGGGCTGTTGTACACTCATCGGGACTTCCACTAATATACTCGTAAGTGGGATAGCAGAAAAGGCTGGTCTGCCACCTATATCTATGTTTGAATTGACACCATTAGGATTAATATTTCTTTTGGCAGGCATTACGTATATGGTTTTTTTGGGGATAAGGTTACTGCCATTCAGAAAAGAAGAAAAGGATTTAACAGCAAAATTCGGACTACGTAACTATTTGACTGAAATAGAGCTACTGGAAAATGGTGATTCCGTAGGAAAGAGAATCATGGAATCGGAACTGGTTAAAGAGCTTGAAATGGATATTATCGAGGTACGCAGAAATGGCAATTTTACCTTACCACCTGGTGACTTCATACTTCAGGCGCATGATGTTTTAAAGGTTAGGTGTGATGTAGAAAAAATAAAATCACTGAAAGACAGGGAAAAAATACTAGTGAACTCATCTGTTAAAATTGGTGATGATGATTTGAAAGGAACAAACTCTACTTTAGTGGAGATGGTAATTACTTCTAATTCAGAGCTTGATGGCAAGAAATTACGAGACGTAGATTTTAGGAGAAGATTCAGGGCGGCACCACTAGCCATCAGGCACAGAGAAGAAGTAGTAAGAGAGCACTTGTATGATGTTCGGTTGAAGGCAGGAGATGTTATTCTTGCAGAGGTTAAAACACATTTTGTGAAGGAGCTTAAGCAATTGGAAAATTTACAGGATGCGCCATTTATCCTACTATCAGAGGATTCTATCACTGATTTCGACAAAAAAAGATTTTCTATAGTAGTGTTGACCGTTTTGGCAATTGTCTTACTTGCAACACTCAATATCGTAGATATTATGGTAGGGGCAATAGCAGGGGTTTCCTTACTGGTACTTTTAGGCTGTCTTTCTATGCGTGAGGCTTATGAATCGGTTAGCTGGAAAATCATTTTTCTGCTAGCTGGCGCCCTCAGTTTGGGTACAGCCATGATTAACACTGGTTTAGACCGAATGATTGCGGAAACTCTGGTGCAAAATTTGGGGCAGTGGGGGCCTGTTGCTATAGTCTCAGGACTCTACCTGGTTACATCGTTTATGACTGAAATTATGTCAAACAATGCTGCCGCTGCACTTTTAGCTCCAATTGCCATAGCTATTGCACAAAGTATGGGTCTTGAGCCGATGCCATTCTTAATGGCTATTACTTTTGCTGCATCAGCAAGTTTTATGACTCCTGTAGGCTATCAGACAAACACCATGGTCTATAGCGCAGGTCAGTACAAGTTCATGGATTTCATAAAGGTAGGTACGCTTTTAAACATTCTGTTCTGGATTATTGCTACTATTTTCATTCCCCTTATTTATAAGTTTTAGAAATGTTTAATAGTCGTTATAAACCATCATTTTGCAGTATTTTATTTATTTATTCAAGGCGTTTGAAGTACTGTTAATTTCACTCAAACTTGGCTCCCAAAAGTTCGGGAATTCCCTGCCACTTGCCTCTACAGATTTGGAGACATTGCGTGGCAGTATAGACGCCCCACCGATGATCATTGAGTTTTGAATGAATTTTCTGCGTTAAATGAGTGAATGTGAAAGGTTAGAAAATTAGAAATTTTACCAGTAGTCCCAGCGCGATACAAAGACCAATGGTTTTAAGCATATCCAGTTTAAACCCAAAATAAGCTACACAAGCCGCTACTGTAATTCCTGCCACCCCTATATCTATTGAGGCCAGATCGGGAATAAGTAAACGCATACCATAGAACGACCGCTCTTCGATTGTTTTGAAGATCGTATTGAGAGAAAACCAGATGCCGAGATTAAGCACTACACCCACCACAGCGGCTGTTATCGAGGAGAGTGCTGTACTCAGGTTTTTATTATTTCTTAAACTTTCGATATAAGGTGCGCCGAGAAATATGAAAAAGAAACAGGGAATAAAAGTCACCCAAGTCACAAGAAATGAAGCTAATACACCCGCCACCACCGGATCAAGCGTACCAGGATTTCTGAAAGCCCCCATGAAGCCCACGAATTGAACCACCTGGATGAGCGGCCCCGGTGTTGTTTCTGCCATCCCAAGGCCATCTAGCATTTCACCGGGTTGCAACCAGCCAAACGTTTCCACTGCCTTTTGAGAAATATATGCCAGCACTGAATAGGCCCCTCCGAAGGTGACCACGGCGGCCTGACTGAAAAACAGGCTCTCCTTTGTGAAGATATTCTCCAGCCCTAAAACGATGGCCAGTAAAATGATTGGGACAAACCATAGTAAGAGCCAGAATATGGCTGTCTTCAAACTTTGAGACAGGGTTGGTCTATCAGTAGTAATGAGCGCATCTATCAGACCCTCTCCGGAGTTGGCAGCCTCTTTATGACCTTTAATGACATAAAACTTTTCTTCACTGATTTTTCCACCGACAAAGCCAATAAGCGCAGCACCAACAACAATAATGGGGAAGGCCACCTCAAAAAAGAAGATAGCAATAAAGGAGAGAATTGCTATGGCAACCATCACTTCATTTTTCAGTGCTTTTTTGCCGATTTTAATCACTGCTCCAACCACAATGGCAAGCACTGCCGGTTTAATGCCATAAAATATACCTTCCACTATAGCCACATCTTTCCAAAGGGCGTAAAGTATGCTAAGAAAAAGAATTGAGAGAAAGCCAGGCAGTACGAACAGGGCGCCTGCAACAATGCCACCTCTGCGGCCATGTAAAAGCCAGCCAATGTAGGTGGCCAATTGCTGAGCCTCTGGCCCCGGAAGCAACATGCAATAATTCAAAGCATGCAGGAAACGGTTTTCACCTATCCATTTCTTTTCCTCTACGAGGAACCTGTGCATAACGGCAATCTGACCTGCCTATGTAGAGCGACTTTTGTCCACACATTCAAAGCTTCTCGGAAGCTCGGAAGAATCATTTGGGGATTAGTGGTATTCATGATTAAATATAGCTTATCAAACGCTTGCATACATCAATTCCTATGGAAAATAAAAACTTTAATTGGTGTGCTGACCTTTTAAACTTAGGGTGGAAAAACTGATCGAGGAAGCTCAGACGAAAAGGAAAAATGCCAGACCAACCGAACCAGGTTGATCTGGCTTGTGATATTATTTATCTGTAACCAAGTGATATACACATGGAATAACAACCAGGTTGAGCAATGTAGCCGATCCCCCTAGAATAACCACGGCAGAACTTTAGATTTCATTGCCCGGTTCACCACCTTTTAAATAAAGTCAAAGTGGATATAGCAGCGGCAAAACCTGCGATACCCACCTTTTTTAAAGGTATTCTAAATTTGAGATATTAGATATCACTAACAAGCAATACTGATTATAATTTTTTCTTTCATTATAATTACAGTTTCGACCTTTATTCTCGCTTGTAAATCTTTGCATAACCCTCCAAAATTTGGCTGAAATTTTGCTCCAAAAAGTTCGAGAATTCGCCCCTTCCCGCTACTATGACAAAAGGAAGCTGATTTTCGGCTTCCTTTTTGTTTTTAGAGGATTGATCCGGGATCAAGATTCCTGATCCCCACTCTGCTGCGTCAGGAATCATGAAAAGGAAAAGATGGTATCAGAAATCATCGGCTCAAATTTCTTTGCAAAGCCCGGATCACTGCGCGGTTCTTAACTTATCTGCATAGACATTTGGTAACGGGCTTTCCTCTACCGCTCTTGCCGCTTTTTCCACATCATAATCAACTCTCACAAAAGTCACTTCAACAGACTCAGGAATAAAAACGGATAGGTTTTCGTTGATAGTCATTATTACATAACACGCCCTGGGGTCGCCATCTTTTGGTTTGCCTACAGAGCCCAGATTGATAGCATGCCGGTAAGCTATTTTTCCATCTTTCCGGTATTCCAGTAATCTGTGGTAAGGTTTGTGGGTATGTCCAAATAGCATAATATCGGCTTCGGCTTCTTCCATGATCCGCATCAGGCTCTTTTCAGGCCGGTCTTCAAACAGGTATTCATTGATCTTTCTGGGGCTTCCATGTACCATCAAAAGATCAACTGCTTCATGGTGGTTTTCAAAACGAAGGCTCATATGCCTCGGGAGCATTCTTAAATACGATCGCATATCATCATTTACAACTTCATTTGTAAATGATATGGATTGCTTCCCCCAGGCTTTTTCTTCATCGGATTTATAGGCGCATCCACACTCATTGCTGTTAAGGCCAATACCTTCATCGTAATTGCCAGCAAGCGTAGGTATATTACGTTGACGGATAAGTGCTGTCACTTCATTGGGCCACACGTTATAACCTACCAGGTCTCCAAGGCAGTAAACAAAATCGGGGTTTTTCCGGTCAATATCTGCCAAAACAGCCTCTAAGGCAGGCAAGTTGGCGTGAACATCTGAAAAGAATGCTATTTTCATATTTAAGCAGATTGAGGTTGATAATACTTTTTCTTTAACCAAAATGCCACATTGACCAAAGCGATCAACGCGGGTACTTCTACAAGAGGACCGATTACACCGGCAAAGGCCTGCCCACTGTTTAGGCCAAATACTGCAATGGCAACTGCAATGGCCAGCTCAAAATTATTACCGGTGGCGGTGAATGAGATCGAAGCGTTCTGATTATACTTCGCACCCATTGCTTTGCTTATAAAAAAGCTGATGAAAAACATGAGCCCGAAATATATCAGCAATGGTATGGCAATCCTTACCACATCAAAGGGTATGGCTACTATCAGTTCACCCTTAAGACTGAACATAACTACGATGGTAAATAGCAGAGCTATTAAAGTGATGGGAGATATTGCAGGAATGAACTTTTCGTTATACCACTGCTCGCTCTTCACCTTTACAAGTATTATCCTGCTCAGCAAGCCGGCTAAAAAAGGAATACCCAGATAAATGGCCACACTTTCCGCGATGGTCGCTATTGAAATATTAACGATGGCGCCTTCAAACCCAAGTAACGGAGGCAGCTTGGTAATAAAGACCCAGGCATAAAAGCTGTAGGCAAATACCTGGAAAATACTATTCAAAGCTACCAATCCGGCTCCATATTCGCTGCTGCCATCGGCAAGGTCATTCCACACCAGTACCATCGCTATACAACGGGCCAGACCGATCAAAATAAGGCCTACCATATATTCAGGGTGATCTTGCAGGAAAATTATGGCCAGGCCAAACATCAACACCGGGCCAATGATCCAGTTGAGCAAAAGAGAAACACCTAGTATTTTAAGGTTACCGAATACTTTTGGCAATAACCGGTAATTTACCTTGGCCAGCGGAGGGTACATCATCAGTATTAATCCTATGGCTATGGGAATATTTGTAGAACCATGGCTGAAAGAATCAATAAATGCTGAGGTGTTTGGGAAAAGATATCCGGCTAATACACCCACTGCCATGGCCAGAAAGATCCATAGCGTAAGATGGCGATCAAGAAAGTTTAATTTTTTAGTTGCTGATGGCATTATTCGGTTATTTTGATTTTCGAAAATACATATAACATTTCAGTAGCGATCTGACTGTTTCTACGCGCATATACCTCGGTTTCTTTGGGGGTACCGTCTGCATATTTGGGGTCGTCATAGATTACCGAAACCCTTGCCTCTGCTTCTGCTATATGCGGGCATTTATCCTCAGCATCATAGCAGGTCATTACTGCTGTAAATGCCGTCCAACAATTGATCGGGTCGTTGTATACCTTGGAAAAACAGGGGATGGCCTCGGCCTCATAGGAATAAAAGAAGAAATAGACAGGTATTGTACGATCCTCTTTTTTAGTTAACAGAAAGCGACAACTTTCCAACGCCCTAATGGCGTTGCAATGAAACTCAGACGGCTCAGTTCCTCCCGAATATGCCTTTACCTTTGGTACACCCTTAGCCCATGCAATAGTTTCAGCCCATACCTGGCAAAGCTGGCTTCGCCTGGAATTGTGAGTACAGATGAAATTAAGGTAAATGGTTTGATGCCTGCCTACCTTTTCCTGGATAATATCGACCAGTGACTGCAAGTCATTTCTTCTCTCTTTTTTGATAGCTGTGATATCCAACTGTCCCAAAAATTCAGATATTGCAGGGATTAACTCTCTCATATCAAGTTTAGCAACATCCGCTACCAGGCATGCAGTTGTTTTGGAGTTCCGAGAGGTTCACTTTTTTCTTTTCCGGCTGATTTTTCCCTGGCTTTTCTGCATAAACCGTTACACTGAAAATTCCCGATGCTCCACTTTTAAAATCTTCCAGCTCTGCCGGTGTCAAATATTGGCTTAAGATATCTGCCGGAATAATTATGGGTTTCTCCTTTTGGATCGTTACCTGAAGGAATCCCTGCTCGTGGATGAAGTTTAAGTACTCATCTTTCTGAATGGCACCGGAAACACATCCGGCATACATTTCAGCATCTTTTTGCAAGGCCTCAGGAAGCTGCCCTACCAATACAATATCAGAAATACTGAAATGCCCTCCCGGCTTCAGTACACGGAATATTTCTGCTATGACTTTCTGCTTATCAGGCACCAGGTTCAGCACACAGTTGCTCACTACCACGTCTGCAGAGTTATCGGAAACCGGCATATCTTCTATATCCCCGAAGCGGAACTCCACGTTGTTAAAGTTTAGTTTCACGGCATTTTCCCTGGCTTTTTTGATCATGGCTTCCGTAAAATCTATTCCGATCACTTTACCGGTTTCTCCTGTTTCGTGTCTGGCCACAAAGCAGTCATTTCCAGCTCCGGAGCCCAGGTCTATCACGGTATCCCCTTTCTTTATTTTCGCATATTGGGTAGGCAGGCCGCAGCCAAGCCCCAGGTCGGCATCGGCATTATATCCTTGCAGTTCAGAATAATCATCAGTCATAATGTTATAGACCTCTGTAGAGCAGCCTCCCGCACCACAGCAGGAAGCCGCGTTCATTTCTTTATCCTGCTCAGCGATTTGGCTGTATTTGTCGCGAACTATCTTTTTAAGTTCTTCTGATGTTTTCATAGCTATATTTGTTTATTGCAATATTACGATTAATCGATTCAAATTTTTTTTAACAACAGTCCCGGTCAGAAGCTATGGCGTACTGCGTGAAAAGATGGTTAAACAGGTTTTTTATTTCCTCCCAGCGCACAGGGTTGATGCAGTAGCTTACAGAGACACCTTCAATAGTACCCTGTATGATGCCAATAGCCTTAAGCTCTTTTAAATGCTGACTAATAGTGGGCTGCGCGAGTCCTAATTCCTGAACCAGATTACCATTTATACACGTATTCGCCTTTAGCAAATATTGAACAATGGCTACCCTTGCCGGGTGAGCAAAAGCCTTGGCTACTTGCGCCAGTTCATTTTGTTGTTTTGTGAAAAGTTCGGTTTTAGTTACACCCATTTACAAAGTCATTAATACATCGCAATATTACGATAATAAAATGAGAATATACTTAAATACTAGTTTTTTTTTTCTGCTCAATCTGTTCATACCCATCAAGCGAGTGTCTGCGTTGCGTTTGTTCCAAAAATACTCACCTGACCCCTTGCCCTGCCAAAGCTGCTAAGCGTAGACCTTGACGTTTTCTTAAAGCCACCTGGAGTTTTCTTACAAGCACCAGTCAGATAAATCCTGCAGGAAAGATTAGGGGCAATGCTCTTGGAGAAACGTGGCAGGCGAACGAACCGGGCCTTAAAAATGATGCTCCTTATTTATTCGTGCAAAGCGTTCTTGCTTTATTTTTTCATATTATTATAAAACGTCCACAAGCGTCTTTTGAACCTGTGGTATCTTATAATGCCTGTTACTAAAAAGGTAATACTCAGGGCAAGAGCAATATATCCTATCCAGTTTATGTTGCCAAAGTTCTCCAACTGCAAAAAAGCTATACCTCCCAATGCCAAATACAATGAGGTTCTGATATATGACAGCAACGTCCGCTCATTGGCCAGCTTTGACCTTTCCAGAGCGAGGTAATCACGCAATATGATCTCCTCCCTTGCCGTGAATTTTGGTGTGAACCTGAATATATATTTCATCATTGTCCAATCCTGTTTTCCTGAAAAAATAAACCCTGTTCATTAATAACAGTTAGAGGCAGAATTTGATCTTTCCCGCTGCATCACCATCAGCTACATAATGTATCTAAGAAACACCAGTAGCTGCGTTACACTTACCCAAAATGCTCTTCCCCCAGGGGACTCCGCTTTTTGGGACTTCATCTCCCTCTTCAGCGGGAATGTTTTCTTAAAGCCACTTGATTTTTCCTATAAGCACTCGGTGATCGGTTAATACACACGCACCACTCTCGCCTGCTACTGTTAAATCAAAACCGGATCTTTGATCTATACAGGTAACTGATAAAAATCATTGGTGACAGTGAGGGGTATCATTCACCAGCAATAATATTATGACCATTTTTGAAATACAATAAATGTGTATGCAGTTATGAAAAAGATACTTGTCCCTACTGATTTTTCGGATTGCGCCAATGAAGCATCCCGGGTTGCCATAAAAATAGCGCTTAAAACAGGTGCAGAATTGTATTTCCTTCATATTCATTACACTATACCGACAGCCAGTCATGTACATGTAGATACTGATGGCGGCAGTATTTCAAGGCATTCTGCAAAAGAAGGTCATGCTAAAAGTCAGCTTCATCAGGTTGTAAAAGAGGCCGGGAGCCACGGGGTACGGGCAAATGAATTGTTTGTACTGGATACGGGTTATGAAAAGATAGAAAATTATATTGCACCTTTCGGTATCGATTTTATAGTCATGGGCACACACGGTTCGCATGGTTTCAAGGAAATATTTGTAAATACCAATTCACAAAAGATCATTAGAGAAAGTACCGTGCCGGTTTTGGTAGTAAAGGAAAATACCTCCTGGCCAATACAGAACATCGTCTTTGCTTCAAGTTTTGAAGATGATGCGCAACTACCCTTCAAAACGGTAGTTGACTTCGCTGACCTTAATGAATCGAATATCCATCTGCTGTACGTGAATGTGCCCTTCGCCTTTCAGGAAACAGATGTTATCATGAAAAAAATGAAGGAATTTCACGAAACCTGTCCCCGTAGTAGCACCTGCTCTATGAACATATTTAATTCACTTAATGAAGAGCGGGGTATTTTAAAATTTTCGGAATCTGTTAAGGCCGATCTTATAGCACTTACAACGCATGGAAGGCCCGGGTTTCTGCAAATAATGGCAAAGAGCATAACGGAAAGCCTGGCAAACCATTCAACCATCCCTATTCTGTGCATAAACACTCATAAATGGTGATGATTTGAGCGTGTATTTTACCACAAACCTTTATCTGGTTCGTGGATTTTCTTTTTAAACTTACTCTTTGTATATCAGTTTAGCTTTTATTACGATCACGCTAATTTATAAGCTTTTTTATGAGTCTATATTTACCTATATTGATCACTGAATAAAACACCTCAGTCAAATATTAGCACGAAATTTCAAACCACACTGGGAAAATAAAAGCACTAAACATCAAATAAATTAAACCTTTTTAATAGAAGGATAACAAAAAAAACACATATTTTACATGTTCTTCTTCTAATTTTACAACAATACAATTACCTGAAAATAAATAGCTTCCATTAAAACCAAATGGAGTTAACCATGTTATAATTAATGAGAACTAAATAGTGTCTATAAGTTACTTAGAGTTTTCTTAACACATGTCACTAAGAATACTCTTGACGTCATCGCGGCTGCCCCCGGGCTTGCCACGGGGAGGAATCGAAGCGAATCCCTCTTAATGCACGTCAATGAAGAGGGGGTTGCCGCACTTCGTTTGCAATGACGATAAATTGTGAGTTTTCTTAGAGACACTAAATAGTTTTCATAGCATAAGAAAACATAATAATAATTTACATGTTATGACTTACGTCATTGGTATTAATGCTTAATAACTATGATATTTGTGTCGGATACAAGGAAGAAAATGTCACATGTACCTTATTATTAAAATCTAAAAATAGCGAATTGACTCGATATGACTGGTTTTATTTTAAATTTGAATTTAAGAAGCAAAAAAGGGCTGGCTGCTATTTCGAATATCCGTTTTTTTTAGGTAATATTGATGTTCTATTGGTAAAAAAATGATAGTTGGCTGTTCGATTCGTAAAGTTATTGGAAAGTAACTGAGGATCAACGGTGAACATCTATATTAAAGATAATTCTCATGAAGAAAAAGATTTTAGTAATAGATGATGACGAGGCTATGCGTTGGCTCATCAAAAAAATGCTGGAAAAAGAATATACTGTTGATGTTTTCAGCCATGTAGCCAATGCACTTAAGCACATGAATCAGTATGGACATCCTGACGTCATTGTTACCGATATACATCTTCCAGTCATAGACGGTAAGGATTTTTTAAGCAACTTAAAAACCAATGGTCTGTATTCAGCGATCCCTGTAGTGGTAATTTCTTCTTTTAAAGATGAACAAACGAAATCCGCCTGTTTGGAAGCTGGTGCAGATGATTATATTATGAAACCTTTTAACCCCGAAAAATTGATCGAAAGGATCAATAATATCATTAACAACAAGCGAAAGGAGAACACGCTAATAAGATAAGAAAATGAAGGATAGCTATATATTAAATTTTCAGCCTATAAAATTCGACACACGTGTAACTCGTGAGTTGGAGCACCAGGTAAAAGGCAAAGTGCTTGTGTTGGGCAAATATGATGACCTCTGCCTGGACCTGAAGTTGGAAAAATATGAAGTACAGGCTATAGAAAATATAACTGAGGCCATTACCTGGCTTCAAAGCCAAGCATCGCACCGCGCCAATTTGCCCGATGTGATCATCATCAGCCAAAAAGTGGACAACGAAAATGTTGTATTGCTTCAATCTTTGCAAAGCCAGGAGCGCTTACATGAGATCCCCATTATATTCATTGGTGAAAAGTTTGATGAAAGCGAACGGGATCTTGCCATAAAAATTGGCGCTGAAGATTACTATACTGAAAACATTAGCGCCAAATACCTGTGCTTCAGAATAGAATTTCTTACCAGGTTAAGAGAGTTATCTAATGAAAACGCTGAAGAAGTAGGTAAACAACCTAAGCCTTCTATATATAATGGTGACTCTTTCAGGATGTGGTCGATGAAAAGAGCTTTCGACATTATGGTATCGGCAACACTGCTACTCATTTTGAGCCCGGTACTACTCCTCATAGCCATTGCGATAAAACTTGATTCCAAAGGACCTGTTTTCTACATTTCTAAAAGAGCTGGAAAAGGATACCAGATCTTTGATTTCTATAAATTCAGATCAATGAGGCAGGATGCTGATCGAATCGTAAATGAACTCAAACACCTCAACCAATACTCGGCGGATCCCGAAAAGGGAGAGTCTGTATTCTTCAAGGTGAAAAATGACCCCAGGATCACAAAACTGGGTGGATTCTTGAGAAAAACAAGCCTTGACGAGCTTCCACAGCTAATCAACGTCCTCAAAGGTGACATGTCTTTGGTAGGAAACAGGCCGCTCCCTCTTTATGAAGCCGAAAAGTTGACCCAGGACCAATGGGCGTTGAGGTTCTTAGCCCCTGCCGGCATTACAGGCCTTTGGCAGATCACCAAAAGAGGCAAAGAAGAGATGTCAGAAGAAGAGCGGGTTGCCCTGGATATGGAGTACGCTAAAAAGAATTCGTTTTGGTATGACCTGGGCATTATGCTGAGGACTCCAACTGCCCTCTTGCAGAAAGAAGACGTTTAGAAAAGCAAGTTGATCAACATAACCTCATTTAGACTTGGATATAGCAGTTACTATATTGGAAGCGGCCTTGCTATGCTATTTTGGCTACGTTGCCCTTTATACATTTATATTTTCTCTCGGAGGCCTTTTTTATAAAAGCCCACGCACCAAAGGAGGGTTCAAAGAAAAGAAGTTTGCCGTGATGATACCCGCCTATAAGGAAGACGGTGTTATATTTCACGTTGCCAAAGATGCGCTGAATCAAACCTATGATCAGAGCAATTATGACGTAGTTGTAATAGCTGACTCCCTGCAACCGGCCACGCTAAAAGATCTGGCTACTATTCCGGTAAAAACCGTGAAGGTTTCCTTTGAAAAAAGCACTAAGGTAAAAGCGCTTAATGAAGCGATGAAAAGGATTGGCGACAGCTATGATTATGGTGTGATTTTAGATGCCGATAATGTAATGGAGCCGCACTTCCTGGAGATAATGAATGACCTTCATCAGCAAGGCTATAATGCCATTCAGGGAAGAAGAGCAGCAAAAAACGAAAACAACAGTTTGTCTTATCTTGACGGTTTGAGTGAGGAGATTAACAATCACGTGTACGGTAAAGGAAGTACCACCCTGGGCTTATCATCTGCACTCAAGGGCTCGGGTATGTCCTTCAAATATGATGTTCTAAAAAGAATGCTGCTCCGGATGGATTCCATCGGAGGTTTTGACCGTGAACTGGAACTGAGGCTGGTGGGTGAAGGCACCAAGGTAAAATATGTATCCAAGGCTATTGTATATGACGAGAAAGTTGAAAAATCGAATGTTTTTGAAAATCAACGCAAGAGATGGATATCCAGCCAATTTTTTTATCTGAGACAATATTTCATATCCGGGTTGATCAATTTGCTTAAGGGAAGACTTACATATTTCAACAGCACCGTCCTCAGAAATCTTCAACTTCCCCGGCTGATCAATTTGGGACTCATCACGGTTTTGACTTTCCTTTTATTTTTCTTACAGAACAGACTGCATCTGCCATACGAAGCCTGGCTACTGGCCTGGAGCGCTACTGTGATGGGGATTGTTATGGCTATACCCAGATCGTATTATAATATTCGCCTGATCAAAGCAGTATTCCGGTTGCCTGCTATATTTTGGAAAATGTTCACCCTTCTTTTTAAGCTAAAGGATGCTAACAAGAAGTTTATTCATACACCCCATAGTTCACCTTCTCAAAGCAAATAGGCTATGCAAGAACCTCTTGTTTCGATCATCAGCATCAACTATAACAGCGCTGAACAGACCCGGGAACTACTCGAGTCGCTAAAAAGTGTTAATTACAACAACCTCGAGATCATTATTGTCGACAATGCCTCTGCCAATAGAGAGGTAGAGCTGCTGGTGGACGAATATCCAATGGTTAAATTCATTATGAGCTCTGAAAACCTCGGCTTTGCCGGAGGCAATAATCTGGCAATTGAAGAGGCCAATGGTGAATACCTGTTCTTTGTAAACAACGATGCTGAGCTTACCCCTGACTGTATACCTCCCCTGCTCCAGACATTTAAAGACTGCCCTGACGCAGGTGCCATAAGCCCAAAATTCCATTACCATAGTAAGCCTGGTATTATTGAATATGCCGGATATTCAGCAATAAGTCCCTTTACCGGCCGCAATACAACTATCGGAGCCAACGAAAAGGACCAGGGGCAATATGATGAGCTCAGCATGACCAATTACACACATGGCGGTGGCATGATGGTGCCAATGCGGGTGGTTGATAAAGTAGGGCCAATGCCTGAGGATTATTTTCTCTATTACGAAGAATTTGACTGGTGCGAAATGATGAAACGAGCGGGCTATAAAATATATTATCAGCCAAAAGCCCTGGTGAGACATAAGGTATCGGCATCCATCGGGCAGGATAGTACGTTAAAAACATACTATCTGACAAGGAACAGGATCCTGTTTATGCGTAGAAATAAAAATATACTCTCCTACTTCACTTTCCTGACTTTTCTGTTTTGTTTTACAGTTCCGAAAAACGTACTTCTTTTTACAGTTAAGAAAAAATATCAACATTTATCAGTTTTCTTGAAGGCCGTAACCTGGAACTTTGGTTTTAAAAAAATACCACAATTTTAAGAACGTAATTTATGTGCGGCATTACCGGATTTATAGATTTTAATAAGCGATCTTCAGAAACTACGCTCAGATCGATGACCGACCAACTGGTACATCGCGGTCCGGATGATAGCGGAATATTTTTCGAAGAGTCTGACCATGCGCAAATAGGACTTGGGCATCGCAGGCTATCCATTTTAGATCTGAGCGCTTTAGGTCACCAACCCATGCAGTTCAAGGATTATACGGTGGTGTATAACGGAGAGATCTACAATTTCAGGGAAGTAGCTGCACTTCTGGAAGAAAAGGGCTATAAGTTCAAGTCGGAATCTGATACGGAAGTACTGCTTAAAGCTTTTGATTGCTGGGGAAAAGATGCAGTAAATCATTTCATTGGCATGTTTGCCTTTGTATTGTATGATAAAAACCAGGACGAAGTACTGCTATTCCGGGATCGGGCCGGAGTAAAACCGCTTTATTATTATTTTAAAGATGGCTGCCTGCTTTTTGGCTCAGAATTAAAGGCTTTTCATCCGCATGAAGCATTCAAAAAGGAAGTTGACCATGACAGCCTGGCCTTGTTCTTGCAATATAATTACATTCCTGCCCCCTACTCTATATTTAAGTATACCCATAAGCTGGAGCCGGGGCATTTTCTTCAGTTGGATCTAAAAAATCGCGACCTAAAGAAAAATAAATACTGGGATGTTGTGGACTTTTACAACAAGCCTAAGATCGATATATCATATGAAGAAGCAGTAGAAGAAACCGAAAAGCTTTTGATGAGCGCTTTTCAATACAGAATGGTTGCTGATGTGCCTGTTGGCCTATTTCTGAGCGGTGGATATGATAGTACCGCTGTTACAGCTCTTTTGCAGAGCCAGAGTACAGAAAAAATAAAAACCTTCACGATCGGGTATGAAGAGGAGGCTTTCAATGAAGCCCCCGAAGCTAAAAAAGTTGCTGACTACCTGGGCACCGATCATACTGAAAAGTACTGCACAGCTAAAGATACTGCGGACATCCTGCACAAGCTGCCCCATATTTACGATGAGCCTTTTGCCGATAACTCAGTAGTACCTACCTTTTTGGTGAGCCAATTGGCCCGCACAAAGGTGACCGTGGCGCTTTCTGGTGATGCCGGAGATGAAATATTTGCAGGTTATGATAAGTTCAACAGGTCTGTCAACTTCACGCAAAAGATACCGGAGCTCGCTCAGAGCATCATGAGTGGTGCGATGGGATTGGTTTCACCCGATAATATTCCCATACTCAACAAAAAGTACAACTTTTCTACCCGCTATGAGAAAATGAGAGAGATCTGGAAGCATAAGTCTCCTTCCCTGGCAATGAAGATCATTTCTCAGTTTATTACAGAGCAGGAAGCACGGAAATTTTTATCGCAGGATTTTCAAAACAGGAAGACCTACTTTGATATAGAGGCTGAACTGAACGGAGGGAACGATGCCCTGAACAAACTCCTGGCGATCGATTATAAAACCTTTCTTTTAGATAACAACCTGACAAAAGTTGACCGCGCCACCATGGCTGTAAGTCTCGAAGGGCGCGAACCAATTCTGGACCACCGGATTGTAGAATTTGTTAGCCAACTCCCTTCGCATTATAAGATCAGGAATGGTGTAAATAAGAGTATTCTGAAGACGATAGTGCACAAATATGTACCTGAGGAAATCATGAACAGGCCTAAGAAACCTTTCCTGGCTCCTTTGACAGTGTGGTTTAAAGATGAGCTGAAGGACTACTACCTGGAATACCTCGATGAAGCGCGACTAAAAAGAGAGGGTATTTTCACACAAGATGTAGTTAATCTCAGAAATTCCTATCTTTCCGGGAAAGAGGTAAATCATCAAAAGCTTTGGAATATTCTTGTTTTCCAACTGTGGAAGGAAAAATGGATGTAAAGGATTCAACATCTGTATTTAAAACAATACTCATTGTAGTACTCATTTGGTGTTATGGATTGCCGGCAAGCGCCCAGTCACTTGAAGCCAAAAGAACACCAACAATATCACGCATAGGATATTGGGAATATCTGCCTGCCGAATATTCTCAGGAAAAGGAGCTTCCTGTAATTATCTTCCTGCATGGAAAAGGAGAGCGTGGTGACGGTTCTGAAGCGGGCTTGCAAAATGTACTCACCTGGGGGCCTTTGCGGCAAGTAAAAAATGATAAATTCGGAAAGTACAAATATGGGAATAAAGAATATTCGTTCATCATTCTTGCACCACAATTAAATAAACCCAGCAGCTTCTGGAGCCCCGAGTTGGTAGATGAATTTATCAATTACGCCTTGCACACTTACAATATTGATAAAAAAAGGATCTATCTCACCGGATTGAGTATGGGCGGCAATGGCACCTGGAATTATGCTTACAGTAACTTCAACGCGGAAAATAAATTAGCCGCAATTGCGCCTATTGCTGCATGGGGAAACGAGAAAAAGGCATGTATCATTAAAGAAAGAAATATTCCTGTATGGGCATTTCATGGTGAAGATGACATGACAGTGCCCTTTGCGCAAGGAAGAAGCATGTTTTTCGCGGTTGACTCCTGTCCTGGCGGCAATAAGGAAAACTATAGGTTCACTTCATATCCAAAAGTGGCCCACAACTCCTGGCAGAGAGCATATTTCCCATCCAATAAATGGCACACACCCAATATTTATGAATGGTTTTTAAGCCATTCATTGGAAAATCCGCCCGCCACAGGATTACCGGAAATTATTTCAGAGAAAAAGACCGAAGCCGAAAGTAATACCAATCACGTGACCTTAAAAGTGTTGGCAGAGTTATCTACTTCAATTAGCGAAACGTCCGGTTTAATAGTCGATGATAAAGGACGTATCTGGTCGCACAATGATAGCGGGCATGGCCCCCTGCTCATGAGAATTGACACAACCGGAGCGGTGCCAGAATTTAAAAAGGTCATATTTGCTTCCAATTTCGATTGGGAAGATCTCGCCAAAGATAAAAAAGGCAATGTTTACATAGGTGACATTGGCAATAACGAAAATATCAGAAAGCAACTTATTATTTATAAGGTTGCGTTGGGTGATTCATCAAGAAGAATAAAAGCAGAGGCTATTACCTTCACTTATCCTGATCAACTGGAATTCCCTCCCGCACGTGATAAAATGAATTACGATGCTGAAGCCATGATATTCTACCACGACTCGCTGTACATATTCACGAAAAACCGAACCGAGCCGTATAACGGGTTGATCAAAGTATATAGTGTGCCATCCCGGCCTGGCAGCTATGAAGCACAGCTTGTAGATAGCCTCCGATTAGGAGATGGCCCCATGTTGGACAATTGGATAACCGGAGCTGATATTAGCCCCGATGAAAAAACTGTAGTCCTGCTATCACACAGGAAATTATGGTTGCTCAGTTGCTTTGGAGGTAAAAGGTTTTCTGAAGGGCATGTAACAGAACTCACCCTCGACACTTTCACGCAAAAAGAAGGTGTTGCGTTCACCAACGACTCAACGCTTTATCTTACGGATGAAAGATTTAAAAAGGTATTAGGCGGATATTTATACGAATTAAATATTAACGCTTGGTTATCAAAAGATTGTGATTAAATTTGAGAAGCGAATTTGCATTCAGTGCTATTTAACATCAATTGATTAATAAACTAAATGCTTTTTTGCTAACTTGTCTTTTATTGGCTGGCAGCAAATATTAATTCACAGTTGCAATGAAAATCAACCGAAACTTACTACTACTGTGTGTCCTGCTATGTATTAGTACAACCTATTCCTACGCCCAGCTTACTGCCCTCCGTACTGATGGAGGTACAGGCTATCTTGAGTATCTGCCCCCGGACTATGCAAGTAGCCCCACAAAAAAATATCCGTTAATGATTTTCCTGCATGGTGCCGGAGAAAAAGGAGACGGTTCGCCCGCTGCACTGGAAAAATTAAAGAATCACGGACCTACAAAAGAGATTAAAAACGGACATAATATGTGCTTCACTGTCAATGGAGTACAGGAGTGTTTTATTGTTGTTGCTCCTCAACTGCCAGGCGACAAACCTTCATGGGGAGTAGCTTTCATTGATGAAGTGTTTAAGCATGCTTTGAACAATTACCGTGTAGACGTGAACAAAATACACCTTACCGGTTTGAGCCTGGGCTCTAATGGTGTGTATAAATATGCCTACATGGCAGTTAACGAACCCAATAAGCTGGCTTCCATATCTCCTATTGCGGCTTGGGGAGACAAATCAAAAGGTTGTATCATTTCCGAAAGAAAAATACCGGTATGGGCGTTTCATGGCGACCAGGATAAAACGGTTGGTTACGCCAGCGGTCTGGCCATGTTCAACTCAATCAAGGATTGTACTTCTCCCGAGCCTACTGCAGAACTTATCTTTACTACTTATGAAGGTGTAGCTCATAATTCCTGGAACCGGGCCTATAACACCGGGCATACTTATCATGATCCGAATCTTTACGAATGGATGCTGTCTAAAACACTCAGCGGAAACCCAACTGCTAACGCGGGACCGGATCAGGCGATCACATTGCCTACCAATACTGTTGTGCTGTCAGGCTCCGGCAGCGATCCCGATGGCACTATCAGCTCCTATGCCTGGACACAGATATCAGGACCGGCCGCAACATTAACAAATCAGAACACAGCTACGCTTACTGCCAGCGACCTGGTTCAGGGTATTTATACCTTTAGACTAACCGTGACGGATGACAGTGGTATTTCTGCAAGTGATGATGTAGCGGTGACAGTTAACCCTGAAGTGACCAATGTGGCCCCTTCTGTTAATGCAGGGCCTGACATTACAATCACACTGCCTATCAATAGCACAAATATTACCGGAACAGCAACAGACAGCGATGGCAGCATTGTCAGCTATGCCTGGACACAACGCTCAGGACCGTCAACTGCCGCACTTACCGGGGCCGGTACTATTACACTCACGGCCGCAACCCTTATTGAAGGCACCTATAAGTTCAGGTTAACAGTACAGGATGACGATGGCGCTTCATCCTTTGACGAGGTCAATGTTATTGTAAACCCCGAAGCGGTTAACAACCCTCCCGTGGCAAATGCAGGGGCAGATCAGACGATAAACCTTCCGACAAACAGTACTACAATTGCCGGAAGTGGTAGCGATAGTGACGGCTCGATTGCAGCTTATCTTTGGGAACAACTCAGTGGCCCTTCGGCCACTTTGGCTAACACCGATAAACCCACTGTAACCGTATCAGGAATGACTGAGGGTATTTATGAATTTAGACTCACCGTAACCGATGATGATGGCGCCACCGGTTTTGACAATGTCATTGTTTCGGTGATCGCTGTCAATCAAAATCCAACCGCTAATGCGGGGTCTGACATTACTTTGACATTACCCACCAATTCAACCACCTTACCAGGCACTGGTTCTGATCCCGATGGATCTATTACCACATATCTTTGGGAACAAATAAGCGGGCCGAGCACCATCACCATCACAAATGCCAGCAACGCAGAAGCCACCGTTACCTCCCTTATTGAAGGGACTTACCAGTTTCAACTGACGGTAACTGACGATGATGGCGCCCAGGATGCCGATATTATGCGTGTTATCGTTCAGCCTGCTCCGGTGAATATAGCTCCGGTGGCAAACGCCGGGCCGGACAAAAACATAACACTCCCTGTTAATTCCGTAATATTTAACGGCAGTGGATCTGATGCTGATGGCTCAATAGCCACTTATCTTTGGACAAAAAGATCAGGCCCGTCTACATTTTCACTTTCCGGCCAGAGCACTGCAACGCTCACTGCCAGTAATCTTGTGGCAGGCACTTATGTATTCAGACTAACCGTAACAGATAATGAAGGTGCCGTGCATTTCGATGAAGTAAGCGTAGTGGTAGCTCCCGAAACTGTGAATCAGGCCCCTGTGGCCAATGCAGGAGCTGATAAAAGTATTACTCTACCCGCTAATTCTACAACCCTTAATGGCACCGGAACTGATGCAGACGGCACAATTTCAAGCTATCTATGGACACAGCTATCCGGGCCGTCTACTGCCACAATTTCGGGGAGCAACACTAATACACTTAATGTAAGCGATCTTGCAGAAGGAGTGTATGTATTTGAGCTCCTGGTAACGGATGACAAAGGAGCCACCGACACGGACAATGCACAGGTGACCGTCTCAGCCATCAATGTCCCTCCGGTAGTCTCTGCAGGAGCTGATGTCAGCCTCGTTTTGCCGGCAAATAGTACGGATATTACCGGAACTGCTTCTGACAATGATGGCACGATTGCATCTACCCAATGGGTACAGGTAGCGGGACCAGCAGCCTCTTTTACTGTCAGTGGCAACACCCTCTCGGTTACTGACCTTATCGAAGGTAATTATACCTTCCGGTTCAGCGCTACCGATGATGACGGGGCCACCTCAGAAGACGATGTTGAAATTTTTGTAACGGCAACAAACGTACTACCTACCGTATCTGCCGGCCCCGACAAGTCTATCACCTTACCGACAAATACTGTAAACCTCACCGGAACCGCCAGCGACAGTGACGGCACAATTGTGACATATGCCTGGACTAAGGTAAACGGACCTATTACTTTCACCCTAACTAATCAGAATACTCCTACCCTGACCATGAGCAATCTGGTGGAAGGCACATATACCATGCGGCTGACAGTAACTGATAATGATGGTGGCTCAAAGGCTGACCTTGCTGTGGTCACTGTAAATCCCGAAGCAACCAATCAGGCCCCAATTGCTAATGCAGGCCCCAATAAAAGCATTACTCTTCCGACCAATACAGTGACCATTACAGGTACCGGTTCGGATTCTGACGGATCAATAGCGGCATACGCCTGGACGAAAAAAACCGGCCCGGCTGCCGACCTGTCCAATACGGGTACTCCCACTCTTACCGTGACAAACATGTTAGAGGGCACCTATGTTTTTTCCTTAAAAGTAACCGACAATAAAGGCGCTTCGCATAGCGACGATGTAATCGTCACTGTCAATCCGGAAATTGTAAACCAGGCTCCGGTAGCACAGGCGGGTAGTGATATCTTGCTTATACTGCCTACAAACAGCACCAACATTATTGGTTCTGCCAGTGATCCTGATGGCACAATAGTGAGCTATGTATGGACTCAGCTAAGTGGCCCTTCTACTGCCACACTTGCAGGTAGCGGCAGTGCGACATTATCTGTAAGCGATCTGGTGGAAGGAGCCTATACATTCAATTTAACAGTTACAGATGATGATGGCGCCACTGATGAAGATAATGTTGTAGTAACGGTACAATCAGCTTCCGTCAATCAAAAGCCTGTTGCCAATGCCGGTTCGGACAGAACGATCATATTGCCAACAAACACCATTAATATCTCAGGCTCCGGTAGCGATGCAGATGGAGCTATTGTTTCATACCTATGGACAAAAGTCAGTGGGCCAGCCTCTACGCTTAGCAATACAACAAGTGCAACATTAACGGCCAGCAGCCTGGTAGAGGGCACCTATAAATTCAGACTGATGGTGACAGATGACGATGGTGATACCGCTACTGATGAAATGATACTTACAGTACTTCCGGAAACTGTCAATCAGCCGCCTTCCGTAAATTCAGGAGCAGATATTACGCTCGTACTGCCGGAGAATGCCACTGTGATCAACGGGTCGGCAAGTGATAGCGATGGAACGGTGGTTTCATACATCTGGACTAAAGTGAGCGGCCCTGATGCTACCCTATCCGGAACCAATCAGCCCAAGCTAACAGTTACCAACATGGTGGAAGGCTCATACCTGTTTAGGTTGTCGGCTACGGATGACGATGGCGCCAAAGGATCTGATGAGGTAATCGTTGCTGTGTTACCCGAGAACACCAACCTGGCTCCTATCGTAAATGCCGGAGCCGATCAAAGTATAAAATTACCCACAAACACCGCCACGCTGAACGGCTCCGCCAGTGATAATGATGGCACCATAGCTTCTGTGATATGGGATAAGGTAAGTGGCCCGACAGTTACTACAAGTGATGTTAATCAAAACTCCCTTTCTCTATCGGACCTTGTACAAGGTACATACATATTCCGTTTTACAGCTATGGATGACGATGGCGCGGAGAATTTCGATGAAGTAAAAGTGACTGTATTCCCCGAATCATTTAACCTGGATCCTACTGCAAACGCAGGTCCTGACCTACTGGTTGAACTACCGGAGAATGCTGTTCAGATCAATGGCTCAGGCAGTGACTCTGACGGCACTATAGTCAGCTACAACTGGTTTCTGGCAAACGGCCCTAATAACCCTACCCTGTCAGGCCAGAATACCGCTACACTTTCTGTGTCGAACCTAATAGAAGGCATCTATGTCTTCACATTAGAGGTGGTGGATGATGGTGGATTAACTGACAGGGATAATGTAAAAGTGACTGTTATCGCCAGTGAACAGATAGAAGCAACCCCACCGGTAGTCTATGCAGGCGAAGACCAGACAATAATACTTCCGGAGAATGCAGCACAACTTATTGGTCAAATGACAAGCGAGGGTTTTGCCGAATCTTTCGCCTGGACACAGATATCCGGTGGACTGGTACAACTGGAAGGAGCCGACAGCGACACACTGAATATATCAGGACTGGCCGCAGGGGAGTACACTTTTGAATTAATGATAACTGATAATCAAAACCTTACAGGAACGGATCAGGTAACAATTTATGTGGTATCACAGTTTCCCGACCTGGAGTTTCCCATGAAAATGTTTAGCCCGAACCGGGATGGTGAAAACGATACCTGGATCTTAGACCCTGACCTGAGCACCTATGAATCCTGCCAACTGTATATCTTTAACCGGCAAGGCTCCAAGGTGTATGAAGCATTCCCGTATATGAACAATTGGGAAGCACAGCTTAATGGTGACGACCTTCCTGAAGGAGTTTACTACTATGTGATCCAGTGTGATAATAAAAATTCGAAATCAGGAAGTATAACAGTAATTAGATAGTCGAGCGTGAAATGAAGAGAACCCTAGCCCTCCTGCTTATCACTTTTGTCTGTACACTTGCATCTGGTCAACAAATGCCGGTTTACAATCAGTTTTTCTTTAATCCTGCACTGTATAACCCATCATTCATTGGTCAATCGGGCTATACTGAGGCAAATGTAAATCACCGGCAGCAGTGGGTAGGAGTTGAAGGCGCTCCCGTTACCACAAATATCAACTTCCAGGTTCCGCTTTCGCGTAAACTTGCCCTGGGCGCTGTCCTTTATAGTGATACCAGAGGTTTGCTCTCCACGTATGAAACCAGTGCCGGCCTAAGCTATGGTGTGGAGCTATCAAGAATGAGCAGGCTATCTTTTGGGCTCACCGTTGGTGTGGGGCGTAATGATATCGACTTTGTTATTACCGATAGGGCGCTTACTAATACCCTGGACAAAAGCTATTACATGGCGGGGCAGTTTGGGATGAGCCTTAACATTGAAAAACTGACCCTGGGCTTTTCATTGCCACGTCTTGTAGAATCCAAATTTCTACAGGAGTACCATTTTGAAGAGCTGGGGATCGAAGCCACAAAAATCACATTCTCTTCCCTGGGATATAAATTTGATCTAGGACCGCGCGTTCAACTGGAACCGGTTGTTTTTTATCAGACCGATGAAAAAAGCAAAAATCAACTGGGCGGATTGGCCGTGCTCACCTATGATAACCTGATCTGGATAGGTGGAAGCTACAAACAAGATGTAGGGGCGAATGCTTTTCTCGGCCTTAATGTCAATAACTTCCTCAAAGTCGGATATTCCTATGAATTTGCCCCGGAAGTAGTCACCGGGTTTGGTAATGGAACTCATGAATTCCAACTGGGTATACGCCTTGGAAAAAAGAATAAAAGAGAATCTATTATTCCCTCACCCACCTCGAAGCCTAAAAAGCCCCAGGTAGAGGAGAATGCAATAGCAGAACCTGAGGAAGAGGACGAGGAGGAAGAAACGGTTACTGAAGTGGAAGATAAAGAAGTGGAAGAACCAGAGCAGACATTTATTGAAGAAGAGTATGAGGAGGAAGGACCTGATGAAGTTATTCCTATTACAGAACCTGCCGATGAGCCCATTATAAAGACGGAAAAAACCGATCCTGTTGCAGGCATGAAGCCGGGCTATTATGTGGTGGTTGGTGCATATAGAAGCAAGCAAAATGCAGAATCATATATCAAAAACTTACGTTCGTACGGCTATGAAGCCCTTTCCGGTTACAGTCCTCAAAGGGAATTAAACTATGTATACATTAGATTCAGCGAAGACCGAACAACAGCCATTGAGGCGCGAAATCAAATCAGAAAAATAAGCCGTTTTGAATTTAAGGATGCCTGGATATTGCAGGTGGAGCGGTAAATTTAAAATGATATGGTCATTCTCCATCATTTCTTAGTTTAAACACCGAACCAGGAAAGAGAATTTCTTTATCCTGCCTCTAAACATTTCCCATAACCGCTTGTTTTTCAACTAAAGCATGTGTTATCCCACGCTTTACGAAAGGTGTTACTAATAAAATTATAAGATGATTTTATTGAAATATAGATCAGAATAGGGTTTTTTAAGCCAACAAACGATTGATGAAAATAATCTGAAAAAAACCCAAGAAAATTACATCTGATCGGATGATTATTTACTTAAAAATAATTACTACCTTTGAAAAAAGGTGTCTAAAGACATTGAAAATGAAAACAAATATTACCCTCGTAATAGTGTTTATATTGGCAGTGCAGATGGTGTCTGCTCAAGTGCCCAAGCAGCATTACTTTATAGTACCCGGTACTATGAGTTATCGCTTAGATGCAACAACGAATCCTCCATTATCTCACCCTGATACTTTGGTACGGGGTACATACTACGGAGCCGCATCGGGTGGTGCAATGACTGGTTTTAACAGTTCACAATACAAGGACTTCTCGTTGTTCTATCACCCTAATAAGGCAGACTTTATAACAGATCCTCATCAGGTGGATGTACTCCCGAAAATCAATAATGGAGGATATAACTGGTCACGATGGCTCCTCAATTTCAGGATGGCGTATCCTTCAACAACTCATTATAGCTATGATACAGCCAGCAAGGAGCAACTATTCCCATTAATTATATTCATGCATGGGGCGGGTGAAAGAGCAGACTGCTGGGGAGGAAGCTGCTATGGAGAATCTAATCCTAGAATGTGGAACAATGACCATAACGTACAGCATGGAGGCAAGCAGCATCTGGATGCCATAAACCGATCTCCTTCCGATCCTAGACACTGGCCAGGGTTTGTTGTTTTTCCTCAAATGAAAAACGGATGGAACCATGGTAACGGACTGGGCAGCTACACAGCACGTGTGATAGCTCTTGTTCAGCAATTAATTAAAGTGTACCCAATAGATCCCAATAGAGTATATATACACGGCCTGTCAGAAGGGGCTCAGGGTGCATGGATGCTTTTTAATAGCCGCCCTGATCTCTTTGCAGCGTCCGCTCCCATGTCAGGGTATAAGGATTATGGAGTCTTTAGTACTGATGTTGTTGGTATGGACACTACAATGATCCACATTCCCATCTGGCAGATCCAGGGAGGCAAAGACACCAGGCCTAAGCCTTCTTCCACTCAAAACAAAATGAAGAAACTAAGAAACGTTGGAGGTACACCACGTTATACAGAATACGCCCATCTGGGGCATGCTACATGGAATACAGCTTACGCAGAACCTGATTTCTTCTCATGGTTTTTACAACATAGTAAGTTAACCATACATGGATATTATGGTGTAAAGGCCGTTTGTGAGGGAGATGAGGTAAATGTACGACTAGGAATATCAAAGGGCTTTGACGCTTATGAATGGAGGAAGATCGCTGATGGCGACACAGTAGCTTTTCCTCCTTCTCCTGAAAGGGATAACGAGATCATTGCAGATGAATTGGCCAGCTATCAGGTGAGATTTGCAAGAGGCGCTGAGTGGACAGAGTGGTCAGAACCATATACTATTACAAGTAAGACACGTCCTACAGCAGTTGTAAAGGCCACGGGAAGCTCTGCATTGCCGGGTCTTGATGGCGCTACGACTGTTACTCTAACCACTGATCAGCAGGGCTTATATTATGAATGGTATAAGGATGGAAATCTTTATTTACATGATTCAACACTTAATGCAATAACCGTATCGGACCCTGGGGCATATTCCCTAATTGTAAAGGATGAAGGCTTATGTAAGGGGAACGAATCTAATAAGATCTATGTCTCCAACCAGCCTTATACAGGAGCCTTACCAGCTAAACCAGAGAATGTCCACGCTTCCCCAAGCTCTGCGAGTTCAATAAACATTTACTGGGAGGACAAATCCACAGATGAGCTTGGCTTCGAAGTATATCGCAGTGCGGATGGCACTAATTATAGTTGGGTTACCACTACAGGCCCTAACATTCTGATGTATTCCGACACGCTACTGAGCAGTAATAAACTATATTATTATAAGGTCAGGGCATATAACATGAATGGACCATCAGCTCCTTCAAATGTAGCTTCTGCGCAGACTCTGGAGGATGACAAGAAACCTACATCACCCGGAAATTTTGTATTTAAACATTTTAACTATACAGAACACCGGCTTAATGTCACCGGTTCCAATTTAGCGGATGAGCACTTCACAGTACACACGGATGAAATTGTACTTTCCTGGGAACCTTCTCAGGACAATGTGGGTGTAACGGAATATGAAGTATATTTTTCTGATGGAACGTTAGCGAAAACAACAACATCTACCGAGACTATCATCACTGGTTTACAAAAGGAGGCTGTCTATAGCTTTTATGTAGTGGCTAAAGATGCTGCGGGTAATGTTTCCAATCCAAGTAATAGTATCTCTGTTACAACTGTATTTGAAGGCTTATACTTTAATTTATATGGAGGTGGAACCTGGGATGTTGTTAAAGATTTCTCCGATTGGGCAATATTTGCATCAGGTAGCGTGGAAAATTTTAAAATATCGATTAAAGATGGTATTTACGTTGATGATGATTATTTCGCCTTTGATTTCTTTGGATACATTTATATCACCAACTCAGGTGAGTATACCTTTTACACGTCTTCTGATGACGGTAGTCAACTCTGGATTGGCAACCAAATGGTAGTAAATAATGACGGTGTGCATGGCATGCAAGAAAGAAGTGGAAAAATCACGTTATCTGCCGGTGTTTACCCTATAACCGTCAAGTATTTTGAAAGGTCCGGCGGACACGGGTTACAGGTAAGCTATAAAGGACCGGGAATTGGTAAACGACAGATCCCTGACAATGTGTTGAAAAGTGGAAACAAACCTTCGGTTACGTTGCCACCGGCACCTACCAATGTATCTGCAACTGCTGACAATACCGCCTTCAGAATTGATCTGTCATGGAGCCACTCAGGCTCTGGTAATCCGAAATTTGAAATTTATCGATCTGCCAACGGCACAAATTTTAGCCTGATACATACCACTGCTACCGGCATTATATCTTATCAGGATACCGAGTTGCATCCGAGCACAACCTACTGGTATAAATTGAAAGCGGTTAATGCAAATGGCTCATCCGGTTTTTCCTCAACTGTAAGCGCTACGTCTGCTCCGGATGTTGCACCACCTTCTATACCTCAGAACGTAGTGGTGCGTTCAAAATCGGAAAGCAAAATAGCGTTGTCGTGGGATAATTCTGTTGATAATGTGGGTGTTACCGAATATGTCGTGTCCTACTCCACTACAGGTGGAGGAAGTGCAGACAGAACGGGTACAGCAACAAGAAATAGTACTGCAGCTAAAACACAGTCACAAACTGCGACAAGTAACAGCAATGGAATAACTATTGAAGACCTTGCGCCAGAAACAGAGTACACTTTCACAGTTTCGGCCCTGGATGCTTCAGGAAATCAATCGGGTGATAGTGACCCCATAACTGCTACCACCCTTTCGGATAATCCCCTACCTGTTGATTTTGTTAGTTTCAACTATGTATTGGAGGGTAATGATGTAGTACTTAAGTGGACTACCACCAACGAGGTAAACAATGACTACTTCTCTATTGAAAGAGCCGAGAATATTGAGCAGTTTACTTCAATTGGTGAAGTGGAAGGATCTGGAAATACTGATGGCAGGGTGGATTATGAATTTAGAGACTCAAATCCTTTGAACATAGCATACTATCGAATTAAACAGGTGGACCTGGATGGACAATCTACACTATCCAAAACCATTCGTGTAACATTAACTAATGTATTCGAAGAGCTAACGGTGTATCCTAACCCGGCAAGTCCTAACAATATCAATATAAAAGGTTATGTTCCGACTGAAAAGGACAGGATCAATATTAGATTCTACGATACTATGGGTAAAAGCTCTTTGGCCATCGAAACAGATCCTAATACTTTGCTGGAAGGATTAAATATTGATGCCAGGAATAACCTGCACCCTGGTATTTATATGGTGGAAATCAGTGATGGTATAAACAAATCTCAAAAACGTGTAATTATTCGATAAGATGTCAGATGGTTATGATCTGATAGTAGTAGGAACAGGTTTTGCATCTTCTTTTTTTTTAAAGCATTACTTAGAGCACAGTAGCTCAGGTAAGAAAGTGTTGGTGTTGGAAAGGGGGAAATTTCACCCTTATGTCGACAGGTTGGCTCTTAAAAAAGGTAAAAAGCAGTTGCAAATCACTAAAGCAGGAAAGACCTATACTACAGACTTTGGTAAGATATGGGTTTTTGATCCGAACTTCGGGGGAAGTTCAAATTGCTGGACAGGATGTACTCCCCGCTTTTTACCCAATGATTTTAAGCTAAAGACATTATATGGTGTTGGCCAGGATTGGCCAATATCATATGATGATCTTGATCCATATTACGATCAGGTGGAAAAGATAATGTCTATTTCAGGTCCTGATCATACACCATTCCCAAGAAGATCCTCATACCCTCTTCCTGCTCATCAGTTGAGCACCGTGGACAGATTGCTACAGGAAAAGTATGGTGACTTATATATCAGTCAACCAACAGCCAGGGCCAGCAGGGCAGTTGGAGAAAGGGGCGCCTGTTGTTCTAGTTCCGTATGTGATCTTTGCCCCGTAAACGCCAAATTCACTATTGAGAATGGGTTAGGTTATCTCTATTCAGACCCAAGGGTAACTATAAAGTACAATGCCCAGGTTATTGGCATGGACAGCGTGCAGGGAATAGTAAAATCTGTCACCTATGTTGAAGAAGGTACTACACGCACAGCAAAAGGGGAAACTATTGTGTTAGGCGCAAATGCTATCTTTAATGCCCATATTCTACTGAACTCCGGTGACTCAAACCCCCATACAGGTACGGGCATTTGTGAGCAGGTGGGTGTGTTTGTAAGAATGTATTACAAAGATCTCGACAATCTTGGAGGCAGTTCGATTATTTCTGCCAATGGATATATGATGTATGATGGAGATCACAGGAAAGATCATGCGGCCTGCCTGATCGAAAGCTTCAACACTCCATTTATAAGAAATGAGGCAGGGAAGTGGCGCAAGCTTTCGATTTTCAAGTTTATCTATGAAGATCTACCACAAAAAGACAATAAAGTTGCGCTGTCTGATAACGAGCTATCACCTGATATTATCTTTAACGGACCGTCAGAATATGTTAATAAAGGCATAGCACGATTAAAACAAGATGTAAACAACTACTTCGGTTTCCTACCTATCGAAAAGTTGGAAATAGATAATTATAGTCAAAAAACGGAATTTCATATTTGCTCTACTACAAAAATGGGCCAGAGCCGGGAAAATAGTGTAATAGATGAGAATATGATACACCATGAATACAGAAACGTTGTTGTAGTGGGCAGTAGTGCTTATCCTTCTATCACTCCTGCAAATCCGACACTGACATTATCGGCACTTTCTCTTCGGGCGGCTGAAAAGTATTTATCATGAAGAAGATCTCCAGACGTAAGTTCATAAAACTGATCCTATTGGCGGTGGCTGCCGTTCTTGCCGGTACTTTGGTTATTTTCGATTTCAACAAGATAGTTGTTCAGATGCTCAAAAAAGATCTGGCGCATCTAAAGATAAATCCTGACAGCTTTGAGAAATTTGTTAAAGAAGCAGATGATAAGCGCCATTGGGCAGGTAAATTTTTCGACTGGAAAAAGAAACAGTTTGTAAGATTCGGGTTTATAGTTGACAGCCTACTTCCCTCCTTTCCATATAAATATAAATATGTGCAGTATAGGAGCGATATAGTAGGAGATTTTCTTCTATCCACAGACTTCTTTATGAACAGGATGGATAGTAATAAAACAATAAATTATATCGGCTTGTATAACCCTTACGCGAGACCATGCTCCAATCCTTTTTCTAATTTATATTACCCGGAGACATGATCAAAAAAGAAGGCTACCTCAATTACATACATTTATTCAGAGGGTTTGCCATTTTAATCATAGTAGGCATCCATTGCAGGATATCTTTCAGGTGGCCTGAGCATTCGATCGGGAAGGACCTGTTAATTACTTTTTTGGATAATGGGACAGTGCTATTTGTCTTTATTGCCGGATTTCTGTTTCAATACCTCAAGCATAAATTCCATTATGTGCCCTACCTCAAAAGAAAGGCGAAGTATGTAATCCTCCCCTATATCCTCGCATCGCTTCCTGCAATATTATACAAGCTTTACCTGGATACTGTGCCTGCATGGATGCCTGACAATATAGTTGAACAATCTAAGATGGTTCAGGCTGTATATATGCTCGCCACTGGCAAACATCTGGGGCCGTTTTGGTTCATTCCAATGATAGTGGTCTTCTATCTTATTTCACCTCTTCTCAACTGGCTGGATAAGCCTGTATTCTACAAAACCGTGTTCCCGGTAATATTTGTTGCAGGGTTGTTTACCTTTAGATTCGGGTACTTTTCCAATACTTTTGATTCCTTTATCCACTATTTTCCAGTGTACATGTTTGGGATGTGGGGTGCCCGCTATAGGCACAGAATAATCAATCTTCGCTCTTCTGTAAGCCTTGTACTGGTGGCCATTTATATTGTCATAGCTTTTATGGAGGCATCAAACTTTGTTTATGCACCAAAACTAAGCTCATTCCAGGATGCTGCCACAGATGCATATTTTATGTTTAATTTTGCCAAACTCAAAGTATCAATTCTTTGTGTCATTCTTCTGCGTGAATTTCATGTGCTGAATAAAGAAGTGGCTGTATTGAAATTGTTGGGCGACTATAGCTTTGGCATCTATTTTATCCATTTATATGTAATAACAGCTATCGAGCTAAGTGTTAAAAATCTGGTGCCTGACTTCAGGCTGAATATGATCACTTTCTTTATTTATACTGCATTGGTTACAGCCATAACGATGGGGATCGTATATGTGATAAAAAAAGTCACCGGACGTAAAAGCCGTTACTTTATAGGTAGTTAGTGTCTCTAAGAAAATGCCAGGCCAGTGTCCACGTTACGCTCGTTCCAGAAATGCTCTTCCCGACAACTGCAACAACTGTACGGGACTACCGCTTTTTGGGACTTCGTCCCTGCTCTTTGGCAGGAACGTTTTTTTTAAAGCCACTTAGAGTTTTTTACAAACACTAGTACTTAGAAACTCCTGTAAAACGGATGGGTGGCCAAATCAAGCAATTCCTTATCTCCTGAACTGTCTCCGTAGGCGTAAATTTCTGTGAAATCATCTATTACAAGTTTAGCGCATACTCTTGTCACTTTTTCATTGCCATAGCAATTCTTCCCTGAAATTCGCCCGGTAAGCAGTCCATTTTTCACTTCAAGTTCTGTGGCTATCAAACCAATATTCAACTTTTCGACCCAGGGTTTAATCCAGTTGACAGCCGATGCACTCACAACAGCAACCTCATGGCCGTTCTTCAGGTGCCATTGAAGTTTATCCATAGCCTTTTTCCTAAGCATAGCAGGTATGCGATTTAAGGCAAAACTATGCGCCTTTTGATTGAAGGTTTCCAGGGATTCTCCTTTAAAAAAATACTGCAGGGTATATTCCTTGGCCTTCCAATTAGGTATAATTTTAAGCTTATAGAGTATCAGGAGTGGGGATAAGATCAGAAACCCCAGGTAAAAACGAAATGTACCCCTATAAAACTTAATAAATTCCAATAAAGTATCTCTGGTGGTAAGGGTACCGTCAAAGTCAAATAACGCCAGTTTTTTCAAAGCTTCAGCCTTTTAAATACAAACTCGGGAATCAGTACTATAACCGTCATTATGAGTCTCCACACGCCTAATACATACAGTACGTTTTTTTTCTTTCGGGCAGCGCTATAGATAGCAGAAGCAACTTTCTGAGGTTCTGCAGTTAGTGGTGCGGGTAGTGGCATTCCTTCTGTCATTTTAGTGTTGACAAAACCCGGTTTTACAGTAAGTACATGTACCTGACTCTTGAATAACCTGTTTCGAAGGCCTGAAAGATAAGCTGTAAAACCAGCCTTGGCGCTCCCGTAGAAATAGTTGCTTTGGCGGCCTCTATCGCCTGCTACCGAACTGATCCCTATTATGGTGCCTGAGCCTGCTTTTTGGTAGCTATTGGCGACTATATTGAGTATTGAAACAGCAGCTTTATAGTTTACATCCATAATCCTCTCACATTCCTGCCATTCGGTCTCAGCACGCTCCTGTTCTCCCAGATAGCCGAAAATGCAGATAGTAACATCAGGTGTACCCGGTAGTTCTTCATAAAAACTACTATGAGAGCCGTAATCTAATGCTTCAAAAAAATAACAACGTACCGCTACATTATATCTTATGTTAAGATCTGCGGAAATATCTTCCAGATGGGTCAAGTTACGGCCTGCCAGTAATAGTCCGTAGCCTTCTTTGGCATATTTTTCTGCTAATGCCTGTCCAATATCGGAAGTCGCTCCTAATAAAAGTACTGTTTTCATTCTATAATTGATAATCTTTCAGATTGTGCTGACCTAAAATTAAAATGGGGATTATATTTGTTAATGATCTGTTTAAATTCTGACAATCTGGGATAAGAGTTCTGAAAAAAAATTTTGTTCATGCGGGCATCTTTGGTCAAATATAATCGTCCCCCACTCTTCTCTACAATCTCGTCCAGTTCATCCAAAAAGTTGAGAATATTAGAACGAACAGGAAAATCAAGGGCTAGTGTGTAGCCCTCCTGAGGGAAGGAGATAAGATCATCCTGTGGGCCAAACACTTTTAACACAGACAGAAATGATCCCATTTTCTTTTCCGAGATCTTCTTCATGATGTCTTTCAGATTCGCAATCTGATCCAGGGGTAGTACGAATTGATATTGTAAAAAGCCCTTTTTGCCATACATCCGGTTCCAGTTTCTGATATTATCCAGCGGGTAAAAGAATCCATCATAGTGAACAATGCTGTCCTGTACCGGCTTTAGGTTCTTATGGTAGTATAGAATGTTAAAAAGCTTTATACTCATTTTATTGAGCACAAAAGAGGGAAAGTTGAATGGAATGTTAAATTTAGAGTCTGAGTGAACCTTTAACGGCTCTTCCATCATGGACATAGGCAACTCTTTCCTTTCCGCATGCTCGCCAAGCATTAAAATACCACGCCCAAAGCTGTTGCCGGTAGCTAAACAATCCACCCAGGCGACAGAATAGGTGTAGTCTTTATTTGTCTCAAATAACCTTAATAACTCATCGAGATTGGCAGCCTTTACCTGCTTTTGCCTGATATAGGCCGAAGATATCCTTTTCAGCTTAAATTTAACCGACACAATAATACCAGTCAATCCCATACCTCCGCAGGTGGCCATGAAAAGGTCAGTATGTTGCTCCCTGGAGCATTCGTATATTTTACCATCACCGCACAATACTTTAATGCTCAATGTGTGGCTGGAGAAAGACCCCTCTTTATGATGATTTTTCCCGTGGATATCAGAGGCCACAGCGCCCCCCAGAGAAACAAATTTTGTACCCGGAGTAACTGGCAAAAACCACCCTTTGGGCACCGCTACCCGGAGAATGTCGTCTAACGACACCCCAGCCTGGCATTCCATAACACCTTGCTCTACGTCAAAAAAAGTAATCCTGTTATACTTATTTGTTGATATCACGTGCTCCGCAAGAGACGAATCTCCATAACACCTGCCTTTGCCTCTTGCTATTAATGCATCTTCCGCACTACACAAGGACACCAGTCGCTCGATCGTATCGAACGAATGGACCTGACATGCCTTTTCAGGATAATTGCCCCAATTTTTCAGTCTCTTTTTCAAATAATTTAAGCCTTTAAAATATATATGATCAGGAAAAAGCTCAGCGCCCACCCAATAAGAGTAAAGTGAATAAACCTGTCCGAATATAAGATCTTTGTGGGGTAGCCGCTATTATTTTCTACTATAGTTATTTGAATATACCGCATCACCCCCGCCACTACAAAAATACTGGTTAGATATAAATGTTCTGTATCAAACTGCCTTTGAATATCGTCAGACAAGGTGTACATAATATATGCTGTGACAACAATTGCCGAAAGCATGGTCAGGATCGAGTGTACAAAGTCCAGGTTATATTTTTGACTGGCTACCCTCAAAACTTTACCGGAGTTTTTTGATTCAATAAGGTCATCCCTCCGCTTGGCCAATACGATGAATAAAGACAAAAGAAATATCATGATCACCAACCAATGCGACACCCAGACATCCGCTATAATACCGCCAGCCATCACACGAAGGACAAACCCGACAGACACCAGCATCAGGTCAAGTATGGATATCTGCTTGAGACCTGCGCTGTAGCCGAGGTTTATTAACAGATAAGTTAATATAATATAAAAGAAATGGATATCGATGATGAAGCTCAGAGAAAGGCTGGCCAGCAGAAAAATCGTAAAAAGAGTATAGGCTAAGGGTATGCTAACAGCGCCTGAAGCTATTGGTCTCTTGGACTTCTCCGGGTGAACCCTATCCAATTCAACATCTTTAATATCATTTAATATATATACTGCGCTGGCTGTAATGCTATAGATACAAAAGCCTATAAATACCGCAAGTAACTTATCGGTATCAAATATTTCACCGGCAAAAAATATCGGTATGAACAAAAAGCTATTCTTAACCCATTGCTTTACGCGGATGAGTTTGATTATCGCGCCAACCTGTTTCATTTATTTCATTATCAATTTATATGTAGCAAATCTATCACCTTCCCCGGATATCAATTCAGTCCTATATCCCTTTTCTTCATAGAGTTTAAAAAGTGATACCACATTGACTTGCGACCTGTACATAATAGCAGGTGGAGGGTGAAAAATGTTTTCTGACAGGTATATTTCACCTGAAACTTTTTCCGGAGTTTTTAAAACTGTCAAAGCCCTGCCCTGCCCCTCTTCCATATTGAGAATTTCTGCATCAGTATAATACCTCAGATATCGAATGAAAGACATCGGGCCGTATGAAATAATATAATCATCACCCGTGGCATTATTTATAAGCCACTCGGATTTTTTATAATAGTAGTCATAGTCCAGTTGGCGGAGTAGGTTCATCCCTCCTACAGTATTGTTAATAAAAACCAACACCAGGAATGTGGGAGCTATCCACTGCAGACTCTTAGACAAAGGCTCTATCAGGATCGCTCCAAAAAACACAAGTATTGGAATTTGGAGCATAAGCCATGGTTCGTTTGATGTAGGGTCCATTAGCAATAGAAATCCTCCGTATACCAAAACCCAAAGCGCCATTATCGCCAGTATCCGGAACCTCCCCATCTTAAAGACATCTCTTCTTCTGATTGCATTTACTACCAAGATAATAAACAGCAGCGCCAGAAGGCACAACACCCCTAAAAGCAAATATTTTTCTCTGCCTATCTGCTGGGCAAGAAATAGTTCTTCCTGAATAACCTTATGGGGAAATTTGTCAATGATGAAGGTGGTGGCCTCTTCGAAACCAAATATCCACATGAGGGAAAGTATGTTGGAGGTGATCACTAAAACAGACACGGCCGGATTGCCAACGGGATGATTTGTGCCCCCGAAAAGATATGTAAGAAATGTGCCTTCTTCAGGCAACTGCAGGTACACTATAAAAAAGCTGCCAACAATAAAGACAGCGCTCAAAGCATAATATACAATAAAAGCTTTATATCTTTTGTAATAAAGGAAAATAGCTGGAAATACGGCATACAGCGGGATAAAATTCGGCTTGTAAAGTAGTGTGGTAAATGCACCAAGAATACATAGCAGCAACACATGATGCCATGATGCACTCTCTTTTAGTTTTAAACATAGCTTAAGAATAAGCACAATCAAAAACATCGATAAAACATATACTTCTGCCTCAACAGAATACCTCCAGAATTGATAGGATATAGCAAGCAAAGCGACAATAAAAAATGCTGTCTTCGTTTTAAAATGCATGTATTGACGAAGTATATCATACAAAAGCACTAAGGTCAACCCGGCAAAGATCATGCTCACCGCACACATAAAATGATAGGCGTCTATTCTCAACCCTGTCAGGCTCACCAATTCATAAAGGGCTTTAAAGAGAGGGAGGAACAGGAAAAACCGTGGATTAAACAATTTGAGGTAAGGCTCATCCCTAATTCCTGCTGCATACCAAAAACCATCGTCTACTTCCGTACGGTTAGCAGGATAAAAAGCAATGAGCATGATTTGCACTAAAAAGAATGCTGTCAAATAAACATATAATTTATTTGTCGGCTTTACTAGTTTCAAGAGTCTGAGTTTTATTATTTTGCTGTAAGTTATCAACTAATTGTGATTATAAAAAATGTTAAAATGTTTAAATATTTCTTAAAAGACAAGGAATTAAGCATTGCAGAAATTTTAATAGCCGTAATATTTTGCAGTATTCCTCTTTTTGCCACTTTTCCATATAAAATTAACTTATATCTCGCCTGGGATGGCGCCTATAGGATGTACCTTGGCCAGTTGCCTTTTCGGGACTTCGGTATGCCTCTGGGCTACGGTTTCTGGATTATCCCAGGCCTTTTTTTTAAAATATTCGGCCCTTTCATGTCCTCTCTTATAAAGGCGCAGGTTTTTATCAATGCATTGTCTATAGTTGCTTTTAGCTCCATTCTCAGAACTTTCAAGGTTGCTCCCCCTATCAGGGTTCTGGGGGTAATATTTTTCTGTCTGTCTTATGTATTTATAAATTTTTGGCCCTGGTACAACCATACTGTTTTTGTTTATGAATTAATTGGACTCGCCTTTCTCATAAGCGGTATATTGAAGCGTGACAAATACGCTTTATATAAATTAATTGCTGCCGGTTTTTTCATCTTTCTATCGGTATTCACTAAGCAAGATATTGGTGGTCTGGGACTTATCATCGCCCTTACCTTGTTGATTATTAACAATGTAATAGACAGGGAGTTTAGAAGTACATTAATATTTCTTGCTTCTTTTATTTTTTTTGCAATTATAATCATCTCTCCGCTATTATCTTATGAATTTACATATTGGTTTAATTATGGCCAGGCGCCCCACTCTTCAAGGATAGCAATTTTTGACTACATGGACGATGCTTTTAAAGAATCTTCTCTGATCTTAAGGCTCTATATCACAGGGATTATTATTAGTTTGTTAATAAAAATATCGCAGGGGGGAATAAAGGCATTAATTGAGGATAGAGTACAATTAAATTTTTCATTATTCATTCTTGCGCTCTTAATACAGCCTCTACTGGCACAAGTAACTACGTATATCCCAGCCAATGCACATTATTACTACCACAGTTTTGTTTTTGTATTCATACTTTCTCAGATTCGACACCTTGAGGTGAGAAAAAGCTGGGTATTTGGCTCGCTTTTGCTATTGATCTTCTTTCTCTGGTCGCATGACTACTGGCGTTACGGCAAGAGAATAATGGAACGCACTTTAGGCATAAAGCAGGAGGTAGATTACAACTATGTTACCAAAAGGACCTGGATCATAAAAGACAAAGAGGAGAAAACCGATCGGTCAGACTGGAAGCGCACACCTTTTAAGTCATTGGATAATGTATATTTACCTGAAGCCACTATTAAAGGTATTAAGCGATTGAAGGAACAATGGGCAGGAAAAGCAGACCTGAAAGTACTCAATATGTCAGAACTTACACAATTGGCTTACGAACTGGGCTACACGCCTCTTTCGGGTGAAGATCAACCGCTGTGGTTTCATCGCAATGTGGCATTTTTTGACAGAGAAAGCCAAAATACTTGTTTACAGATAGCCGATGAGCAGTTTGATCTTATATTTTTTGAAACAATTCCGAAGCTGAACAGGTTTTATCCCCCAGAGGTAAGGGATTGTATACAAGATCATTATGAACTTGATGATACCTTTCCGGCCCCACGCATACCTGAAGATTCTTATATAGAAGTTTATGTTAGAAAAAAATAATAAAATGACTGATACCCCTGTACTACCCAACTTTCTGATCATTGGCGCTACAAAATGTGGTACCACCTCACTAAGTGAATACCTGAAGCAACACCCGGATATCTTCATCAGCGAAGCCAAGGAGCCCAGGTTTCTTACAAGTCAGGTAGTCAAATTTCCGTTGAGAGGTATAAAATCACATGAAGTGGAAGCATGGTATATTAAAAACTATGACGACTATGTTGATCTGTTTAAAAATGCTACGCAGAAGGCTATAGGTGAAGCCAGTGCAGATACGATCTATTATTATAATGATGTCATTCCGGTTATTAAAAAATACCTGGGGTCTCCAAAAATAGTTATAGTGCTCAGAGACCCGGTAAAAAGAACTTTTTCGGCTTACCAGCACCTGGTCAGAGATGAAAGGGAACCATTACCTTTTGAAAAGGCTCTAAATGAAGAGAAAAACCGGATAGCAGATGGGTGGGACCCACTGTATCACTATACGGAATGCAGCCTTTTCCACGATAGTGTCAAGGCTTATCTTGATAATTTTGATGACGTCCTGGTTCTTCTGAATGAAGACCTCTATAAGAATCCTGACAAGGTGTTTAAGCAAATATTTGACTTTCTTGAAGTAGACAGTACCGTACAGATCGATACGGAAGTACAATACAACATGTCCGGGGTTCCAAAAGTGAAGATACTGAACAGATTGTTATCCAGAGAAAATAGTTTAAAGACCTTCTTCAGACCGCTTATCCGTGCTGTGCTGCCTGAGAATGCCAGAAGAAAAATAGTTTATAATCTTTCAAAACGAAACCTGCAGAAACAGTCCATTGATGATCAATCAAAACAACGGCTTGTTCAATATTTTAAAGAAGATGTAGACAAACTTTCTACCCTACTAAATAAGGACCTTTCTCACTGGTTGAAGTAGTCGTAAGCCGGAAGAAGTGGATAAATGCTATTCGACAACAGGGCGTGTGTGCCATGCCCTGAGACCTCCGTCCAGGTCATAGACCTCTTTAAAGCCCAGCGCTTTAAGTTTAACTGCGGCTTGAGCGCTGCGCAGCCCGGCGGCACAATATACGGCAATCGCCTTTTCTTTATCGAATTCATTCAGCCGGTCTGCAAAGTCTTTATCCCAATAGTTGATATTGACCGCCCCTGGTATACTTCCCAGCTCAAATTCATGAACTGTGCGTACATCTATAAGCTGTACCTCCTTTTCCTTCAGCAACGCTCTGAACTCATTAATCTCAACAAGCCTGACCTCATCGTCTGTTTGTACCTGCTGAGCCGTTTGAGGCTTACATGCGAGTAATATGATTCCTACCAGAAATAACCCCAACTTATTCATAACTAACCATTTACAGAATTAATCATTCTTACAATATAAGAAAAAAACGCCACATCTTGGCATGTGTCTGATTAAAAAACATCAATTGGTTAAGTACAATATCTGGTATGATTGACGTACGCAGGTAATCGGAGCAGCAACTGGCATCATAAAAAAAGAGGCCGTCTCAAAAGTTATCTTAAAACGGCCTCTCCTTTAATTGTTTTTGAAGGAACTATCAGCCTTCGTCATCCAGAGCTTCAAGCTTTTCAGTTACCTCCAGCGCCTTTTCATTCATTTTGAGTTGGCTATAGCTGTACTGTAGCGACTCCAGGGCTGTTCTGTTCTGAGGCTCAAGCTCCAATATCTTTTCCCAATAAGGCAGGGCGGCCTTCAATTTTTCATTTATCTCGACCTGCATGTCCTTCGCCTTTTTCAAGTCAGCGGCTGTTATACCCAGGTTGTTCTTTTTCTTAATAAGCTCAACAGCCTCGTTATAGTTAATAACGGCAAGGTTAAACGTAGCATTGAAGTTTTTAGGATCCAGGTCAACAGCTTTTTTATATGCTTCTTTAGCCTCGCCCTTATTACCCAATTCCTCTTGCATTACACCTAATGTAAAGTACAAATTAGAATTATCCGGTTCCTTGGCAATAGCCGCCTCAAGCTCATTCTTAGCCTCATCAACCTTATCTAACTGAATGAGTGCATTGATCTCAGCTTTTGCAAAATCCAGGTTTTCAGGAAATTGCTTCTTGGCCTGACGTATCAGTCCCAGTGCTTTCTCCGGATTTTCATTGACTGTACCTTCGATATATATCAGCGAATTGTAAATATCCGGGCTATGGTAATCGAGGTCATTGATCAGTTTGTAATAATTCTCCGCAGCAGTTTTGAAATCTTTACCCGACTGAGCAGCAAGACCTGCATAAATGAAGCCTGTAGTATCTTCAGGCATTACGTACTGCGTTTTAGTAAAGAATTTCACTGCGTCATTTGTCTTTTGAGCCTGATAATTCTCTACCCCTTTGTTGAGGTAGTGTCCCCAAAGGGTCTGCAACTGCTGGCTCTTCAAAAGAGGTAGGCCATTAGCATCTGAAATATAATAATCACTGTTTCCTTTATTTAATTCATCTGCTTTTGCAAAAGACTCCATGGCAATTTTTAATGGGTCTTGAGCCAGGTTTTGATACTGAGGATTTGTTGTGGTATCCAATGAAGCATAGATCAAACCTCTGTAGTACCAGGTTTTGCCATCATCTTTGGTTTTTTCATGCTCTATGGCGGCATCGATTATCTCCTTGGCCTCTCCCAGATTTCCCTCACTTCTGGCCTTTTCAGCCTGATTAATTTTAGGCTTCTTCTGCCCGAAAGAATATCCGGCTATAGCACAAGCAGCCAGTAATAAAATGATTCGTTTCATAATCTATTGTTCTGTTTAATATAAAGTTATGCTTTTTCTTCGTTATCAGGAGCTTCCTCTGATGGGTTTTGTAGATTCTCCTCCTCATCTTCAGTTTCTATTTTCTCTATTTTCTCCACCGATGATATCTCGTCATTTTCATTAAGCCTGATCAGCTTAACACCTTGTGTGGCTCTACCCATCACCCGCAAGCCACTCACCGCCAGCCTGATAGTAATACCAGACCTGTTGATGATCATCAGATCGTCAGAGTCTACTACCTCCTTAATTGCAACAAGCTTGCCAGTTTTTTCCGTAACATTGATGGTTTTCACCCCTTTACCACCTCTTTTCGTGATCCTATAGTCCTCGACAAGAGAGCGCTTTCCGTACCCCTTTTCAGACACTACCAGCAGGTTAGATTCCTCTCTGCTGATACAAACCATACCCACTACACGATCATCTGCACTTTCCAGTGTCACGCCACGAACTCCTGAAGCCGTTCTACCCATAGGGCGTACGTCAGATTCATGAAAATGTATGGCCTTACCGTTTCGTTTGGCTATTACAATATGGTTATCGCCATTGGTCAATTTGACATCCAGCAACCGGTCGCCATCTCTCACAGTAATGGCATTAATGCCGTTCTGACGCGGCCTCGAGTATGCTTTAAGTGACGTTTTTTTAATGGTACCATTTTCAGTACACATCATTACAAAATTATTATCAACATACTTCTCATCGGTCAGGCTCTCCACGTTGATCACGGCACGTACTTTATCACCCGGCTCAATGTTGATCAGGTTCTGAATAGCCCTTCCTTTAGAGGTTTTGCTACCTTCCGGTATACCGTATACTTTTTTCCAGAATACTTTTCCGAATGCTGTAAATATCAACAAATAATTATGCGCCCTAGCAATAAACAGGTGCTCTGTGAAGTCATCATCTTTGGTACTCACTCCTCTGGAACCTACACCTCCCCTGCTTTGCGTTCTATACTCTACCAGAGGTGACCTTTTGATGTATCCCTGATGTGAAATGGTGATCACCATCTCATCGTTGGGGATCATATCCTCGACAGAAAGGTCGTCTGCGCTGTGTACAATTTCAGTTCTTCTTTCATCGCCATAGCGTTCTTTCAACTGCAACAGCTCATCTTTAATGATATTCATCCTTCTGTCTTCATTTGCAAGGATGTCTTTTAAGTCTGTGATCAAAGCCTGTACTTCTTCATATTCCTTCTGGATCTTATCTCTTTCAAGTCCTGTCAGCCTCTGAAGTCTCATTTCCAGGATGGCCTTGGCTTGGATCTCCGAAAGTTCAAACTTTTTGATCAGCCCATCTTTCGCCTCATCCGGATCTTTTGATTTTCTGATCAGGTCTATCACCTCATCAAGATTATCCAGCGCTATCAGATAACCTTCCAGGATGTGGGCCCTCTTTTCTGCCTCATCCAGCTCAAATTCCGTCCTCTTTATCACCACCTCGTGGCGATGATCAACATAGTGTTTGATCTGATCCTTAAGGTTAAGGGTCTGTGGTCTGCCTTTTACCAGGGCTATGTTGTTGACCCCAAAAGAAGACTGGAGTTGAGTATATTTATATAAATGATTAAGTACAATATTAGGAATTGCATCCTTTTTCAGATCATATACAATCCTCAATCCATTTCGGTCAGATTCATCTCTGATATCCGAAATACCATCAATTTTCTTTTCATTAACAAGAGCAGCCGTCTTTTCGATCATGCTGGCTTTGTTCACCATGTAGGGGATCTCCGTCACGATGATCTGCTCTCTGCCGGTGCTGGTGGTATCAAACTCAGCTTTTGCCCGCATTACAATCCGTCCGCGGCCTGTTTCAAAACCATCTTTCACTCCACTGTAGCCATAAATAATACCCCCTGTAGGAAAATCCGGGGCAGTGATGTGTTCCATTAGCTCGGCTACTGTTATTTCGTTGTTATCGATATAGGCAGCAATACCATCAACCACCTCAGAGAGATTATGAGGCGCCATATTAGTAGCCATACCTACTGCAATACCTGAAGCTCCGTTTAACAGCAGGTTTGGTAATTTACCAGGCAATACAGTTGGCTCTTTTAAGGAATCGTCAAAGTTAGGCTGAAAATCAACAGTATTTTTGTTGATATCCGTAAGCATTTCTTCTGCTATCCGCTTCAATCTGGCTTCTGTATACCTCATGGCAGCCGGGGAGTCTCCGTCTATCGATCCAAAGTTACCCTGACCGTCAACCAGAGGGTATCGTAACGACCATGGTTGCGCCATACGTACCATAGTATCGTATACTGCGATGTCTCCATGTGGGTGGTACTTACCCAACACTTCCCCTACTATCCTTGCCGACTTCTTATAAGGTTTGTTATAGTTTACTCCAAGTTCGAGCATTCCATAAAGGATCCGTCTGTGTACAGGCTTTAATCCGTCACGCACATCCGGCAGTGCCCGGGAAATAATAACCGACATAGAATAATCTATGTAGGCTCCACGCATTTCATCCTCTATATTAATAGGAATGATATTCTCATTTGCTCCTTCAGCCATTATTTAGTGTTAAAATCCAATGTTTAAAAACCATGGCGAATTTAAGGAATTCAATTAGCAATTAACAACGAAATTAAACAATTATTGGGTAAGTCAAGGCCCGCTGGCGGCTGGTCGCTGGCCGTTGGTTGCTGGTGGCCCGTTGCTGGATGCTGGTTGCCTGCTGTAGGCTCAAAGCTTGCAGCTATCAAAATCCACCAGAAATGTGGTTTGTTCCCTAATAACCTGTGTATGAGCATTGTGGGCTGTGTACTGATGACATCAATGATCTCAATATTTCGGTTATGTTGATCACCTCCAGACTAAGTGGGTGCCAGGGTGATTTTTGTTCAATCTCTGCCAGCTTGCGTAGGGAGTCATCATCATACCCGGGAAGGTCTCTTTTTATGAATGAGAAGAGCGCCTGCATTCTATCCGTGGCGTGCGGTTTGCCATTGAACAGCTTTCGCAGGGATTCTGACCTGTAATAAAACCAATCGGGGTCATGAAGTTGGTAGATACATATCAATTCAAGCATTTTAAACAATACATTCTCCATTTGGCCTTCCTGTATTTGTGGCGTTTTGATATTGGCCAGCTTAATAACTTCTTTAAAATCCTGGTTTTGGTAATGATACCATACCAGATAGAGGTGTCTCCTGGCCTGGCCCCGAATCTGTACTCCGGGAAGCACAAGCTTTTGCATCGCCTCTAAAATATTGGCTTGAGCGCCCATATTGCTACATCGCGCTGCTATCAAATATTGCTGCTCATATATCACCGCCAGCCAATAATCAAGGTGTCCAAGCAGGGCTTTGGCATGGGTAAGATACTTTTTGGCTTCATCATAATTGCCCAGACATATGCATGCCTTTGACAGCTCCAGGCACACCAGGCCTTGTATGGAATCTTCGGGCTGATGAACATCCATGAACAGTTGGTCAACAAGAGTCTTCAGTAAATGGTAAGCATCCTTAAATGCGCACTTATAAAACAAATTATTGATGGTAACTAAGCTGGAGATGATCCTATTCTCACTTCCGGGGTCTCGTTGCTTAATGAACTCCATAAGCCGCTCTCGCAACTGGGTATCGCACTCAAATGTTTCCGCAACAGACTCCACCAGGTATTGTTTTATGTACTCATTCTTCCTGAAATTATCCCGGATCTCTGTGAGGTACCCCGGCCGTATGGTATCAGACCGGTGAGCCAGGGGAAAACATTTGTGTTTGAGGTTAACGGCTTCAAAATAGAGATCCGGTAGCTGATGGCTTTGAGAGACTGTTATAGTTTCATCCAATACCTGTTCAGCCTGGTCCTCCATACCTCTATCCAGCAAAATTTTCACACAATACAATTTTTTGTGACATTCCATTTCCCCCGCTAGATGTTCATTGTCTTTTTTGATCTGATGAAACGAGAGCAGGAAGTCATAAAGATTTTCCTTCAGGCGTTTACACAGTTGGTGGTAACTTTGCCTTGAAAAACGCTGAACCTTAACAAACCGCTTCAGATCGGAGTGCTTCTTACTTCGAAGTGCAGCGTCAAATAATAGCCTCTTTTTGTTTTCGCTGCCTTTCTTTTCTGCCAGAAACAGTTGCCGGAAAGATTGGACCTCTCTGTTTGTGAGATTCTTGACTATGTTAAATATGGCTTTCACCCAGGAAAAATTTGCATTCGAAAATCCGCTATAAGCCGTCTATAGATTTTCAGTGGGCAACCCACTATCTGCACTTTTCTCCATGCTCAATTACTACATGTTGTGCCGTTATGATTTATAACTCAATATAGGTAGTCTCCATCCAAAATGGAATAGAAAATGAATGATTTTTGTCATCATTTTCTAAAACAAATAACGGATATTAAATAGTAATTTACCAGGGGAAATTTACCCATATTTCGATTGCCAGAGAAAGAGGAGCCCACTCATGCTGCCAGAGAAATACATACCCTGGTGCCTTCGTTTATTTTACTATCAATTTTTATCGAGCCTCCCAGAGAATCCACCTGTGACTTAACAAGATACAACCCAATGCCCCTTCCTTTGACATGAAAATGGAAGCGTTTATAAAGTTGAAATACAGATGGCAAACTTGCCTGATCTATACCAAGGCCGTTGTCCGAAACACACAAGTTTACCTGATCATCAGATATTTGTGTTGTGATCGAAACTTCTGGCCGTCTGTCATGGTGCCGGAATTTTATAGCGTTGGTGATCAAATTAAAGAGGATACTCTGAATATAGGGCCGAATTGAGAAAATGGTTTTAACCTTTAAATCTATATTAATGATCACTTGATGGTGGCTGATCTCAGATTGCAGGTTGCCGACAATGTGATGGATTTCCGCCTCAATATCTACTTCCGTAAGTGGCTCCATAGAAAAAGTTCGTATATCGAGAATGGTATTCAGGTCATCAAATATCAGGCGCAATTCCTGGCTCGCAGATGTTAGCTCATCAATGATAAACTGAATTTCTTCCGGCTTTGCCTGCTTATTTTGAATCAACTGGCCCAGCCCCATAATACGTGCAACCGGGGCGCGCAGGTTATGGGCTGTCAGGAATGCATACTCCTCTAATTGCTGCACATATTGAACGAGCTCTGCAGTGCGCTTCTGCACCTGCTGCTCCAGTCGCTCATTCTGGTGCAGTATTTCATCTCTTTGCTGTTCTATAATTTGCTTAACGTCCTCAAGTTTCCGGTTCTGCAGGGCAATTGCATCTCGCTGGGCGCTGATCTCCTCCTGTTGTTGGGTAAGCTCTTCATTATAATTCCGTAGTTTTTCGTTGGAATGATTTAACTCATCATTCTGATCTTCAATGAGCTTTTTCTGCTTGTTAAGAAGTTTATTATCCTTCTGCTTGTGATAAATCGTAAAGGTGAGACCAGCCACAGATAACAGGAAGAATGTGAGAATGATAACGAAGATATTTTGTTGACTCTCCTTTCTCTGCACTTCCAGTGCGTTCTCCTTTTCCAGCAATGAAAGTCTGATTTTATTTCGTTCCTGCTCAAAGGCCTCTCCTAAATTGTTGACTACCTCAGAAAGTGACGCATGTCCGTCTCTCAGTACCGTTTCTTTATAATTACTCCTGTCGACAATCATAGGCTCCAGTAAAATTGCTTCTACGGAAATGGTATCTAAGTCAAATTTCATCCGTCCTTTTAGTGTCTCTCCGTGGTATAATTTTAGGGTCATCTCCGCAGCCATATCGGCCAATGGTTTAATGGGCTTATAAACCGTCATGGACTGAGTGCCTGAAATGATACTGCGAATACTGTTCAGGTCAGCGTCCTGCCCTGATAATTGGACTTTTCCGGTATACTCACTGGGCAATGCCTGTATTACTCCGCTGGCAATCGCATCATTAGCCGCTAAAATTACATCCGGATTTGGCTTTTCAGAGGCGTAATAGTGGGTCATAATCTCGAAAGCATCCAGTTGACTCCAGTTTTTGAGTATTACATCATCAACCACTTTGATATTTCCGTTTTGAATATGTGGCTCTAACACCTGAAGCTGCCCCTTTCGAAAAAGAATGGCATTATTGTCTGAAATAGGACCATTAAGCAGGAAATAATTTCCTTCAGGCACCTTCGACACCATATATTCGGCCTGAAGACGCCCTACTTTTTCGTTATCATATGAAATGTAAATGGCAATGTCGTTGCTAAAGATAAGCCTGTCGTATGAGATGACCGGGATCTTCGAGTTTTTAGCAAGGTCGACAATTTTAGCAGCCTTTATGGCGTCCAGTGGCACCACAACCAGTACATCGATTCCTTCCCGTATTAATTTCTCTGCCTGCTCTAACTGCTCCTCGGGAGTATAGGCAATCTGTACGCTGCAAGTCATGCCAAGTTCCGTTGCACGGTCGGTAAACAGTTTCTGGTCCATATACCAGCGCGAGCTGACATAGCTCCCCAATAGCAACCCTACTTTCTGGGCATATGCTGAAACACTCAAAATATTGAGGCTAATGGCAATGAGCAGCTTCAGAAATAACGGTTTCATGAGTATTAGCCAACCTGATAAGTGTGTGTACCTCTCTATACAATTTAGTGATTTTCTGCTTTTTAAACAAAAAAGACTTCACCACTGCCACTAAGGTGAAAATTGCACATAAATCTGTCAATTACCATTGACCAGCGACCAGCAACAGAAACCATACGGTGTAAGTTTTGTCGCAGTATAGACTTGTACCAGCCTGCCAATAGTTGTAACTTGAAGTAGTTAATAGTATGCATGCATACCAAACTTTCAGCCACCTAAACCTATCCTATTATGAAACCCTATATTTATATTTTCCTACCCTTATACTATCTAATGATCTATAGTGTATCTGCCCAGTTTGACTATCCCGAAATTGAAGATTATGGACCGGCCAAAGAGTTCCTTCTTGGCTATCCTGATCAAAGCGAGGGTATACAATTTATTCCCATTGGCATTGATCTTTGGGAAGGTGATGAGGTTAACACCATATATTTTGGACAAATACCCGAAAATGCTGCCAACAAACCGGTGATTGTGTTTGTGCACGGTTATGCCACTAATGCCCAGGTATGGCTTAAAGGCGATGACAATATGTATTGGGATGTTTATCGCGATGGCTACCGGTCGGCATATGTTTCTTTAACTCCAAACCGCCATATGTGGACCAACGGACATATGCTTGCCCGTATGATCGACCGGATCACTGGTTACTATGGAGTTGAGCAGGTAGTGTTGGTTGGCTGGAGCAAGGGTGGTATAGATATAGACGCAGCACTTGTTCATGCAGGAGCCAATTCAAAGGTTTCTCAGGTTTTTACGCTCAATGCGCCACATTACGGCACCGGCATTGCAGAACTCGCCAATAGCATATTGCTTAGCTTGGTAAATATCATCTTCATGCAGAATAATGATGCTACCCTATGCCTGCAAAGAGGATATATGAATTACTTTCGCTCCCTAACGGATAACCATGTAAACAATACCGTGAGTTATACCACCTTAGGTGCCTGGGGTAATGGTCCTCTTAACCGGTTGGCCATACCGCAGGGATATCTTTACCTGGCAGGTGGTAGCAAAGCCTCCGGTGGAAATGATGGTGTGGTGCCATATTCGAGTAGTAGAAGACCAGGAGGAAATGAACTCTACGGAGGGCAACGTAAAGCATATTTCCTGGGCATCCCCTACTATACTGGTCCTGATGAAACAAACCTGGATCATTATGAGCTCACCCGGGGTGGACTTGTATGGCCACATATCAAAGCCAATCTTTCTCCGACTATTTCAGGAACACAAATCACTCCGGAGGGTTACAATCCTAATTCTATCGTTAACAGCAGGCTTCAAATAGTGCAGAACAATAAGTTCTATATTGAAGAGGAGGCCGGAAAAGTTGCAATTTTCATGGCTAAGGCCGAAAATACAGAGGAGATGATCGTTAAAAATGCCGAAGGTAAAGCAATAGTGTTCAGGTCTTCATCCATTGCAAATCGTGGGGATGGACGACATATTATCTATGAATATGAGGGTCTAAGCAGTGGAGAGTACACCTTTAAAACAAAGCGGGAAAATAATGCTATCGTTTTAACAGAGGGAGGCATGCAACTGCAACTCCGCACCGGTCTGAGCCACGATAAATTGGTCTATACTGCAGGTGAAGCAATACCACTTACTATAAAAATTCAGTCTGCCAATGGAGAATCTATCAATAAAGCACAAGTAACCGGAACAATGATACGTTCAACAGATCTGCAACTGAATAAAACTAATGACGCACCGCACATCATTAGCTTTGAAAATACCGGTAATGAATTTAGGGCAGAAGTCATTGAAAATTTACCTCCTGGTATCTATAATATTCTAGTTAATGCGCAGGGTGCGAATTTTCGCAAGCACGTCATCACCAGCATAGCCGTAGCAGGTGGTTCGGGTCATTCTATAAGTGAGGGTAATCAGGAGTCATCTTTGGATGCCGCATATCCCAATCCTTTCCGGCAAAGCATAAACATTGATCTAACTGTGACCGGTAAAGGAGCTAAACTGGTAATATATAACATCTTTGGACAACAAGTTAAAGCCTTTGACCTTACTGGCAGATCAGGAAGAATCCGTTTGCTGTGGGATGCAGCAGCAGAAAATACTGAAAAGGGTATGTATATTTTACAGCTTACTGACGGTAGAAAGAAGATCACGCAAAAGGCAATCATGCGATAGCGGTATTTTTTTGAGCTGTCTCAAAAGGGGCTACCAATTAGTGCTTGTAGGAAAAACCCTTGTCATCATGGCTCCCATGCGGTCCAGGGTCTTTACGAGCACTAATTAGTGGCCCTTCTCCCTACGCAAACGCTGCTTCCCGATTATATTTATTTTTATATTCGACAGGTGATAGATTGGTGATCTTCTTAAAAACAGTTCTAAAGGCCTTGGTATCGGTATAACCGACATCGTACATCACCTCGTTGATATTTTTCCTGCTGGTTTCAAAGCTTTTCTTTGCAGCTTCTATTTTCACCCGTTGTATATACTCCGTTACAGTATTGCAAGTAGCTTTTTTAAATCTTCTTTCAAGACTTCTTCTGCCAAGCGCCAGCATGTCTGCCAATTCATTGACAGTGATCTTTTCCTGGAAATTATCCTCTATATAATCCTGGGCCTTTTTTATCAGGTCATCTTCATGTGAACGCTGGCCCTGAAACATAATAAAAGGCGACTGGCTTTCTCTATCAATATCGATCATGAATGTTTTGGAAGTCAAAATGGCAATTTCACGGCCGGCAAATTTTTCAATAAGATATAGAATCAGATTGGGGTAAGAATATGCACCGCCACTGGTGTAGATCCCCTGCTCTTCGGTCATAATCTTATCATCTACCAGGTGCACCTGCGGAAACATATTTCTAAACTCGTTGGCAAACATCCAATGTGTGGCGCATTGTTTACCATCGAGTAAGCCTGTAGACGCAAGAAAGAAAGCGCCAACACATAAGCTCACCACTTCACATCCTGACTTATACTGCTCAACAATCCAGGGAATAAACTCATAATTATCGGCTACCGCTGCCTGGGGGTCGCCATGCACGGCTGGTATTATGATCATATCTGTTTTCCTGACTTCTCCAATAAGCCGGTCGGGTTTTACCGTATACAGCCCGGGCACCAGTGTGGTTTCGCGGGAGATACCCACCAGTTGAATATCAAAAATGGGAGCCTTTCCCTTTTTAAGTAATAAATCATTTACGCTGGCCAACAACTGATGTGTGCCTTCAATATTTACCACGCTTGTATGTCCACGAGGTATAATAATGGATATGTGCTTCATAATTTTCGCATTTCAGTTACAACTTAGTCAGATCAATATTCGTTTGTTTTATTAAACGTAAAGTTACCGCATGGCGATGTCGCGATCAACCCCGTAGTTTGCCGTATTTACCCCTGTAGAATTACAATATCGACAACTACTTTTGACCTATTATTCACTGAAAAAGGATAAACGATGGTAGAAGTTTTTAAAACAAATGTCACGAAACGGCATCATGCAGACCTTTTATTAGACGAAATACATGCAATTTGTACTGATTATCAGGCTAATTTTGATTTGGATGACTGCGACCACATACTCAGAGTGGTATGTTGTGAAGGCCCGGTTAAGGTCTCATTTGTAGCTGCTCTATTGCAAAAGCATGGTTTTGAAGCGGAGGTTTTATGCGATGAACCGGTATCTTTTGGCACCTGGTATAGCAAATAATCACTACATGTTGTCATCGTATTCAAACCGGTCATTCATAGCCTCCTCCGGATGATCATCCTGGTGTGAATAGAAAGGTGACTTTGGCCGTGTTGCCGGCTTACTTTTCTTAGCTCTCTGATATTCCAGTTCTGAGTTGATCTCTGCGCCCAGCAAGATCACGAAGCCGGTCAGGTAGAACCATAACATGAGAATTATTACGGCTGCCACTGATCCGTAGGTCTCGTCATAGCTACCAAAATTATTTACATAAAAAGAAAATCCCCAGGAACCAAGCATCCATAAAATAGTGGCCGTAATGCCTCCATAACTCCACCACATTATCCTGCCATTGCGCTGGTATGGTGCGTACCTATAGATCAGGCCCAGGCTTATTAATATGGCAAGCGCTAAAATCACCCATCTACCCCATGATATCACTATTTCCACTGTTTCAGGTAAGCCTATTTTTCCTACGAGCGCAGGAAACGCCACTACAAGGCTCATGGAAATGAAGCCTAAGATCATACCTCCAACAGTGAACAGCAGGGTGAGACCGTTCTCCTGAAAAAAATTGCGTTCATTTTTTTTATTAAAAGCAATGTTTACTCCTTCAAAGAGCGCTTTAGTGCCTTTATTGGAACTCCAGAGGCTCAAAATGATGCTTAAGGCTACGCCCCATCCGAGTGTTTGTCCGGAAGTTGCGGCAATATCGCTCATTCTCTCGGTAAGCATTTTATGCGTCTCAGCAGGTAGTACCTGCGTCCATTGAGCCATCTGCTGCTGTACCTCTGCGGGGTCATTGATCAATCCATAAATGGAAATCACAGAAGCAGCCGCGGGGAAGAGTGACAGAAAAAAATAAAAGGCCACGCCAGCCGAAATAATACCGATATGATCCCTGTCTAACTGGCTTTTGGCTCCTTTTAGAACCTCTTTCCAATAAGAAGAGGCGGATCTATCATTATGGTCTGACTCAAATTGCACAGCTTCTTTGGTCATAAAATTCCACTTGATGTTTAATATGAAACAATAAAGGAGCCGGGAATGTTGACTGCTTTCAATGCATGGTTTGGAAAACGACAACCGGAACTGAAATAATTTTCCTATATTTCCTCATGCAATTTCTGATCCTCAACTTTTTTTACCTCGCGTTAATTTTATTGATCGTCAAAAAGTGGATATACCGGATAAAGAACGCTGATGACATACGGAATGTAATATTATCGCGTGATGCTGCCTTATTGCTAATCCTACTGATCATTGGTTTCGGGCCGGTTTATCTATTGAACAACGACTATATACCGGTGAGTCAAACTATTAGCAGGGAACTACAGTTGATCTTAAGCATTGCTATGGCGCTGCTTATTTCGGGAATATGGCTGATGTATGTACGGAAGATAGATATTTATGAAAGCGAGAAATGGAAGTATGTTATCACTGTATTTGTGCTTGGGGCGGTGTCTACAGAGCTAGCGCTTATGGGCTACAAAACGCTGACAGCAATTGGCATCGATCTTAACGGACAAATAATAAACGACCTGATTTATTGTATTTTTGCTATCGGAGGGTTGGAAGAAACCGTAAAGATCATACCCTTTCTTTTGTTGCTGAAATTTACCAGGGCCATAGATGAGCCCTATGATTATATACTTTACCCCAGTATATCAGCCCTTGGATTCGCCTTTGTTGAGAACATATATTATATTGATAGTAGCAGCCTGTACAACATTGGAGGCAGAGCCCTGTATTCAACTGTTGCACATATGGCCTTTTCTTCTATTATTGGATATGGAATGTTACTCGGCAAATACCGCAACATGGATACCCGACAAGTAAAGGCTTTCTTTGTGTTTTTTGGTCTTGCTATGCTGGCACATGGATTTTACGACTTCTGGATCATCAATTATTTCGTAAGCAGTTTGTCGTTCTTAACTACATTGTTCTTTCTTATTACCATCCATATCTGGTTCATCCTAAAGAACAACGCCATCAATATTTCCACCTTTTATGACCCGAAAGTAATGCTGGACAACGATCGACTGAAGTGGTATTTGGTGATTTCCCTTTCGTCAATACTGATGCTTGGATATGTAATAGTCTCTATCGTACACGGTTTATCTTCGGGAAACGAATATCTTACCAAAGCCTGGCTGGCATATGGCTATCTCGTGCTATACCTGACGCTGAGCTTTAGCCGGTACAGGATAATAAAAGGACATATTGGGAAGCTTACTGTGCCGATGGATTTCTTTATTCCCAAGCCTGTGCGGAAAGAGTAAATGTAGGGTTGAATTTCAGGGATTAATTTCTTGGCAGTGTTATATCTATTTTTCCTTAAGCCATTTCAATCCGGCTTCCCTGCTGGTAAATAATTTCGTAGGCTTAAGCGGTTTATTAGCTCCCAGAAAGAAGTTGCCGATTATTCTACTGATAGGGCTGGTTATAATAAGTGCACACTTGTTAAAGATCTCAGCATGTTCAGGTCCTGCAAAATGCTGCCTGCACTCCTGCGTCATCTTCACTACATTAGTCAGATCGCACAGAAGAGGGTGCGGCTTTCCTTCGGTGAGTTCATGCCCTATTTTGGTACTCTCCTTACCATCCTGCAACGTCATGATGGTATTCGGAGCACACTCAATGTATAAAACTTTATCGGCGCCCAGCCTGAATTTGACTTTGTCTGTTTCTCGTTGCTTTCGTATCATAACAGTTTTCTATCTATTCTTTAAGCCACTTAAGAGCCTCTTCTTTATTTGTAAATAGCCGCGTGGGTTTTAAGGGTTTGTTAAGCCCCAGGAAAAAATTTCCTATCATCCTGCTGATAGGGCTCGTAACGATCAATGCACACTTGCTGAATGTAGTGGCGTGTTCCGGTCCTGCAAAATGCTGGCGACATTCCTGCGTCATTTTTACTACATTAGTCAGATCACATAGCAATGGAAGCGGCTGATAATTAACCATTTCGGCTGATATTCTTGTGCTTTCCCTTCCATCATCAAGGGTCATGATCGTGTTGGGAAAGCATTCAGTGTACAGAATATTGTCCTTTAAAGTGAATTTTATTTTTTCATTTTCTCTATACATCTGGTATTATGTTTTCTTAAGAGTAAAAATGAAAGAGGCACCCTCTCCCGGCACTGACTCAAGCCATATACGGCCTCCTGCCGATGTAATGATATTTTTAACTGTGGCCAGGCCTATACCGAGACTATCTTCCTTCATACCGGTGTCTACCTGATTATAAAGTTCAAAGATCGTCTCATGATGTTCAGCAGCTATACCCGGACCGTTATCGCTGAAAGTTATCTGATAGTGATCGTCAAGTTCCTCAGTGCTGATCTTGATCTCACATTGTCTTTTATCAGAATACTTTATAGCATTATCCAAAAGATTTCTGATTACCTGTACCCCTGCAGTTTTGTTAAAAAGCACTTCCGGCAACTTACCATCCACATCTATATTAGCCCGGTCCGCCACGTTGTCATTTTCAATAACATCATTTAAAAGCTGGTTGAGGTCGACTATTTCGGTTTTCATCTCTAGCGAGAAAGTCCTGGAATATTCTAAGATTCCCGATATTAAACCCTTCATCTTCTCGGTCATCTTCTTTAGCCGCGACATATACTCGATAACTTCTGACTTGCTGTCAGGAGCTAAACTGTATTCCAAAAGATGCAAAAGGCCTGTCATGGCGTTAAGGGGCGATTTTAGATCATGTGCTGTTGTAAAAGCAAATTTTTCCAGCTTTTCATTGATCTCGTCTAGTTGCCTGCGGGTTACTACCTGTGTGTTTAATTCTTCGCTCAGCATATTTAACCCCAAAGCGATGGCATCTACCATATCATTGCGGTGGCTGGTTTGTAATACCTTAGAAAAATCAAGAGAGGCCATACTCCCGATCATATCTAATATATCATTTAACCTCTCCTCATTTTCGCTATACCTCTCCTCGTTTTGGCTATAAAGCATTCCTTTGATGGCATAAAATTGTATGGCGGTTTTAGCTGATCATTACGGAATTTAATAATAAAATGTTAATTATGGTATTAAAACCATAAAAGAAATGGCCAAAAGCATCATTATAAAAAAGGGAAAATATCTCCTACACAGTTGGGGCACATTAGAGTTCTATATAAATGCGGAAAGCTTAGCAGTCGGTAGTTGGCAAAAGCAGTTGGCAAAAAAAGTCATGAGTACTGAGTAGTTAGTATAGAGTAGCGGAACGGCAATACCAACTACAAAATGAAATCTCTAGTCTCAATAACATGTAATGAAAACTTGTCATTGGTACGCAGGAAGGATATTCTTAAGTTGTGAATAGCACCCTTGAACTTATCAAGATCCTTCATTCCTTCCGGAACGACCTTAAAAAGAGGTTTTGGGTCGGTCCTTCTATCTTCTATGTCGAACTCACGCTATTTACATTGGTGATCACAAACCGGCTTTCGGGTATGGCCGGGAAATTTGACATGTCAATTGTCAGGTCCTGTTGAGGCACATTATATCTCATTTTTTTCACAATATAATCCAGAGCCAGCTTCATTGTTTCAATAGTAGCCCACTCACCGGCACACCTGTGATTGGTGTTATGATCGCCCCCACCCTGAGGAATGAAGTTATATGGACTACCATTCCAGTGCTTAAACCTTTCGGGGCGGAAAACCTCAGGATCATCCCAGGTACCGGCATGGTGGTTTGTTCCATAAAGATCCAATAATACTCTTCTTCCTTTTGGAAAATGTATCCCATTCCATTCAAAATCTTTCTTCACACGAGCTGCAGCAAATGGAAAGAATGGGTATACCCTTCTCACTTCCTGCACAAACCATTCACTCATCTCAGGTTGTTGCAGAAGTTTGTCCCTGTATTCAGGATATATATAAAGAGCATGCGCAATAAACACTATAAACCTGCCAATAGCCACTGTGGGACGGAGTACGTTCAGTATTTCAACCGCAGCCACCCGTTCATCCAATCTGTTTCCATCCCGATCGCGATGCTGTGCAAAAACAGCTAACGCTGACTGTTCCCCCGGTATAATTTTGCCGGACCTCACCTTGTTTATCAGGCCGGATATCCATTTTTCTGCTTTTTTGCGATTTCTTCTCCCTTTATAATGGTCCAGCGCTATTTCACCTGCCGATGTTATCATTGACGATATCTGTTTCGTACGCTTAGATACTTTACTATCCTTAAGAGGAACACCAGCCCACCGGCATACAGCACGACAAAGTATCTCCTCTGTTTCGTTTAGAAGTATTACCTCCTTTAGAGTTGACCATTTTTTTATAGCAAGCTCCCATTCCTGCCCTATCATGCCCAATAGCTGCCGGATACTATCGGCCGACATTAAAGACATAAACAGCTCTTTTCGATTTTTATGAGATTCACCGTCTATGCCCTGAACACCTCCTTCTCCAAACAGTGTCTTCTGAAGTCGTTTCGGAGCGGCTTTTTTTCTATTGAACCTGTCAGTATCATAAAAAACCCTTGCGGCCTCCTCTCCTCTCATGCAGATAACTTTCTTCATCATCAGCCGCGTTTCAAATACGTCTGTTCCCAATTCATCGCATCGGTTTCCGATGAAATTATATCCATCGGATAACAATGCCGGAGTACTGTCTATCGCTTTATCTTTAGGTATTGTGGTCATAATAATAAGTCCTTTAAAAAAGAACAGACCACTTTTATATATGTTTAAACCATGCTCATTTAACATTAGAGTCTTTCGTTCTAATCCAGAAAATTGTCTTTTTCAGTGCCTTCTGAAATGGCATAGGATTGTATTCAAGGCGCCTTTCGGCCTTAGCTGAAGTAAGCGCCCAATTGTAACTGTACTTTTTAATCCATTGAGGTGTTATCAACGGCTTGCGGTTAAAAGCTGAAGCCATAAATAATTGCAGGTAGCCATATACCATGATTACAGGCAAAGGAATATGCACCATACTTTTATGAATATCAGAAAGTCGGGCTATCAATTCAAAAAACTGATTATAAGATAAGTTTTCGCCCCCAAGAATATATCGCTCACGCGGAACACCGCTCTTCATCGCCAACATATGTCCGTCAACTACATCTTCTATAAAGGCGTAGTTTCCTACTGATCTTCCACTTCCGGGGATCAGACGCCAGGCTCCACCCATATATCGCCTGATGAGATCCGTAACCACGTTGTTTCCAGGTCCGAAAACCCTGGAAGGATTTACAATAACAGCATCAAGCCCTTTTTCTACAAAAGCCTTTACTATAACCTCTGCTTCACTTTTTGTACGCTCATAGGCATTGAAGAAAGGAATGGTCCTGATGGTATCTTCATTTGAAGGATTAGTTGATGAAGGGGACATGACTCCTGAGGTAGAGGTAAATACCAATTTCTGTACGTTATGGTATAAGGCTGCTTTCAGTACATTTTCCGTTCCTACTACATTTACTTCTCTGAAAATATCCATTGATGGAGCCCAAACCCTCGCTAATGCAGCCAAATGAAATACATAACGACAGCCTTTCATACCCGAAACCAGGCTTTGATAATCAAGAATATCTCCAGAAACATACCTTAAATTCTTGTGATTTATACGGGCTTTATGCCTGGAAGAAGGACGCAACAGCACAATAACCTGCTGCCTGTCTTCCAGCAACCTTTGCACCAGATGCTCTCCAATATAACCAGTACCACCGGTAATAAAATACTTCATCGTTATTCAGTTCTATGTTCACTTTTTTCTAAACATCTTACCTGCCACGGTTATACTCAAGCTGCGCGGAATAGCTATGGTAATGAAAACTAACAACCGGTTAAAAATACCCGGAACAATAACACGCTTGCCCTTTAACGCCCCGTCAATTCCTTTACGTGCTACCTCTTCTGCTGTCAAAGTGAGTACCTTCGCCTTAAATCCCTGAGCTTTTGTTCTTAGCGCAACTTTGCTATTAGTGATCGTTGGGCCTGGACATAGACAACTTACAACCACTCCTTCTTTACCCACCTCATGGTTAAGAGCATTAGACAGCGCCATCACAAAATTCTTCGATGCAGAATAAAGCGCTTTATAGGGAATATGCATGAAAGAAGCAATGCTTCCCAAATTGAGGATATAAGATCGGTTATGTCTTTTTAATAAAGGCAGGAATTTAGCGCACATTAAGACAAGAACTTCCACATTTACTTTCAAACACCTGGTATGTTCCTCCAAATCACAATCCTGAAAGGCCTTCTGTGTGCTGTAACCGGCATTATTTACCAGCATGTTTATGGAAAATTCTTTAGCGACACACCAATCAAACAGATGATTAATATTACGCTTTTGCGCCAGATCCAATTCTTTATAATGTATGGAAACATCATACTTTGACTTTAATTTTTTTGCCACACAGGAAAGCCCTTCACCTTCTAAGGAAATCAGTATGACATTCATTTTGCGTCTGGCACATTCCATCGCCAATGCCAATCCAATACCCCTACTTGCACCAGTTACAAGTGTATACTCCATAATTAACCTCCTTACTCAAATGAAAATAGGAGAGTGATACCGCTACCTCTCCCCCCAGCAAACTCTATATACCGCCAATGCGATAATAAAAGCGCTCATCAATGCACAATACTCCACTTTTGCAGTGTAAACCTTGCTTTGCCGGATTGGCTGCGTAAGGTGAATTTTATGCTGATATCTTCTTAAAGTCACAGAGTTTTCCTGCTACATCACTAACGCTAACAAATTCCTTTTATATAGAAAACATGACCTGATTCGTTGTGTTCGTTATTGTGTAAAAAATTTTTGTTTAATAAATTTTAATTTTTATTAAACAAAATGTATCTTGTGCCGTATTTCTTCCTAACCAGGTTTTAAAACTATGTCATTTTAAACATCACTTTTATGTTATCACAATTAGTTTACGTTTCATTGCGAACATCCTCATGTACAGAGGAAGAAATTCAGAAAATATTGGCTTCCTGTAAAAGGAATAACCATGACGATGACATCACGGGCGTACTTCTTTATTCCAAAACGCACTTTGTGCAGTACCTGGAAGGAGCATACAAAAAGATAATCGCCCTATATGACAAAATCAAAGAGGATCAAAGACACAAGAATGTTGTGATGATCACCAGTGGAAAATTGGACAGCAGAATATTCCCGAGTTGGCAAATGGGTGCCCGGAACTTTGATGGTAATGATTTTGATTTTAAAACACAGCTTGCCCCCAATGAGCGGGAAGAATTCAGATCAATCCTTTCAGGCAATAAGCATGACGCTAACAAAACCGTTGATCTTATGAGGAAATTCTTTAAATAAAATAGTTTTACATATAGCTGGTTACGAGGCTGCTCTCCTGTGTGGAGACAGCCTCATTTTTTAACATCTCGTTGGTATAAGACTGTCACTTACAATTAATATTTAGTGGATGTTTGTTGCTTGAACAAAAAGCACGCCACAGACCACTTATCACTATTATTGCACTTCATTGCCAGGAACAGTTTTACTAGTCCTTTCAGGCTTAGTAAAGCAGGCATTCGCTACTCGATATCAAAGTTCAATTATCTCATAACGGCTTTTGATTTCAGGCTTCCCAGGCCCAGCTCTGTATCTCCTCCTAAGACAGAATTTTTTGTTTCAAAACACACAAAACGGAATGACACTACTGCACCAATCACCGAATACCCGATTAACACCTCGGATTTCCGTCTTCCGACTCTGGTCTTCGATCTTCGGTCTTTCATTGTTGCTAGTTGAGTGAAAGATGAGTTTGCATCGAAAACACGTGCACAACTCTCCTCCTGGGTGCGTTTCTCCACCTCCGGCCTTTGGCCACCTCCGCCAGCGGAGGACAGTACTAATAAAGTTCACGATAATTTGATTTATAATTTTCCCCCTTTGGAGGGCCTTAGGAGTCTCCCATGAGGAGAGTGCATGTTTAATGAACCTACTGATCACACCGATCAACGAATACCGATCACTATCCATTACACTTCCGACTCCGATCTTCCGTCTTCCGACTTCGGCCTTCCCACCTTCCTCTGCAATATGTTAAAACCAAAATTTTGTCTACCGTCATATCGTTTTTCTTTTTATTATTGTATGTTACAACCAGATTTTTATGCCCAGGCTTACACCCGTCTATTTATTCGTTCTAGGGCTCATCTTTGGCCTACCATGCTATGGAGTTCAGTCTGATTCACTTCAAAATATCTTTGACCAGGCCCAAAGCCAGGAAGAGAAGCTCCTGGCGCTAAGAAATATTATAGAGTACTACCGAAAAGAAGCGCCTGATACAGTAAAAAGTCTGGCAAAGCAACTGTTGGAGCTTGCAAAAAGAAATAGTGACCCCTCATATATTTATAAAGCTTATAATTATTTGGGAGTGGCTTACTCAACAGAAGGAAATCTTGAAGCAGCTCTTGAAAACTTTCTACTGGCACTGAATGTAGCAGAAGAATCAAATGACCTGGTGAAAAAATCGGCCATATACAATAATTTGTCCTACATCTATTTTGTACAACGACTTTACGATAAAGCTATAGAAAGCCTGGAACAAAGCCTGCTTATAGATCAGCAGCGAGGCGATCATAAAGGGGTGGGTATCACTTACAACAATTTAGGCATCATGTACCGCGCCCTTGCCCAGTATGATAAAGCCGAGGAAAGTTATGAGAAAGCCTTAGCAATTGGATATGAAACAAAGAACGATACGGCTATAGCCAATACCGAAGGAAATCTGTCGGAGTTATATTCTGAAATAGGTGAATACGAGAAGAGCCTTGAGAAAATCGATAAAGCACTCGAAGCCTCTCAGCGTTCCGGCCTGGATTATATTACATGTGTACGCTTACTCAACAGGGGGAAAGTTTACAATGCGCTTAAGCGATATGAGGAGGCTCTGGAGGCAGTGAACAGTGGAATAACGCTGGCTAAGAGAAACAATTTTCAGGTGTACTTAAGGGATGGGTACGGAGCGCTGACGTCCATTTACGAAAGCATGGGTGATTACAGATCCGCTCTGGAAGCTTACAGTCAGAAGGCCAACTGGCAGGACAGTATCCTGCATAAGGATATGTTTAACCAAATGGCTGAGATGGAGGCCAAGTATGAAACAAAACTGAAATCAATTAAAATCGCTCAGCTTGAAGAAGAGAAATCTTTGCACCAAACTATTATATATTGGGCCATAGCCTCTGCTATACTCTTTTGTATTGGCCTGGTGCTCGTTTTTGTAACATATACCCTACGAAATAAGCTGCTAAAAAAGAAGAATGATGAACTGGTGATCAAACATGAGGCTGAACAAAAGATTGCTATACTGGAAAAGGAAAAGCTTCAAATGGACCTGGAATATAAAAACCGGCAGGTAGTATCAAGTACTATGATGATAGCTCAAAAAAATGAAGTACTGCAGGGTCTAAAGGCGAAAGTAAAGAAGATCAGTCAGGAAAATCGTGAACCAGAAGTAAACAAAGAATTAAAAAACCTGACACGTGATATTAACAATAATATCGAGCTATCTGATGACTGGCAGCACATTAAGTTACATTTTGAGCAGGTACATCCACAATTTTTTGAGAACCTCATGACCCAGTATCCGAGCCTCACTGTCCATGAGCAAAAGCTGTGTGTTTATCTGCGGATGAAAATGACCAATAAAGAGATCAGCCGTTTGCTCAACATTACACCGGAGAGTGTAAAGGTATTGAAGTACAGGCTCAAGAAAAAGATGATGCTCCCTCAAGAGGAGAATATGCAAGAGATGCTCCATCACCTTTAGACCTCCAACCACTTTTTTGGGGTATGTTCCCCATTTGTTAACCCCCCATTTCTCGGTTCTTATCCGTGTTTAGTCTTACTTGCAGGCTGTTTCAAACACAAAATGCACGAGTTATGACAGAACGAGATCTTTTTAATTATGCCCTTTTAGCAGTACTAATTTTCATGGGCGCCATCATTCAAAGTTGTAAGGATGATGATCCTGCTCCGGCACTGCCTGCGGTAGAAACACACGAAATCAGCAGTATCACACAAACCAGTGCAACCGGAGGAGGAACCGTACTCTCAGATGGTGGTGCCAAGGTTACAGCTTACGGTATTTGCTGGAGTACGGATCAGGAGCCTACACTGGATGACAATTTTTCAACCGATGGGAGCGGCACCGGTGAATTCACAAGCTCACTCATTAATTTAACTTCCCAAACAACCTACTTTGTCAGAGCGTACGCTACAAACAAGGCAGGTACAGCCTACGGTGATAAAATTTCTTTTACCACGCCCGCGCGAACATTACCCGAACTATCCACTACTGAGGCAACAAATATTACCAGATCATCAGCCGTTACTGGTGGAAACATCACCAGCGATGGCGGAGCAGAAGTCCTGGCCCGCGGAATATGCTGGAGCAAAAATCCCAATCCCACCATTGAAGATAATACGACTTCAGACGGAAGCGGCATGGGTATTTTTGTAAGTTCGCTTACAGATTTGGGTGCGGATAGTACTTATTACATAAGAGCATATGCCATAAATAGTGTGGGAACCGGGTATGGACAGGAGATTTCCTTTACTACCTCAGGTGCTGAGTTGGCAGATGTAGAAACAATAGAAGTAATGAATATTACCATGTATTCTGCAACTGTCAGCGCGAATATAGCTACAGACGGTGGAGCGGATGTAACTGAAAGAGGCATCACCATTAGCAATGATCCGAATCCGGTGGTAGAAGACCAAAGCACATCAAATGGTTCAGGCACAGGCAGTTTTACTACCGAGGCACTGAACTTAGAACCGGCAACAAAATATTATGTGCGAGCATATGCTAAAAACAGCGCAGGAACATCTTATGGTGAAGAATTATCCTTTACTACACTAGCCCCGACAATTCCCGAAATAGAGACAGTGGAGGTCACTGACATAACTTCAAATTCCGCGAACATCCTAAGCAATGTTCTTAATGACGGAGGCGCAGAGGTAACCGCGCGAGGTATCACCTGGGGGTACAATCCCAATCCTACTATTGAAGATGCCTCCATTTCCAGCGGCTCCGGATTAGGCTTTTACACCACCCCGTTCAATGACATTGAACCTTCAAACACATATTATGTAAGAGCTTATGCTACAAACAGTGTTGGCACAGCTTATGGCAATGAACTTTCATTTACCACACTACCCGCAGAGTTACCCGAAGTATCTATAGCAGATGCTAAAAACATTGGCAAGTCATCCGCACAGATCGATGCCTCAGTTGATAACAGTGGTGGAGCATCAGTAACCTCCAGAGGTATATGTTGGAGCACCTCTCCTATGCCAACCATTGCAGATAATTTCACCACTACCGGGGCGGGTGTTGGAGCCTTTGAAAGCTCAATGGATGGCCTGAGCGGTGAAACAACATATTATGTAAGAGCTTTTGCCACAAATGGTCAAGGTACAGCTTATAGCCAGGAGTTATCCTTTACTACAACTGCTTTAGACTTGTATACAGCAGGTTATGTAATGGATGAAAATGATAAGCAAATGCCGGCATACTGGAAAAACAATATGCTCGTGACACTCCCTCTTCCCTCGGGAGCAGTGTGGGGTCAAGGCAACAGCATTTATGTTGACGGCACGGATATATATGTAGCCGGGTATGTAAATAAAACTACTCATGAGAGTGCAGTATATTGGAAAAATGGTATAGCCATACCCCTGACTACACATACAGATTATGCTAACGCCCGCGCCATAGCAGTTTCAAACGGTGACGTATATATTACCGGACATGACAACTACAGGGCTGTATATTGGAAAAATGAAGTTAAGACAACGTTACACGACTTAACCTCGGGCGCAACAGACATTACCATTACAAATGGAGACGTATACATATCAGGTTATTTATATAAAAACGGAGAGACGAAGTCTTATGCATGTTATTGGAAAAACGATGTTGTTACAGAGCTCACCGATGGAAGTCTAAGCACCGTTGCTACTGCTATTCAGGTAGTGGGCGCCAACATATATATTGCCGGAGATGAATTTCATACAGGAGCCCCGGCTGAAGGGAAATACTGGGTGAATGGTAGTATTAACTCAATTACCGCGACCAATCCGCGCACATACTCTATTTCTATATCAGGAAGCGATGTACACGTATCGGGCGTAGACTATAACGGTGGACTGCCACAGGCGGGATACTGGCTTAACGGCACATCTGTAAGCCTGCAAAGTCCAGATTATTTTACTGCCTTAGACCTGATCATATACGATGGCAGCATCTACATTGCAGGCACTCGTACCAATGGAGCAATAAGATCATCGGTCATATATAAAGATGGTACAATCCTCTCTGAGACTTTCGATTCAGGAGCGAGAGGCTTGTATCTCGATTAAAGTATGACCTAAGAATACTACCATTCAGCGCTATGCAATACCCCAATGTTAGGCAAGAGTTTTCTTACAAACGATATGAAGGTAAAAAGCAGATAATGTCCGATACAATGTCTAGGGGTAGGCTTTCGGACAGCCCCTGCTTTCTAACCTTTTTAGTTAGAACTATTTTTCTCTAATAATTTAAAAACTATGACAGAACGACATCTTTTTAATTATGCCCTTTTAGCAGTACTAATTTTCATGGGCGCCATCATTCAAAGTTGTAAGGATGATGATCCTGCACCTGTACCGGTTCCCCCCGAACTGACAACCCTGGCAATCACTGATATCTCCTTCATATCTGCATCAGGAGGTGGCGAAATTATTAGTGACGGAGGGGAAAAAATTACTGCAAGAGGCGTTTGCTGGAGCACTTCTACCAATCCGACTGTTGAAGATAGTTTCACCGAAGATGGAACCGGGAGTGGAAGTTTTACGAGTTTAATTACCGGTTTGGAGGTAGAAACGACCTACTATGTAAGGGCTTATGCCACTAACAGCGTAAGCACAGCTTACGGTGGTGAAGTTTCTTTCACTACCACAGCACCAGTACTCCCGGCTGTAACTGCTATTGGAATCTCACAAATTGAAAAACGATCGGCCATTGGAGGTGGCGAAGTATCGTCTGACGGAGGAGCCGGGGTCACAGCGCGAGGTATCTGCTGGAGTACAGTTCCAAAACCTACCGTAGAAAATTCTTCCACCACGGATGGTACCGGCACAGGGAGCTTCACCAGCTACCTTACCAACCTGACTCCTGAAACTGTCTATTATGTAAGAGCATACGCGACCAATAGTGTAGGAACTGTCTATAGCGAAGAAATTACATTCACCACTACCCCATATGACATATATTTGGCCGGTTATACTTATTACCCTGAAGACGATGGTCAAGTTGCCACCTATTGGAAAAATGGGGTCGCCACACTCCTTCCTACTGCTGCCGACAGCTTCAGAAGTTATGCAAAAGACCTGGCCCTTGATGGTGGCAACGTCTATGTAGTTGGATATGCCTCAATGGACACCCATTCTGCTGCTGTGTACTGGAATAACGATGAAGTAATACGACTAACAGATGATGACACCTACTCTTCAGCCCATGCTATTGCTATTTCAGGTGGTGACGTTTATATAGTGGGTCACCATAACTACAAAGCAGTTTATTGGAAGAATGGTATGGAAGTACCTTTATCGGAAACATTGTCAGGCGCAACGGATATAGCTGTTGTTGATGGTGATATATACATATCTGGCTACGAATATAATGAAGCCACTAGTAAAACTGTGGCCTTGTACTGGAAAAATGGCACTCCTGTGAATTTGACTGATGGCACCAACAATGCCGATGCCTCCGCAATATTCATCAATGGTAGTGATGTGTATGTTGCCGGTCAGGAATATTTCCCTGGGTCTGTTACAGCCAAGTATTGGAAAAATGGAATGGCAACTGACCTGGTGGCAACCAATCCTCGTGTATCATCTATGGTAGTTGCTGACAATGATGTTCACATAGTGGGTATAGATTATGCTAACACGTCATCTGCTGCATATTGGGTAAATGCTACACCTGTAGCCCTCGCAAATGCCACCGACATTATGGCTAAAGATATCGTGGTATTAAACGGTGATGTATACATTGCTGGCACCAGGAACGATGAACCTGAGGTGCAGATTGTTTGGAAAAATCAGGAAGTTATCACCGAACTGACCAATGCAGATGCTCAGGCAATATTAATCGATTAAAATGAACATTTGTCCCTGACCCGGACAAGCTGCAACGAAACTCTCATGAAATAGTCATAAGTGAGCCATACCAACCCAAAATGAATAATCGGCAGTTGGCAGAAGCAGTAGGCAAAGGAGGGGGTCGGACTCGAAGTAGACACGGTGATCAGCAATTATTAATCGCTGTTTGGCAGGCCATCAATGCAATAAACATGAACACTATTGTTAAAGATTTACAGTTTGAAACCTGCGGCTTGTCGCTTAATTCGTAAATCAAAAATCGTGAATCGTAAATAGATCCTCAATACTCAATACTAATATCTCAATACTAAATATATACAGATGAAAAATACAAATTTAAAAAGAAGCCTGCTGTTATTCGGATTGGCTTTCGGCCTTACCCTAAATGTTTATGGTCAACTAAAGGATCTTACCAAAAGAGGTAATGTTAAATTATCACTGAATAAGGATCAGCCAGAACAAAAGACAGCTCAGGAAGAACCTGAGACTCTGTTAGAAGAGAATAGTGACGAAAAATTACCGTCTGAAATAATCTTTGCTGCAAAGGAGTATAATAGCTTTGATGAAGCCAAAGCACATGCCGTTAGCCATGTTAAAGACGGTGACCCCCTTTGGATGTATATCAAGACCCCTCAGCCAATTGAAAAATATGTAGATGCGAACCCTAATAACAAAGATAAAGATGGCAAGGTGCGGAAATTCATCAACATGGGGATAGGCCGGCAAAATGAACCCAATGGAGATTACAAAGCCTGCAATGTGATAGCCACCGATGAGGAGGCCGCAAGTACCGAACTCAGGATAAGCCTTTCTCCCGGGACAGTAAGAAAGGGGCCTTCTCTTACCTGTTTCCTTGATATTGCCTCTGGGTTTGACCCCAAGCTCCGGGAGCTGGAAATCAGGCTATATGCGAAAGTAGATGATGATAAGAAGGTTATAGGGCGAGGGCATTTCACATTGGACCTTACTAACGGAAAGGATAACTACACCACTATTGCAGAGGATTTTCGGAAAAGAATATCTAAAGGCGCCCCGGAAAACAACAGAGTACCAAAAAAAGGAGCGTTTGCTGATGACTCATACAAAAATCAGGCGCTTAAACTAATAAGAGCAAAGGAAATCTCTCCTTTAAAAATATACTACTCTGTTGATGACTGGCAGGTAATGTTAAATAATGAAACGGATGTAAGAGACCATCGCTCATTATATGGGGCCTATACTTATAAAAAGGCAGACAAATGTCTTTATGGAGTTTTTGAGGTTATCCAGAACTGGAATGTAATACAAGGAAAGTGGATGGAAGCAAAGATAGAGCTACGGGACGACTTCCCTGTCTCTTGTGAAATGATCCAATAGCAAAGTGAATTCTATCTGACACTGAAAAATCCATCTGAAACATTTCTTTGGGTGGATTTTTTCTACCATTTTAAGCAAAAAGCCCGATTTCCTTACATACACGGTTACAAGGTGGTATATCTTCTATATTTACTATGGAAAAAAACAACCAATAATATAAAGTTCACTAAAATGATAAAACCTGTGTATCAAATCTTTAATAAATGCTTCATTAAAGTCTCTATTTCAATGGCTTTGATATTTTTTGCATCAGACGTTTTTAGTCAGGCTATTAATGACGGGTGGGAGCAGGAGTTGAATAAATCGTTGACCGAATTTACTAATTGCGAAAATGTGGCTTTATGCAATGCTTTTATAGGGCAGTCTCTCAAAACTGTGTATAACATCAACGATTTTTATTCCGAAAAACTGGGGAGATATCTATTTCCTCACGAGATTGCGAGCTTTGTTGGTGAAAGTGACCGGTGGACACTCCTGGGGCATGCTTATGAGCCTGATGCGTTAAGTGAAGCTCAAAAGTATGCTAACGAAAAGAAAGCTGCAATAGCTGTTTACAAAAGCGACAACGGACAGGGACATATGGCACTTATCCTGCCAGGCGATCTTATACCTTCGGGCTCCTGGGGTGTCAAAGTACCTAATACTGCTTCATTTTTCATTGGAGAACCGGAAAAATCATATATCAGCAAAGGACTTTCCTATGGCTTTAAAAAGAATTTGATAAAGGATGTATTGATATACGCCAGAAAATATTAACCTCCCAAAACTTACAGTTTTCAAAGAGTCGTCCCGAAAAGGATGGCTCTTTGTTTTTAAGACTAAAACTTCTGTCTCATCTGCTTCTTTTCCGATTGCTTTTTCTTCTCCGTGAGTCGCTTTTCTACAGCAGTTTTGGATGGTTTTGTGGGTTTGCGCTTCTTTTTAACCTTGAAAGCCTGCTTCAACAGGTCCAGGAATTTTTTAATGGACTCTTCCTTATTCTTCAACTGAGAACGTTCGCTTTCGGCACTTATTACCAGAAAATTATCGTTTGTGACTTTATTGGATAGTTTTTCTTTAATAACTGCCTTTTCTTCCGCGCTTAGCATCTCCGAATGATCAATATCAAACCTCAACGTTACTTTGGTGTTCACCTTATTGACATGCTGCCCGCCAGGTCCACTGCTGCGTGAGGTGGTAAAATTCAATTCGGAACTGAAGTCTTTTTGGTATGGCTTAAGCTGGCTCAAACTATTCTTTCTTTAAGGTCAACAACAAAGATAAGCCATGCATGGTTCTTTCAGCTAACGAACCAAAACCTCAGGCGGAATTTCTTTCCGCATTGATAATACCAAATGAGCACCTAACGATCAGTTTTTCATAAGTCTTCAGCAACTGCTCATCCTCCTGCGTTTGTTCCCTTAATTGTATCAAAGCATATTGCTGTATGGTCGTTAACGGAAGCTCAATACGCTGGCGCATGTTAATACTAAGCTTCCCCACAGGCTTATCGTCCATCAATTCCTCTTTTCCGGTGAGCCTGAGTACATATTTTTTACTCCGCTCATATTCCTCATAAAAGTCATTCCACAATGCACCGTATTCCGGGTGATGCGCGAGATATGCTGTCAGAGGAAAGTACGATTTCGACATGGACATTTCACTGTTGGCGATCAGTGTTTTGAAGAACAGTGAGTTGTTATAAAGCTGCTGCACCATTTCCCATTTCCCTTCCTTTTCCATCTTTTCAAGGGCCAGGCCTACACCATAATAACCGGGCAGGTTTTGTTTGATCTGACTCCATGAGCCCACATACGGCACGGCCCGCAGGTCATCAAGGGTCAGTTTTTTGTCTTTGTTCCTTTTAGAAGGCCGGCTGGCAATATTGGTTTCAGAATAATATTTCAAGGGACTGGCAAAGTTAAGGTATTCCAGGAAGATCGGGTTATTTTTCACTTTGCCAAATGCACGGTAACTCTCATCAGCCAGTTCCCGCAAAGTAGCTTCATTCTCCGGGCTTAGCTTACTATTTGCGTCCCGAAACAGGGCGTTGCTAATGCCTGCATGGATCAACTGCTCCATATTATACCTGGCAGAATCTATATTACCAAAGTTGGAGCTAATGGTTTGCCCCTGGACTGTCAGTTGTATCTCCTTATTCTCAATATTCGGTCCCATCGATTTATAAAATTGATGGGTCTTACCACCACCACGGGCGGGAGGCCCGCCTCTACCATCAAAAAACACTACTTCAATATCATTTTCTCTCGATACCCTGGTAAGTTCTTCCTTAGCCTTATATATGCTCCAGTTAGCCATTAAATAACCACCATCTTTAGTGCCGTCAGAAAAGCCCAGCATTATGGTCTGAATGCTTCTTCTGTTTTTCAGATGTTCTTTATATTCGGGTATATTGTAAAGCTCTCTCATCACATGCGGAGCTGCCTTCAAATCATCTATGGTTTCAAAAAGAGGCACTATATCAACGGAGAGTTGACCTTTCTTCCACCCGCTCATATGAAACAGCGCATACACCTCGAGCACGCTCAGGGCACTAGTGGAATGACTGATGATATATCGATGGCATCCGTCCTCACCATTGATCTGCTGGATAGACCGCACCGCTTTCATGGTGTCTAAAGTATCCTGAAACAATTCATCGCCCAGTTGGGACGGATCTACTTCTTTATTCGCCTGAAGGAGTGATCTTATTTTTTCACTGTCAGAAAGAGAGGCGTATTGACCGGGCAAAACATCAGTTTTTTCAGCAATACTCTCCAGCAAAGCATTATGAACCGAACTGTCCTGACGAATATCAAGTGAAGCAAAGAACAACCCGAATAACTCTACTTTAGCTATCAGGTCCTCTACGTGCGATACAAATAGGCCATTATGCTGCTCGAGAATGGTGGTTCTGACATTCTGAAGCGCCTCCAGTATCTCTTCTTTGGTAATATCCGCCTGGTAGCCGGGTATAAAAATGTGGTTATAAAGCTTCTTTTCCAGTTCTGCTATCGGCCCTTCCACACCTTTAAAGGTCAGCCTTCTTTTCATCTCCCGCACATCCCTGTAGTACGAGACTATAATTGATGCTCGCAACACTTCGGCCACTTTAACGGTGGTATCTACTTTCACATAAGGATTACCATCTCGGTCGCCTCCCGGCCAAAAGCCAAGACGTATCAATGGGTTTTTAAAATTGGCAATGCCCGGAAAATACTGCCTCATTGCCGAAAGAATATTTCCCGCTGCCGGATAGAACACATGCTCCAAAAACCACGTCAGGTTCACAGCCTCATCGTGAGGGGACGGGCGTTCCTTTTTCAAAAACGGTGTAATCCCCAGTTGCTGCAGGTACGAATTCACCTCAGTGGTATGCTCGCGTTTCAATGACTGAGCAAGGTCATGGATAATACCCAGCACCGAATTGGGGTAAAACTGCGTTGGGTGTGCGGTGAGCACTACCCTTACAGAAAAATCCTTCAACTTTTCTGCCAACTGCTTTTGAGCCTGTTCATAAATCACCTCCGATTGCAAGTGCTTGACGGTGCCCGGCCCTTTTATATCATGGATGTGTTCAAAAGCCGCATCTTCCAGGGCGTCAAACAGCACCACCTGTCTTTCCGCGTATTGAATGAATCGAAACAGCAGATTAAACTTTTCCTCCTGGGTAGTATAGGTGGTATACTGTCCCATAAAACTCTCGACAATCTCTTTCGGACTCTTATTTTTGGCAAACCCTTCCTCTAAGTGAAGCAAAAACAGAGATAACAGCACTCCCGTTTTTTCCACCCTGTGAAAAGGCAATGAGGTGAAAAGGCTATTGTACAGTTGAAATTTCATTCCAACCAGGTTTCGAAAAAGTGAGAGCGGACTGTCTGAGACGTTCATGATCTGTATGATTTATATTACATATTTACAACCCTGCGACCGGTTAAAATCATACAATTCTACAACATGAAATGACAAATCAGAAGTATATGAGGGAAAAATTATCAATAATAAAATTGGCAATACAGATTTACAAGTTGTTGATTTTCAATAAGTTAATCCTATTTAAAACGATTGCAATCTCTCTCAATTTTTCGCCAACAGGAAGTACAATACGAAATAAAATTGGTAAATTCGAAGTCGTTTTTTAACAATTACTTCTACCAAATGAAAAGCAATTCGTTTAGTTTACTTCTTATTTCAGTCGCACTTCTGGGAGGTATAGCATGCAGCGATCAGAGGTCAAATGAAGAAGAAACAACATCCACCGAGACAAAGGATAGTATCGTCAATCCCACTTCAACTGCAAAGGAAAACACTTTGACGGCTATGGACTCGACTCGGGGCGGCAACAGTGAGAGTATGGAAAGTATTGGAGTCACCACGCTAATTGAAACTCCTGAAGAAACTATTGATAGTCTTACCAAAGTGAGACCGCGATCCGCTGACGTTGCTTTTTCAATGATCCCTCCGCAACTTGAAGGACGGATTAAACCGTATCAAATACCCACTGAAGAAGCTGTGGGTATCAAGTCTTATCCAAGCGCCTATGTAATAAAGCTAAACCCACAGGTGGAATACGCTAATAAAAAATATGCCACAATGGAATTGGTAACTGCCGATCAACCGGAGGAAGTATTGCAATACTATCAACAACTGAAAGACAGATGGTTTTATATGGAAGGGGCAGGCGTTTATACTTTTAAGAAAGATGAGGAAAAGTATTTCCGAGAAACAAATACACTGCAAATACTGCACTTCGACAGAGCATTATACACAGATATTGACACTTTATTGCCATTCAAACCTCAATCTTTGATCCGGATATATTATGAAATTACGGAATAATGTTTATTTCACCTTGATATCTCCGCAATGTGCCTCTATCATCTTATCCATTTCCGGCTTTGAAAAGCCGAGTTTCTCTCCTACCATCAGTATGAGCCTATGCTCTGCCGGAGCAAACTCACCGTCCACCAGTGCCAGTTTAATCATATCTTCCAGTTGCTTCTCTCTTTCCTGGGTGTTTTGTGGTATCAAATAGATATATTCATCTGCTCTTTCAAGCATGATGTTTAGCCGGTCCAGTGGAATATCCCTCTCAAAGGCAATCTTTGCAAGTGTTATACGCTCAATCTCGGCTATCTTACCATCAGCAGCGGCCAGGGAAACCAGGTTACGGAAATGTTCCAGTTGAATGTTATCTAACATGATTTTAGAAATTGCGGGTTACGATTAATTCAGGAATATAGTAAATTTTTTTGTAAAAATACTACATATTACCATTGTAACATATCCCTGAAATTTATCGGTTTAATGGAAACCAGTTGAATTTTTAAAAGTGAAATAGCACCGCATTGGCAGAGTGCTACGTATAATAGCAAGTAAATATACTGTTATGTACCTGGAAAAGAATGTAATAGCCCCTGTTTTTAAGCTGCAGGATGTATTCGGAAGAACCATAGACCTTGATGAATACCGGGACAAGAAGATATTAATAGCTTTTTTTCGCCATGCCGGCTGTCCGTTTTGCAACCTTCGTGTCCATACCCTCACTAAAATACATGAAGAGCTTAAAGAATCAGGCTTCGAGATGATATTCTTTTTTGAGTCACCGGAAAGAGTAATTCTCAGAAGTATTTTCCACAAGGAAGTATCCCCCATACCTATTATCTCTGACCCTGGCAAGACATGGTATGGCGCCTATGGTTTGGAAAGTTCCGGATATAAATCAGCGATGAGTCACCTTACCTCTTTTGTACAGACGGTGTACAAAGCCAAGATGAACGGCCTTCCTGTTCACACAATGGCTAGTGGCGAGTCAATTAAAACCATGCCTGCTGAATTTCTTGTAGATAGAGGGTTGGTCATCAAAGAACTTCATTATTCGCAAAGGCTGAATGACAGAATGGATGTCTCAGCCATCAGGTCATTTGCACAAGGTAACGTTACCGGCTAATTAGTGTCTCGAAGAAAACGCCAATGTCTGCGTTACGCTAGCCCCAAAAATGCTCTCGTACCTTAGTACGCTCCGCTTTTTGGCACTTCGCAAGCCTTGACCTTGTCGTTTTCTTAAAACCACTTAGAGTTTTCTTAGAAATACTAATTAGCTTTTCACTGCAGGCGTTTTGCTTTTGCCTCTCTGATCAGTTGCCCATTTACATTTTGCCTGGTAATGTGCCTGTAGTTGCCATGACCCACTTCGGAGACAGACCTTAACCTGTCTGACTCAACGTTGCCAAATGTAAATATCGTAAGCTGTATATCCTGCCGAGCAAACTTCTCTATGATATTCATTGCAGACTTACCTATTTGTATCTCACCGTCTGTAGCCACTATGATACGATTATTACCACCTCTTTTATAATTCTTATCGGCCACTTTGTAGGCCAGTTCAATGCCATCATTCACATTGGATCTACCCTCAGAAGATAGGTTGGCAATCACCTGGTTGATAACATCTGATTCCGCGGCTGATGTTGGCTTGAGAGCCAATTTTGCTTTACCTGAGTAAATAATGATCGAAATCTCATCTTCTGCCCGCATCAAACTGATCAAATAGCTCATGGACTGTTTTAACAGAGGCAATCTGTCAGGCTTGTCCATTGACCCCGAAGCATCAAGAAGGAATACAAGGTTGTTAGTGGCATACCCTTCAAATGATGTAAAATCTTTGTCACCTTCATGCAAATAGACTGTGTCCGTTCTCACAGTTTCTATATATACTGTGTCACGGATCACCTGCTGGTGGCTTTTGTGAGTCTCTGCCATTTCATTGGTTTCATTGGTTTTAACAGCAGGTTTGTCTGCATTAGGCGGTGTAGTGGCAGGGGCATTTTGATGTGCTGTATGGGGTGTATTTGTGCGGCCTTCCTCCCCAGCAAAGGGAGCAAAAGTGCTGGTCTGATACAAAATAAATACAGGACGAAGCTTATCATTTTCAGCAGACTCCACTTCTCCCCTTCCCAGTTCTGCAAATTTGTTGTACTTCTCTACCATGTCGTTATACACATACACATAGTCAGCATATTTACTCTTGTCTCCCTTTTCCAGATATGAACTGATATAGCCCATTTTATCAACAAACACTTTGATGCGCTCCGGCATGTCTTCATAGGGATTATATGGGCAATGCCCGTGATATCTGCCGATGCGTTGAATGCCTTTCATATACTCAGATTGGTTTGAAACCAGGTCTCTCCTAATGGCCAGCAGGGTATCAGTGGAAATAGTGGGACGACTGTCTTCGGCAAATGCACCTCTGATAAGATACAGCTTATGCTTTGATATTTCTGTAGCATGAAGGAGAGCTCCCGATGAAATGATCCATGGGTTAGAGCGGTCAGGTAGACTATATGAGGAATAGATAGTGCGAACATCACTGTACAGTTGCTCCTTTCTCGTTTCATATATTTCATTCAGCTTCAGAAACCTATTCAATATCTCTTCAGGACGGTCAAAACCTGCAGTTACAAACAACTTATTCTCTGAATAAACGGACAGTTCCTCGCAAAGTCGCTCGTATTCCAGCATAATCTCCTGAATGTTTTCCATCTGGATCGTAAGACTGCTGCTGTATGCCGGAAGTACTTTAGGAGTGTTTACCCGCAACAGGGCCATATCAACTTCAGGAACCATAAAATGATCATAATCAAACCTCAACTTGTAAGTTTTGCGGCTGGCTTCGTCTCTCTTTTGCAGTGTTTGTAATGAAGACCGGAAATTCCTAATGTTATTTTGCAAATGAAGCAGCGCCCTTGTCCTGACGTTAAGAGCTTCAACATAACTATTTAATGCCTGATAAGTGATCCTGTCCAGGACAAGACTCTGCTGCACGATCTCCGTTTTAGGCATTTTTCTATCTGTAAACGGCCTCGGCTCAATGCGCACGTCAAATTCATTCTCTCTCAATTTTAAAAGTGGTATGTATTTAGGGTACAAACTCATCTTCAGCCCTTTACCTTCACTGGCTTGTACGAATGACTCCAGAAAAGCGAGCACATCGTTGTTGAAGTAGTTCAGAAAATCTTTGTAAACATCCTGGCTATGCCTGGTAGATCTTTGAGCCGCGAAGTTATTTTCGTCTACAGCTCTTTGCTTGATGCGCTGCAAATTTTTTACACCGGAAGCAAAAGATCTTAAAAACATGTTGGCAGGATATGGCAGAGCAATGTCTTTATCCAGTTCCAGCAGTTTTTCCGCAGTTTCAAGATAAGATTTAACCATAAGTGATTCATCCAGAGGCTCACTCGCAGCGTCCAGGTACCTGAGTATCTGCTCCTCATGATCTACCACGTCTATCATCAGCCGGTAGACCTTTCCGCTGATATGGTTCGAATAATTGCTGCGTCTGGAGTAAACGAGGTCGCATAGCTCCTTTCTGGCTTTTGAAAGGTTAAGCACCTCGGTCTGCATTTCGTCTATTAGTCGTAGTCCCTGATCACCATGATCCGAATTGTAGTCTTCCAATTTTATGTAAGCAGCCAGGTTATTATTCATATTTGTCAGTTCATCATAGTGCTGTTTTATTTTCTGAGCATGACCGCCTCCGGCAGAAACTGCCTTGTTGTAAAGATATCCATCAGCCTGCTTCATCCCCCGGGCAATCTCATAAGTGATCCTGGTCCTTGAGTCATCCTTATACCCGTTGAGTTGTCCATATAAATGCTTCATGTATGAATTATGATGGGTAATATTGGCTGCTATCTCATTAGAAAAAGCAACCTGTTTATTGATATCAGCTACATCCTGAGCATAAGCATTGCTATAAAGAACTCCACATAAAAGCGAAACAAAGAGCAGAAAATATTTATTTGATTGATACATATCGCAACCTGAATAGGGAATAAAGATATTGTTTAAACCTTCAATTAGCAGCACAGGGCCTAAAAATGTTTTAAAGACCTGGTGTGTAGAACGCTAATTTAACGTGAATTCGATATAACAAAGCTTATTTAAGGTATGCATATCAGAAAAATTGACTCAAAACTCTCTGTTTAAGGTCCCCGAACTTGCCTTCGGGGGAAGAATGAAGAATCTTACTAAGTTCAAGGGTACTATTCACAACTTAGGAAGACCCTTCATCCCGTACCAATGACAAGTTTTGCAATGTATTGATAACCAACGTCTTGCTAAGTTGTGAAGTTTGTGTCAATTTTGGCTTTTGGCTTTTTCATAGCTTAAGTCTTACTTTTTTGCCTCTTAAGAAACAGTTTATGTAGCCGGAATTATTACTCTTATGGCACATAATTCTGTCAAACAACAGAAAAGGCAATTGCTGAGGAGATTTCTCGAGGGCCATAGCCGTTAACTTATAGTATTCCCTTTGAGTTTATCACCTCACACCTGAACAGGCTGTTTTTGGAACGAGCATTTGAGTTTTCTTAAAGACTTAATTAACACTCTACACACAGGTAAACCGGATCATCTCCGTGATGCCATCTTTAACACTTATACTCCATCAACTGTAGTTACCGGTTTATCAACTCAAAACAGGGATTGATGAAATGAGTGACCTCTCATTACATTAAGTTAGTTAAAATTGCTGAAAATCATACAAACCAACTAAAAAATACGATTATGAAAAAGAAAATGATGTTTAGTACAAAAACAATGATCCTGGCAATTACTTTGCTGACATCGTTGATGTATTCCTGTGAAGAGGAAAACACGATAGCACCAGATGATCAGGTCACAGAAGCGGATGGGCTTTTATTTACCCCAAAGATGTTGGCCACCATTCAATTGACTGACGGAGCGTCCGTAGTGTTTAGAAGCGAGGCTGATGGAGTGGTTTACGAAGAGATAGGCAGTTCATTAGGTGAAAAGCTGCAGCAAGCCTCTATGCTTGAGCGTTTCCTTGCCCTCACTAACGAATCTGTACCTGTTCCTGACGATATCATGGCTCTGGAGACAGATGAAGCTTTAAAAACCTCAGCGAAGCAAAGAGGTACGGTAGCTCAACATCCTGAGGTCATTTATTCAGAGATGTCAGCGCTGACGGCCAACGAGGAAAATTCGAACTGCTCCGGCCATTCTTACTATGATACCGATGCTTTCGGACAATTCTACAGAACATACAAAGGTTACACCTGGGGGATTGCCGGTGCCACCGTATACAGCTCCTGGAAAAATGGCGCTGACAAATGTAAGACTGTTAATCTTTACCTTGTTAACTGCTCGGGCACCAACACCTTGTCTGCTGATACCTGGTATAAGAATGTGTGGGGGAATTATGTCAAGCAAGACGTGATCAATGTAAGTCCATCCAACAGCCGGTTCTGGTCAAAGACCTATACCAGCAAGCGCAACCGAAGAGTATTTGTAAGTGGTTTCGGTAGTGGCACTTTCGGAGGCTATGTACTTTTCAGAGATTATTAAGCGATAAACTCCGATACCTGTTAAAGACCCCTGAAGCTATGGATATCATACGTTTCAGGGGTTGTACTTATATTAAAATTGGCAGTTGGCAGAAGCAGTTGGCAGCATTGAAGCGCCACAACAATCATCTTGATTAATTTATTTTTCGCCGATTTCAGCAGCAATTTTCCTGAATTCATTTAAATCTGTTTTCAATCGTTCCTGAGGGAGATCCCTGAGAAATTCCACACTTGACAAATGACACTTTTTGATTTTAGGCTTCCCACAAAGGCATTTTTTATTTCGATCAGGAATCAGGCCTTGTAATATTGCCTCTAACATCAAAATTGCTGTACCAGCATCATGAATATCTAAGTGTTCAGAGTAAAATTGTCGAACCCCTTCGAAGTAATGTTTAAATTCTTCCCCTGCGTACTTACCTTTCTTTATCCGGTAAAGCTGGTTGGCAAAGTAAGGATATACAAGAGAACGTATAAAGTCTCTAATATTTATTCCCCTTACTGCAAGAAATAGCATTTTGTGATCTATGTCAATGCAGCAAATACCTTCTTTGCTAATATGCCAATTTACATCTCTTTTTATACGTCTACTAACCTCTTTAACCACTGGTACACAATACGGATAGGATTGCGGGACAGTAATATGAACATCAAAACTGCCCCAGTAATCTCCTACTTCATCGCAAATATCAAGTTGCCCATTTATGTGCCAACTTTCATGTTTTAAGTTCCAGTTAGCTCTTAACTTAGGAAACAGTTCTGTGGCTATCTTAAAGTCTTTCTTAAAATCTTTACCACGTCTCATCGTTATTTAGAATAAGGTTTACTTTGCTTTGCAATGGGAATGAGTCTGTCAATCGATTGGTGAGAGTAAACTATTTGCTTTTTTCGTTTAAGCCCTAGATTGCCGTCTAAATCAGTAAAAATGAATTCCTGCTGTTTTAGGAATTTTAACCAATCAAAATCATATTGAGTATAATTAAAACCGTCATCGATATTTCTGAAAATATAACGATCATTTTCATTACGTGTCCTGTGGCAAACAGGCTTAAACAGGTCCTGAAAATCTGCATTGATCTGCGCTTTAACGTGGTCCCCGACCACGATCCCGTTACTTTCCGCGGACGATTGCATTTTACTGGCAAGGCTTGTATGAAGACTGCAGGTAGTTACTTCACTTATTTCCCCTAAACCGGCCTTTGACCAAACAACATCATCATCAAAACCAAGGTCTATTCCAATCCGTGTATAGATGTTATCGATTCCTTGTTCGCTAAAAAGATTCTTAAGATCATGTTTTACAAAATAGCTAAATACACTAGTGGCTTGCAAGGCATGTAAAACTGCTGTTGCCATGTTAATTTGCTTACCTCCAAAATAAACAAAAAGCCCATCCCCTTGTAAACGGTGTATGTAACCTTTAAAAATAAGGCATGTATGTATTGCTGCTCTTTGAATTGTATTGGTAATTATCAAAACTGTTTCCGGATCATATTTCCTAAAAAGATGTGTAGAGCCTTTAATGTCGATAAAAACAGAGGCAATGTAATGATTCTCTGTCTGGTCCGACTGCTTCAAATGAGCAAAGTCTGGATGCAAGCCCAACCGCTGATTGAAATCAGGCTGTAATCCAACCTCTTTAGAGAAATCATCCAGTGAAGGCAACAGATTTGTTTCGGGTACCTTATTTATGAAATCCCTGTATGAAAATCCCTTTTCAATTTTTCCGTCAAAATTACTTAAGTCTTCTGTAACTGGAAATCCGGATTTACGATCGGCTGACATGGCCAACTTGATCGTATCAAGATAGTCTTTGTAAATATTCATTGTATTTTAAAGTTTATGATTACAAAAATGATTAGAGGAATAAACAAGATGAACTGGAGGCTAAAAAGCCGTCCAACAATCTTTAGTTTCTGAAATTTACGGGTGAGACCAGTTGATAATTCACGAACCTGATCCCTCAAGTCATCCAGTTCTACTTCCGGCATATAGCAAGTCGACTGTTCATCAAATGACTTCTTTGTCATGGATGAAATGGATGCGAAATAAAACATTGAAGTTCCCTTATTACTGAGGTGTGGCGTTGATGCGGATATAATGGTTAATAAGTTGACTAGGCTAAGAAGAATGAGTAGACCCATTGAGACATGAATCCATGATGTGCATTCTACATTCTGTAGCAAATAAGGATATGACGCAATCAAACCACCTAGTATGAAAGTGCCAAGACCTAAAAAGACAGCGCATTTATTATTGATGCTGTCATAGTAATGGTCAAAACGGTTAATACAAAACTGTAGTCTTTCTTTCTCCATCTCTGAATATTTTCTTCAAAGATGTATCCTGCGAATGCAGCCTTTTTGCATTCATTAAATATTTCAAAAAAAATGTCAGTGAATTTGAGGTTGACTCAAAATACCTTATGAAGTACTACTTCCCAAACTCTTTTGCTAAGTTTTAGGCCGTGTTCAACCTCTTTAATGTTGGCTAATATAAAATCTCCCTTTTTAAGGGGATTCCTCTTTAGGTAAGTTTCCTTAGCATATACCTTGAATTGTCGACAATTATTTCTTCTGTCAGGTTTTTCTCGAACTGTGAGTTCTGCATAATCATTCTTAAGCAAGGGGCCAGCCAGCGCAACTTGAATGTGGTTCTTCAGGTCTATTTTGAACTTTGATTTAAAACTGGTACGATGAGTCAAATCCATAACCTGTCCGGATATAATTTCCATTCCATCCAGGTCATTCAATTCATTAACAAATATCTTTTTTGTCCTCCTCAACAGAACCGAGCCTAGAATTTCATAAATATTTTTCTGGAATATCATATCCTCGATCTTCAGAGAACTCCATTATGATTGTATATATTTCATCATGGGATCTCCGTTCCAGATCCTGCATCAGTTCAAGCCGTTTTCTAATATTTCGTTCGTTGCAGCGGTGTTTTGGCCAAGGATCACCTAAATCATCAAAATAAACTTTACTGCCGCAGTTGCAAGAAAAAAAATACACGTCACACTTGCAATCTGGACATTTTGTGTTAAATGCCTTAGTTATGCAGCTTAAATCATGGGTAGGAATTGGCATCTGTTGTACGTTAAGTTAGCTGAACAAATTGCTACTATCCAAGTCTAGGCTGCCAATCCTAAAAACTTGGTGAGCACCTTCCTTACTAGGTACTTGCAATCCTGAGCCTGCTCTTTCGATAACATATCAACATGGGCGGATTTGTTTCTGAATTTCTTGATCAACTCCTCAACGTCATTCAGGAAATCTGCTTGAGTTATTCCCCTATCAAAATTCTCTTCCAGATAAGCATAGAAATCTTTGGACAGAGTGCTTCTACTTCTGGATTGCTCTTCCCCCGTTTTTTTCAGGATGTGATGCATATTTCCTAATGTGTAGGAATTTTCATTTCTACTTAATCGTTGAGCAAAGAATTTTGTATCGTTATTGTTAAAATCATAAGCGTACGTGGCACTGATGTTCGGATTCTCTGTTCGAATGAAATTTGTGAACGGTATGAAAACCTTATGCAGTAACTCGCTCTCGACAGCCCGCGATACCTGCATAATAAAGGGAGAATAATCTTCACCCGTATGTATGACAATAGAATCGCTTAGATACTCCGCCTGTATCAGGTAATCCAGACTTTGCTTTTCCAGATGCTTTGCCTCTTTGATGTAGTTTCTGACCCTGCTATCATAAACTTTTTTGTCGCTGGGAGCAAAAGTATCGAGCAACGAATAGGTACGATTTTGAAACGCTTCTTCGTCTTCAAGTGCCTCATCAGTAGCTGCTGAGGCCTCTCTGATCACTTTAAAAATTTCACTGAAATTCTGGGATAGAAGCTCTTTATAAACCTTCTGAACCATTTTCTCCACACTTCCCTCCTTCTTAAGATCATCCGCGGACAAGCCATAAAAAGTTGCAAAATTGAAACTGTTTTCGATCAGCTCTTTTTCCTTCTTCGGCTCATCTATAGGCAGAAAATACTCGGCAGGGAATTCCTTGTACTTGTTAAGGATGTCATGAATTTCCGATGAGTTAAACACTACCGCCCAATGCCATTTTCCGAACTTTCCGTTTTGATTGACAGCAAGTACCCACAAGTTTAAAAACTCCCTTTTCGCCCGGTTTTCATCACTGTCCTGTCCTTTTACCTCCAGGATCAAATAATCTCCATTGTTGAGTTGAATTAAATAGTCGGGGAAGTAGTTCTTGACCACTCCCTTGTAATTATATTTGATGGTAAACCCCAGGTGGTCATTCTTCACGAATGCTTTAACAGCTTCATGTTTATTGATGATGCTCGCATTATTGGCTTCCCAGGTACTGTCAAAAACAGTGTGGTTAATGTGCGACTTTTCATGCCAGGCGTTAGGCTTGGAGGTGTACCATGTTGGCATATCGCCGGTAGACCGGATGGGCTTCTCTTTATCGAACACCGGCGAAAAGACTGACGCATTTTGGGCCTTAATGGCTACCATAAAATGCTGAATGATCCGGGCGATATTCAGGGTAATAAGTATTTTTTTCCTGACTGGATCCTGACTAAAGAGTTCGGTTTTGATTTGGATCTTGTCTGACTGAATAAACTCCTCTGTGAGCTTTAGAAGCTGAGCTAGGAAATCATACTCATTTCCTTTCCAGTTGTGTTTCTCGATCCCAAAAACCCGGGTTGCAACCTTGAATATGACGGATTGCAACCGGTAGTTCTCCGCTATCCTTTTTATATCTACATCACTCAAAGCCGCTGGGGTAACATCATTGTCAATCACGCCCCCCAACTCAGCCTCGGTAATCGTATTAGATGGATCAATTTCTATAGGTTTGACCTCTTCGTAATCCAGTTTTAGCCTTGACTGATAAATGGTATCTACCCGGAGTATATTTGGAAACTCTATCCGGAAGTCCCTCTTTGCATCTGTGGGTTCAATAATATGCTTTGGTTTCGCTGGACGGGGAGTAGACACCCCACCTTCATGAGGTATGAATGAAAAAGGAACTCCGAAAATATTGACATATTCCGGTGATAGCATTTTGTCGTCATCAAAATCATAGCTTACCCGCCTTAATCCCCTGCCAACTACCTGCTCACAAAGCAATTGACTCGAAAACGCCCGTAAACCCATGATCTGAGTCACATTTTTGGCATCCCAACCCTCTGAAAGCATCCCAACGGAAATGACATTTTGAATTTGCTCTCCCGGTTCCCCCAACTTCCCTACCGTGTCAACTTTCCTCCTTAATGCTTCGGCTAATTCAGCTTTTGATCCTGTCAGACTTTCGTCTTCATTTTCAATAGCACCCAATACCTTGCTGTCAATCTGCAAAGTCTTTTCTGGATCACATATCTCAGGAACATTACAAGACCCGGAATCGAAATGGTACTTGATCCGGTCAGCGGTTACAGTGGTATTGGCTATTGTGATCATGACCGGCGGAATATTGATCCCATCCTTGATCCATTCCTGTTTTGTCTTCAGCCAGTCAGTAGCCAAGAGATCATAAGCATTGTTAACCAATTCTGGCAATGGCGATTCTTTTGGAATTTGTTTCTGGTTGATGTCCACCTTGACATCCGGGTCATTGTACAAATGGTACAGCCTTGGTTTAAAATCAGAAGCCACTTTTCCATCACTTCTGATCACCACTCTTGGGGTTTTGACTAATCCTGATTCTATGGCGTCATTCAATCCAAAATCGCTCACAATCCACTCAAACAAGCCAGCTTCGCTTGATTTCTTTCCGGTTGGGGCAAAAGGAGTTGCGGAAAGGTCATGACACCTTAAAATCGGCACTTTATTGTTGAGCTTATCCAGGCCACCCACCCACACCGTATTATCAATTTCATCTTTGGTTTTCCCCTTTTCCTTACTCTCGGCCGCTGAACGCCAGGCATGGTGCGCCTCATCATTGATGACCAGGATGTTCTTTGAGTTGGACATTTCCCCAAGCACCTTTTTGGCATAAGCAGTATCGCTCAGTTCCATGTGCTTTCTTTTGTCCACACTTCTTAGCTGACCCTTTTTAGCTTTTTCATCCAACTTGTCCTGCGTATCCCAGGCTAACATGTGCCAGTTAATGACCTTAACCTTCCCCTCCCGCAACTTCTCCATCAAAGTGGACGGCACGATCTGGAATTCCTGGTAATAATTATGTTCATCGGAAGGGTTAAGCACTGACAAACGGCTTTTAACCGTCAATCCGGGAGCCACGATCAGGATGTTCTTAGAAAAGCGGTTGTCCTTCCGGTAGGTCACCTTATTCAGAATGTTGTAGGCAATCAACATGGCCATCACAATGGTCTTACCGGACCCGGTGGCCATCTTGCTACACCATCGCTCGAAAGATCCACCATCGCCCGGAATAGTAAATCCACTTGTGTAATGAGCAGGAGCTTCATTAAGAAAAATGATGGTTTCAATAGCTTCCATCTGGCAGAAGAAGAACGGGTTTGTCCGTTTATCAGGATCATTCCAATGTTCTAAAAGCTCCTTAGAAATTCCAGTTAGTCCGGGCCGGCCTTTTTCCTGCCATTCTTTCAGCCGTGTACGTATAGTATTGGCCAGCTTTAAAGGAACAAAACCTGATTTATTGCCTGAAGCAATGGTGTATCCGGCAGGTCGCCTGCCGTCAATAATGCCAAACTCCTGGGTTTCTTCGTCCTGCTGCCAATGTTTACCGGGCTCACGATAAGGAGAGCAGATGATTAACTGGTCGATCTGCTTCATCTTTTTTTCTTTTTAGCCCTTTGCTTACTTTCCTTCAGCACTTTCTTTTCGTCACTGGTCAGTCTTCGTTCTACTTTTTTCACATCTTCTGCAGGGGGAAGGTTTTCCGGCTTCACGCCACGTTCAATCAACATCCTCCGCACAGCGAGGTTATTGTCAATGTGTTCTTTGGAGATGGAGCGGTCACCTTTCAGGTCTTTCTCAACAACGTTGTGACTGGTAAGTTCGGTGGCAAAGTCTTTGGCCTTGATTGTCAGTGTGGGAAGGAAGTCTGCCAATGGCCGGTTGGCTGGCACCATCAACTTCGTTTTCATAAATTGTGTGGTTTTCCCACCAAACAGCGCCTGGTCGCCCTTTGACCGGATAATGGCGAAACTTTGGTCATTCACACCACGTTCGAAAATGATCCCTGATAATTTCTTCTCTGTTTTGGATAACTTGTTTCGGGCAATGACCCGCTCCACTTCCAATAAGCGCTGCTCGATCAGCTCCTGTTTTCGGGTTTGCACTGCAAAGTACGTTTGTGCAAAAGCTACCGGTGTTTTGGTGGGGTCACCGTTCTGGGCCACCAGATAACAGGCATAGCGGCTCAGGGCAATATCTTCTATTTTACGTTCTGCACCTTTGGGCAATTGGATCATTTTGTTGACGCCAACAAAATGATCAGACAGCTTTTCTCCGGCATTTTTGCAGGCTTCTTTGGCCTTGTCCAGTACTTTGGTAAAGTTGCGCCATTCTGAATATGCCAGCACTTCTTGCAGTTCCCTGGCACTCCAGCATTCCAGACCTTCATAGACGTAACAGGCCGCTTCAAATTGCTCGAATAATGCGCTGATCTGTTCCTTTTTCATCTCTTGATTACTTTTAAACTTTCAATACCCCGATCATCGATGATCTTCACCGCTATTTGTTTACCCGGTTTAAATGGCAGTGAAACCGTACCGCGATAGGCTTCTATTTTCTCTTCATCGATCTCGGCTTTCAATGTCTTGGCCAGTTTGGTCCATCCTTCTTTTGCTCCGGCCATAGGGAAAAATACCTGTCGAGGAAAAATGCTGCGTCCGTCATAGTCTGTATCCAGCATCCACATGGCAATGTTTTTTTGCCCACCGCTATTCACCTCTCCGGTTTTGGGATTGTAGTAATCGAAACCGGCGACCTCAACGGTCACCTTCTCACCCTCTACGGCATTGATCCTGACATCTGGTTGTCCAATCAGCCAGAAGCTTTGGTTGGTATTGCGGTTCTTTTTCAGGTCCTCCGTTTGCAGGTCCATGTTCATTTGCGCCTTGAGTAGCTTGAAGCCAATGAGGTTTTCGGGTGTCTCGTCTATGTCTTTGGCCGCCTCTTCGTCAAACTGAAAGGCACAGAAAAGGAGAATATCCGGCTTCAGATATTTGGCCTCATCTAACGCCAATTCTACCAACCTGGCGTCCATCGGAGAATGCTCCGGCCCAAATACCACAAGGACATTTTTGGGGTTTTCCTCTCGGGTTTCGGCAAGTGCCTGGATGTACTTCGTTCCTTGTTGAGCCTCTATCCGGCTAAACTCCATCATAGCGCCACCTTTGGCACGAACGCCTGTTCGGAGTAGTTCATCCCGCCATTGATCCTGGCGAAGAGTTTCACCGGATTTAGCTACAGAGTTGTCCGCTTCGCCTTGTTCATCAATAGCCTCTTCCAGGTTCTTGACAAAGGGGGCCGGGATGGATTCTACTGTGAAAGGGCCGGTTACCCTTGTGATGGAATTATCGACTTTAGGCTGATCGTAGAGGGTCTCTTCCCCTGGTGGTTCATTGTTAGCGATGCTTTTCAGAGTGATGTGAGGTACAGTTTTGTATTCAAATGCCCCGCTTAAGCCTTCTGTGGGTCGAGCCAACTTGAAGTAATCAAAATTAGCAGTCAAAAGTCTTTGTTTCGTCAGGGTAATGGCGATGCGGGAAGTATCACAGGTAATCCATCTTCGGCCCCATTCTTCTGCCATCATAGCTGTAGTGCCACTGCCACAGGTGATGTCCACAACCAGATCACCTGGATCGGTGGTCATCAGGAGGCAACGCTCAATTACTTTTTTGGTAGTTTGAACAACGTACACCTTTTCGCCTGTAAATCCAGCAACTCCGGTATCACTCCAGAAGTTATTAATAGGATAAACAGGGAAATCATCATAAAGCCGTAAATACCGCAAAGTATTACCAACTTTAAATACTCGACCTTCATCAATTAGTCTTTTCATCCCCTCCACCGTTGTCTTCCAATGCAGGCCGCTGGGTGGATAGTGTTCAATCCCATTGAACACTACAGCCTGATTAGTAGAAGAAGCGCCTTGGGACGTCAGATCAGCTGACGTCCCAAGGCGCTTCGCGCCGAATTTTTTAACTTGAAAATTTGCCACTGGCAAATTTTCAAGTTCCTTATACGCAGTCGCACCTTGACTACCTAAAGTTTTCTCTAAGAAAAGCTGCTTATATTTGATAGTATCTTTTTTCTTACCATACCAAATGATATAATCCCCTGATCTACTTAGGGTAACTGACTTAAACCCCGTCGTTGTAACGTAGCTAATCATACTTACAAAGTTCTCACTTCCAAAAACCTCATCCATGATCTCCCGTACATGGTGCACATTTTCATCTGAAATTTGGACAAAGATACTTCCTCTCTCATGGAGCAGTTCTTTAGCTAAAAGAAGCCGATCTCGTAAATAGCTCAAATAAGAATGAATTCCCAACTCCCAGGTGTCTCGAAAAGCCTTAATCATCTCCGGCTCTTGCGTCAGGTCCTCATCTTTCCCGTCCCTCACGTCCCTCTTATTCACAAAAGGCTGAAAGTTAGAGCCGTATCTGATCCCATATGGAGGATCGAAATAGACCATTTGTACTTTGCCAGCCATGCCTTCTTTTTCAATCAGGGAGTTCATCACTAGCAATGAATCACCAGAGATCAATCGGTTGGTCCAGCCTTCTTTATGCTTGTAGAATTCAATGGCTTCTCGAAGAGGTTTTTTGGACTGCTCAAAAAGAGATAGCTGCGAATCCTCTTCTTCGTCTTTTTTTACGGCCTCTATGATCGTCTTCGGGTCTATCCGTTCGTGTACATGTAAACTTACTGTAGGCACTTCAAAAGAGGTCCGTTCAGCCTTACCGGCCCATTGAAGTTGAGGGTCAAGGTGCGGATCGTACTGGTAGATTTTCTTCTCTACTTTTCCGTAGGTTTCCGTAGCTTCATTTACCATCCCGATATGGGGGTTGTTGGCCCGCTCTTTATCGGAATGTTGGTATTGTGCGATAGATTTTGGTGAAGATTTTTTTGCCATGCGCCGAAATTACAATAATTAGAATAATTTTTAGTTCCTTAAAATTATTTATGGATTTAGCCATTCATCGGCTGGTTTAGTAATTAGTCGGGCATCCAAATAGGCCATATCCATAGTGAGAATCGTTTTACCTCGATAAATTTTTCTTTTGTCATCTCTTTCAACAACTAATGCCAAGTCAGCAACACCTTCATCATTGGTGAGGACCAAAGGCAACAAAAGCTGAATTTTACCCTCAAACCAATGAGGAATAGCTACTTTATAGTTTCTCTTCACCATTCCATGAAGAGATTGTATTGCTCCGTTAATTACATTCTCTGCCATTTTAATATTCCCTTGTAATACTGTAGGCAATCGTTCCTCATTCTTCTTTAAAAAATGATCAAGATTTGGTTCAATTTGATAATCAAGATTGAATACCAAATCATTAGGGTCTAAAATATATTCCGCTATATCCGGTAATGGGTGAAAGGGAGCCAGTTTATCGGAATAGGAATCAACAAACGCGAAAAGTGTCCAATCAGGCTGTTCTCTTTCTCGAGCTTGAGTATTTTTAAAGAAAGTTGCATAGATGTCCTTTCCTCTTGGTGTCTGTAATCCTGTGTTAATACATGCTTTATCTCCATCTGCCGAGTAGGCAATTTTTTTCTCATCTTGAAGTCTTAAAAAAGTATAGTTAAGGTAATTTATTAGTATTGGAACTTCTCCTTTGTTCTGCTCATTTTGAAATTCCTTATTCTGAAACTTCCATTTGTCTTTTTTTGCCATTTTAGCTAATTTAATAAATGGAGTTTCCCAATTATCTCCCACACTTCCTTGATATGGGAAATGCGCAAAAATTTCTTTTGATGGTTGATCTTTATAGCGTTTCAGGAGCGATTTGTACATGTCAATGCTATTTTAGTTAATAAGATCAAAATTCTATCTCCAAAATGCAACCTTTCTGCATCAAATAAACTATTTTCAAAGTATGGCTGGAAAAAACCAATCTACTCGAATAAAAGTTATAGACAAATGCCTACGGTCCGGCAGGAAGTATACTTATGAAGAATTGGCTGAGGCATGTAGGCTTCAAGCCGGAATTGAAAGCGTTTCAGAAAGAACTATAAATGAAGATATTCGTGTAATGCGAAACGGAGAAACAGGACTTCTGAAAGCTTTAATCCAAAAGGAGAACAGCTATTTCTTTTATGTAGAAAAGGGCTTTTCCGTTTTTCAAAGTCCCATAAAAGATCAAGAAACCTATATCTTGATGAATGCCCTTGACATACTGAATCAGTTTCCTGAATTCAAGCAAAGTGTAAAATTAAAAGAGGTAGTTGACAAGGTTAAAAACCTGTTAGGAATTAGCGAAAATATTAGAAATGATATTATCCAATTTGAAAGGGTTGACTATCCTGCTGCCTCTCAATGGATAAATCGTTTGTACCCACACCTCCAGCAAAAACAACCTCTCTATTTAAAGTATCAACCATTTAATGCGCCAGAACCTTTTGACCTTAAAATTGTACCCCTTCTTTTAAAAGAATATAACAGTCGTTGGTTTTTAATTGCTTATGACCTTGACAAATCAGAGGTGCAGAATTATCCTTTAGATAGAATAATAGATATTGAGGAATATTACCTCGATATTTCCGACATTTCAATAAGCTTTGATCAAAAGAACCATTTCAAACAGATGGTGGGTGTTAGTGTAAGTAGTGAAGGTCCGAAAGTTATTAAGTTTCAGGTCTCAGATAAAAGAAAGAAATATATTGAAACAAAAAAAATTCATTCCTCCCAAGAGTTAGTAGATGCAAAAAACAATACTTATCAACTATATGTTCACATCAATCTAGAGCTAATAGCAAGACTTTTAAGCTTTGGTGAAGACTTGAAAGTGATATCTCCACCTGAACTTATAATGGAATTAAGCGATAAGATTAGCAAGATGCATGAGAATTATTTGAGAAGATCAAATTAATGACACACAATTTTGGACACGCTGCTACGGTGAAGCTGACTTGCCCCTTTACCACACCAGTTGACATTTAAAAATTCACCATATAACTTACTACCTTGATTCACGGTTGATACCTACATCCCAAATCGAAGAATATCAATATTACGCTCACAGCCGAAGTTGATAATGTCGTGATCGAAACAGATCGTGTACTCCTGATGGAAATGGTGTCCAACCTTGTATCCAACAGCATAAAATTCTCTCCTGCCAACCAAGCCGTATCATTGGGGATACAAAAATCTGCAGATAAGCACCTGAAAATTGTGGTCTCTGACCATGGGCCTGGTATCAGCAAAGAAGACCAAAAAGTGATGTACAACAAATACCAGCGAGCATCAGCCACACCTACAGCAGGAGAAAAATCAACCGGACTGGGATTAGCCATAGTCAAGCGATATGCCGAGGCATTGGGGTACACCCTCCACTGCGAAAGCGCACCCGGTGAGGGAACCACTTTTATAATAGAAATACCTGATGACCGAAATTAAGCCCACAGCCTTCACTCTCGTTGTATGGGTGAATGTAAGGTCTGAAAAACATTTATATTCTTCCAAACTTAGCGTTTTGATGCATAGGATAATATCGAATAATCTATTATATTAATATAGCTCAAAGCGTACCTTATCTGGCTTTAATGAAATTTTTACAGATACAACTGATATTTTTTGTCGCAATTCTTATAGCAGGTATCGCCAATGACATTTTCGGTCAACCAAAACGGCTGGTAATTCCGGGTGGTGATACGCAACAATATTATGTAGAACGATGGACGACAGATGACGGACTACCGGCAAATACCTTGCTGAGAATCCATAAATCAGAAAAAGGGTATATATGGCTGTCATCATTTGACGGAGTTATCAAGTTCGATGGAATACAATTTACCAACTACACTCGCGCTAATGACAATATTCCCTCTAACGCCATCTCACAAATTGAGGAAGACTCCAATAACAAACTATGGATATCTACCTATGGTGACGGCATAATGTCTTATCAAAACGGAGAATTTATCTCCGAAAATGACGAGAACATGAAAAACCAATCCATCCAAACCATGGTTATTGATAATGATCGCATTTGGATAGGTACGCGGGGTAATGGCCTTTACTACCACACTGGCAAAGAAATCAACAAATTTAAGCACCACCCTGCCATTGAAAATATAACCATAAGCGCTATCAGCATTGTTGCGGACGGCACCATTTGGATAGGCACAGAAGGAAATGGGCTTGTAAGCTATCACAATGAACAATTTCAAATATTCACCACTAAAGACGGGCTGCCGGGAAATAAGATATTCAGTATTCATATAGACCAAAATGGTAAGCTGTGGGTGGGCACCGATCTTGGCCTCTGCTGGTTTAATGGCAAAAACTTCGAACCGGTGGCCGGCATTGACCCCTGCCTCATAAACACCATATTTGAAGACAAGAAAGGCAACCTGTGGCTTGCGACCGACTGCGGATTGTACCGAAAAACTCGGGATGCCAACAAATGGGCTCAGCTAGCGCTTGCTGATGTAATACCCAGCGATTTCTTTACTGATGTATTGGTAGACGATAATGAGAATATATGGGTCACTACCTATCATGCCGGGCTGGCGCACATCAAAAAGAGTAAATTTACCAATTACACGGTCAGAGATGGACTGGCAACAAAAGCCATTAGCAGCATAGCCGCCTACGGAGACAATCGATTTTTAGTCGGTACAAATAACGGTACAATCAATCTCATCGAGCATGACCGTGTAGGAGAGTTTAAGCTCAACACACCACTACCGGATACCAGGATCAGAAGTATACTAAGGGATTCGAAGGGTAATATATGGATAGGCACCTCAGTAGGTATGCTGCTGAAGAAACGGTCGGGCTCTGAAAAATGGTATACCACTGAAAATGGGCTTCCCGATGCCGAAGTCAGGCTTTTCTTTGAAGACTCTAACCACAATATTTGGTTCGGCACCAGAGCTGGCGGACTTGTTAAAGTTATAGGTGAGAATAAGTTTGAGATCTACGACAAAAGTAATCTTCTCAACTCCGATTTTATAATGTCAATCCAGGAAGACCGGTATGGCAACCTGTTGGTCGGCACCAATGAAAGCGGCCTTAACATCATTAAACGCGATGGTACTGTAAAGTATATCACCAAAGAAGATGGGCTTGCCAGTAATTTGATCTTCAACACTTACACTGATCAGGATGGCGTTACCTGGGTGGTCACCAACGGAGGCATCTGCAGGATGGTGGACGGCAAGTTCTTTAATATCACCGCTGCCCATGGCCTGGCCACCGATGCACCGTTTGACTTTCTGGAAGATGCATACGGTGATGTGTGGCTGCCCACCAGTAAAGGTGTGGTAAAGGCAGGAAAAAAGGAGTTAAACGACTTTGCCGATGGCACAATTGATAATATTAACTTCAGGTTGTTTGATAAGCAAGATGGCCTTGAAGTGGCAGAATGCACCGGTGCGGCAAAATCTGTAATAGCTGGAGATGGAAGTATCTGGGTACCTGCGCTAAATGGTGTTTTCATGATCAGCCCCCAGGAAATAGGCTATAACGAAATTCCACCTCCCGTTTTTATTACCAGCCTGACAGCAGACGGCAGGAAAATGCATGTAAAAAATGATACGTTAAGACTGGATGCCAATGTGAATCGTATTATTATCGACTATGAAGCGCTAAATTATATATCCCCTGCCAAGGTACGGTACAAGTTTATGCTGTCTAATTTTGACAAGACCTGGATAAAGGCCGGACACGAGAGATCTGCTCAATACACAAACCTACAACATGGTACTTATACCTTCAAAGTTACGGCCACTAATGAGGATGGTATATGGAATGAAAATCCGGCATCAGTTACCATTATTGTCTCTCCGCATTTTTATGAAACACCACTGTTTTACCTGGTCACCGCCATTGTTACTACACTACTTATACTTGCTGCCTTCCGACTGAGTGTCCACCGTGTAAACAGACGAAATAAGACACTGACCTCCCTGGTAGAAGAACAAACCTCTGAATTGATGGAGATCAACAGGGTGCTTGAAGAGCAAAAGGAGGAATTACTGCTACAGCACGACCTGTTGGCTCAAAAGAACCTGGAGCTGGAAAAGGCACACACAGAGATCACCAGTGTTAATGAAAAGCTTACCAAGGTCAATTCTCAACTGGAGGACAAGGTAGAAGAGCGCACGAAAGACCTCAGGTCCACACTTGATAAGTTAAGATCATCGAATGAAGAGCTGGATACATTTATTTACAGGGCATCGCATGACTTAAAAGGCCCTACCGCCAGCCTGCTGGGACTAACCATGCTTGGGAAGGCCATTTCGAATGATCATCGTTATCTAGAGTTTTTTGATCGCATAGAAGACACCGCTTACAATATGAATGGTATACTGGCGAAGTTGCTCTCCATGCATGTTATCCTGAAGACCACCGTTAGCTATGTCCCAATTAATATGGAGTTGCTCCTTTCAGATGTCAAATCATCACTCAATACATCAAAGGTCAGGTTTACACTACAGAGTGAGTTTGACACTTCACCGACCTTTTACTCTGATATCACATTATTGACCATTATCCTGAAAAATCTGTTGGAAAACTCACTGATCTTTCGAAACCCCTCAAAAGAACTGGTAATTAGGGTAGGTGTTGAAAAAAGAGAAAGTATGATCTACCTCTCTGTAGAAGACAATGGTGAGGGCATTGAAGATAGTATCAAAGATAAAATATTTGACCTGTTCTACAGAGGCTCACAGAAATCGAAAGGAAACGGTCTGGGATTGTACCTGGTAAAAAAATCTGTTGAGAAGCTGAATGGAAAAGCCGAAATAAGCAGCGAACCGGGAAAATACACAAAAATCAACATCATATTTCCGGCAAAAGATATTAGCTGATTGGGCAGAAGGACCTCCTTTTAATTTTCAGGCTGCTGCCTATGCCCAATTATTAGCTGAAGCAGAATTGACACTACGATTACCAATATACACCCAATAGCATTGTACCATAAGTAGCTGATCTCAAATGTATAAAAGCTAAAAATCACAAAGAGTTGTGCTGCCACAGCGGCCATGAACACCGCATTGCCCTTAACAAATTTTACAAAAAAGGCTACAAGAAAAATGCCTAGTATAGTTCCATAGAAAATTGAACCTAGAATATTCACTGCTTCTATCAGGTTTTCCACCAGGCGTGCAAACAGAGCAAAGCTTATGGCAATAACACCCCAAAAGGCGGTAAGCAGCTTCGATGCCACAAGATAATGCTTATCTGAAGCATCTTTTTTAAATATCCGCTTGTAAAAATCCACGGAAGTAGTGGAGCCTAGCGCATTGAGCTCTCCTGATGTTGACGACATCGCAGCAGAAAATATCACTGCCAATAACAATCCAATAATACCTTTAGGCAAATAATTCATAATAAAAGTGAGGAACACATAATCCGAATCCTTCGTCTCTACTTCCGGGTCATTTTTTATAAGCAGCGATTTTAACTCAGCTCGTATTGATTGTGCCCGGGCATCACTTTCGCGCACCTTTTCTGTTACAGCCTCAATGTCGCGTTCCCCGCCTTGTTCCATTGCGGTAACCAGGTCCCTGAGTTGTGCTTTCTTGGTTTCGAAAGTCTCAGTGTATTCTTTTTCCAACTGCTGAGCTTCGCTTTTATATGCGCTGGCATACAACTGCTCCATCTCTGCCTGCTTAAAATAAACGGGCGGCTGAACAAACTGATAGAACACAAACACCATAACTCCCACAAAAAGAATAAAGAATTGCATTGGCACTTTCAAAATAGCATTGAAGATCAATCCTAACCTGCTTTCAGCTACTGATGTACCCGTAAGGTACCGCTGCACCTGGCTCTGATCTGTACCAAAATAAGACAACGCCAGGAACAGCCCACCGGTAAGTCCCGTCCATATGGTATACCTTTTCTCAGGATCCAGGGAAAAGTCTATCGCTTCCAGTTTACCCATTTTACCAGCCACGTGTATGGCTTGGTTAAAGGACAGGAAGTCCGGCAAATAGTCAACGATCATATAAAAGGCGATGAACATCCCTCCCATGATCACAGCCATCTGGTATTTTTGTGTAATGCTAACCGCCTTTGTCCCACCCGACACAGTATAGATCACAACCAATATACCGGTGAGCAAGATCGTAAGGGTAAGATCCCACTTCAGCATTGTGGAGAGGATGATGGCCGGTGCATAGATGGTGATACCGGCTGCCAGACCGCGCTGTACCAGAAAAAGGAACGCTCCCAGTAGTCTTGTTTTAAAATCAAACCGTTTCTCAAGAAACTCATAGGCAGTATACACCTTAAGCTTATAGTAAATGGGTATAAAAACAGCCGAAATAATAACAATGGCAATAGGTAGACCGAAATAATTCTGTACAAAGGCCATTCCAGATTCATAAGCCTGCCCCGGTGTGGACAGGAAGGTAATTGCACTGGCTTGCGTTGCCATCACGGACAGCCCTATTGTGCCCCATTTCATGGAGTTATGGCCCAGAAGATAGTCGTTGATATTTTTACTGCCCCGACTCTTCCATACTCCGTAAACAACAATAAAAATCAGTGTACCCAGCAGTACGATCCAGTCGATTGCGCTCATGAATAATGTCGTGTAAAAAGGTAGAAGAGAATAATTAAAAAAGCCAGATTGCCTATAACAAGGACGTACCAGCCCCTCCAACTGTTAAAGACAGGTGGCTTTTCCTCACGGGGCTTTTTTAAAGAACTATTCTTCATAGGTTCATTTGGATTTTCCGGTAGTGTTTTTCGACTCGGTATTACTTCCTAATGACACCAGGTTAACGAAAAGCCGGTAAGCGCCCGGTACTCCGGCAGGCAACTCCCTAAACCACGAATACCCGGTATAAACATAGTAACCCCTTCCATATTTTGCTACCAACAACCCTCCGTCCTTTGGTGTTTCACCGTCATCATTGCTGGAAAGCAGTGCATCATATTTCTCGTCCCATTCGCCGGGAAAATACAGGCCACGCTCCTGTACCCAGCCCTCAAAATCCTCTTTGGTTATCTTATTAGGAATATTAAGAGCAGGATGGTCAGGCTTGAGTATTCTTACTTCTGCCGTTTCATCTGCTACCCTGTCGCGGGAAAGCTTCATAGGGTAAGGTGCAAAATCTTCGGTTTGCAACCTGAAATTTGTATTGTACTGTACAATTAGTGTACCGCCCTCTTCAACGTACTTTAATAGATCATCCATATAGAAAGGTATCCTTTCATTAGTATTTAAAGCACGCACACCCAGTATCACCGCATCCAGTCCTTTTAAGTTTTCAAGGATTACCTCATCTTCCGCCATTTCTCTTACCTGATAGCCAATTTCACGTAGTGCTCTGGGTATGGCATCACCGGCACCCTGAATATATCCAACTACCTCACCCCTTTTTTTAATGTCTATCTTCACTATCTGCGATTCCGCTTCGGGCATGAAAAGCTGGGTTGGAATATGATCATATTCTATATTGACAAACCCCTTGCTGTAACTTTTCCCCTCTATCTCAACAACGGCCTTTATGTTGGCCACGCTTTGCTTTTTGGGTGGAGTGAGCTGAAATCTAAAACTTTTCTCCTGCCCTTTCATCTGAAGATCAAAGGCATATTCCGAAGGTGATATTTTCCAACCATCAGGAATTTGCAAAGACAGCTTACCTGAAATACCGGATTTTCCGGCTTTCAACATCACATCCACAGCCTTGGCTTCGTCATTTGAAAATATATAAACCGGTTCGGAGATATTGGCAAAAACAGGAGGGGTGAATATAAAAGGTTTATATTGCTCTCCATCAACAGGATCATTCCATTTGTAAACTACGGGAACAGTGTAGTCAATTTGCTGCCCACCGATGTTTAATGTAAAATTGACAGGTATTGCCGGCCTATTTTCTGGTTGACCTATTAAACCTCTGTCATCTACCTGGTACATCCCGAGGGTCCCCGGTTTTTCAAGCCAATAAGGTTGTGAATAAGCTCTGTCCTCTGGTATCTGTAGTGTAGTTTTAAAAGTAACCACTTCGTTATTAGTCAGGTTCAACTGCATCACTGTATCGGCCAGGGCATTGTATTTTACACGCTGCAGTTGGACAGGAAATGCTGAGCGGTTAATGGTCTCTACCATGAGTTGAACCTGGTCTCCGGGTGTAACGGAAAAGTCACCGGCAACGACTTCCAGGTAGAGTCCTAACACATCTTTTATCAACTGATTGACCTCAGTCTCTTTGGTCTGTTTCCAATATTGATCATTGAGTTTAAGTATCTCCGTTCTTGCAGTAAGTAGGTAGGGCATAATGGCAGCAGGGTTTTCGGGATTATATTGAGCAATAGCCTTTTCCAGCACTGCTCCAATTTTTTCCCCTCCCTTTACGCGTTTCCAACTGGTTTCGATACCCTCAAAAATATCTTTTTCAACCGCATCGCCCGCCATTAGCTCCAAAAACTCAAGTTGCTCACCTCTTGTACCTGTAGACCCAAAGCCCTGGCTTTTATGCTGGCTTCGGCTCAATGCAGCAATCTCTGGGTAAGACTTGCCCAGCAACGGATTATAACCTCCTACATCTATGGCAACGACACCTTCTGTATCTGCATTAATATCAGGGTTCCACCACCTTCCGGTATTGATATACACGCGTTTAGGCTGCCATGGCTCTATAAACTCAAGGTGTTCAGGATACTGCGACTTGTCGGCTGCCACTTCATAGGCTTCCTTTGCCATGATAGCAGAAGTAGTATGATGACCGTGTCCTGCTCTTTCATCAGGGGGGAAACGGGTAATGACGACATCAGGACGAAAATTGCGATAGACCCAGACAACATCTGCCAGCACTTTTTCCCTATCCCATATTTCCTGTGTCTCCTCTGCCGATTTTGAATAACCAAAGTCGTTAGCCCGGGAAAAGAATTGCTTACCACCATCGATCCTTCTGGCTGCCAAAAGTTCCTGTGTACGTATTATCCCAAGAGCCTCACGAATTTCCGGGCCCACCAGATTCTGACCACCGTCCCCTCGTGTCAATGACAGATAAGCTGTGTTAGCCAACCTGTCGTTTGAAAGCCAGGTGATAAGCCTGGTATTTTCGTCATCGGGATGAGCGGCCACGTATAGGGCTGTTCCCAGAAAGTTCAGCTTCTTCAACTTCAATAGGATCTCTGCTGAATTGGGCTTCTCAGGCTTCTGTGCAAAAGAAAAAATAGCACAAGACCATGTGAAGAGCAACAATAAGTATATTTTTCTCATAACAACCGGATTGCAAATACTAACGCTAACGATTGCAAAGATTAAAGGTTTAATCAACAATTCAAGAAAAAGACTGAAAATTACAGGAATGGCGGAGGGCGGAGGGCGTGGCGCTGAGCGTCCTTTGAACGGTTTGAACTGTAAACTGTAAACTGTGAACGGTGAGCATTAAAAAAATAATAAAACAACAGGAATAAGTATAATGACCAGGTATATGAGCCAGTAGGGTTTTCTGTTTAGCGGATCATTTCCCCACATCATTCTTGTGAGGGTAAGCATCAGTGGCCTGTGGGTGGAAACAAAATGATATGCATGGTCGCTAACGAATCTGAACACCTTTGATCTGTCATACCAGTCATGTGCAAAACGTATAGGGTTTTTGAAGTAAAAGAAAGCTCTATATGCCGAATCCGGTCCGCTATATACCTGACCACCGCCATCTATAAGCCTAACCGCCTCAGCAAAAGCTTGCCTGGAAATGTTGGAATAGTAACCTGCTGCCTCCTGGTAAGTCTGGTATTCAAGCTCATCCCCGGTTTTGCTTTTCAAAACACAGATCCAATACCGGCAAAAGTTACAGTCTCCGTCCCACACCATCATTGGTTTTCCATTAGGGGGAATGGTGGTTTTATCAATTTTCCGAAACATTCAATTACTTTTGTATGCAACTAATCCTCTTTTTTATTCCCCGAAAACAGGTTTAACAGCCAACTATTGTTGATAGTTTTCATTACTTCATCCAGATCTTCTGTACCGCGCTGCACGTTGTACATGGTTTCCTCAAACTTTTTAGCAGTGGCCGTATCGTTAAGCAATTTGTCTATCATTCCCTGATTGTCATTTAGTCTTTTCATAAACAGCTTTAACTCCCTGCTGGCATCTGCCAGGTTTCGGCCCGCATATTTTACAGAATCAATTGTTGTTTGCAGATCGTTGGCCAGGCTATCATCATGCAACGCCTTGCTCAAAAGCCCTCCCCCTGTGTTAACCTGTCGAGCTGCTATCTCTACCTGCCGGGTGATCTGTGCAGCATTCACACCTGTTCTTTCCAGTGATATCACCACATTAGAAACTCGTTGTGATAACACAGAATCTGATACGACCTTTCCCAAAAGACCCTCGGCATTTTTTATCTGCTCGCTGATCAGGTTGAGATTTCTCGTCAGGTCACGTGCGTTGTCAGAGGTAGCCTTAAAAGAGGTGATCACCTCATCGATACTAACAGGTTCTTTTGTTCTGATCTGGTCGCCATCTTCCACGGCAGCGCTTGTAGCTGCCCCTGAGGATATACTCACTAATTTATTTCCCATTAAGCCTTCTGACTCAATGGTAGCATATGCGTCTTTTTTAATAAACTGACTTACCTCACTATTTATATATAAGGTAACACGTGCTGTAGAATCTGAGGCAATTTCAATGTCTTTGACTGTTCCTATTTTTATTCCTGAAAACAGCACATTATTACCTGGCTGTAACCCGCTTACATTTTTAAATAGCGCAGTAAGCTTTACCCTGTCTCCAAACAACTGCTGTCTACTGCCAATGTAATAGACCAGGCCTACAAATAGCAGCAGGCCAATGGTTACAAAAATTCCTAGCGTAATATCTTCTCTTACTTTCTTATCCACTGATTCATTTGTTTACTATTCCTTACTCAAAGAAATCACGCAGCCATGGGTCGTTCTTTTCTCTGAGTTCATCATAGGTACCTTTATATTTAAACACGCCATTGCGAATGACTTTCATTTTATTCGATGTTATGCGGGCACAGGCCATGTCATGCGTGATGATAATGGAGGAAATGTCGTATTCCTGCTGCATTTCCAATATCAACTGGCTTATTTCCTTAGAGGTAGCCGGATCCAGGCCGGTAGTGGGCTCATCATACAACACAATAGCAGGCTTCAGGATCAATGTCCGGGCCAGTGCTATCCGCTTTTTCATACCTCCCGATAGCTCCGCCGGCATTTTATCAATGGCTTTTTCCAAACCAACACTTCTAAGCGCCTCGTATACCCTGTCTTCCATTTCGTCCCTTGATGGCTTATCCGAAAGCCGCTCTAACGGAAACCGAAGATTTTCCCGCACTGACATAGAATCGTAGAGTGCTCCTCCCTGAAAAAGGAATCCAACCCGCCTCCTGAGTTTATTCAGTTCTTCGTCTGCTTCAAGGTCTTTTACTTCCTGGTCCAGTACCCGCAGCCTGCCCTCATCCGGCTCTATAAGTTTGACAATACATTTGATAAGAACCGATTTTCCCGTACCACTTTTGCCAAGTATAACCAGGTTCTCTTTACGATGCAGTTGGAGGTTCATTCCCTTCAGCACCTCATTATCACCGAATGACTTCTTTAGTTCCTGAATGTCAATCACTATTTCTTCCTCTTTCATCTTATAAACAATTGTGTGAGCTGAACAGCGATCAGGTCTATAACAAAGATCATCAGCGAAGATATCACCACCGCAGAATTAGCTGCGCTACCTACTCCCAACGTTCCCTTATCAGCAGTTGCGCCCTTATAACAACCTACAATACCAATGGCAAAACCAAAAAACAATGTTTTGATAGTGGCCGGAACAATATCCGAAAACACCAGGATATCCAAGGATTGTTTATAGAACAGTGAAGGACTTACGTTACCTTCTATATTGACTCCTACATACGATCCTACTAAAGAAATAGCATCGGCATAATATACAAGAATAGGAACAGTAATGGTGGTGGCTATTACCCTGGTAACAACCAGGTAGTTAAAAGCATTGGCGCCTGATACGGTCATGGCATCTATCTGCTCAGATACCTTCATGGAACCTAGCTCTGCCCCTATGCCCGACCCTACCTTTCCAGCGCAGATAAGTGCAGTCAAGACCGGTCCTATCTCCCGAATAATAGATACAGACACCATAGATGGCAACCATGATTCTGCGCCAAACTGTTCGAGTGTGGGCTTGGTTTGCAGCGTCATTACCATACCAATGATAAACCCGGTAATACCTACCAGAAATAAGGAATCATACCCCAACCTGTAAGCCTGGTTGAGTATTTCCCGAAACTCAAATGGCGGCTTGAACACCTGGCGGAAAAACTGCTTTGTAAAGCGGCCTATTCCAGCTACATTGATGAAAAAGCGTTGAAATGACTCTGGTAATGACTCTGCAATCTTCATTTATTATTCCACACCCTGTTTAATGACACCACAGCCTATCATGGCACCTGCAGCTCCTGATGGCTGAGAAGTAAAATCGTCAGCTCCTGCGTGTACAATTACAGCCTTATTTAGTATGTTGCTATCCTTAGCCCCTCCTATAGACCATCCTTCCACCGTCATCTCCATTGATCCGTTACCGTCATTACCTACCTCCATATTTCCGATATCTCCTTTATGGAATTCACCTTCTCCTCTTTTACCATGCTTGGTATTAGTCGGATTCCAGTGTCCTCCTGCTGAAGACGCATCCGCAGCGCTACAATCACCATTTTCATGCAGGTGTACAGCATGTTGGCCGGGCTTGGCATTTTTTACTTCCAGTTCAAATTTCACTTTTCCATCTTCCTGCTGTCTGAAGGTAGCCTTACCGGTCAGCTTACTGCCACTTGCACTGGCTATATTGGCTATAGCAGTTAGAGAAGCTTCACTGTTTTCATCGTCATTCTCAACGACATCTCCGTTGATGGGCTCAAAATGTTCAGCATCTTCCATGGTATCTCTTTTGTCTTCATTGCCTGCCCCGCAAGCAAACAGCATAGCAAAACATAGCGCCATTAAATAGGTCCTAAATAATTTCATAGCATTTTTTGGTTTAGTTAATGATTAATCACGAGATATAGATAAAAATACATGCCAAAAATGGCAGGTTGTGCAGGGGCCATGAAAAGACCTGAAATAATAGCACCGGCAAGCTTTTTAAGTTTGCAGAAATTTCTCATCATTTGGGTCCACCGGCATTAATCGTGTAAAAAAATACACAAAGATGAAGAACTGTATCAGTGACTATGATGAAGAGTTTGTACCTTCTGAAGTTTTCTCTCGAGGCTTTTGAGAGATATGGCGTGTCTTCTCATTCCCTTCCAGGGGTCACCTTTTTCAGCTATTCGCTCATGGATATTTTTTATAGTAAAAGTACGGGCATCAATTGCCTGATCCCCCAACTCTGTCCATTCCAGAGGGGTAGCTACCGATGCTTCTGCCAAACTCCTCAGACTATATGGAGCTATACCGGTTTGTGCATAGGCATTCCTTTGTATATCCAGGTAGATCTTTCCATCCCGATCGCTTTTAAATCGTGCTGTGGTAAAAACATCCGGGTGCCTTTCAGTAAGCTCCTCTGCAATAGCGTGGCCTGTCTCCCGCACCAGGTCAAAGGAAAACCGGGCATCTAAGGGAACAATGACATGCATACCAGATGAGCCAGTGGTCATTATAAAAGACTTAACGGAAAGTTCATCGATGAAGTCCTTCACCAGAAAAGCTGCCCTTCTCACCTCTTCGAAGTCGTCAGAAGGGGGATCCAGGTCTATAATAAATTTATCCGGATTGTTAATGTTTTTGGTTTTTGAAAGCCATGAATGAATGCTAACTGTAGCCTGATTAGCCAGGTAGACCAGTGTAGCGGGATTATTACAAACCACATGTTCTACTTCACCATTTTCTTTGGGAACAATCGTTGTTTCTATCCAATCCGGGAAGTATTCCGATGCCTCCTTTTGGTAGAAACCACCTTTTTCGATACCATTAGGAAAGCGTTGTAACATCAATGGCCGGTCTTCGATATATGGTAACATACAAGGGGCTATTGTATAATAGTAATCAACAAGCTCTCTCTTTGATATTCCCAAAGCCGGGAAAATGAGCTTTTCTTCGCTCGTAATATCTGTATTTCTTCTTCCTACCTTCATTGTTTTTTGAGTTTAGATGCTGGTTCGGGGCAACTTATTTCATTTCCTCTATCAGCTTTCCGCTTATAGCTGACTGGGGTTGCTCCTCCAAAATCCGTCCTTGGCTTTGTGCATTCTCATCAGCCATTTTCACCAATAGCCACTGCTCTTCTTCATCATTCATACGGGTCATAGCATAGCTTCCATTAAGCTTTTTACCATGCAGCTCAATTAAAAAGTGTCCTTTCTTTATGGCTGCGTTCAGATCTTCCAGTTGTCCGCTCTTAATTGTAATATTATCGTATGTACCTATATCCCATACCAATACCTTGCCTGCTCCATATGACCCTTCAGGAATAACCCCTTCGAAATCTATGTAATTGAGTGGATGATCTTCTGTACGTATAGCCAGCCTCTTGTCCTGCGGGTTAGTAGATGGTCCTTTTGGTACAGCCCACGACTTCAATACACCGTCCACCTCAAGCCTGAAATCATAATGCAGTGTGGATGCGGCATGTTTCTGGAATGAAAACCTTAACCGCTCCGATGATCTTCCCGTAGTGCCGGGTGGTTCGGATGTTTTAGTGAAATCTCTTTTCTCGTTGTAGGCCGATAAATCATATTTTCTATTCATGACATTGATCTTTTAAGGTAAATTAACACCCTCATATCTACTCACGATCACCGGACTTATGGAAGCTCCAAAATCCCTGTTTATGGCTTTGATAAACTCGTTGGCCACCAAAGCATAGCCTCTTGAGGTCAAATGGATGCCATCCAGGGAAAATGCCCCTCCCGATATGAATTTAGCATCTATCGGTATACCGTCTACAAACATACCTGCCTTCACCCGTTTCAACAGCTCATTGGTTTTTACGAGTGCTATATCCGGGTTAGCAGCCGCAATATTTTCAATAATAGCATTATAGGCCGAAATGGCTTCGGTAATGTTTTCGATCTCTTCTATTGTGAGTTCATGCTGTTCTGCAAGAGGGCTTCCCACTCCAATTATCGAGGCGGGATCTTCGGGGTCCTTGCGGGTTCCTAATATTTCATTAGCCGTCAATAGTACCTTTTCATTATGTTTTAATTGCCGAAGGTTGGGCAACCCTCCCTCCTGAAGGTCGGTCAGCGTTTCATCATCTATAACCACCGCATTTTGTCCCTTATTAAAGCGTATAGTCCGTAGCTCTTTCTCTTCACGGCTGATCAATCCGGCTGCATAAGCCTGCTGAATACCAGCATTATACCCGGCATAGCCTGCATTTGCCTGATCGGCCGCAGTCTGATCCATGGGAATGGCATTAAATGGCACCGCTGTAAAATATGGCGCTGCTGTAATATCAGGGATGGTGGCAATTACACCTTTTGCTCCGTTCTTGGCCAGTGTTTGGACCAGCAACTGATACAAAGGCTCAAATTCCGATTCCGGATCGGTGATGCCATACAATCCTGTACCTTCTTTACCCTGTACTCCGAAAGCTCCACCTGTGGTAGCATAGCCCAATACATCATTACTGCCTATCCAGCAGGTAAAAAAAGTAGGCTCACTCTCCGCCACAAGGTCCAGATAGCTGGTGGAGTTTTCTTCGCCATGCGATAGTATCCTGTAAAAGAATGGGTTGATATTAATTTTCCCCAAACCCACAAAAGTAATATCCTTTAACCTGATACCAGGAATACCGAGATTATTAAAACTTCCGGTTTGCTTAACTGCGAAATTCGGATCCGGTGCACGCATACCAATTTGTGGAGCCCCTGAGTCATTAAAACCGGCTATGTACATGTAGCCTGTGCCAGTGCCTTCCGGTAATAGCGGCTGCTCAAAATTCACTGGTGCTACTTCCTGAAACTGTCCCGCAATAATGGCAGGAAATGAAGTCAGTTGTGCGTCACGATAAAGTCCTCCGTTACTTACCCCTGCTGTTAGCGAGTTACCAACGGCTATATAGTTTGAAAAGTCGACCTTACCTCGCTGTGGTACAGGCACGTCAAGCTCAGGCTGACATCCAAAACCGACAATTATAGCTATATATATAAGAAGTATATTTTTCATTGTCTTACATTGAATTTATAACTGATAGATATTCCGGGTATAAAAGCATTAAAGCGATAGGTACCTGGCAAGGCCCCCTGCTCTCCTGTTTCGGGATCGTATGTGCCCGCTTGCTCTACATCTTCCTGTGTTTGAGTGCGTTCTTTGGCGCTGATATACAGGAAAGAGAGATCAACGTTGAGTTGCTCCGTCACTGCTATACCCACCCCTGCGGTGAAATTATTCCTGTCAGAGCTGGGCGTTTCCGGGGTCAGGTATCCATCCCTTACCGGGCTTTCATCAAAATAATAGCCGGCCCTTAGTGTAAAAACAGGGTTGAGTGCATATTCGGCACCAACGTTATACGAATAGGAATTTTCATAATTTCTAGGTGAGTGGGTATCCTGAAGCCGGTCAGTATTTATTGCAAAATCAAACGCCAGTTCTTTATAGGCATTCCATCCCGTGCGGGTAACCTGTGCCGCTAAGGTCAGCCTTTCATTCGTATGCCAGGCTACACCCAGGGCAATGTTATCCGGAAGTGGCAGGGTAGTATCAAAAGTATTGCCTTCCGGGAAATACACCCGCAGAGATTGGGGTACTGCAAATGTGGCATCGCCATCTTTAAGCGTCATACTCACCTTCGACCGGTAGTTCAAACCTATGCTCCACCGTTGGGATGGCTGAAACAGAATGCCTAAATTATAACCCCAGCCAGAAGCGTTGCCGTTCAACTCCACCGATGGGTCAACGTCTTCTGAAGAAATAGGAAGCTGTCGCTGCAGGTTAACGAATCCGATGGCATAGACCACCCCTCCCCCAATGCTCAACTTATCGGTAAGCTTGTAGGCAATGGTGGGTTGAACATAAACAGACTCCAACCCGATTTCATCCAAGAGAACATCACCCCGCCAGCCAGATTCCCAATTCACGCTACTACCATAGGGTGTGTAGACCCCAATTGCCAGCCTTAACGGACTTTCTTCTCTAGCCCACACCGCGTAGAGATAAAAGGGAGTACCTATGGGATTATCTGTTTCCGCTGTATAGGTGCTATTGGGAATATCTGAGGCATAATATTGCACACGAGAGAAAATAGGAGCAAAGCCAATTTCAACAGTTGAATGCCTGGCGATCCCCAGGGCTCCGGGATTCCAGAACACACTGGATGAAGTGGCAAAAGGCACCCCGATATTTCCCATTGCAATGGCACGTGCAGCCTGCAATAACACCTGATAACCATTGGCCCACGATACCGAAGCTGCAGCCAGAAAAATAAAAGTTGTAAACAGTTTTTTCATTTGATTCTGATCAGTCTTTAATAATAAGCCTTGTCTCCCGGTCATGATTGAAGTAGTTCCATGCCCAGTTGATGAAAGTCACCACCTTATTTTTAAAGCCTACTAAGGAGTACAGATGTACACTCAACCATACCAGCCATGCCGCTGCCCCATGAAACTTCCACTTCTTCATGTCTACCACTGCCTTTTTTCTGCCCACAGTGGCCATAGTGCCTTTATTGATGTAGTGAAATTCCTTTAATTCCTTGCCCTTGATATGGCGGGTAAGATTTGTAGCTAAAAATTTTCCCTGCTGAACGGCTACAGAAGCCAGTTGTGGATGACCCTGGGGATAATTTTTCGTCTCGATTTGGGCAACATCTCCTATAGCAAATACATTATCATACCCTTTCACCCTTCCAGAAGCATTGGCTTTTATTCTTCCTTTTTTGGTAACCAAACCTTTACCAAGTCCCGGAAGAATGGCCCCCGATACTCCGCCAGTCCATAGCATGACCCTGGCGGGAATATTTCCTGCATCGGTGCGTACTACCCGGCCATCGTAACCTTCAATTTTTGTGTTTGTTTTAATGATCACGCTCAATTGCCTCAGGTATTCTTCAGCTTTTTGAGAAGCTTCATCAGACATAGCCGGCAATAATTCAGGTGTCAATTCAATGAGGTGGATTTTTGCTGATTTTACATCCAAATCAGGATAATCATGCGGCATGATATACTTCTTGAATTCAGCAATAGCCCCCGCCAGCTCAACACCGGTTGGTCCGCCACCGGCAATCACAACATTCATCAATTGATCCTTTTGCTCAGGATCATTGATAAGAAGCGCCTCTTCATAATTGCGCAATAACCTGTTTCTGATCCCGATAGCATCGGAAATGCTCTTCATCGGCAAGGCATGACGTTCAATATCCTTCATCCCGAAATAATTAGTTCGCGCCCCGGTAGCGATCACTAGGTAATCATACCGCAGTGTGCCTCCATTGGTTACTACCAGGTTCTTTTCCGGCACCACTTCTGTCACTTCTACCATTCTGAAATGGCAGTCGGGATGAGCGTTAAGCGGTTTTCTTAGTGGGTAGGCAATCGAATCTGCCTCTAAACCAGAGGTTGCCACCTGGTACAGCAGGGGCTGAAAAGTGTGATGATTCTGCTTATCGATGAGCACAACCTGGAAGTCCTGCTTCCTTAACGCACGAATAAGATGCAAGCCGCCAAAACCACCCCCCAGGATCACCAGGCGCGGCCTCTCGGTTTTTCTAATTCCCAGGTCATTTAATTCTCTAACTGGTTTTTCTTCATGCTGTTCTTTCAGCAGTTCGATAACTTGTTCCGGCATATTATAACTAATCTTACCTCCGATGTTCCTCAGTTTCACTTAACATTACCCACTCCATAGCAGTTGCTTTTTCAGTTTTGTCGAAGTACTTCACTTTAGCTGAGGTAAAGGGTTTGGCAAACTTCGCGCCCCACTCGAGCCACTGCTTGTCACCTACTATTGCCACTCTCTTGAAGTCATTGAAATGCTTAATATCAAACTTAAGATCCTTCCAGACCGCCTTAGGTTCTACCTCATCCAATTCTTCCATTTCACAGTACAGATTGATCTTACCATGAATCCTGATCTTATCTTCCAGCAGTGGAATGATAAGATCATAATCGCTCGAGGTGATTTCACCACTCATTCTTATGGCCAGAGTATCGTCATGCACTTTTGTTAGTATCTCTATCATGGCTTCTAAAGTTTTTACATTGTATAATCATAGAGATGAAAAAATTGTACCGTCTTTATTGGCAGGTTTCAGATGGTTTTGAGAGAAGAGATTGTTTAGAAGTGTCGAAATAACGTGCAATAACCACCACAGTATGTGGAACGTACTTTTCATCGGATGAGTGTCTTCACAAAGAAAGTCTCATCCGATGAATGTTTGGGGTGGGAAGACCGAAGACCGTAGACTGAAGTCCGACTACATTCCTGGAGGCTTTCGCCTATTACCCACACCTTTGCCTGCTGATTTTGTCTGCTGTCCACTATTCATTCCTGTCCTGATCGCTATCGGGGAGCTGTCCCCATTGAATATAACTAACTATCGGGATCTCAATAATTTGAGGATGCCTAAAATTTATGCTCATTTCATAGTAACACTTTTATTCATCCTTCCGTTTTAGTGATGAATATAAGTGCAATGAGACGATCATTATATACTATTTTAATTCTGCTTTGCGTCACACTGCAGGCATGTTTTGAATATAATCCGAATCAAATTATTCTTGAAGATGATGAAAAGGATTTGACCGCTAAAAATATTGCCAAACTGCAAGAAACAACTCCCTCTGAAACCATTAGATTCGTTTTCATGGGCGATACGCAGCGCTTCTATGATGAGTCTGATGATTTTGTAAAGAGCGTCAACCAATTAGCCAACATCGATTTTGTGGTTCATGGCGGTGACATCTCTGATTTTGGACTGGTGCAGGAATTCAAATGGATACATGAGATAATGTCCGGCTTAAAGGTACCTTACCTCACAGTGATCGGTAATCATGACCTTTTGGCCAATGGCAGAAAAGTATACCGCGAGATGTACGGAGAGCTTGATTATACCTTTGAGTATGGCAATTACAGATTTATTATGCTCAATACAAATTCCAGGGAATTTAATTTCAATGGAACTGTGCCCGATTTGATGTGGCTGAAACAGCAATTGGAGGATAATACAGCTAACAAAAAGACGGTAGTAATGTCTCATATTCCACCTTTTGATGGTGATTTTGATCCCAACCTTGAGCAAGAGTATGCACAATTGCTAGCTGAGGACCCAAATGTGGAGCTATCTCTTCATGCGCATCGGCATTCCTTTTTTGATAATGAATACTATGATGACGGTACCCGTTATTTTGTTACCACCAGCATGCAAAAGCGGGGGTATATTGTTGTGACGATGTCTTCACAAGAAACACAAATAGAAGTAATTAACTACTGATGCGGCAGACTACTATAATCCTGATCTTATTCCTCTTCTCTGTATCCACCTTAAAAGGGCAGTACGATCAGAGGGATAAAAAATGGTATATTCCGAATCATACAAAGGTACAATTTGCCGGCAACATCGGCTTTCTATCTGCTGGTCCGGGCTATCTTCATGGAAAGGGAAAGCTGGAAACGGATCTGATGTTGGGCTTTTTACCCAAATCCATCGGAGGAGATCATATTGTAAGCCTGACCGGTAAAATGACCTATTCTCCCTGGAAAACGAATTTAGGAGAAGAGTTAACTCTCATCCCTTTTTCTATCGGGCCTTACCTGAGCTATTCATTCGGAAGTCAGTTTGACACCCTACTTCCCAATGAGTACCCTAAGGGATACTATTGGTGGGCAACCTCGTTGCGTTTCGGGGCGTTTATCGGTGGCAGACTACAAATGCCGCTAAAAAGTGAGCAAAAAGTTAAAGGTCTGGATTTTTACTATGAATTAGGGACCTACGATCTGGAATTTTTGAGTTATATTCAAAATACGAAATACCTGAGTATCACAGATATATTTAGCCTCGCCCTGGGGGTGAAGCTGAAGTTGTATTGATGACCTCACACTAAATCCCCACTAAAGTTAAGGGTGCCATCCAATCCGATTTCCCATATTTCATATTATTTCATATCGGGAGAAGGAGCGTGTTGGCAACCGGGACAGTCCTCTGACGTTGGCAGGCTATAACTCAACGCTGATATTTAACCTGCCCCACCTGGCCCTGCCTCAATAATCTTGCATAAAGCTGAAAGCCGGATATCACTTGATGGTTAAAGAATTGCAAAAAAAGCCTTAACACAACAACGGTTGGCAGAAAAACTCAACGTAAAACGTAGCTACATATCCAAAATCGAACGAGCCCGCGAAAGGAAATAGAACGAGCAAAAAATTAAGAAAAGAGTACTATGATGACAAAGAATCCAAAAACGATTAACGAGCTGTTTGATCAGAAGTACGGTAAAAAAGGAAGTAAGGGACGATCTGATTTTGAGCAAAAAGCAGAGGACTATATGGTAGCGGAGTGTTTTATTTTCTTCTGAAAACCATGTAACAAGATTACCAGTTTTTTCGGCTGTTTTCTGATATGCATACCTTTAATCGGTTCTCCTATGCCGAACTCACGTTAAAATAGTATCAGGAGTAGAAAATAAAGACCAATTAATTAGTATAAAATCCCTTTAAGTTAGCAATGAACCTTAAACCATAATACCAATTATGACAGCAAAAAATAAATTTATCACACTAACATACCTTTTATTTGGCATGGGATTAATGTTTTCCTGCCAGGAAGATGATGGCGCTTTGGCAGAACTTCAGCAAGAACCACCGGATGCTAAAATGGTTGAACTGATTAGCGATAAAGGGTTTGACGCAAAGGATATCTATATTGAGGACGGCTTTTACTACGTTAAAGGAGTTGATATAGTCTTTGATAAAAAAATGGCTGAAAACTTCAACAGTGAACAACCTGCTGAGGAACAGCGTTGGAATGGTGGCTGGATGTATTACTCTTATACCAGAGATGTGAAAATATATAAAGACGCCACCTTTCCCAACCATTTATATGGCGGACCATTATACTACGCAGCGAAACACTGGAGTAATATTAGTCCTAACATAAATATTTCATTTACTAATATCAGAAGCGAGGCTGACATAGTAGTATCAGGCTATTACAACAGCAGTGCATCCGCATGGGCATATGCCGCGTTTCCCCATGGTAATGGAAACGTTGGGTCCTGGATGTGGATCAACACGTATCACCGTCATAATCAAAGTTATGGAGATAAAGTAGGATTAATGGTACATGAACTAGGCCACAACCTCGGGTACTGGCATACCAATCAACCTGGCGCCTATCATATTCCCGGCACCCCATATACAGATTATAATTCCATAATGCATCCAAATATACCCAGTGGATGGCAATATAATATAGCAGCATGGACAAGTGGTGACAGAGAAATGATCAGATGGGCATACGGCTTGTACTAAGAGAGCGCCCGAGATCGTATACTAACCCTCCAAGGGTTCCAAAACCCTTGGAGGGTTATAATACTAGTCTTTATACATCTTATAGGTCGTTGCCTTACCACCGGAGGTCAATCTAAAGAAGTAGACCCCTGTAGGCGCCTGTTCTGCATTCCATTGTATGGCATGATGCCCCGGTGCAAAAATATCATCGGCCAATACAGCCACTCTTTTCCCCACGGTATTATATATCACCAGCGAGGTGTGGGCCTCCTGCTCCACTGTAAAATGTATCGTGGTGGATGACACAAATGGATTCGGGTGATTAATTACCTCTGTATCCTGCTTTTCAACCTGAGCTGTAGAAGCCACTCTTGCCATTGAAGCACCGTCCAATGCATCCAGATAGGCTCTGTGGTTGTTCGAAAATTCATAGCCATTGGCTATGTCCCAGTTGATGGACCAGGTCATAAGCCCTCTGAAATCAAAATATCCACTGGAATTTCGCAGGGTATAACTCCCCCCAAAAGGAATACCTTTGATGAGGTAATCCAATGCCTTGTGAACATTAGCGGGGGTAGTATATCCACCTCCCGCTGCTGAGGGTGAGGCAGGCAGTCCTATGGCCACCTGGTCAGGTCTTAGAGCAGGGAAACTTGTCGGGTTGCCTGCTATGGAAAACCCCTGTAGCAACATCTCAGCCATGGCCACATGAAAATCGGGAGTGCTTTGCGAATAACATCTGCCATCCAGGCCAACCATACAACCCGAATTGTAATGTTGCACATGTATATAATTCATCTGGCCTCTAAGGGCATAGATCACCGGCAGATAAGCTCCGTAGATACCGGAATAGGTGCTGTGCCCTCCCTGTACAAAGGCTGTTTCTGGCGCCATAGACAGGATAAAATCAGACCCATAGTTACTTAGCACTGTCTGAGTGGCTGAGATGAAGTAGGTGATCTTTGGTGACACCGGATTTCTAAAGTCTGTATCACCGGCTACCAGCGAGAGGGAGCTCCCCTCCAGGTCAATATCCATACCACTGAAGCCGTATGTATTAATAATATTGATCATGCTGCTGCTGAAATTCTGTGCACCTGCAGCGCTACTCACCTCAATAGCACCATTAGCACCTCCGATGGAGATCAGCACCTTTTTTCCTCTGCTGCGAAGTAGCGCCACGTCATCTTTAAATTCCTGCACAGTAGGGTAAATAGCAGGATCAGGTGTGAATTGCATAGTAGAACCGGCATGTGTTGTTGGTTCGGCAAAAGCAATGTTGATCACATCCCACTTATCGGAGACATTGCGAAGCTTAATTGTCCCTGATCCATTATCAAAATTGTGCCAGTACCCCACCATGATCCGCTTAGGCAGGTCTCCATCTTCACCACTATCATCAGACCTTACCATGACTGATACTGCGGATGATGTGGTAGATGCACCCTTGTCATCAGTTGCTTTAGCCGTTAAAGTATAAGAGCCGATCGTAGCATTAGACCATACTATCTCGTAAGGGCTGCTCGAGTCCTCTCCTATCTTTGTTCCGTTTCTGTAAAACTCAACTTTTGTTACCTGCCCGTCATCAGAAGCATTAGCCGTAACTGTGATGGTAGCTCCCTCAACAAAGCTACTACCGTTAAGTGGCGAAGTGATACTTACTGATGGGGCTTCATTTTCTCCTCCCGGACCACAATCACCTAAAGAAGTCCAGGCATCCTGCCAATGCATGCCTACCCCCGGTTCATAGGCCCAGGCCGCAGAAGAAGAGCACCAACCGGGAATATTGCAACGGAACCTCTGATTGACATTCTGCACTTCCTGATCCTGGCCATAGCTGGTTCCTGCACTGTATTGCGGCAAGCCTGAACAGTTGCCACCGGTTCCATCCTGGTTAACCGTAACAGCCACCGCTATAGAAGTTTTGGAAGCGCCCTCATTATCTGTGGCTTTTGCTGTAAGTGAATAAGTTCCTGCCACAACATTGCTCCATGTAAAAATATATGGTGAAGAGGTGGCTTCCCCCAGCTTAGTACCACCCGAATAAAATTCCACCTTCACCACACTGCCATCACTATCAGAGGCATTGGCTTCAATTAATACATTGTCTCCTGCTATAAAAGTAGCTCCGTTTAATGGTTGTGTGATGTTTACAGACGGGCTGACATTAGTACCCCCATCACAGGCACCCAAATTGGTCCAGTGCTCATAGGGGTCAGAGTATTGTTCCGGATTATTGTTTTGAGTCCAGTAATTAGCGCGATATTTATGGCCATTATATTGTACCTCAGCTCCCCCGGTATAAACCGCGGAAGCGCTCCACTCCGGTAATCCACTACAATCTACTTCATCCGCCCCAATGGCAGTAAATGTCAAACCAGAAAAACAGAACGTCAGGATAGCTGCTACCCTGATAGATAATAAGTATTGTATATATAAAGATTTCATGTGCATATATTTAGTATTGAGATATTAGTATTGAGTAAATAGACCAAAGCCGGGAGTCCAAAATATATCACTGAAGACCTCGACTATTACTCGCCACACACTTTTTTGCCTACTGCTTTTGCCAACTGTCAACTTTTTCAAATTTCCTCTTGTCATTCATCGGATGAGATCTGCTTTGATAAGACACTCCTTCGATGAGAGCCTTGGTCTTCGGATTTCCGTCCCTTTTGCCTACAGCCGGCTATTCATTTTACTGGTTTTGAAAAGGCAGAAGTTGCCACCGACCAGGCGCAGTGGCAACTTGAATTAAGGTTATTCCTTACGCATTTTTAGTGTAGTCACGTTCGCTTTATAGGTCAATTGGTAGTAATAAAGTCCTTTCGACCAGTTGGTAGTATTAAGTTCGTAACTATACTTCCCGGGCTCTGGGTTGCCATCAGTTATTCGCATTACCTCCTCACCCACACTGTTGTAAATAACCAGTGACACCGGGTGTTTTTCAGGAAGAGAAAACTCTATTGTGGTATTCTCTGTGAAAGGGTTGGGATAATTCTGCCGAAGAACAAAATCAACCGGTATGTTTTCCAGCACATGCTGAGCCTGATGGCCCAAACGGGCCGAAGCGCTGCTACAAGGCCCTACGAGCGTCCAGTGCTCATAAGGATCCGAGAACTCTTCGGGGTTATTATTTTGTGTCCAATAGTTAGCCTGGTATTTATTGCCATTGAATTGAACCTGATCCCCTCCGTGATATATTGCTGAAGCCGACCACACCGCTATTCCTTCGCAGTCTCCACCTGTTGAGTTCGAGTTAACAGTAATGGAAATAGGGCTACTGGTACCCTGAGCTCCTTGATCATCAGTTGCCTTGGCGGTGATAGAATAGGTACCCACTGCAGCGTTTGTCCAGGTAACGGTATACGGACTTGTGGCTGACTCACCTATTTTGGTTGTTCCACGGAAATATTCCACCAATGCAATGGTACCATCGCTGTCGGAAGCTAAAGCGGAAAAGGAGATATTTTCACCTTCATCGAAGGAAGCATTGTTCGCAGGAGCGCTGATGCTAACAGAAGGCCTGGCATTACCAGTGCCATCCCCACAAGGGCCTAACAGACTCCATCCATCCTGCCAATGCTGCCCTACTCCTGGTTCGTAAGCCCAGGCAGCGGAAGAAGAGCACCATCCCGGAATATTGCAATTGTATTTATTACCAATATTCTGAACGTCCTGATCCTGCGAATAGGAAGAGCCGGCTACATACTGAGGTAAGCCGTCACACCCACCTGTATCTGGCTGCTCAACAGTTATGTGAACGGCCGGGGAAGTGGTGATAAGTCCCTCATTGTCCGTAGCTCTGGCAGTAATAGAGTAGCTACCTGTTACTACACCGCTCCAGTTAAAAGTATATGGTGCCGAAGAGTTCTCGCCCAGTTTATTATTTCCCTCAAAAAATTCCACCTTTAAAACGGAGCCATCAGCATCAGAAGCTTCTGCCGTTATGGTGATAATATCGGCTGTGGTGAAAACTGTCCCATCAGCAGGAGCAGTGATACTAACAGAGGGTGGCTGATTGGAACCTTGCTCCGTCACTTCAATGGTTACGGCAGATGAAATAGTCGAGGCATTATCATTGTCTGTAGCTATTGCAGCAATTTCATGCACACCAACCGCAGCCCCGGACCACGTAAATGAATATGGGGCCGAATTATCCTCTCCCAACTTCTGGCCGTCTCCGTAAAACTCCACCAACACTACATGTCCATCAGGATCAGAAGCCGATGCTGTAATGGTAATGTCAGTGCCTTCAACAAAAGTACTACCATTAGCAGGTGTTACAATGCTCACCTGTGGATCAACGTTTGGGCAATTAGGAGAACACCCACCCGCCATTACATCACTATAGATCTTATCGATCAATGAATTGGGCCCGGAAGGCACGTCTTGTGTCCCTTCCCAGTACATGGCGCCCGCCAGGTTGTTCTGATGAATATAGCTGATCTTGTGGCCCAGTGACTCCGTATCTTCATAAGAAATGAAGTGCCCCCCCAACTGATTGGGATTGTACAAATAAGGCACGCTGGCTACGTCATCCCAGTACCTGGTATAGCCATTTTTATTAATATAGCTCGCTACAAGGTCTTTATAATCATGCACTCCGGAAGGCTGACCCGGTTCATCCCAGGAGCCGGGAGGTGGCTGCGAGGCTGATGATTGTTGGTATAAGCCGTGTGAATCACCAGCAGCAACATCTCGCCATTCCCTGCTATAGATTGGAAGCCCTACAGTGATCTTATTGGCAGGAGCGCCATCAGCCATGTAGTGGCTTATTGCAGAATGAACATTGAATTTAGGATCAATAACCGGGCTACCATCCGGATGTGTGCCCACGCCATCTCCGGCACTGTTATACAAAGGAGCATGATGCCCGGTGTAGTTGGCCCACGCTCCATTCATATCATAGGTCATGATGTTTGCCCAGTCTACCGCTGCAAAAAAGCCCTGAACATCCATGGCGTTGATCTTGGAAGTGCCGGCTCCTACGGCTGCGGTGATCAGGTATTGTTTACCATCGATCGCTTCCTGTGCATCGAGTTCCGCTCTTATTGCCTGTACGAGCCTGGTATAGTTGGCGCCATCCTCCGGGCCTCCTTTCCCGGTATCATTGCCACCCCCACCGGGATACTCCCAATCTAGGTCCACCCCATCAAACTTGTACTTCACGAGAAACTCGCGCACCGACTCTGCAAAAGCCTGTCTGTTGGCGGCCGTAGCCGCAGCTTCATAGAAATGTGTCGACCAGGTCCAGCCACCTACTGATATGAGCGTTTTCAGGTGAGGATAATACTGTTTTAGTTGATACAGCTTATCGAAGCTTCCGCCTTCTTTTTGAAGGTCAGCAAACTCATCTCCAACCACGATTCGATAGGTAGAGGGATTGATGTTAGCAAAAGCAAAATTGATGTGCGTCATTTTATCTGCCCTCAGGTTCTGCACATGAAAGTTACGCCCATAGACACCCCATGAGATATAATAAGCTATGACCTTCATTGATGGGTCATAGCCCGGTGCCGGGTCACACTGTGGTTGTCCGCAGGGAGAAGGAAAAAGGGGACTCAGGTTCTCCACCTCAAAGCCGGTAGCGGAAATGTTTGCCCCTTGAATAGTAGCATTGAAAGGTGGTATCGAAATACCGGCATATTTCGCATTTACCGAGATATCAACAGATGCATTGGCTCCCAATGACGTACCCCCGCCCCAGGAGGGTGGCTCCCATTTATATCTGTTATTTCCCAGACTCGTGACAGTACCGGAATAACTTGTTACCTGTAAATAGTGCGCGTCAAGTTCAAACTCAACGTGATAGTCTTCTACTGCTGAAGACGTGTGGTTGGTAACCTTTAGCGTTCCTGTAAAATCCGGCATCAGCCTTTGCCCCTGCGTCCAGGTAGCAGAATATTGTTGAGCCCTTCCTGTATTTAGGCTCGCCAATATGACTAACGCCAACATCCATGGCAGTTTATAGCTGCCAAAAGATAATTTTAGGTAATGTGATTTGATCATAATAATTGGTTTTAGGTTGGTAATAGCTCCTGAGAACAGATGTACCCAGGTACTTCTACACCATGATTTATTAAAATCAAGACCTAATTACAACTTTATTAGCTGAATGGTGGGAAAGTGTAGCTAAGTGCAGATTGGTGAGTCAAATTAATCGAATATGGGTGATCTATATCCGGAATCTCTTATAAGAAAACGAGCGACCCCTTACTCTTTGAAGTAGTCTACAGTTTTTTTTCCGCTCGATCCTTACTCTAACAGCTTTCCGGCAATAAAACCAGTAGTCCACGCTGCCTGGAAATTAAAGCCTCCGGTTACACCATCTATGTCCAGTACCTCACCGGCAAAGTAAAGTCCTTCAACTTTTCTGCTCTGCATTGTATTAAAGTCTACATCCTGAAGACCTACGCCTCCGCATGTCACAAATTCTTCTTTAAAGGTTGTTTTTCCCTGCACTTTATAGATATCGTTGGTCAGAATATTCACCATTCGGTTTTGTCCTTTCTTACCCAGTTCACCCCAGGTGATGTCCTCTCTAAGGTCGATCTTTTGAATTAAAAACCCCCACAGCCGGGATGGCAAACCGAATGTATTGAGATTCAGCACCTTTTTTTTGGTATGAAAGGCAGTAAGCTGCTCTAACTGTTCTTGCACTTCCCTCTCTGAAAGCACTCCTACCCAACTCACCTGCACATTAAACTCATAATTAAGCTCGTGTAAAACCCTGGCGCCAAAGGCTGAAAGCTTAAGAATAGCAGGACCACTCATACCCCAGTGGGTGATCAATAACGGCCCCTCCGCATTTAGCCTGGTGCCTTGCACCCTGACTGCTACGTAGGGCACTGAAAGCCCCATAAGCTTTTTAATGGGCTCATTTGGCATATTAAATGTAAAAAGTGAAGGAACTGGTGGTTCGATAACATGCCCAAGCTCCCTGAGCCAGTCAAAGCCCTCTTGCTTGGGACTACCACCAGTAGTCACTATTACCTTGTCGACCTCAAAGGTTGCCTCTTTGGTTTTCAATAAAAACCCGGATGCCTCTTTAGCTATTCCGATTACCGGACAGTGCATAGTTATATGAACATCGGCCCGCTTTGCCTCTCGCATCAGGCAATCAATAACCGTTTGTGAGTTGTCGGTAACGGGGAACATTCTATTGTCGGGTTCCGATTTGAGCTTCACTCCTCTTCCTTCGAACCATTGCACTGTGTTGTTGGTATCGAACTGGCCAAAGGCTTTCTTTAACTGTTTTGATCCCCTGGGATAGAATTTAACTAACTCAGAGATCCTGAAGCAGGCATGTGTCACGTTGCAACGCCCTCCTCCTGAAACCTTTACCTTGGATAACAGCTTACCCGACTTTTCGTAGATGGTAATGTTGGCATCAGGATGTGCCTCCCTGCAAGACAAGGCGGCAAAAAAGCCTGCAGCTCCTCCGCCTATTATAGCTACATTCATTGATTTTCGTCTGTTGTAAAGTGCCCATAAAGGAAAGGAATAAGTTGCACATCAACCACACAATTGTAGAACAAAACTCACCCTCTTTCCGAATCTGCTGATTTCTTGTGTTTTAAAACCTACTTTCATAATGGGTACTATTTTAGCAAGTGTCATAATGAAATGTTATATAAAACCTATGGCAGTACTTGGAAATATTATAAAGACAGCTATCGAACTAAAGGATCGGTTATCTGCAGATGATCCGGCTGTGCTTTGTCAGGAAAGAGTGCTACTTGATCTGCTACAAAAAGCAAAAGACACCCAATTTGGGAGGAAATATAATTTCACGACCATTCTTCAGGCTCCTGATGTAGCTAAAGCATTTTCAAAAGCTATACCCGTTCATGATCATAACAAGATCTACAGGGAATGGTGGCATAAAACAGTAGCTGGAGAAGCGGACGTTACCTGGCCAGGTAAACCCACCTATATGGCCTATAGCTCAGGCACCACAAATCTCGCAAGAAAAAAAATACCGGTAACGGAAGATATGCTGCAAGCCACACGTAAGACCAGCTTACAACAAGTGACTTGCCTGGCCAACTTTGACCTGCCCCCTGAGTTTTTTGAAAAAGACATATTAATGCTGTGTAGCAGCACCAATCTCATTGAGAATGGAATATTCAAAGAGGGTGATATTAGCGGCATCAACGCCAGCAACATACCCTTTTGGTTTAAAACCTATTGCAAACCCGGAGACGAAATTCTAAGGATAGACAATTGGGAGGAAAGGATACAACGGATTGCCCTGGAGGCTCCGAATTGGGATGTTGGCTCACTATCTGGCATACCCTCATGGATAGAACTTATGCTCAAAAAGATTATTGAGTACAATGGTATCCGTAATATTCACGAGATATGGCCCAACCTGGAAGTGTATGCTACTGGCGGGGTAGCTTTTGGCCCTTATCAAAAAGGACTGGAAAAACTGTTGGCACGACCGCTTATCTATATCGACACTTACTTTGCTTCGGAGGGCTTCCTTGCCTTTCAGTCGAGGCCGGAAACCCATGCCATGGCACTGGCCACTGATAACGGGATCTATTTTGAATTTGTACCTTTCAATGCCGCGAATGTCGATGAGAATGGTGCAATAAAGCCTGGTGCCGAGGTATTGCCACTGGCTGAAATACGGCAAGATGAGGAATATGTAGTGCTGATCTCAACAGTATCAGGAGCCTGGAGATATCTAATTGGGGATACCGTAAAGTTTGTCAATCGAAAGAAAAGCGAGATCATCATTACCGGCCGGACAAAGCATTTCCTGAATGTAGTAGGCTCAAAACTTTCGGTAGACAATATGAATTGGGCCATTCAGAAGTTGGAAGATGAGTTAGGTATGACTATTAATGAATTTACCGTCTCAGCCATACTCACCGAAAATAACTACGCCCACAAATGGTATATTGGCTCCGAAGACACTGTAGATGAAAACAAAATCGTCAGGCTGCTTGATGAAAGCCTCAAAAAAATTAACCACAGCTACGAAAATGCCCGAAGCCGTGCTTTAAAACATGTGATCGTCAAGATCATTCCTCCCGGATTATTTTATGACTGGAATGCAATAAAGAACAAAAAGGGAGGGCAGGTAAAAACGCCCCGTGTAATGAAAGAAGATCAATTTATTGAATGGGAGAACTTTGTAGCCCGTGAACTCAGTTGGCAATAACCCGATGCGATACGCTTCCATCAATAAACATAGCCTAATCCGGTGGTTATCACTCCGGGATAATGAAATAATTTAATCGACCTGATTAAAAAATATCACGTATCTGAACCCATCCAAATCTGGGGTTATCCGTTTATACTGAATCATCCATTGGATGATCAAAAATTATAAACTTACTATTTAGTGCCTCTAAGAAAAAACGCCAATGTCTGAGTGTCTGCGTTACGCTTGTTCCAAAAATGCTCATCCCAACAGTTTTGTTGTACGGGACTCCGCTTTTTTGGCACTTCGTCCCGCCCTTTGGCGGAAGCGTTTTTCTTAAAGCTACTTAGAGTTTTCCTATAGACACTATTTATGGATCGATCATTATTATCTTATAAGCTGGCAACCATAGCAGCTTTTGCTGCTATTTATTTTATATGGGGCACCACATATCTGGCTATTGTTATCGGATTGGAAGGTTTCCCTCCTTTTTTGATGGCTGCCGTGCGATTTATTGTTGCTGGACTGCCATTGGTAGGTTATTGTGTTTTTAAGGGAGAAAAGTTTCCAACAGCCTCCGCTCTTGTCAAGAATGCCGTACTTGCTTTGGTGGTACTGGCAGGGGGACAGGGGCTATTGATATGGTCTGAGCAATATATTGCATCGGGCTATGCGGCCGTATTGGTGGCCACCTTGCCCATCTGGTTCGTAATTATGGATAAAACGAACTGGAAGACATATTTTTCAAATCCCTATATCATAGCCGGGGTCGTGCTGGGTTTTTTAGGTATACTTTTGCTTTTTAAAGATACTATCAGCGGCACATCCATGAACGAAAATGTACGCCTTGAGCTTATCGCCTCATTGGCGGTTTTGCTGGGCTCTGTTTGCTGGGTAGCCGGCACCTTATATCACAGGACTAACCCCGCGCCCGGGTCAATTTATCTTAACCTGGGTTGGCAGTTGATCATTGGTTCGGTTATCTGTTCAGTGATCAGTGTGAGTGCGGGTGAATTGACCTCTTTCACTTTTACCCATATTAGCTGGAGGGCATGGTCAGCCGTGTTATATTTGTCCGTTGCCGGCTCTATCATAGCTTTCATTGCCTATACTTGGTTGCTTACGCAGAAACCATCTGCTGTGGTAGGCACCTATGCCTATATCAATCCCGTGGTAGCCGTTTTTCTTGGTTGGCTGCTTGCCGATGAGGTCATCAATACCAATCAGTTAGTTGGAATGTCCATCATTTTGGGCAGTGCCATACTCGTTAATATTACGCGTGCACAAGTGCAGAAAACCAGTGCCTCAAATGTTCCCATGGAGGATGAAGCTGTTAATTGTTAATTGTTTAGAGTTTCCAGTTTAGAGTTTCCAGTTTAGAGTTTCCAGT
>NZ_AMZN01000005.1 GCF_000331535.1 Fulvivirga imtechensis AK7 | reverse complement strand
ACTGTAATGGTAAAATCAGGACCTGCACAAGTGCCTATATAAGGTGTAATTGTATAAACAACATCCAAAGGACCATTGGTAGCATTTGTAAATATGTCGCCAGCGATCAAATTCACATCTGTTGTACCGCTAGCTGTGCTTGCTGTACCCCCCAAACCAGGATCTACTACCGCACTTACATCATAACTACTTATTGCACCTCCGTCATCATCTGTAGATGGCAAAACAACGCCTATGGCATCGCCAGAGCATACTGTAGCATCAAGGTTGCCAGTAAAAATTGGCGGCTCATCTATCGTTACTGTTATGGTAAAGTCAGGGCCTGCACAGGTGCCTATATAAGGGGTAACGGTATAAACTACATCCAAAGGACCGCCGGTACCATTTGTAAAGATATCGCCAGAAATCAGGTTCACATTCGTGGTTCCACTCGCAGTGCTTGCTGTGCCGCCCAAGCCGGGGGCTACTACTGCACTTACATCATAGCTGCTAATAGCATCTCCACCATCGTCTGTAGATGGTAAAACAACGCCTATAGCATCGCCAGAGCATGCCGTAGCATCAAGATTACCAGTGAATACAGGAGCCTCATCTATTGTTACTGTAATGCTAAAGTCAGGGCCTGCACATGTGCCTATATAAGGGGTAACTGTATAAACTACATCCAAAGGACCTCCTGTCGTATTCGTAAATATATCGCCAGAGATCAGGTTCACATCCGTGGTTCCGCTCGCGGTGCTTGCTGTACCCCCCAAACCAGGATCTACTACCGCACTTACATCATAGCTACTGATAACTCCGCCATCATCATCTAAAGAGGGTAGTGTAACTCCTATTGCATCTCCCGAACACACCGTAGCATCAAGATTGCCAGTGAATACCGGAGCCTCATCTATCGTTACTGTAATGGTAAAATCAGGACCTGCACAAGTGCCTATATAAGGAGTAATTGTATAAACTACATCCAAAGGACCTCCTGTCGTATTCGTAAATATATCGCCTGAAATTAGGTTCACATCTGTTGTGCCGCTAGCTGTGCTTGCTGTGCCGCCCAATCCAGGGGCTACTACGGCACTAATATCATAACTGCCGATAGCGTCTCCACCATCGTCAGTAGATGGCAAAACAACGCCTATAGCATCGCCAGAGCATACCGTAGCATCAAGATTGCCAGTGAATACAGGGGCCTCATCTATTGTTATTGTAATGGTAAAGCCAGGGCCTGCACATGTGCCTATATAAGGTATAAGTGTATAAACTACATCCAAAGGACCTCCTGTCCCATTTGTAAAGATATCGCCAGAGATCAAATTCACATCTGTCGTACCGCTAGCTGTGCTTGCTGTACCGCCCAATCCGGGGGCTACTACGGCATTTACATCATAGCTACTGATAACTCCGCCATCATCATCTAAAGAG
>NZ_AMZN01000004.1 GCF_000331535.1 Fulvivirga imtechensis AK7 | reverse complement strand
AGCCTTTTTTAGGAAAATCAAACAAAGGTGTCGAAAACAGGAGAGCAAGTTTGGCCAAGGACTTAATGGAGAATAAGATATAAGTAGGGCCATGAAACCCTATTCATTCAGATGCCAGTTAACAGCAGCTATACAATGTATTCCTAATTATTTTTATTATATTTAAAATTACTTTTATCAAATACTAATTGAGCAGTTATAACTATGGCTACCAAAGTATTTTCTCACTCATTAAATTACTACTATGAAACGACTGACAATGCTACTTCTATTACTATGCACTTCGCTTTATTCAAAAAGTCAGAACCTCAATGAATTTGTGGAAAAACTAACACAAGCATGCAGTGCGAAAGATAAGGCAGCATTGGAAAGTTTCTGGATCCACAACACGGAAACACAAAAAGAAATTGCTAAAAGCCGTATCGATAACATATTGAATTATAACAAATTCAAGGCGTTTGCAAGTAGAGCCATAGGAATGTACGGAGAGGATGAATATAAAAAGAGCATGGGAATAAGCGGCTTTTTGTTTAATATAAACAGAGTAAAACCTGTATGCTATGCATCTCCCTCGGAAATACAGATCATCCACCAGGAAGGAGAAAACAAAGCCATGTTTGAATCTCCCGATCCTGAATTTCCCGATGTGAAACAGAGATTAAATCTTATAAAAACAGATGCAGGATGGTTTGTTGATTCCAAATTTAAAAAAGATGATTACTCCGATGCGCTGCTGATCGAAAAGACAGTAGCTAGAATGTATAAGGAGGGTAACGAGCTAATGGATAAAGGAAGCTCACTAGAAGAGTTCAAGGTTGAAATGGGTAAAATAGATAAAGAATTGCTTCAGGCACTTCAACAGTAGTATTATCAGATTTATATCTGCTCTATTCAGCAAAACCGTTAAAAATGACAAAAAACTGGCTACTACTTCTTTGGGGAGCGTTTCTAGTTGGATGCTCTGATGCTAAGCCACCCAAGGAAGATAAAATCAACTATCCCCTACTCATAGAAGGCACCTGGAAACTGCTATCAGCAATGACCATCACTGGTGATGATACCACAAAAACCGATTATGCTGGTAATGTTGAAGGAATAAAAATAATAGGAAAAAGCCATTTTTCCTTTTTTCAACACGATCTGAACCAGGGCAAGGACAGTACCGCGATGTTTATATCCGGGGCAGGAAGATATGTGTTACAGGGTAACCATTATACAGAATTCCTTGAATATTGCAGCGGCAGGAATTGGGAAAATAACAAATTTGACTTCACAGTCGATATCAAAAATGACACGCTGATACAAACGGGAGTGGAAAGAATAGCATCCCTTGGGGTGGACAGAGTAATTGTCGAGACCTACGTGCTTTCAAATGCCAGAAACACACCTGTTCCGGTGATGAGCGATTTCAATAGTGATGAAGTTGGCTGGTTTAAGAATAGCGGAAATAGTGTGATCAAGGGATCTGCCAAATTCAAATCCAAGACTGGCGAGATACGGTTTGGTAAAGAATTCAGGATCGAGTTGATGCCGGTTGCTGCATATACAGAAGAGCGGCTCAATAAGATCTATGGTAGCAAAAACACCGGATATGTATACCTTGAAGATGGCGTCCCCAAGTTCATCCCCGATCCGGCAGGATACCACGAAACCATTAAGACTATGTGTGACGAAAATGGTGAGTTTGAATTCACCAACCTGCCAAAAGGAGAATATTATGTGATCGCCTTCATGATATGGGACAGTGAAACCAGCGAGGAAACAACCCGTAAAACGGGGGGTGGCATGATGCAGCGCCTGGCTCTTACTGACGGTGAATCCAAGGTAATAGAGATGAGTAATTTTAAAAGGTGAGCAAACCTCCTCTATCTTAACCTTGTGGATCGTGAGGCTGCAGACATATATATCTTCGAACAACCCACTACTGATACAATTCAACAGTTGCTTAGCATTATCGAAAAAACGGACAGCCAAGGTGCTCCGTGACCAAATTATTGAACTGGAATACAATCAGAAAGACGAACATGGTAAAACACACAAAGGTTGTCCGAAAGACACGATTGAGGAAAGTGTGTCACCAAGAGGAGTGGAACGGCTATGATGAGTTCCTGACCAACAATTTTGACATTACTGCTGAAGAAGTAGCCTTTTTTACACAGGAAGAAATTTACGGGCTGGTGGAAGATAATTTTAACTTACCGAAGTTAGTCGGTTAATAGTGATAATTTATGCATATTGTATTAAATCTTTTGAAAACTCCAGCTTCCAGACATGAACTACCAAACCCTTCAGCCTCATGCAGATTTAGCATCTTTAATTAAATGCTACTGGACCCTTGAGATCCCTGCTCAAATGGAGGCTCCAAAGCAACGAATCGTACCTGATGGTTGTATTGAAATGGCGTTTATCCTTGGTGACGATATAAAAAGGTATACATCAGACACAAATTTTATCATCCAACCAAGAGCAATGGTGATCGGGCAAATTACCCAACCTTTTTTCATAGAACCAACCGGACATGTAAACTCTTTTGCTATCCGATTTTACCCTTACGGGTTTGCCAACTTTATAAAAATACCTATTAAAGAATTGGCGAACAAGGAAACACCGATATCCGCGCTGTTTGATAAAAAAGAAGCAGAAGCGCTGACACAAAAAATCGTCAACGCCCCAAATACGGGGGTGAGAATTACAATTGTCGAAGACTTTCTGCTAAGCAAGCTAAAAGACGCATCCACTATTGACCGGATCGTAAAATCCACTATTGACACACTGTTTCTGACAAAAGGCAGTACTTCCATTGATGTGATTGTAAAAGATCAATCGACCAGAAGGAGAAACCTGGAGAGGAAGTTCTCAAAGCAAGTAGGGATCAGCCCAAAAAGGCTTGGCAAAGTTTTCAGGTTGCAGGCAGCGTTAAAAATGATGCTACTTAAGCACCCGGAAAACCTGACGCAGATTGCCTATGAAAGTGAATATTATGATCAGGCGCATTTTATCAAGGACTTTAAGGAGCTTACCGGTACTAATCCTAAAGAATTTTTGAGTGATGATCAAATGATCCTTTCATCACTTATCTATTCAAAAGACTAATTGTCGCACTTTTACAATTTATACTCTTCACAGTGGTGTAACTATGCATCAACAATAAACAAGAAACAAGAAACAATAAAAAAATGAAACGAAGAGTATCAAAAATATCCATTATGCTTGTAACGGGCCTGATCGCCTACGCTACACAAAATAATACATACGCGCAAACACATTCTGACAGAAACCAAAACTCAAACGATATGAAAAGCCTGATCTCAATATTTGAAATACCCGCTACCGACCTTTCCAGAGCAGTGGCGTTTTATCAATCCATCCTGAATGTCAAAATTGAAACCATAGACATGCAGGGAACACAAATGGGACTACTTCCAAGTGAAGATCAAACTATTTCCGGCGTCATTACAAAGGGGGAAGGCTATGAACCCTCTGCCAATGGCGTGATGATATACCTGAATGGAGGTGATAACCTTCAACACATGCTGGATAAAGTTGAAAAAAGCGGAGGCAGCGTTATAGTTCCTAAAACACTCATAGACGAAGAAACCGGATATTTTGCCCTTTTTCTTGATACCGAGGGCAATAGAATAGGTCTGCATTCCCGGAACTGAACCAATGCAAAGAGGGGGCACAAAAGCTCTACCTTCTCTATTTCACTTATCTTAACGTGAATTCGATATAAAATCCTTAAAAAAGAGCAGTCATCCTGCCTGTCCCGAACTTGCCTCGGGGAGGCAACCAACAACTTCAATTGATTTTGTGGATAATGACAAGTTAACTGAACGGCCTTGAGAAAATGGCGTTAAGAATTTCAATGCCACACGTACATGTTATAAATCACACTGTTTGAGCCCCGTTTTTTCACGGGGTGAGTTTGTGATTTGTCATCGCAGGCATTGAAATTTAGCCATTTACTCATAGTCTTGACTTTTTTTGTTAATTTTTGTGTCAAGACAAAAAAGTAAGACATATGAAGGTCATGGGCAAATCTTTACATAGCAGGTCAAAAATTGAAATATCGGATGGAAATATTCTATACACATTACACTTCAGTACTTTGCTTTGTTAACCGATTCTTTTCAGCAACAAGCCCAAGGGCTTCGAATAGTCTCCTTACTACTAACCAATTTGGTAACCTTACTTACTCTCGGCCACTGCTGCCTTCCTTCGCCACTCCGCAGCAAGTTTTTTATCCTTCTTAACTCCCACACCCTTATCATAACATGATGCCAATTCCTTCATGGCCTTTATATGGCCCGCCTCCGCAGCTTTATGATACCATTCAAATTGCTTCTTATCATCTCTTGAGATTCCTTTGTACTGATAACTAAAATAACCATGCATATAGCCAATCTGATACATAGCCCCACTATAGCCCTGTTCAGCGGACTTTAGGTACCACTCCAACGCAGCCTGACCATCAGCCCTCCCTCCATTCACTCCATATCTGTTATGAGAATATAGATAGCCTATATTGTACATAGCATATTTGTTTCCCTTTTCTGCAGCTTTCAGATACCATTCCATTGCCTTTTCCTGATCAACCATAGTTCCGAGTCCATGATTGTAGATAATTCCCAGATTGTTCATGGAATTATGATATCCAGCGTCAGCCGCTTTCAGAAACCATTCCCTGGCTTTTTGATAATCTTTATTTACACCGTATTCACCGTTATAATAAACTCTTCCTATATTCTCAAAACAATATGCATCCCCCTTTTCCGCCCCTTTCATGTACCATTCCAAGGCCTTTCTATTATCAATATTTGAGCCATTCTTAAACCTGTAATAATAGGTATCACCCACACCTACAATCGCATTTAGGTAGCCCTTTTCTGCCGCTTTTATAAAATATTCACGTGCCTGGAACACATCTTTTTCTACAGCACGACCATGATAGTACATTGTTCCCAGGTTATAAATGCCCTGCGCCAAATCCTTTTCAGCAGCCTTTTTGAACTGCTGCAGGGCCTCTGCATCATTCTGTTCCACTCCATATCCCCACCGGTACATTATCCCGATAACATTGAATGCCGGACCATATCCCTGCCTGGCAGCTATTTCCAAGTGGCTCATGGCTTCACTATATTTTTTCTCATCGAAAAGCTGCTTCCCAACGATATAATGCTGATTATCCTCATATTGAATAAGATCCTCAGATACCCGGAACACCTCTCTGTATTTATCGATCAGGTTTGTATTACCGTCATAGTTTTCCAAGTAAAATGCGCAGTCTCTTTTTAGTGGTTCCAAACGAGATCTGTCCTTATCAACCAACTTGTATTGCGCCATAATGCGCAGGTAGAGGATCCTGGGGTTTACAGTACCCAAAATCTCCTCTACCTCCTTCAATTTAGCAATTGTAGTATAGAAGTCATTGCTTATATATGCCTCCTCCGCTTGTTCATATTTCAAGATGGCCATGGTACTTTGGCCATTAACAACGTATACTTGCATCAAAAAGAAAAAGAAAATAACAACTCGCTTCATCTAAATATTTAATTAGTATTTGCACGAAAATTCAAAGTGATGTTAAGAAAACAAATAAATTCCAAAAGCAGATCCTGTAAAGTTGTCGGTATGTGCATTTTTAGAACGGATACTAACGCAGACATAGGTGTTTTCTTTGAGGCACTGATTAATTATTGATCCCAGAAACTCCCATTTTGTTGCTGACTGGTTTCTGACTTCTGTTTTTTACCGGTTTCCCAAAAATCATTGGTGACTGAAGTACTCGCTTTACCATTATACTCAAGTAAATTGATCTTCATATTACATTTACCTGAAAGACTTGTTAACGAAGTATGCATTTCATCTGCCATTTCCTTGGCTGTATAAAATCCCATTAACGTAACCTTGTCTAATGAAAGCTTTTGTAGTTCATCCACCAAAGTGTTCTTAAAGGGCCATGTTCCATCAGAATATTGATCTACGGGAAAAACATTAGTAATAGAAATTACAGGAGCATCTTTCTCAAGAGTAGATCCATCAATGAAGTAGGCAAAGCAATACACCCGGTCTTTCACCTGATGAGAGGACAGTGGTAGCCCTCCATCCGGAAATTGTGCTAACATTCCCTGTCGCATATTCAGCATCATTGTTTTTTTCCTGGCCTCTATCTGCTTCAACATTTGCTCTCGCTGCTCCCTAAGAGCTGCTTCAGCTTCTATTCTTTCCTTTTCGGATTTGTTATTATTGATCATTGTTCCCACTCCTTTTATGAATTCCCCGGTAGCCTGCCCAGTGGCATCACTACCATAAAAGGTGGTAGCAACATTCGCACTCAAAGCTTCATTACGAGCGCGGTTAAGATTTTCCACCTCCTGTGCTATAGCATAATATTTAGCGTTAAATTCCGCTTCCAGTTCCTCCACCGACTCATAATTGCCGCTCAGGCGGGAAAGGTTATCCAGGTTTTGCTTTGACGCTCCTACGGCCTGGGCTGCATAGAAACTTTGTGCATACAAACCCGATATCTGTTCTACTTGAAGTTTGTCTCTCTGCCTCTCCGCCAGAAAGTCGTCCGATCTTTTCTGCAAATCCTGTATCACCTGATTCGCCCGTTTTTCATCTTCAATTTGTTGCGCATTTGCTATGCGCTGTTGCTTCTGATATTCCGCAGTTGCATATTCGTCATAGCTGATTTGTTTATACGTTCCTGAAGCATCCTTTCTGTAGTAATTCCCGTATTCATCTCTTCCAAATTCAGGTTGTTTCCCGGTACCTGTCAGGTTTGTGTAGGTAGCCTCTTCGCTCATTAAATTATTTCCTGAAGATTTAACTTGATTTGATGTAGTCTGTTTTTCCGCCAGTGCTTCTTTTTCCTTCCTTTCCTGCTCAACTTTTTCCATTACTGCTATTTGCTCTGCTTCGTTTCGCTCCTTACAATGCTCCCTGGCATAGTTGAGAAATGCGTTGGGAAGGTATTGCTTGAATCTCGTTACCTGAATATTTCTTAACCCGATTCTTTTCAATATCTCAAGGTCCTTTTCTTTGCCACCGGTAATCCCGGTGACGGCATTTCCATGCGCTTTATTGTTAACCCGGACCACAGCATTTCCTGATTTACCCTCTTTTAGCCTGGAGCTGAATTGATAGGTTACCTGGCCCAGGAAATTACCGTCCAGATACATATCCGCAGTTACTGTAGCCCAAAACGAAGCATCCGGGTCGAAACCTGTCCAGCTTCCAATATACCCCCTGTTATCTGACTCACTATAGATCAGATAATTTCCCTTAGGACCACCTGCTTTCATAAAGTCCATCTTCAAATGGGTATTTATTTCATAGTGATTTTCATACATATCCAAAAATGAGTATCCTCCGGCCATTAAATAATATTGCCCCGTCAAATTCTCATGTCCATACGTGTAATAATCGCAGGAGCCATTGACCTGAATCTTTTCGCTTCTTATCAATGTAGATGGCACTATGAAATTGCTAAGGTAAACCCCATCGTTCTGAGCTAAACCTGGGGCTGCCAGTGAAGCGAAAAAGACAAACAGATTATAGATTTTAGAAGAATACATCTAACCCTAAATTGAATTCCTAAAGAAGCTAAAGAGCTATAACTTCCATATTATTAGTAATGGAAATTAGTTGTCCATCATACTAATTTAAACAAACCGATCATATATAAAAACTACCCGGAAAAAAATTATTATATGTTCTTGATTTCAATGATAAAATCCTGACTAGTGGCTCTAAGAAAATGTCAATGTCTGCGTTACGCTTGTGCTCTTCTCGATAACTGTAACAACTGTACGGGACTACCGCTTTTTAGGACTTCGCAAGCCTTGACCTTGACGTTTTCTTACAGACACTAACTATAACTTACCTGAGAGTCAATTTATGTGGTTTTCTCAATTTCGAACTTCACTCAACCTCATCACCCCAAATGTCCCCTTAAAATGATGCTTCTGAGCTTGAGCATACACCCTATCTATATCCCACATGCTCATCCAACGGTATCTGGCTTTTTACAAAATTACCGCTACCCCTGGCTATCTCCTGGTCCCTTTCATTGTAAAGTACCGCCTCGGCTACAAATGATTTCCGGGCATTATGTACCACCTCTCCCACTGCCTTTAATTCTCCGTAGACCACCGGCCTCAACAAATAAATATTAAATGAAGATGTGAGTACAAACGCATCGTCCACCAGTGAATTGACAGCAAAAAAAGCAGCATCATCAAGCATTTTGAAGTAAACAGAGCCGTGCATGGCATTTGCAGCATGAAAAAATTTGGTGTTGCATTTCATCATTACCTCAGCCCGGCCTTGCGAGATCTTAACTTGAGGCTTGAAAAATTTATTGATGGGCGCTTCGTGGATATACATCCGCTCCAGTTTCTGAAAATGTTCTTCCTGTGTCATAAGGCTTTATGCTGGTAACGGCATGAAGTTAAAAGTTATGATGAACTCTATGCAATTTTCCTTTCTCTTTTATCAATATTAATTATAAATTTGGGCACGCTTTAACGGGAACCTCTGAAATAAAAATACTATGGAAAAATATATTGCGGACGGTGCAGACTTGTTTATCACCATCGTAGCATGCCTGGTTGGATTTGGTGCTGCAATAGGTTTACTTGACTTTATGAAGACTAAAAAACAAGATCCTAAGGAACATTAATTTTCCGGGGGGCTGCATATCATAAAAAATAAAAGAGGCATGAAATGATCATGCCTCTTTTATTTTTTATGATATCTCACCCGATTACGAGATCTCTACCAATTCTATATCGAATACAAGATCTTTCCCGGCCAAAGGATGATTTGCATCGATCTCTATAGTTTCAGTTTCTACTTTCGTAACCACAACAGGAATTGACTGTCCGTTAGGCTGCTGCATAGCCAGTTGCTGGCCGACAGCAGGATTCAGATCTGCCGGAAGCTGGGCTTTGGGCACCTCAACCACCATCTCGTCATTTCTCTGACCATAAGCCTCTGCAGCCGGAATGTTAGCGGTTTTTGTGTCGCCCACTTTCATTCCTGTTACTGCTTTATCAAATCCGGCAATCATCATACCGGCACCTAATTCAAATTCAAGAGGTTCTCTATTTTCAGATGAATCAAAAACTGACCCATCGGTAAGTTTACCCGTATAATGTACTTTTACTCTGTCGCCTTTTTTTGCTTCAGACATAACTTGATGTTTAATAAATAATGTAATTAAATCCTCGACTTTCAAGGAAATACAAAGGTACGGAAACCAACCTCCAATAAAAAATTTTGACCATAACTGTACCTTTTCACAATTCGTGCATTATGATGGTAATTCATTTCCGATACAATGTTTGTGTGGCCCGCCATTAGGCGGTGAACGTTGTAAAAGGCGGGAATATCCGGCCGCTGAGCCGAAGACAGCGGCCCGGATATTTTTATTAGTTGCTTAATGGTCGTAAATTAATAACATGGTGCCTCACCCGATAACAACAATATACTACCCACGACTGTGGTGGATGCTGTCCAACCTGGTGAACAGCATCCTTAAAATTTCCACACCACCAACCTATCACAAAACCAAGGATGAAATTGTGGCTGAATACGAGATCATTAAGCGCAGCCAGAAAAACCCGGAACATTTTGCCCCACTCTACCGAAAATATTACGATAGTATATTTCTGTTTATTTATAAGCGTGTAGACCACCAGGAGGTCACGGCAGATATTACATCCAGAGTATTTTTGAAATGCCTTAAACACATCGGCAAGTATAAATATCAGGGTGTCCCCTTCTCTGCCTGGCTTTATAAAATTGCTGTCAATGAAATTAATTTATTCTTCCGTCAGCAGACTAAATTTGAAAGGGTGGTGAGTCTCGACAGCCATCATTTACAGCATCTTTTCGAAGAGATTGATTACAGCGAATTGCAGATTGATACAGAAGTGCTTGTTTCAGTACTTCTTGAGCAACTGGATGCCACTGAGATCCAGTTTATTGAATTGAGATTCTTTGAAAACAGGTCTTTTAAAGAAATTGGTTACCTGCTTGGCACAACAGAGGTAAATGCCAAGATCAAAACTTACAGGATATTGAAGAAGCTTAAAGAACTTTCGAAGCAGATCAAATATAACGACTAGTCATGACCAGGATTAAAGTAAAGATCAATGCACCTATGCCGGGGGCCGAAACTATCGACAAATACAGAGACTTTGACCGGTTTATGGACAACTACCGGAAATATTACTCTACAGAAGGTATCAGAGATATGCTGTATAAAGACCGGAAAAAACTGGTGTTTATAGTAATTATTATTCTCTTTTTAATGTTGCTCTTATTCGTAGACGATATTTCAAAAAAAGAGGAAGACAAGAATGAAACCCCTGTGGAACAGTTGGATTAAATGGTGCTTTACAGTTCTATTTATGTGTTTGTTCCATATTGTTAAAGCGCAAATTTCTACATCCGGCATCTATAAAATAAAAAATGGAGACTCTACCCTGGCCCCGACATTTATAAAAGCGCTTTGCAAAGCCGCCAGAGAAAAAACCGGAGCAGACAACCCCGGCACTCCTTCCACCCTTGAAAGCCTGGTCATAATGGCGGCCGGCACCGGCTATTTGGACGAGGACCAACCCGAAAAAAGCATGCGATGGCATAGCAAATTTGGCTCCCAGTGTCAATGTGAGGCTACCGAAGAGTTTCCTGCCGGTGATTTTCTGAGGCAGGTAGTACATAGCAACTATCGCGACTTCGCCAACCTGGTAGGACCCAACAACAGGTTATCGCTCGACCTGTCTCTGAAAGGTCCCAATGATGACCTCACCATCTTTGATTATATCAACCAGATACGCATCGATATAGAAGCCAGCCATGACAACAGACGCTTTGAATTTCAGCAGGACGAGGCCTGGAGAAATATCATGTTCTTTTATTTTTTATTTTCAGAATATCGGGTTAATTAGCGGCCTCGGGAAACTAATCATTTAACGTCATTGCGAACGGAGTGAAGCAATCCCCTAAAAAAGCTGTTACACAAATGGGGATTTTCCTAAGAATTATCAGGATGCGCTGACGGGAAGTGTTCCCTTAAGAATAGTCACTATTTATAACTCCTTAACATGACCCTGATTTACGCCTTAGAGATCATAGGTACATTCGTATTTGCCATCAGCGGCCTCCGGCTGGCAGCTAAAAAGCATATGGATCTTTTTGGCGCTACCGTCATTGCTTTTGTAACAGCCGTGGGTGGCGGCACCACGCGTGATGTTTTGCTGGGCGCCTATCCGGTTGCCTGGGTGCAGGATACCGTTTATCCCGTTGTTATTCTCCTGGCGGTTCCCTTTACTTTTATCTTCCGAAAATACATCGTTAACCTGAAAAGAACCTTTTTCATCTTCGATACCATCGGTATTGCCCTATTCACGATCAGTGGCATGCAAAAAGCACTTTCTTTAGGCATCCACCCTGGTTTAGCTATTGTAATGGGCATGGTATCCGCTGTGGTAGGCGGAGTCATCCGGGATATTTTATGCAATGAGATCCCACTGATCTTCAGAAAGGAGATCTATGCTACCGCCTGCCTGGCCGGTGCTTTCGCATTTTTCCTGCTGGACTACTATACCACACTCAGCGAAAATATCATCTACCTGATCACCACCGCGATCATTATTATTATCCGTGTGGTATCCATTAAGTATGATCTTTCAATGCCTAAAATGAAAGGGTGAGAGCGGGGAGCTGAGAGCTGAGAGCGGAGCGCTAAGCGTCTAGTGTGACTACAGGGTTACCATTCCCGTTGCCATAGCTGTTAGCGAACAGGAAAATAAGCCCGAAGAGAGCTCGATCATTGTAGCCGGTGGCTCCTGCGTTAAAGCTACGGAGGCGACAAGCGCAACGCTAAGCGCAACGCTCTACGCCCCCAAATGCAGTTTCATGCCTTCATGAGAGGCTACAAAACCTAAAGCTTTGTAAAACTCCAGGGCATCGGGTCTCTTTTTATCAGTGGTAAGCTGTACCAGGTGAGCCCCTTTTTCTTTAGCTCGATCTATAGCATACTCAAAGATCTTGTGGCCGTAGCCTTTGCCTCGATGGCTCGACTTTACCCTTACAGCCTCTATTTGAGCCCGGATACCTCCCTGATAGGTCAGGTATTGGATAAATGAAAGCTGAAAAGTGCCTACGATCTCCCCATTTTCCTCGGCAACAGTTAGCTCCTGATGAGGGTCCTTACTGATGACCTCAAAAGCGCGGGTGTAACACTCCGGAAGTGGCTCTTCGAACCGTTCGCGTTGCGAACCAAGCTTATCATCAGAAAGCATTTTTATGATTTCAATAATGTCGTTTTCAGTGGCCACTCGAAAGGTCAGTTCCATAAGTAGTTTTTCCATTTTCTGATGCTCAATACCACACTCCATAAAACGCTCACCGGCAGGGCGGAAACCAAACTTAACGTATAGCGGAAGTGCGTTAAGCTGAGCATTCAGATATAACTTTTTATTTGTTGCACCAGGATGTCGTTGGATATGGTCAAGTACACTTTGTACCAGCAGGCTACCTATCCCCTTTCCCCGGTAAGCTTTTCTAACCGCAAATCTCTCCAGCTTAACCCCTTCATCGGTAGCTCTCCATCGTGCTACACCACAGGGTTCCTCGCCATCGAGCGCTATAAAATGATGTGACTCTTCTTCGAACTCATACTCTTCCTCCCGAGCCACACGCTGTTCATCGATGAAAACCTCCTCACGAATGGCATATGACTTCTTGAGTAGCTCATCATTATCAATGTATTGAACCTTGAGGCGCTTCTCCGTCTTTGTGTCTGGCATCTTCTCTTTTTTCATAGGTATCGTAGGCAGCTATGATGTCTTTCACTATTTTATGACGCACCACATCCTTACCGGTTAGCTCCACAAAGCCGATACCTTTCACATCTTTCAGAATTTTAATCGATTCTATCAAACCTGATTTTTGCTTTTTAGGCAAATCGATCTGTGAAGTATCACCGGTGATGATCACTTTAGAGTTAGGACCCATCCGCGTCAGGAACATTTTTATCTGCATAGGGGTAGTATTCTGCGCTTCGTCCAGCAAAATAAAAGCATTGTTGAGTGTACGTCCACGCATATATGCCAATGGAGCGATCTCTATTATATTGTTCTCCATATAGTACCTGAGCTTTTCAGAAGGTACCATATCGAAGAGCGAGTCATAGATCGGCCGTAGATAGGGATCAAGCTTCTCTTTAAGGTCACCTGGTAAGAAGCCAAGCGTCTCCCCTGCTTCCACAGCCGGCCTGGTTATGATTATCTTCTTAACATGCTTGTTCTTTAAGGCTTTTACCGCAAGGGCTACGGAAATATACGTTTTCCCCGTACCGGCAGGACCCAATGCAAAAACCAGGTCATTTTCCATTACAGAGTACACCAGTTTCTGCTGGTTGAGAGTTTTCGGCTTAATGATAAAACCCTTTGTACCATAGATCAGCACATCCTCCTCGTCAGGAAGTTTTTCTTCTGATTCCTTCGCCAGGTACGTTTGTACATTATCCTCGGTCACTTTTCCATATTTATGGTAGTGTTCTATCAGTGAATTTAAGATGTCATTGATCTTTAAAATTTCCGTGGTGCTGCCCTTGATCCGGATCTCATTTCCTCGGGACACAATCTTACTTTTTGGGAAAGCGGAAGCTACTTCAGTGATGTTTTTGTTTTCAACCCCCAGGAAGTCGATGAGGGAGATGTTTTCCAGCGTAATGACTTTCTCTACCAAATGCTAATTAATTTTAAATGGAATTTTTAATGGTCAAATTTTAGTTAATTTTGCCTATACAAAAATACACAATAACAATGGCCGTTCAAAACAGGATGTTCATGTATTAGTAGATATAGAACTATTACTAACGTCTAATGTTATAAAAAAAATTCAAGAACCGGCACAAAATCTCGCATTGCTTATATGGCTATAATCACCTTTTTATCTGACTTTGGAGAAAGTGATCATTACGTGGCAGCCGTTAAAGCAAAAATTCTTTCCATAAACCCCGGCATTCAGATCGTAGACCTCAGCCACCAGGTCACCTCCTGTGATATTGCCCATGCCGCATACGTGCTAAAAGCTATCTTTCGTGATTTTCCGGAGCGCACGGTACATTTGATAGCCGTTAACTCTGCCGGCCAGCCGGATGATAAGTATATTGCCATCGAACTGGAAGGCCATTACTTTATAGGTACGGATAATGGCCTTTTTGGGTTGATCAGTGATCAGGAAGCAAGTTTTAAAGTGGACATCAATAGTATTAATCCTATTTCCACCACTTTTCCTGAAAAGCAGATCTTTGCCCCGGCGGCTGCGAAGCTGGCCAGTGGCGCGGCATTACAGGATCTGGGCACAGCACTAGATGACTATAAGCGCATGCTGGGCCGGCACCTAAAGGCTAATAAAAAACAGATCGTGGGGAACGTGATTCGGGTGGACAGCTATGGAAACCTGATCACCAACATCGATAAAACAACCTTTGATATCCTCAGCAAAAATAAAGGCTATACCATCATCTTTGGCAGGGAAAACAGCCGGAGAGTGTACAGTAATGTTAACCAGGTGGATGCCGGAGATATTTTTATAATATTTAACGACCAGGGGCTGATGGAAATTGGCATTAACCAGGGGTTGGCTTCCGAGCTGCTCGGACTGGACTATGACAGCCCTGTAACTATTAATTTTGACGAATAATGCTCATCAGAATCGTACGCATGACCTTCAAAAAGGAGGAAACAGATAATTTCTTGAAAGTTTTTAACTATAGCAAGCAACAGATCCGGGCCTTCCCCGGGTGCCGGCACCTGGAGCTACATCAGGATTACAATAAAGATCACATTTACGTCACCTACAGCATCTGGGATAACGAAGACGCTTTGAACGCCTACCGCCAATCCGAACTCTTTGAAAGTGTGTGGGCAAAAACCAAAGCGCTGTTTGCAGACAAACCTGTCGCTTTTTCACATAAGCAAGTGTTGACTGTTAATGGTTAATTGTGTTTGGTGTTCCAGTGACCAGTTTCCAGTTTCCAGTGACCAGTTTCCAGTTTCCAGTGACCAGTTTCCAGTTTCCAGTTTCCAGTTTCCAGTTTCCAGTTTCCAGTTTCCAGTTTGTCAAGATGCAATCAGAAACCAGATGCCAGATGCCAAAAACCAGATGCCAGAAATTAAAGCGTACCAAATATTGTGAATTTTGAAATCTTTAAACATCTTTGCATCCCGTTTAACGAACGGTCTGGCGATGAGCCACTTTCTTGCTCTGCAGGTAGGTTGGTAAAATCTCTTGATTAAAAAGCCCAGGTGGCGGAATTGGTAGACGCGTTGGTCTCAAACACCAATGGTAGCAATACCGTGCCGGTTCGACTCCGGCCCTGGGTACTAGTATAGCGAGTACACAGCAAAAGGTCAGCATCAACTGGCCTTTTTTTGTTGGAGCAAAGCGGAAACAAAAGCAGGAGGAGAAGTTTATCCCGCGAAGCGGAGTTACTCAGTTATGAAGGAGTTCTTTTATTTTCTCTTTGCTTTAAATCGGCAAATACGGCTGATTAGCTTTTAGCAAATTCAATCAAGGGCACTATATTTCCATTGTCAGCTTCTCTTAACGCTTGAATATAGCTTTTCCTCACTTCGTTCGCTTTTACCATATTTGATTCATGCCATGTGAAAACTTCCTTCCCAAAAACAGATTCAATAATTATGTCGGCCATCACTCTTGAATGTCTTCCGTTTCCATTTGGAAAGCAGTGAATCGCTACAATTCTGTGTTTAAATCTAATTGCAATTTCCTCGGGCGAGTATGTTTTGTTTTCTAACCAATATTTGGTATCATCAATAAGATTTTTTACTTCTACCGCTATTTGAGTCCAGTCTATTCCTATATTTTTATTTGTCTTTCTAAATTCACCTGCCCATTTCCAAACATCACCGTACATCTTTTTATGTAAACCTTTTATGAATTTTTCAGTCAATATTTTTTCCGGTTTCAAATTTGCATGAATGGTCCACTCAATTGCTTTTTCAATATTTAATTGCTCGAATTCATCCAGTTCCTTCTGTGTTGTTATTGATTTAATCTTTAGACCTTCTTTTTCATCCTCATCTAACGGTGTTTGCCCGTTTTGATATTTAAGATCTAATCCCATAATGACTTTCTCATTTCTCTTTTTATTTCATCAGCCAGGTCAGATATTGATTTATTTATTTTTTCATCACTGATTCCTTGATCCTCTAACTTCATGTTTTGATTGGTCCTTTGTACAATTTTTCGGGCCAGATCTTCTGCCTTTACGTTGATAAGATTATTAATTGTGCCATTTTTTGGAACAAACCCGTATACAAATTTTAATTCCATAGCCTCACCTACTTCTTTTAAGGATTTAATTGATATCGTGCCTTTAGCCTCACTTTCTTCAATCCTTTTTACCCCTTGTCTGGTAATATTAAGTTTGGCGCCCAGTTGGGCCATGGTCATATTAAGAGCAGTACGAACAGTATTTATCCATCCTTTGTTTGGTACCCGTACTATTGTAGTACGTTGAAATGGTTCTAATTTTTGATCTAGCTGCTCTATTAAAAGCATCTTCTTATTTCTCATAATTGATTTCTGTAAATCTATGTATTTACAAATATAGCAAATAGTAAACTTTTATGTTTACAAAAAATATAAAAAGTAAATCTATATGTTTACTTAAAATCGTTCCATCAGGGTCAGCGAGAGAGGATTCTGGACTCTTTGAAGATTTTAGGCACTTTCTGATCAATCTTTGTTATGTTTATTCTTATAAACTAACCGATGGAGCGCAAATTCAAACAATGTTTATGGGCAAACTTTGCAGCAGCAATTGACATGCTTAGCAACGCAATCAATATGTGTACTGATGAGCTGTGGCAAAAAGAGAAAAAATTCTTCTACATGACATACCACACCACCATATTTCTTGACTACTATCTTAGCAATCCGGTAAAAACCTTTGCTCCAGCATTACCATATACCCTCGTTGATGAAAGCCAGATGCCTGCTGAAGCTGTAGACGATGTAATCCCTGACAGGCTTTACAGCAAAGAAGAAGTGCTTTCCTACCTGGCTTCTATCAGAAAAAAGTGTAAAGACCTTATTTTGAACTCATCAAGCGACAAATTACTGGAGAGATGGATAGACAACAGCGAAACAGATCTACATGGACTTTGTCCATCAATTGTGAAGAACTATACGTTGCTGGAGATCATTCTTTACAACCTCAGACACGTACAACACCATGGAGCACAATTGAACTTGATCTTGAAAGAAAAAATCGGCATAGCTCCAGGTTGGGTGTCACATGCGGACTAACATCAGCTTAGATACCTCAAAATAGAAGAGACTATTTCAAAGGAGGATTCAACCTAAACCCATCTCACCCTCCATATCAGATCAATTGAGAAATGCCTCTGAAAAGCCTCTTCCAAATTATAAATGCTAAACTTACTAGTTATGATTTGTGCCATCAGTACGGAGTAAGTTTGGAAAAGGCTGCCTCCCCTCCAGTAAAAACCCTCACCAGTATTTTTATTCTTATCCCTCTTTTCATATAAATATTCCAATACATATAATAAAAGTAAATTTATTTGGGTTACTTTAATCATCCTTACCGAATAATATTTTTTAAGAAAATTTTAAAATCCACCTGTTGCATAATTATTTTTGTATTTTTTGTTTACCATTTTTGAATTGGCACACTATTAAGTTTAATACAATATACATTTTATGAAATCTTTCTACATTGGAACGCTATTCCTTACCATTTTCAGTTATTCTGCATTCTGTCAGGTTTATGAATGGGATCAACTGGCTGATTTTACGGGAAATGCCCGGCACGGAGCAGTAAGTTTTGTAATTGAAAATGAGGCATATGTTGGTACCGGCAAATCACAGGACGGCACATATTATCAGGACTTTTACAAATACAATGCTACCTCAGACCAATGGACTCCAATAGCTGATTTTCCTGGTGCAGCCCGCTACGAAGCCGTAGCCTTTAGTATCAATGGCAAAGGTTACGTAGGAACTGGAAGTAATGGCTCCGGATCTTTAGTAGATTTTTATGAATATGATCCCTCTACAAATAACTGGTCCCCCGTTGCTGATTTCATTGGCACAGCCCGATTTTCTGCAACCGCTTTTGCTATCAATGGCAAAGGGTACGTTGGCACTGGAAATGATGGCACTGGAGGCACTGTGGATTTTTTCGAATATGACCCTGTCACTGATAACTGGGCAAGCATTACCGGATTGGAAAATGGAAATACAAGAACTAATGCAGTCGCTTTTACTATCAATGGAAAAGGTTATTTGACTTCCGGATCTTATTTTGATGGCTCCTCCACTACCGTATATTCGGATATAATAGAGTACGATCCTGTTGCGGATAACTGGACTGAAAAGATATTTGCAGATATCAAATTAAGCAACAAGCAGGGTGCAGCATGCTTTGTAGTGGACAATAAAGCATATCTGGTGGCAGGCAGTGGCAATGCCACCACAACAGTATACGACCCGTCCGACAATACCTTATCAACATCAACAGACTTCGGCCCTTCTACTACAGAGGACAACCGCAATAGTCTTGTTGCTTTTGCTTTGAACGATCAGGGATATGCAGCGCTGGGATATTATAATGAAGACTTCTTTACCTCCATTGACAGAAATGACTTATGGACAATGAAAGAAGTAGTTCCTCCGGCAGCGCCCAGCAATATCTATTTTTCAAACACTACGGAGACCACAACTACGATATATTGGACAGATAATGCAAGCGATGAAGAAAGCTATGAAGTTTATATTTCAACGGGCGACAATCTAAATTATACATTGGAAGCTTCCGTAGCTGCTAATACCACATCTTATGGTCTGACAGGACTGACGGCAGGCACCATATACTACGTAAAAATAGCTGCCGTAAAACAGGGACTGAGTGCCTCAGCAGAAAGTTACTTCACTACAGATCAGCCAGATCTGGCAGCACCATCGAACCTTACAGTAGTTCCCGACAGCTATTATAAACAGTTTAACCTTTCATGGAATGACAACTCGGGCAACGAAGATGGCTTTATAATAGAAAGATCGATTGGGGATAACTCCAATTTTATAGCTTTGGATACTGTAATATGGTCAACGACTTTTTCAGACGACAATCTTCCCAAAACAGATACTCTGGTTACATATAGAATCACAGCTTATGTTGGTAACACAACCATGTCATCAGAAGAGGTAGCCATACAAACAACGGCTCTTATGCCACAGGCGGTAGATATCATTATTGACGACATCAGATATTATTACGGTTCTGCTACTATCCGCTTTTTTCCTACTCGCAATAGAGCAGATGGCTTTGTCATACAGACAGCAACGAATGCTGAATTTATTACTATTGACACAACCTTTAATAGCTGGATTTCAATATCACTCGAAGAAATGCAACCTCTGAATTTTCGTCTGATCTATTTTAATGAATACGGTGTTGATACCACCAGCATAGTTAATGTGAGCCCGGTCTTATTTCCTCCCTATGAATTAAAGGTTGATTATGTGTCCAATGAAATAATAGGATTAAAATTTCAGCCGATAAGCACCAACTATGAAGGCACTATCATAGAACGAAAAACGGGAGCAGGAAGCTTCACGGTTATAGACACCCTGGGCGCGCTAGACAATTATTATAATTATTACTATTACTACGATTCTTCGGTGGTTCAAAACGAAACATATACATATAGGGTAAGAAATTTTTTAAAGGATATAACCTCCATCTATAAAAATTCAGATGTAGTGGAAACGAGACTATTCGGATCATGGAAAAAGTATAACAAGAAGGGCTTTGATGAAACACTAGACTCCCTTTCAAGTCTCAGCCTCGCTAAAAAAATTCATCTCAACGGAAAAATCTATCTGCTTTCCCCTCAAACTCTAAGCTTCCTGAGTTTAGATATGAGCAATGGAACTGTTGAAACTCTGCCAGATTTTCCAGGGCTGCAAACGATGAGGTTCGGATCATCGTTTATCCATAATAATTCCATCTATATATTTAATGGTTTAGACGCCAATTATTCTTATTACAAAACTCTATTCCAATTTAATACAGAAACGAATGAATGGACTCAAAAAGCATCTGTCCCCGATGGGTTGAATCTCGATGGAAGTTTATATGCTGTTACTGATTTGGGCGAAGGCAAAGTTTATCTAAGTGGAGCAGATGAAAATTACAATTTCGCTTACGCTATATACGATATTGTATCAGACGACTGGCTGCTAACAACAACTGACGAAGAACGGGCATTTGCACATTTTGGCTTTGTCAATGAGGATTCGGTGACATTTATTAATAATGATAATAAAAATTTTGTATCCGTGAATAAGACAAGTGCCCTTGTAAAACACGGTGATTTTTCTCAAAATTATTTTTCCGATATGACGAAAGAGTTGCTTTGCCAATACAATGGCCAAAACCTGGCCTTCATCAGCAATAAAGTGTATAGCTACGATGATCTGGGTAACTTCAACTATCAATTTGAAGGACTTCTACCGGAGGTGCCCCAAAATAGTCATGCCATCGCCTTCACAAAAGGAGACACCTTATTCTATGGACTTGGACAGAAATATAGTGTTTCTGTAACATCACTGTATTATCATGATGTTAATACACCTGTACACCCGACAGCTATTCACGCAGACTCCATAACTGGTACCACTGCTCTGCTGAAATGGTACAACGATGATCCTAAAACTGAAGGTTTTATTGTTCAGCAATATGTCGGTGATGAATACGTAACCATTGACAGTACTACTCATAAACAACTGAAACTTGAGAGCCTGGAGCAAAACACCTATTACAAGTTTAGAATATATGCATATAATGGCGAACATCTTTCTTCTCCGGGAGAGGGTGGTTTTACCACCGAAAGAACCGTTCCATACCCTGTGAAAAATGTAACCGACACTGTATTATCAGCGACCAGTATCCGACTCTCCTGGCAAATTGACGAGCGAATCCCGGTTGACAAGCAGGAAATCAGATATTGGATTGACGGTGAGATAATATTCCCTCTTTCAAACAGTGACACAACAGTTGTAATAACCGGCCTACCGGAACATATGCGACCATATTTCAGTATCTATACCTCAAACGAGTATGGGGAAGCGTTTTATAATCATCAGGCATCTTTAACCTACTTGCATGCCCCTGTTTTGAAGTTTGTGGTTAAAGAAGATAGTGGCTATACGCTGTTATGGACTGACCGTTCGAAAGCTGAAACAAACTACATAGTTCAACGAAAAGCTGAAGATGAAGAAAACTTCGTAACACTGGATTCTCTTGAAGCTGATGTCACAAGATACACCGACATCAATATTGCATCCGGTGTTAACTACATTTATAGGCTCTATGCCACCTCTTTGATCACCAATGATAAGAATGAACTGGAAACCTTAAATACTTCACTTTATTCCAACGAGCTCTCATCCGAAAACGCAGTATTAGCCACAGATAATGTTACCAAGGCAGCGAAAACAAATGTTTGGCCTAACCCATTCAGCTCAGCTTTTACGATAACAGTAACTGGTGCTTTAAGAAATACCAGGGCCACGCTTCACAATCTGCGAGGCGAACGTGTAGGTATACTATCCAGGCAAGAAAGAGATAATCATACTGATACTTTTATATTTTCAGGTCCGGACCTTCCTGCGGGTATATATTTTTACCGGGTTATGACTGAGCATGGAGAAGTAAGGGGTAAAGTGCTAAAAACGGAATAAATAAACGAAGGCTGCACTATGAAAATGCAGCCCTCATTTTTCCGGCCCCATCCGGATATAAAAAAAGGCCGTCTCAACTGACTTTTGAGATGGCCTCTTTATAATTAGGACACTGAAAATTAATCGATCAACTCAACATTAACCGCATTCATTCCTTTTTTTCCTCTTTCAACGTCAAATTTTACCCTGTCGTTTTCACGAATCTCATCTATCAGGCCACTTTCATGCACGAAAATATCTTCACTTGAATCTGAGGGCTTAATAAAGCCAAATCCTTTGGTATTATTAAAAAACTTTACTGTTCCTTCTCTCATTACTTTATTGTTGTACTGTTATTATATTAATCGATCAACTCAACGTTAACCGCATTCATTCCTTTTTTTCCTCTTTCAACGTCAAATTTTACTCTGTCGTTTTCACGGATCTCATCGATCAGACCACTCTCGTGTACGAAAATGTCTTCACTTGAATCTGAGGGCTTAATAAATCCAAATCCTTTGGTATTATTAAAAAACTTTACTGTTCCTTCTTTCATTACTTTATTGTTGTATTATACTATAATATTGTTAGTCGATTAACTCAACATTAACCGCATTCATTCCTTTTCTTCCTCTTTCAACGTCAAATTTTACGTTGTCGTTTTCCCGGATCTCATCGATCAGGCCACTTTCGTGTACAAAAATGTCTTCACTTGAATCTGAGGGTTTAATAAATCCAAATCCTTTGGTGTTATTAAAAAATTTTACTGTTCCTTCTTGCATTATGTTATTTATTGTAATTGTAATTGTATTCGTTATTAATAAGACGCATTCAAGCATCTGTCATTTTACAGTTTGTTTTATAGGTGCCAATTCCATTCTCCCAAGCTGATAAAGCATCTTTATATGATCCCATATCGCAGCCACAAAAGTCTTTTTGATATGGTAAGGGATGCCATATTCCCTTGCTGTTTCTGCAACGATATGAGACAACTTTCTGTAATGCACATGACATATATTGGGCAAAAGGTGGTGTTCTACCTGGTAATTTAATCCCCCTATTAACCATGAAAACAGGCGGCTGCGAGGCGAAAAATTACTTGTTGTAGCCAGTTGATGTATCGCCCAATCATTGGCAATGAGCCCATCTTCATCGGGAAGTGGGAAATCTGCGCTTGGCATCACATGTGCAGTTTGAAAAACAACACTAATTGCCAGACCTGTAATAAAATGCATGGCAATAAATGCCAGTATCACCATCCAGGGTGCCTGGGGCGCCATAATTAATGGTAAAACGAGTGCGTACGAGTAGTACAGCAACTTCCAGCCCGTCAACTTCATTATCTCCTTTGAATATTCTTCCTTTTTTACGAACCCCATTTTTTTATAACGGTTGATCCGCACAAAATCCTTGGTAGTTATCCATGATATTGTGGACAACCCATAGAAAAACCAGATGTAGAGATACTGAAACCTGTGCAGCCAGTATTTTTTTGCATGAGGTGAAAATCGCAGAAAAAAAGGAGCGTTAATATCATCATCAGCTTCATCAATATTCGTGTATGTATGATGAAGCACATTATGCTGAATTTTCCAGACGGTGGCATTTGCCCCAATAAGATTCATGGTATAGCCCATATATTTATTCACCTTCCTGTTTTTGGAGTAGGAGCCATGAATAGCATCATGCATCACTCCCATGCCTATTCCCGCCATACCTAATCCGCTTAGGATATATGAAGAGAACAACAACCATGGGCTCGTAACGACCCCCAGGTTCACAATGATCAATGGAACAAAGAACAGCGAAAGCATAAATATTGTTTTAACAACCATGTTGCCGTTCCCATACTTACTGAGATTATTAGTCTTGAAGTAATCGTTGACCCTGTTCTTTAATGTCTTTGAAAAATCAGAGCCGGTACTGCTTAAAAATTTTGGATTCTTGATATTGGTATTATTGTGTTTGAAAATTACTAGCTTTTACAAGCCCTTGGTGATTACGAGGATGGGAATTAGAACTTCTTATCAACTAATCTTTAACTTTTTCAGTGTTATTTAAAGTGCCTGATATTATTGTGGTACTGTTATGTAGGGGAAATGAGAATTCTTTGAGAGGTCTTATGTCCTTACATTAGGAACTACACTATGCAAACATAGCACTTATTCTTTAAGTTCAAAGATATTTTTTTTATTGTACTGGAAATAATCGGATTCCGCAACCTAACTTCACACCCAAAAATAGAAATTTAAACATCTACTACTGCACTTACTCATTAAAAACAGAAAACAGCTTTGTCATTTAATCCATTTGAGTCAGACCTTCCAATAACATACATCATTCCCGAAGTACAAAAAAAACTGTATCAGGACAATACCCTGATTGTAAATGCCCCTCCTGGCGCAGGAAAAAGCACGATATTGCCGCTCTCTTTAATAGATGAGCCCTGGCTGAAAGGACAAAAGATACTGATGCTGGAACCCAGGAGACTGGCGGCAAGATCAATAGCTGTCCGCATGTCGGAGTTATTGGGTGACGAGGTGGGAAAAACAGTTGGATATCGCATCAGGTTTGAAAACCGCACCAGCAACGGCACACGTATTGAAGTCTTAACAGAAGGCATCCTCACGCGGATGATCCATACTGACAACTCTCTGGATGGAGTCGGTTTGGTTATTTTTGACGAATTTCACGAGCGAAGTATCCATGCGGATGTGGCGTTAGCATTATGCCGGGAAGCGCAGCAAATATTAAGGCCGGACCTGCGCATCATGGTCATGTCGGCAACACTTGACATGCCCCAGCTCACCGAGCTGTTGAAAGCACCTGTTGCCGAGAGTAAGGGCAGGCAGTATCCGGTAGAGATCGTCTATACCGGTGAGCAGGATCAGATGATGCTACCGGAAATGACAGCACGAACAGTATTACGGGCTGTTAGAGAAAACGAAGGTGACACACTTGTCTTCCTGCCTGGTGAAGGAGAGATCAAAAAGTGCGAAGAAGCGCTGCGCAGGGAGTTGCCACAATTTGCCATCCATCCTCTCTACGGAAAACTACCGCAAAACAAGCAGTATGCAGCCATTATGCCCAATAAAAATGGCCAAAGAAAGGTCGTATTGGCTACTTCAATAGCCGAGACCAGTTTGACTATTGAGGGAATAAAAATAGTAGTAGACACCGGCTACGGACGTACCTCCAGGTTCGATCCCAAATCCGGATTGTCCCGGCTGGAAACCATACAGATCTCCCAAGACTCTGCCGACCAACGGGCAGGAAGGGCCGGGCGGTTAAGTGCAGGGGTGTGCTACCGTATGTGGTCAAAGGCTACCCATGAGCGACTTGCAGGCCATCGCACCCCTGAGATAATGGAAGCAGATCTGGCTGACCTGGTGTTGGATCTGGCGCAGTGGGGTATTGTTGATGCACGACAACTTACCTGGCTTACACCGCCACCAAAAGCGGCTCTCTCACAAGCCTCTGACACATTACATCAACTGGATGCGCTGGAAAACGGCCGCATTACTCCTCACGGCAAAAAAATACACCAACTGCCATGCCACCCCCGGATCGCACACATGCTGATGATGGCTGAGGAAGATGACATGCTGGCGCTGGCCACGGATATAGCTGCTCTGTTGGAAGAACGAGACCCATTGCCTCGCGAATCGGGAATAGATCTGAACCTGAGAATTGAAGCATTGAGAAGGTATCGCCAACGCGGCAGCCAGGGAAAACCTTTCGCCAGGATTGAAAAAATAGCCTCCTCCTATCGAAAGATGTTCAATATCAAAGAAGATAACAGCCCTGTAGATCCTTATGCCACGGGAGTGCTGCTGGCACATGCTCATCCCGAACGGATAGCCTACGCCAGGCCGGGTAATAATGCACAGTTTCAGTTGGCCAACGGAAAATATGCCATGGCCGGCCACAAAGATGACCTGGCACATGAGCCCTGGCTGGCCATAGCTAATGTGGATGCCAGAGATGGTATGGGCAAAATATTTATGGCCTCACCCCTGAATCCAAAGGATCTGGCTCCATTGGTGAAAGAACAGGAAGTCATCACCTGGGATACTCGTAAGGGTGGGCTCATCGCCACCAAAGATCTACGAATTGGATGCATAGTACTCCAATCCAGGCCACTGCCCTCCCCTGATGAAAAGCACCTGATCAAAGCAATCTCTGAGGCTGTTAAAGATGAAGGAGAAAACCTGCTTTCTTTTGACGAGGCAGTTACCCAATGGCAAAACCGTGTATTGAGCCTGCGCAGGTGGAATCCGCAGGAGGGCTGGCCGGATGTGAGCACCTCCACCTTATTAATAACCAATGAAGAATGGCTTACACCTTACCTTGCCAATATCAAGAAACCGGAGGACCTCAAGAAGATTGATCTGGTAAATGTTCTCCATCATTCACTGGATTGGGAAAAGCAACAGGCTTTGACTGAACTGGCCCCGGAAAGGATCGAAGTCCCGAGTGGGTCTAGCATTAGATTGCAGTATATGGCAGACGGAGCTCCACCTGTTTTGGCAGTTCGACTACAGGAGGTATTCGGGCTGGCCGATACACCAAGGATCAATAATGGCAAGAATGCCGTGATCATACACTTACTCTCACCTGGCTTCAAGCCGGTGCAGATCACCTCTGACTTGCGCAGTTTTTGGAATAATGCCTATTTCGAAGTAAAAAAGGAGCTACAGAGAAGGTACCCCAAACACTCATGGCCTGACGACCCCTGGACCGCTGAGGCCCTGCGAGGAGTAAAGAAGAAATAGCGCTGTGGGCGGGTGACTTGACTAAGAACTGAGAAACTGTGAACTGAGAACCGAGAACTGAGAACTGAGAACTGAGAACTGAGAAACTGTGAACTGAGAACTGAAAACTGTGAACTGAAAACTGTGAACTGTGAACCGAGAACTGAGAACTGTGAACTGAGAACTAACCGAGAAACCTATCATTGCCAGACGCGTTTCATTTTAATATGATAGCTCTTAGTAAAGCCCCTACAATACCTCCCGAAGATGCTCCGGATAAAAAAACAGCTAAAATAAAGCTGAAAAAGCTACACAGAAGGCTGTTTGAATTGCAAAATAAGTTCTACGCAGATGGCCGGTATGCGCTATTGGTCATCCTTCAGGGAATGGATACCTCTGGCAAGGATGGAATTATCAGACATGTGATCCGGAGTATGAACCCTATGGGTATCAACATCAAGGCTTTTGGAGTACCCACTGAAAGCGAGCAAAAACATGATTTTTTATGGCGGATCTATTCACATTTGCCTGCGCAGGGCATTGTTGGTGTTTTTAACCGCTCTTATTATGAAGACATACTCGTACCTACCGTGAAAGGTACTCATTCACAGGAACTTCTTGAGCACCGCCTTGATATGATCAACAAGCTGGAAACACATTTGCAGGTAAGTAAAACTTTTGTACTCAAATTTTTCCTTCACATATCAAAAGAAGAGCAGGAGAAGCGCGTATCGGCACGAAAAAAGAAAAAACACAAAAAATGGAAGTATAACAAAAGTGATGAAAGCAGTCAGGAGGCATGGGATACAACACAAAAGGTTTATGAATCTTTGATCAACCGCTGCGAAGAGGCTCCATGGCATGTTGTTCCTTCCGATAAAAAGTGGTACCGCAATTATTATGTCGCCAAAGTATTAAAAAACTTTTTGAAAAAGCTCGATCTTAAATATCCCGGGCTTGATGAAGATTAGCTCCCTCGCTGTTCTGCCGTCAGCCGAAAGCAAAGGTTAAGCCTCAAACATGCACATGGAGATTTTCCCTGCTATACCAGAGTACTATCAGGGCAAGGCCTGCAGAAGCCAGGTCGAGCATAACAAACGCGATTTCATCATGGAGGAAATAAACATACCCCTGGAAACACATAGATAGCATTAAGATAAGTGTAGCAATGATGCGTACCCTTCCTATTAGCAATCCTACAGCTATCATTATATCCAGCCATCCGATATAGAATATAAACGTACAGGACCAGCCCCAAATAGCAAAGTCAATATTTTCACCTGCCAATCGCATAAAGCCGGAAAAAAGGAACTGCAGGCAAAGCAGTAAAATAAGCATCCATAAAAAAATGTATTGACCCTTCTTTGTCATATCCTATGCTCTTCAACATCTTATTTTACGCAGCCCCTGAACATCCGTTGACGATTTTATACGAATGGGTTTTAAAGCATGCTGAAGTGCAGGTTGCACTGACCATATCACCCGGTCCGGGGTATCGCGGGTCAAACGAAAAAGGGAATGGTGAGAAAATCGGAAGCACTGCAGTTAATAATCAAGCTACCCGCCCTACAGGGTGAAGCTTAAAGCTGGTGGCTGTTACTCGCCTTCTGTTTGCCAATTGCCAATATTAAATTTTAATCCTCAGGCTGCTTAATCCTGTATCACCCGGATCTAACAACATGAACAACCTACATTTGTATACTGAACTTGCCGCCAGCCCAAACCAGTTTATAAAGCTCCTGGCGATCCTCTGAGAAATCATCTACTACCATAATAGTAGTTCCATGCTCGGGAAGGATAAATAAAGGCCACACCTCCTGCCCTGATGCTTCTTCCAGCTTCTTACCTACACTTTCAAATTCCTCATCCGATGGCATTACATCAGAAGCATCCACCCATAATTCCCGCATGGTATCAAACTGCAGATAAGTATTTACAAAACACTGGCAGCCGGCACCACATTTAGTGATAGCAATGATATCCCGGTTCTTCTGCCTGTCCTTAAACATTACCACCGTGAATTCACCTTCATTGGTTTGCGCTTTTATATAACCGTTCTTAATGCTTTTATAGCTTATTGCATTCAGCCGGGCAGCTTCGGAATGTTCAAATGGTATTTCACATTCAAAAATATAATCAGGTAGCAGAAGGTAGTAATCCAAAATGCTTTTTCCCTGCTTTGCCGTGAGCGGATGCTGCCAATCATGATTAACAGGAGCATTTTCATGAACACCAGGGTACTGCGCAAGGAGTCCTCCCACCAGGACCGAACACAAGCTAGTCAGCAATATTTTTTTCATACGTATTGCAATAGATTGAAAATTGGTTGATAAATTAAAGCCCCATCAATATACAAAAAAATCACGCCCGGCAGCTAAAATTAAAGTCTCAAAAAGAGCTCTTCAACAAAAATATAACAAGCCATCAATAATACGAACCAGCCAAATCCTGCTTTTAATTTTGATGCAGGCACAAACCTTGATGTATATGATCCTATAAAGATACCAACAATAGCCACTCCGGTAAAAGAGAGTAGAAATGTCCAGTTTATTGGCTGCTCTCCTATGTCCCCTATAAATCCTATAAGAGACTTTGCCGCGATGATCAATAAAGAGGTCCCTACAGCAAGTTTAATAGGCAACTTAGCCAAGAGTACCAAAGCAGGTATGATCAAAAAGCCTCCCCCGGCCCCTACCAGACCGGTAAGCACACCAACAAAAGTCCCTTCAAGAAGTATCATCGGGTAATTAAAAACAGGCTTTTTGTCAGCCTCTACCTTCATAGCCTTTCTCCCTGACCATATCATTGATATCGAAGCCAAAAGCATGATAAAGGCAAAAAAGATCATAATCGCCAGGTCTTTGGTTAGCTGAAAGTTGTTGACAGTAAAAATCACCTCGGGAATAGCAGGAACCACAAATTTCCGGGTGATAAAAACGGAGATAAATGAAGGAACAGCAAATACCAGGGCTGTTTTATAGCTTAACAAGCCTTTTTTCATATAACTAAAGGAGCCCACCAGTGCCGCTGTACCTACTACAAATAAAGAGTAGGCTGTAGATAATACCGGATTTATTCCTACAAGATACACCAGTGCCGGTACGGTAAGTATTGAGCCCCCTCCACCAATAAGCCCTAATGTGAAACCAATAACCAGTGCGGATAAGTATCCTAACAATTCATTCATTATTTCGACTGTACAATAGCTGAATGCAGCGGTCTTGATACCGTGTGCAAAACTGCAATGTTTAACTTATTTTATTCAAACGTTTGCAAAAAAATAATATTAACAAAACTTTCCTTCCTTAAAAGCCTCATTATCTTTGCCGCATGACTTCAAAGTACTATTTTTTGTTGACAATTATTATAGGTAGCGCCTGCCACAACATACAGCGTTCGGAAGTGGAAAGCACGGCTCCCATAATAAATACCATTGCTTTTGGCTCATGCAGCCATCAGGATAATCCCGAGCAATTGTGGACTGAAATAACCAAAGCGCAGCCTGACCTGCTCATTTTGGGTGGTGACAATATTTACGGTGACACACATGACATGACACTGATGAAGGCCAGGTACGACAAACAAAAATCCAGGCCTGAATATCAAAACCTGCTCAACACAGTGCCCGTCATAGGCATTTGGGATGATCATGACTATGGTATGAATGATGGTGGCAAACATTTTAGCAAGAAAGATTCCAGCAAATGGCTGATGCTCGATTTTCTGGATGTACCTGCTGACAACCCTGTATGGAGGCGTGAAGGAGCCTATAATGCTTATTCTTACGGACCTAAAAACAAGAAAATAAAGGTAATTCTTCTTGATACCCGTTACTTCAGAGATACCCTCTCTGCCGACACGCTGACCTCAGCCCGGTATTTGCCCAATAAAGATGGTGATCTGCTTGGAGAGAAGCAGTGGCAATGGCTTGAATATGAATTAACGGATAGTGATGCTGATATGCATATTCTCGTTTCCGGGATACAGGTAATTGCTGCCCAACATGATTTTGAGAAATGGTCCAACTTTCCTCAGTCAAGGGAGCGGCTTTTTAAGCTACTTGTAAAAACTCACCCTGCCAATACCCTGATCCTTAGCGGTGACCGCCATATTGCAGAAATATCCAAAATAGATCTTGAAGGTTTGCCATATCCCCTGTACGACCTCACTTCCAGTGGCCTCACACACACCTGGAGCGAAGTATGGCCGGAAGAAAACAAATACCGGGTCGGAGAGATGGTCATTAAAAGAAATTACGGGCTTGTGCAAATAAATTGGCAGCAAAGCTCCCCCGGCATCGTGTTTCAGGTAAAAGGTCATAACGACAGCACATTTCTGGAGCACCACATATCCTTTGACAAGGCTCATGCTGAAGCAAATTAACCGCCTGTTCTGTTAGGTAAAGAAACACGAAATGTAGTACCCACGTTTCTTTTTGACTCTACCTCTATGGAGCCACCGAGTTTATTAATTGTCTCTTTGGTAATATAGAGGCCTAAACCAGAATTCATACTATTGTGCTCAGACGCAAAAAACATCTCAAAAATGCGCTTTTGGTCGTCATCACTAATACCAATCCCGTTATCCTCTACTTCGATTATGCAGTTATCGCCTTCACTGTCAGTTATCACGTTCACATACTGATCACTTTTTCTCTTATCACTATACTTAATCGCATTTGAGATCAGGTTATTCAGGATGATCTCTACACGAAGCGTATCATTATATAATTTTTCGGTTCTTATATCCGTACCAAAAGTGATCCGGTCCGCCCCTTCCATATATCGATGCTGCTGGATGGTAGACTCTACAATTTTCCGCAGATCAATTTCCTGGATCTTTAGCAAGCTCCTCTTATTCCTGGAAAAATCGATGATCTCTCTGATAAAATGATCCTGCCTGTTGAGAGTATCCATCATCAGGTTAAGGTATTGTTGTTTTTTCTCATCGTCCCCCTCTAATTTTGAGATTTCTATAAGTCCTTTCATTGAGGTGATAGGTGCGCGAAGATCATGGGAAGCACTGTACACGAACTTATCAAGCTCGTCATTAGTGCTGATAAGATCTCTGTTTTTTTCATCGAGGCTGGAGATCATAGACATGGTTAAGAAACTACCACTGCCCACGATCAATAGGATCATAAGAATATTAAAATAGAAGAGATAACCATTGAGCGTTCTTGACGCATCTCCAAAGATGGCTGAAAATTCATTTTCCTTCTCATTTATTGCTTTGGTATATTCATTTATCCGCTCAACAAGCGCTTGCTTTTGATCCTGACCCAGTTTTCTTCGATATACTTTCTCTCGAATCTCCAACGCATAGGCATACTTTTCCGCCACTAGCTGATCTGCCTCTTTCCAGGCCCTGATCGCCCTTTTCATAAATGGAACATGCTGGAAATTTTCAAAGAGCCATATCATATTATCCACATCATCAGCGTGGTTTCTTGCCGCTAGTAAATTTCGCCTGATAATATCGGCATCTCCTCCATCCGCCATACTCGTGCGGGCCGAACGGCCACCCTCAATCACGTTCAACTCCTTTCGAAATTCTTCCCAATGGCCAGGGTTTTCAGAGTAGGCATACATGATCAGGTACCGGGTAGCATTTTTTTGTGCCTTGGAGTAGTGAGACTCTCCATTAGTATAAGCACGCAATGCAGATAAGGTTTTAATTGTAAAGTAATTGATAAAAATCAGCAAAACCGAGGTTAGCACCATTACTATAAGCAATAGCAAAATATTACCTCTACGCAAGTATTCGTTTTTGATGATCAAATTCAATAGTTGGAATATAAAGCAGGCTTAGGTACTTCTAAAATATACTTTTAAAGTTCATAATAAAACTATATCTGATTTTTCTGCGTTTTACGCCTGTCATTAAAGTCCTTTCACATCGATTTTAAACGAGATTTGTCCCGGTCGCACAACTTTAAAGTGGTTTTTGTGTTTCTCCCCGGTTACTTTATTCTATTGTTCAAGATAAAAAATTTAGATAAAGCCCTATTTTTTTCAGTTCTTTGCAAAACCAAATACAAGACTTTTCCGTGTAGAATAATTCCGATGAGGAAAGAAAGAACAACAGCAATACGTTTACTGACCCTAATTGTAGCCTTACAGGTATTCAACATCAGTCTCAACCTGAATGATGCTGCAATAGGTAAGACGGGCTTTATCTATGTCAATGAGATAGAAACTGTTGTTGAATTCATAATGGAAACCTGCCTTGGAAAAAAAGACTTTATTCCGGAGACACAAATTCCGGTAGGGAGCCTTGGGTTTGAGGAAGAAGAAAAACATATCTCAGAACATACAATGAACTTTGAGAAGATGTACTTCATCCCTGATCTGCTCTATAAAAAGAACTGCACCGGGAGATCCATGGCTTTAAAAGATCACATTTCGGACGTCCTCACTCCGCCACCAGAGGCATAAGGTCTATTCTTTTTAACAACCCTGGTATGGGTTGCTTTTCTTTGAGCATCATGCTGATGCTCCTGTTTTCATTTTTTTTTTAGGTGTTACATGCACCCATAGATCAATGGGTTGCAATATTTTATTTGAATATATTTTATAATGAATAGAAAATTAATTTCTAATCTGAAGAGCGACATTCCATCAGGACTGGTTGTTTTTCTAGTAGCGCTTCCGCTATGTCTGGGTATAGCATTAGCCTCAGGGGCTCCATTGTTTTCAGGAATTATTACCGGTATTATTGGTGGTATTGTGGTAGGATACCTCAGCGGCTCATCAGTGAGTGTAAGCGGGCCGGCTGCAGGACTTACCGTAATAGTGTTGTCTGCCATTGATTCCCTGGGATCTTATCAGACATTCCTTCTGGCCGTTCTTTTTGCCGGTATAATACAACTTCTGCTCGGCTTTGTGAGAGCAGGTATTATAAGCCACTACTTTCCCTCATCCGTTATCAAAGGAATGCTCGCAGCCATCGGGTTAATTTTGATACTCAAACAAATACCTCATGCATTAGGTTGGGACTCTGATTTTGAAGGCGACTATTATTTCATGCAGCAGGATGGCGAAAATACTTTTAGTGAACTGATAAATGCTATTAATTTCTTCCAGCCTGGCGCCATCATCATTACTGTTGTTGCTCTGGGAATTATGCTACTTTGGGAGCGTCCCGCATTAAAGAAAAAAACTTTATTTAAAATTATTCCAGGCGGATTAGTGGCGGTAATAGCAGGTATATTATTGAACTTGTTTTACGAAAGTTTTTTACCACATATGTTCCTGTCTGAAACACATCTGGTAACTTTACCTGTAGCCTCCAGTGCAACTGAATTTATTGGTCAGTTCTCTTTGCCTGATTTTTCAGCCTTTATGAACCCACAGGTGTATGTAGTGGCAGTAACCATAGCCATAATAGCCAGCATTGAAACATTATTATGTATTGAAGCCACTGATAAGTTGGACCCATATAAAAGGATTACACCAACTAACCGTGAGTTACAGGCTCAGGGAGTTGGCAACGTTATCTGCGGCCTGATTGGTGGGCTTCCTATGACCTCAGTTATTGTCAGAAGTTCTGCGAACATTGACGCAGGGGCCAAGTCAAAAATGTCGGCTATTGTACATGGCATACTGTTGCTAACCACAGTTGTAATTTTGCCACATGTGCTCAATTTAATACCACTTGCCGCACTGGCAGCTATACTGCTAGTAGTAGGTTATAAACTTGCCAAAGTGTCACTTTTCAAAGAAATGTACCTATTAGGTAGCCGACAATTTATACCCTTTGTAGTTACTGTTGTCGCTATTTTATTTACAGACTTACTCACAGGTATTGGTATCGGTATGGCAGTTTCTATTTTCTATATATTGAGAAATAATTACAAATCGCCTTATCATTTTGAGAGTGAAACCAATGGAAGGGGTAAAAAAATAAAGATTAAATTAGCAGAGGAAGTGACATTTATCAATAAAGGCAGTGTACTCCTCACTTTGAGGAGTATCCCGGAAAATTCCGATGTGGTAATTGACGGCTCCGGATCAAAAAATATCGACTACGATGTGAAAGAGTTGCTATACAACTTCAGGGATACTGCAAAACATAAGAATATCAAACTTGAACTAAAGGAAATTCATTGAAATGGAAAAAATATATAACAAACTCATAGAAGGGAATGCAAAATGGGTAGAAGAAAAAATGAAGCTTAACCCGGATTATTTTGTAAACCTGGCCAAAGGGCAAAGCCCTGAGTTTTTATGGATCGGCTGCTCAGATAGCCGGGTGCCCGCTAATGAAATCACGGGAACTAAGTCGGGTGAGATATTTGTGCATCGCAATGTGGCCAATATGGTTGTGCATACCGATCTTAATTTTTTGAGCGTATTGCAGTATGCCGTACAAGTGTTAAAGGTAAAGCATATTATTGTTTGCGGTCACTATGGATGTGGCGGGGTGCTTACTGCCATGTCTGACACCAATGCCGGGCTGGTAAACAACTGGTTGCGAAATATCAAGGATGTATACGATAAGTATGCTGATGAACTGAATAAGATCGAAGATAAAACAGACAGGGCCAATAAGCTTGTAGAATACAATACCTTCGAACAGGCTGCTAACCTTGCAAAAACTTCTATTGTGCAGGAAGCCTGGGCTGAACGAGACCTGCATATACATGCATGGGTATATGGTATGGGCACTGGAAAGATAAAGGAGCTGGGAATCACATTTAAAGGCCCCGAAGATATCAAAAGTATCTATCATTATAATTTCCCGGTAAAAGTGTAGTATTTCAAAGTACCGGAGGCGTCCTGCTTTGACATTTCTTAGGCGGAAGAATACATTGTTGTCATTAAAGGGCATTTCGGGATTTAACAGGGATCCGGGATTTAACATTTCGGATCCCTTCTTTTTCCAATGCAGCCGCGAAGTCGGAAGGCTCAAGCCAGAGGCCAGAAGAGACATGCTAATCAGTTGTCGGTAACCTGGTTCACATACATTTTCAGGGCTCTATTCTTTTACTCTATTGCCGAAAACAACAATAATTCCTTCAGTTTCGTTAATATCTGAAACATTTATTATAGGTAAAGCTGTTACCTTAACAGGGAAAATCTAATTCATTTACATGAGCTTTTCTAGTAAGAAAATTAAGATCTGGGGATTATCCTCGCTGCTACTGGTTGTAGTTTTTGCTTTTACCAGCCCGGCTGACCGCTATTTCGAAATTGCCAAGAACCTGGATATTTTCGCCACCTTATTCAAAGAGGTCAATGCGCTCTATGTAGATGAAGTAAATCCGAATAAGGTGATCAAAACGGGTATTGATGCTATGCTCGCATCTCTCGACCCTTACACCAATTATATTCCCGAGGATGATATAGAAGATTTCAGAACGCAAAGCACGGGTCAGTATGGTGGCATAGGTGCTGTTACAAGCCGGGTGGACGGAAAAATAAGGGTAGTGATGCTAATGGAAGGCTACTCTGCAGAAAAAAACGGGCTCAAAATAGGCGATGAGGTAATAAAAATTGATAACATCGATGTCCGGGGAATGTCAAGAGAAGCGACAAGCGACCTGATGAAGGGCCAGGCAAATTCACCGGTGTCACTCACAGTGATACGCTATGGTAGTGCCAGTCCTATCACATTAAACTTTAAAAGAGAAAAGGTAAAAATAAGCAATGTTCCCTACTATGGCATGGTTACGAATAACATCGGCTACATTAAACTTTCGGATTTCACTATGCAGGCCGGAAAAGAGGTGAAGAATGCCGTAATCGCCTTGAAAGATAAGGGTGCTGAGAAAGTGATCCTTGACCTCAGAGGCAATCCGGGAGGTCTGCTGTTGGAAGCTGTAAATATTACTAATGTATTCCTTCCGAAGGGTTTGGATGTAGTATCTACTAAAGGAAAGCTGGCTGAAAATAATGCTACTTACAAAACCCTGAACAGTCCTGTGGATATAGGCATACCATTGGCAGTATTGGTCAACAGTGGAAGCGCCTCCGCTTCGGAAATAGTAGCGGGTACTGTGCAAGATTATGACAGAGGCGTGATCATAGGGGAAAAATCCTTTGGAAAAGGGCTGGTTCAGATCACCCGCCCACTTTCATATAATGCCCAATTAAAAGTGACAACCGCAAAATATTACACTCCCAGCGGCAGGTGCATACAGGCCCTGGACTACACTTTTAGAAGAGGAGACGGAAGCGTTGGTAAAATTCCGGATTCATTGAAGAGTGAGTTCAAAACCAGCAATGGCCGTAAAGTATTAGATGGCGGAGGTATAGACCCTGATGTTAATACTAAGCAGGAAGCCTTGTCACCAATAGCATATTCACTGCTCTCCAAGGGGCTCATATTTGACTATGCCACAAAGTATCACTATGAACACCCTTCCATTCCCGAAGCAAAAGTCTTCGGGCTGTCGAATGCCGAGTATGAAGAGTTTAAAAAGTGGCTGAAAGATAAAGATTATTCTTATGATACAGAGGTAGAAGCCACCCTGAAGAAATTAAAAGAAACCGCCAAGAAGGAAAAGTATTTCAAAGATATTGAAGCGCATATCAAAGGAGTGGAAGAGACACTGATCAGCAGCAAAGAAAATGATCTGAATGCATTTAAGGATCAGGTTTTAACACTGCTGGAAGACGAAATTGCTTCCAGGTATTATCTGGAAAGAGGTTCGATAGAGTCTACTTTTGATAGCGACAAAACCATACTGGAAGCTATTGAGGTCTTGAATAACAAAGACAGGTACAACCAGATACTTAGCGCTGCCCGATGATCAACAACCCATTTACCTTATAAGTATTGTCAATATTTTCACTATCTCATTTTAGCGCTTCATCTTTGCGGATGGTATGCTTCCAGACTTAAAAAGCGACTTATATGCTTATTTTAACGTGAGTTCGATATAAAATGCCTGGTCACCCTATCCCGAAAACGGCAAAAGCAGTTGACAAAAAAATCATGAGTATTGATGCTGGTGGCGCCTGCCATAGACCCCGACCCGGAGCCTTCCGAAGATTGGTTCAGGCTTCCTTTGAGCGCTTTTTAAGATGGCTTTTACCGCCTCCATGGCAGACAACCAATGTTGAGTTATATTTAAGGTACCTGTCATGGTTATCTATGGAAAGCAGGATGTGCATGTACCTAATGGAAATACGGGATTTGCAAAGGGAATGCTCGTTAGCACACGTGATATTGAAGCCATTAGTGTTTGTAAGAAATTCTAAGTGGCTTTAAGAAAACGTTCCCGCTAAAGAGCGCGATGAAGTCCCAAAAGCAGGGTCCGTACGGTTGTTACAGTTATCGGTAAGAGCATTTTTAGAACGAACGCAACGCAGACATTGGCATTTTCTACTAATTATAAAAGAAGAACTTGATCACTTCATCCTTTGGCAGCCCCCAACCTGATAAACTTGCGATAAAAAAACATATGCTGCAGTTACAAAGTGGTAGTAATGAGGCTAAACCCGATTCTGGTATCCTGTTTGTACAATAACACCCCATAACCTAAAATTTTACAATGACGACAGTGAAAGTAAAACAACTAATTAGTGCCTGTAAGACAACTCTAAGGGATTTTAAGAAAACCTTCCCGTCAGTTAGCGGGATGAAGTCCCAAAAAGCAGAGCATACTGAGGTACGTGAGCATTTTTGGGGCAAGCATAACGTAGACATTGGCGTTTTCTTAAAGCCACTAATTATATATCTTCTAATACTGAATACCCCCTTTATATCATGCTCAAACCGTTCAGACTTCGAAATCAGAAATGAAAAAATGCAGTCGCTAATAAAACTGGGCAGTGATTCCATCAGCGCACAGGCCCACTTTCCTGATGAAGATGTGAGAAAATACTTACACAATGAATTCAATGAGTTCTACGAAAGCAGGGATTACAACGTTGCCTGGCTGGACTTTCACCAACCCAGACACCAGGCGGATGAACTTTTGGAGGCATTGGATGCGGCACCTGAGCACGGGCTGAGCCAAAAAACATATAGCATAGCCGAAATCGAAGAACTACTGAATAACCTTTATGAGATTGATAGCAAAAAAGAACGAAGAAAAAAGTGGCGTAAGCTGATCAAAAGCAAAAAATACAAGGAAGAGCTACAGGAAGCAGATACATTGAGATTTAAGAAAATAGCGCAGTTGGATTTTCTGTTGACCGCCTCCTATCTCACCTATGCATCGCACCTGCTGGCTGGCCGTATAGACCCCAATGAGGAAAAGCATTGGTTCGCGAGCCGCAGAGAGAAAGATCTTTCTGTACACCTGGAAGAAGCTTTGAATAAGAATGAGATCAAAGCTTCGCTTGAGGCCCTCGCTCCTGCCCATGATCAGTACAAAGCACTACAAGAATATCTCGTACATCTGATAAATACAGAAAAAAAGGAAGTACCACAGGTAGAGCAAAACCTAAAACCCGGTGACAAAGGTGAAGGTGTAAAACACGCAAAGGTCAGATTGAGCTTTTGGAAAAATCTGGATCCTGATATGAAAGATTCGACTTCCTATAATGACCAAATGCAAAAAGCGATGAATGACTTTCAGGAAATGAACGGCCTCACCGCCACAGGCCTGATAGACAAAGTTACAAGAGAGCTTTTAAATCACCCCCGGTCTTATTGGATAGAAAAGATCGAGACCAATATGGAACGTTTGCGCTGGTTTCAGGGTGAAGGCTTTGGAGATCAATATATACTTATCAACATACCCGCCTATGAGCTAAAGGTGATTAATAAAGGTGACGTAGAAATGAAAATGAAGGTCATTATAGGCACAGAGTATAACCGCACACCGGTATTTAGCGATACCCTCGAGTATATAGATTTTAATCCCACGTGGACTGTACCGAAAAGTATTGCTGTAAAAGAAATGCTACCAGCCATGCGGGAAGCGCCAAACGAATACCTCAACAAAAGAAATCTTAAATTGTACGACAGTTGGCATGCCAATGCAAAGCCTCTGGACGAAAAGGAAATAAAAAAAATAGATTGGGATGAAGTGGATAGCACGAATTGGAAATACAGACTGGTAGAGGACCCCGGCCCTGCCAACGCACTTGGCAGGATCAAATTTATGATGCCCAACAATGAGGCTATCTATTTGCACGATACTCCCACCGGTCACCTTTTTGACCGGGCAGATCGTACTTTTAGCCATGGATGCATCAGACTCGAAAAACCCATAGACCTTGCATTGTACCTTCTTGATTGGGATAAAGAAAAGGTTTTGAAGCGCATAAAAGAAGAAAAAACCTCTACCGCTGTGTTAAGACACCAAATGCCGGTCCATATTGTCTATTTATCATGCTGGGTAGATGAAAATGGAAGGATCAATTTCAGAAAAGATGTTTACAGCTATGATCAGGAGCACCTAAAAAGGATCCTGCAAAAGGAAAAGAGCGTTATTTCTTAATCTGCCAGCACCTTCCTGGCTCCCATATACCGCGCTTTATAGTGCCGGTGGTCAAGGCTGTCTATCACAACACCACGGCCTGTTGAGCTATGAATGAACTGAATTTTCCCGTTTTCATTGGAAACTACCATTCCAACATGCCCCACCCTGTTTACACCGTTGGCCGGACTCTTAAAAATAAGAAGATCGCCTTTTTGTACGTCCTCGGTATTTTCAAATTCTCCATGTTTTGCCTGCAGTGCAGAAGAAGCAGGCAGTTGAATATTAAAATTGCTGTATACATAGCATGTAAAACCTGAGCAGTCGAATACACTCGGGCCCTTCCCCGCATATTTATAAGGCTTCCCTTGCAATGTCATGGCATAAGCCACGAGGCTATCCCGAAGTGTTGCACCTTGAGAACCTGACTCGCTAACAATAGTATCGTTTGGATAGTAATAAGCCTCTAGCAGGTCGCTATTATTATTGCGATTAGCCTGCATCGCACTGCTTACGATAAAAATCACAGCCAACACTACATAGAACAACTTATCTTTTAGTATTACTTTTAACAGGTTCATAGCCATCATATCGCAATTATTATGCTAAGAACGAAAAAAGCGGATGAAATAATTCCCATCCGCTTTTTTGAATACACTTGGTCTGCTTCTTATCTCAAAAACAGCATTTCACGATATTTCACCAAAGGCCAGTCCTCGTCATCAACCATTAGTTCCAGCTTGTCTACCGCGTAACGGATTTTGTCAAAGTATTTACCCTTCACGTCATCACAATAACCGATAGCCTTCTCTCTGGAGTCTGTAAGCTTATTAAGTCGTTTACGTTCCTCGGTCATATTGTATACCTCTCTCTTTAGTGTTTCGATATACCCGGAAATGGTTTCTATCGTCTTCACCACTTCCTTATTGTTGATGTTCAGTCCTTTCAGACCATTTGCGTTTTCAATCAGTTTATTCTGATAAGCAATGGCCGTTGGCACTATATGGTTAAGCGCAAGATCACCCATTACGCGGGACTCTATCTGTATTTTCATGATATAGCTCTCCCAACGGATCTCATTTCTTGCTTCTAGCTCCCGGTCCGTTAGTACCTGATGTTTTACAAATATCTCTCTGGATTTTTTCGAAAGGTATGCATCCAGGGCTCTTGGGGTGTCGCTGATGTTAGATAAGCCCCTTTTTTCAGCTTCATTTTTCCACCCGTCAGAATATCCGTCACCTTCGAAACGTATGGCTTTAGATTCCTTAATATATTTTCTAAGGATACTCACGATGGCCATTCGCTTCTCCGCTCCTTTTTTCATTTCCTTTTGCACTGCATCATAGAACTGCGTAAGCTGGTCAGCTACTATGAGGTTCAACACGGTCATGGAAGATGCAGAGTTTTCGCTGCCGCCTACTGCCCTGAACTCAAACTTATTTCCTGTGAAAGCAAATGGAGATGTTCTGTTACGGTCTGTGTTATCCTGTATAATAGAAGGTATTTTGTCAATACCCAGCTTCATATACATATTGTCGCCCTTCTCCACCTTGATGTTACCTTTTTTCTCTAATTCATCAAGTACAGCAGTAAGCTGAGAACCAATAAATACCGACATGATCGCAGGAGGCGCTTCATTTGCTCCCAGCCTGTGGTCGTTACCGGCAGAAGCCACACTACCGCGAAGTAGATCAGCATGTTCATACACAGCTTTAATAGTATTCACGAAAAATATCAGGAACAGCAGGTTTTCTCTTGCGCTGGTGCTGGGCTGAAAAAGATTTACACCTGTATCAGTTATCAATGACCAGTTGTTATGCTTGCCTGTTCCATTCAGCCCTGCAAATGGTTTTTCATGGAAAAGAACTTTCAGGCTGTGCCTTTCAGCAACTTTAGACATGATATCCATTAGCAACTGATTGTGATCGGAAGCCACGTTAATATCTTCAAAAAGAGGAGCCACTTCAAACTGAGAAGGAGCCACTTCATTGTGACGGGTACTTACAGGTATCCCAAGCTTCAGCGCCTCTATTTCAAATTCCTTCATAAAATCATAGATCCTTGGGGGAATAGAACCAAAATAATGGTCATCAAGCTGCTGACCTCTTGCTGGGTTATGACCAAACACGGTCCTGCCGGCCATCACAAGGTCGGGGCGGCTGGCGTAAAGGGCTTTGTCAATTACAAAATATTCCTGCTCACAACCAAGTGATGCTTTTACTCTTGTCACTTTTCTGTCAAACATCTGACACACCTGGGTAGCTGCCTTATCAACAGCTTCAACGGCTTTTAATAAAGGAGCCTTGTTATCAAGCGCCTCTCCATTGTATGACACAAATACGGTAGGAATGCAAAGTGTTACACCATAAATAAACATAGGAGATGATGGGTCCCATGCCGTGTAACCCCTGGCTTCGAAAGTGCTTCTGATACCACCACTAGGGAACGAAGATGCATCGGGCTCCTGCTGAACCAGAGCACTACCCTTAAATCTTTCCATTCCTGTCATGGCATCAAAAAAAGTATCGTGTTTCTCTGCAGTAGAGCCTGTCAATGGTTGAAACCAGTGGGTAAAGTGCGTAGCTCCTTTGCCAAGAGCCCATGTTTTGGCGGCTGAAGCAACGGCATCAGCGGTTTCAGCATCTACCTTTGATCCTTCATCAATAGCTTGTTTTATCTTTTTAAAGGCTTCAGGAGAGAGAATGGCTTGCATTTCTTTTAAACCAAAAACATCCTGACGAAAGAAATCTGAGATTTTACCTTGTACATCGACCCTGATTCTGGGTCTGTTATTTGCAAGTTCAAGGGCTTTAAATCGTAATTGTGCCATAGTGGTTGCTAATGTAAGTTTTAATTAGAGATGTAAAAGTAGTAAAAATTTACACACATGGGTCAAAATGACCCTATATTTTTCTATCTAAATATTGTATCAGCCAAAATCAAGGTGTTTTATTACCCATTTTCGATTAAAATCACACCAAATAGCGACAATTAGCAATAAAATTTAACCGCAATCGTTTGCAAAAATGACTTTTAAACAGAAAAGCCGTTCTGTGAATTCCCTCAATTCACAGAACGGCTCTATTCAGACCATTCATAATGATCTGGTTAAGTTTTCATCACTTCCTGTATAATAAATGTATCAGTGTATTGTTGAAACAGGATCACCTTTCCATCGTTCAATTGATAGTGATGTGCAAACTCAGCCCTAAAAGACTTTGAAGTAAGACTAAAGGTTCCTTCGTAGAACCCAATAGCAATAACAGCATCTCCCGCGTCCAGGTAGTCCGTTACTACTGCTTGCCAATCAGTCCACTCCCTGTCGAATTTTTGAAAGACCTTTTCAAAAACCTTATCTACACCAATATGCCTCCCCCCTCCGGGAAAGCCCCGCATCTGGGTCCACACGATGTTTTCTGACAACAGGCTTCTGATCCTGTCCATGTCCCCGCTGGCAAAATTCGCATACAGGTCTTTGATAACATCTACATTGGATTTCATTTCGCCTGTTCTGATAAAATGGCATCCAAAGCAGGGTAGTCAATGTATCCGGCTTCTCCGGGGGTATAGAAAGTGCCCGGGTCGGGTTCGCTTAGTGCTGCCTGAGTTTCCAAACGCTTTACAAAATCAGGATTAGCAATGAATGGACGTCCGAATGCCACCAGATCACCTCTTTCTTCCTGCAAATCAAGCTCGGCCCTTTCTCTATCATAGCCTCCGCTGAGAACATAGGTACCTTTGAACGCGTCTCTCAATCTTTGCTTGAGGGCACTGGAAACCTCCGGAGCCCCCATTGACGAATGGTCGACAATATGGATGTAAGTGATATCAAGGTCACTCAATTTTCCCGCTATGTAAACATAGGTTTCATCCACATCGGCAAATGCACCGGTATCATTAAAAACACCATAAGGTGATAAACGAACTCCAACTTTATCTGCACCAATGGCTTGCGATACTGCCTGAGTCACCTCAAGCAGGAACTTTGACCTGTTTTCGATCGACCCACCATACTCATCGTCACGATCATTGACGTTGGGATTGATAAACTGTTCGATAAGATACCCGTTGGCGCCATGGATCTCCACACCATCGAACCCTGCTTCTATCGCGTTTTTGGCTGCTTGTGCAAATTCATTAACGGCCTGCAGGATATCCTGCGTGGTCATTTTCCTTGCCGGAGTGTAAGACTTTGGACCTTCCTGATCGGTATACATTTCCCCTGAAAGTACTTTAGCGGAAGGACCTACCACTTCCGCTCCCTCCGGCAAATTGAGTTGATGCCCTACCCTGCCCGTATGCATAAGCTGAACAAATATCTTTCCGCCCTCTTTGTGTACCGCCCCAGTCACCAGCTTCCATCCTTTGATTTGTGCTTCATTGAAAATACCTGGTATTCTGGGATACCCGAGTCCGTTGGGTGATGGTGATGTACCCTCTGTAATGATCAGGCCAGCGCTGGCCCGCTGACTGTAGTAGGTAGCTACTATTTCGTCGGGCGTGTTGTCTTTTGCTCTTGAGCGTGTCATGGGCGCCATAACTATCCGGTTCTTCAACTGAAGCTTACCGAGTTGATAAGTTGAAAATAGTTTGTTATCTGACATAGATAAATGATGTTTAAACATTGATTTCTTTTTGAGCTTAACGAACACACTTGTTAAATGTTTCAGTGTTTAAACATTAATTTTTGGAATTCATAGAAAAGCAGGCACTAGCGGCATGAAAGCAACCCCTAAATAGTAGCTCTAAGAAAATGCCAATGTCTGTGTTATGCTCGTCCCAAAAATGCTCACGTACCCCAGTACGCTCCGCTTTTTGGCATTTTTCACAAGCCTTGACCTTAACGTACTTAGTTAAAAAAACAGATAAGTACATTTAGTAGCTTTACAGAATTGGCTATAATTTGACCTCAGGGTTATTTATCTACCCGCGTTCAAATTATTTATTTTGTCAACATAAAATTTACCCACTTTCTGTTTCACTATCTCTATTTGCTCTTGCCGATCTCCTTTTGAGAAACCACATTCAAGGTAATTAATTTCTTGCAAAGAGGGATTGAAGGTGACGCAGGAAGATCCTGCACAGATAGTAGTGGCAGCAGAAGGTAATTTGATCTTTTTGTATTCATTTGAGTTAATACGAATAATATCCTTTCCGTTCAGTTTTGCTAGAATTGGTATCTCAGGATTGCGTTCTTTCTTTTTCCTGCGATAGATTATTATATCCGCCTTTGGTTCGTCAAGTTTCGATAGCTCTGCTACCGATTCAGGGGATAACTCACTCAGTGAGGCATCATGATGAGCCGATATATATCGATTTATACTTTTAATGATACTATCTATGTTTTCTTTCAATGTCAATGACAGAGATTCAACCAGGTTGGTCGTGTAATTATCTCTCAGTTTCTCTAAGTTGGAAACCTGATGATTCAGAGGCTGTGAAGACATTTTACGTTCCACAGCATTCTCCAGCAAGACCTTGTCTCCCTCTTTCAACTGATAGCTTAACCGAGAATAAGCCTCCCCCGGCCCCGCATATTCACTCTGCGCATAACTGTATGCTATAAGAAAATAGACAAAAACACCGTGCGACAGGTAAGGACCTCTGGCATAGACACTATCAATATTGACTGTCAATGAAAACTTCGCCAGATTGCTCGTATCTGTCTCAAGGAATCCACTCCGCTTGTTAGCCATAACCAAGCTGTTTTTTAGGAAATCAGTTATGTCTTCTTCTATTTCCGACTTACCCAGAGTATAGTTAAAATCCGTTTTCCATTGATTGAAAATTAACAGCGGCAGCACAGAACTCTTCACCTTTGTAAGCTGGCTTTTTTTATTCAATTCGTAGTCAGCAGTTACATCCACCGACATAGTAAAGCTACTACGCTTTTTAGTGATTGGCGTTTCATGCAAATACGCCAGACTTGAGGACCTTCGTGTTAATCCATCCTGGATCATCTTTGTAGATGTGCATGACCAGATCAACAGCGAAATGAATATTAACAGGGTATTTCTAATAAGCATATTTCACAAATCTATATCGGGTATTGGCAATGAATTTAACAGTAGGATCATCAGCACAGTCCATGGCTCGCTGGTAAAGGTGTTGGTAGCTCACAGTATGATCTTTCAATTCATACAAGCAGTCCGCTTTTAAAATACCTACCTGGCAACCAAAGTCAGAATCTGGCAATGTATTTAGCTTCATATATGCCTCTTGATAATCTTTCTGAAGCAACAATGATATGGATTGCACAAATATTTTTTCCTCCGGGTCATCCATAGAGCTCAGTGCTTCATCCAGGAGCAACCATTTCCTTTTATTCAGCAACTTCACAAAAGTTGCTGCGCGAGTATCATTTAGAAACTTTTGATTAAGAATAATGAATTTCTTTTGACTTTGAGGATATTGAATTGTCTCCTCCGGATAATGATCAACAACTTCATATAAGCTGGAACTACAAGCCGCCAGAGATAGAAAGGTTAACACCATCAGTATTTGACAGACTTGTTCTCTGCCAAAAAAGAATTTTTTCACTTCGCTACGAATAAATAATTAAAAACGATGGCAATATAGTACTTCGCAAAATCGGCCGCAAATATTCATAACAATAACATGAAATAATTTAATTTATTTCTACTGACACCTGTCGCAGGATATTTTGCCATTTACCCCGGAGTGCGTAATATTGTTTACTACATCTCAACCAGCGCATAAGATTATTTTGTGATCCTCGTTGATCAGAGATGAAGAAAACCTAGATTAAATGAATAAACCCCTGGTCACTCTTTTATTGTTGTTAGTTGGATCCTTAAGCTTTGGTCAACAAAAGGCAGAGTCAGATTGGAAACAATTTATAAAAAGAGGCTCTCCGGGTGAGGCAGCAAACACAGATAGTCCATTCCTGCTGGTCACGGTTGATAGCAACACAAAAAATGAGCTTTATAGAAGTAAGACCATCCATATTGTTCGCAAGCTTGATGAAGAAAACTACATCATTTATCTAAGTGGATCTGCCGGTCAGACAAAAATAATGAACTCATTTAGCGCTGTCTACCTTACCAACGACTTATGGAAGTTATCTCCCGCGCTTGCGGCTGCAAAACAACCTTTGGAAGCAGATGATAAAAAGCTATATATATTAAAGGTGCTGGATATTGATGATTTTAAGAAGAAAATCTCCGCTCCAATAAAAGTGATCAATAGTCACCTTGCTACCAACACAATGGTTATTGAATCGTCTCATCAGGTTATAGCCGACAAGCTATTACCCTCTGATCAGGTGATCTACATAGACCTGTTTTCAGGCGTACCTCATGAAGAAAGCCTTGTGCTTGATATGAACCTCAACGTCAACAAGATCAATTTGCTGCAGCATGTTGCCCCTGAGTTGAACGGAGATGGATTAACAATGTCTGTCAAGGAACAAAGATTTGATGAAACTGACATAGACTTTAAAGGCCGTGTATTATCCTCTGACATTAGCGGTGAAACTACGTCTCGCCATGCTACGGAAATGGCGACTATCGCTGCTGGTGGTGGCAACACTTCACCCAACAGCCGGGGACCTGCATGGGGAGCCCTATTGTCCTCATCCAACTTTGAAGTATTATTTCCTGACAATGATAGCTACTTTAGCAGTTCTGACATTACCATCCAGAATCACTCTTACGGTACGATCATCGAAAATTTTTATGGTGCATTTGCTGAGGCTTATGATAAAAACACCAATGACAACCCCAAATTACTGCACGTCTTTTCAGTAGGAAATAACGGAAAGGGTACCGATACTATGGGCACCTATAAAGACGTAGAGGGCTTTGCTAACCTGACCGGCAACTTTAAAATGGCCAAAAATATACTTACAGTCGGAGCCATTGATACCCTCAACCGGCTTGATCCGTTTGTATCGAAAGGACCTGCTTATGATGGACGTGTAAAGCCAGAGGTAGTCGCTTATAGCACCGCAGGCTCCTCCTCCTCTGCGGCATTGGTTTCCGGCTTGTCGGTTATTCTCCAGGATGCATACCGGCAAAAGAATGGTGGCAAATTACCTGATGCCACACTTTTAAAGACAATATTGATCAATACCGCTGACGATGCCGGCCCCACTGGCATTGATTTTCTTTCCGGATATGGTAGTGTAAATGCATATAGAGCCCTCAAAACTATTAATTCCACACGACATGCAACCGGCACCATTGACCATGGAGAATCTCAAATAATTGACGTCACCGTACCGGCTAATGCGAGGCACTTAAAAATAACACTCGCATGGAATGACCCCGCTACTACTGTCAACGCATCGACTGCTCTGGTCAATGATCTTGATCTTAGCGCTCAGCATGAAAGTGGAGGGTCGGTATGGCTCCCCTGGGTGCTCAACAGCTATCCGCATAAAGACTCTCTGATACAATTACCACAACGGAAAGCAGACAGACTGAACAATATTGAACAAATAACTATCGATAACCCTGAGGCGGGCATTTACCAGGTGACCGTCAATGGTCATGCCATCCCTCTAAGCCCGCAAAAGTACTTTGTAGCATATCAGTGGGAGACCCAAAATGACTTTCTTTGGACCTTCCCTACAGGAAGCGACAACGTGCCTTTCAATGGTGAAAAAACTTCAATCTTCAGATGGGAAAGTGCCTTTGGTGATGCAACCGGAACGCTCGAATATAGTCTCGACAACGGCTCAACCTGGCAAGCCATTAACAATGACGTTGATCTTTCAAATGGATACCTGAGCTGGTCAGCACCGGATATACACACTACTGCTATCGCCAAAATGACTATTGGAGACAACGAGTTCCTGACTGATGTGTTCACTATCTCCCGCCCTTTAAGGCCCACTGTAGGGTTCAACTGCCAGGATTCGGTGATGCTGAACTGGAATAACCTGGAAAATACAGACTCCTATATTCTATATACTCTGGGTAATAAATACCTGGTACCAATGCTTGAAACGCAGGATACCGCTGTTATTCTCGATAAAAAGGAACATCCTGCCGTTCTTTACACTGTTGCTCCGCAATTTAACGGCGGCAAAAGCGGCCTGCGAAGTCTGACTTTCAATTATGCCTTTCAGGGTGTTGACTGTTATTTATCCACCTTTTATGCCATCGAAAACCTGGTAAACGAAGTAGTGGACCTGACTTTAGCTTTAGGCACTACATATGGCATTACAAAGGTTATTTTTGAACGGGAATTTGATGGTAATTACGTCATTATTCATACGATTGATGATCCTCAGGCTTCTACCATAGTTTATTCAGACAAAAGCCCTTTCCAGGGGTTGAACACGTATAGGGCCAGGATCTTGTTTGACAATGGCGCTGAAATTACAAGTGAACCGGTGGCAGTGTATTTTCTTACCGAACTACCCGTATTAACCTTTCCGAATCCTGTTGATCGCAGTGAGGATCTGAACGTCTTTACCAAAGATTTTTCCGGAGAGCCTGCTTTTTTCAAGCTCATGAACACCAATGGACAGATAGTACTTGAGTACGAACTTGTGTCAGAGCGCGAATCGATCTCAATTGCTCATTTAAAGGCCGGGTTGTATTTATTCTCTCTTACCAGTGAGGGTGTTAACCATTCGGGAAGGATTATGATCCGGTAAACTGACAGGAATCAGTGACAAGTTAGTCCTGAAGCCACCATTGCCAGTGGCCCTTAAGTGCTCTGAAACCCCTGAAAATAGCTAATAACAAATTCACTAAAAGATAAATAACCAGTATTAGAAATGTGTTCTGCGGATTGAAATAACCGGTAGCCAGGTGGATGATCAGAAAAAGAGGCGTAAATAAGCCGGGGCTTCTTTCAGCGCCATCTATCAACTGTCCTATAAGCAAATTGCCAATGTACAATCCTCCGTACAACAGTATCACAATGCTGGCTAAAGCTACATCAAATACCAAAACGCTGGTTGCTAAAACCACTAACAGCAGAAAAATAAACAGCCAAAAGCCATAGGTCGCATGACTTATTCGTTGAAAAGTACGTACAAAACTCAGCAGTCCACCCAAAATGGCTATCATGAATACACTTTCTATTATTGAATATCCCTTTGCAACATTAAGGTGAAGGAATTCATAAACCTGCGGGAAATAAGAAAACAGTATGGCGGTCATCAATAATATTTTCAGTTCGAATAGCCCCAGCTCATCAATGATGCGAATATTATTTTTATACTGCTCATAAAATTTAGCCATTGAAACCAACAAAGTCGAACTGACTGCCACTATCAGTATCCATAAGTGAGCAAACCCAAACCAGTGAAAGGCAATAAAAATGATAGCTCCGGCATTAAATACCTCAAAAAAATGATCGATCAACTCACCTAACGGTGAGTCTGTACCAGTATTTCTCGCTCTGATCCCGTCCATCTTGTCTGCAATAAGGTGAAGTAGTATCAAGGAGGGAATGAGCAGCGAACCGGCTTTAGCACTTCCACCCGAATAAGACAGATAAAGCGCCAGGTAAACGGAGAAATGTGATAATATACTTATAAAGTTAGCAGGCACCCCCTCTGGGATCGCCTTCATTAAAGGCCGGACAAGCCCCTTGATAAAAGCTGGTGTAATCAGCGATTGATTCCTGCATCTATAATTATATCCATCCATATACCACAAATAAAACAAAAAACCACTCATCGGAATTATTTTAGTCACTTTTTGATTAATCCTGTGTAGAATTAAATTAGTCTTATCTTTGCAAGCTTTAGATTGCTGATGGATATGCATTCTAAGCTTTATTCGCGCTTAACGAGTTGCTAAACCCCTTAATAAATGAAAGAACGAATTAATATCTTCGTACGATACTGTTTGTTCTGGTTAACTTTTTTTGTTTCGGCCAGACTGATCTTTTTGGTTTATCATGCAGACAAAACATTAGAGTTAGCAGTTACCGACACCCTTCTATCCATAGTTCACGGGTTTAGGCTTGATCTTTCTGTGATGGGGTATTTTCTTCTCATCCCTGGTTTACTGATCGTTTCGACTGTTTACTTTCGTGCTGCTGTGCTAAAAAATCTACTTTGGGTTTATACTGTTATTCTCCTGATCATCAGCTTGCTCCTCGTTATTGTTGACCTCGAAATATACAGCCACTGGGGCTTTAGGCTGGATGCAACACCATTACTTTATATTGGAGAAGGCACACCAATAGCTATAGAAACCAGCGCTGTGGTACGACTTCTAATGTTATGGGCCATTTTTCTGGCTGCTTTTGTAATGCTTTTTAAAAAGCTGGTTATCGACAAAGTGAACGGTTTGGAAATGACGGACTGGCGTACATCCGCTGTTATGTTAGTGCTCACAGCATTAATGATCGCTCCCATACGGGGCACAGTCGGTGTGGCTCCTATTAATACAGGTGTGGTATATTTCCATCCTACAAATATCTATGCCAATCATGCTGCTATTAATGCCATTTGGAATACCGGCTATGCCCTAAGGAAGGCCGGGAGGCTCAAATATCCGGGCAATTTTCTGGAAAAGTCGAAAACCGAGAAATATTTTAATGAATTGTATGCCTCGGATGGACCTACTGAAAAAGTCCTGAACACCGACCAGCCCAATGTGATCATTATCATTTTGGAAAGTTATACTTACCAGTTTCTGGAGCCTCTGGGAGGTATTCCCGGTGTGGCTCCGAACCTCAGCAAGCTAGCAGAAGAAGGCATGCTTTTTACCAACATGTATGCCTCGGGAGACCGCACTGACAAGGGCATAGTGTCTATTTTAAGTGGCTATCCCGCACAACCCCTGTCTTCAATTATCAAGTATCCGAAAAAGACACAAAGCCTGCCTTTCCTGAACAGAGAATTCAGGGAAATGGGGTATTATACATCTTTTACCTATGGAGGCAACATTGATTTTGCTAATTTCAGGTCTTACCTCAGCAATGCCCAATTTGACAACATCACGCATAGTGAACATTTCCCTGCCAACCTGAACAACTCAAAATGGGGGGTACATGATGAGTATGTGTTTGAAAGATTTTTACAAGAATCAAATGAAGCTAAAACGCCATTTTTCAAAGTGATGCTTAGTCTTAGCAGCCACGAGCCTTTTGATGTGCCGATGGAGACTGTGATAGAAGGTGACGATGATAAATCCATGTTTTTGAATTCGGCACATTATACAGACAGAGCCCTTGGCAAGTTTTTCGACCAGGCTAAAGCCAGTGCATGGTGGAAAAATACTTTAGTAGTAATTACTGCTGACCATGGACATGCTTTACCTGATAATAAAGGGGTTACTAATCCGAACAGGTTCAAGATACCTATGATATGGACTGGTGGAGCACTGGCAAAGGCAGATACGGTGATCAATTCATTTACCAGTCAAACCGATATTGCCAACACCATATTGGGTCAATTGGGTAAGAACAACAATAAATTTAAGTTTAGCCAGAACGTGTTAAAGACTGACAAAGAAGGTTTTGCAGTGTATATCTATAACAATGGGTTTGGCTTCACAGCCCCTGGAAAGCATATAGTTTATGATAATATAGGCCAGCGGTACCTGACAAAGAAAGGAATAACAGGGGAGGCAGACCTGGATAAAAGCAAAGCCTACATGCAGACATTATACCATGATTTTAACAACAGATGATGGCTGAAAGAAAGAAAAGATCAGCGCTGTTCATTGTTAATCCACACTCCGGTACGAAGGGTAAGGATCATATTCCGGCCTTATTGAATAAGTACCTGGACCCCACAATATTTGAATGGGATGTGATTTTCACACAATATGCAGGGGAAGCCAGAGAATTGAGCAATGCAGGAAAAGAAAAATATGATCTGATAGTGGCTACCGGAGGTGACGGAACTATTAATGAAATTGCACGCCCCCTACTCCATTCAAAAGCTGTTTTAGGGATCATACCCTGTGGGTCGGGCAATGGCCTGGCCCGGCACTTAGGCATCCCCCTCAATCAGAAAAAAGCTATTCAGCTACTCAACGAACAGCATATGATGGTGATCGACACCATAAAACTGGATAGTGATATTTTTCTCAATGTTGCCGGGGTGGGTTTTGATGCACACATCGCCCAGTCCTTTGCCTCTTCAAAGAAGCGGGGCTTTATATCATATGCCATGATTGCCCTTCGCGAGATCAGGCAGTTTCGATGCACTGATTATCAACTGACCATTGATGGTGAACAAAAAATTGAAAATGCCTCGTTCCTCGTTTCCATAGCGAACTCCTCTCAATTTGGCAATAATGCTCATATAGCTCCCACCGCCCGTATTGCTGATGGCCTTATGGACATTTGCATATTGAGAGACTTTCCTTTTTGGTATTACCCGATACTGATATACAGGTTATTTACCGGCCGGTTGAAAAACTCCAAATACTACCAGTGCTGGCAGGGAAAGGAAGCTTTGATAAAAATTTCAAATGATTCGGATGAAAAATTTATCCATCTGGACGGAGATCCCTATCCTGTGAAAAATATCATCAATTTTTCTATTGATCCCCTCTCTCTCCAGGTGGCATGCAAGCCTGCTTCGGACAGATGAGGATCAACCCGAAGCACATAATATTTCAATATTTTTAGCGTTGTAGCAACCTATGTCTGTCTAAGGATGTCTTTTAAAAAAAAAAGAAAAACAGAACCTTAATTCTATTCCTTCGTAAAAAACAAAAAAATTAAACTTATGATTAACTTTTCACTGAAGCGAACCAGTTGGAATTTGAGAAAAGCAGTCACTAAGTCCGTAGATGCCTCTTATCTCAAGCACTTCAATCAGGCAGTGATCAATTGGGAGTTGAACCTGCAGGAGGAACGTATGAAAAGATCATACAATATATAAATAAAAACCCGACTAATTTAGCCGGGTCTCTTTATCAATTCGATTTTCTCACGGATCCTCCGCTGCTACTATCGGTCTGCGACCGCTCAGGGCTGCCGCGGTACCTGATGCTGCCACCACTACTGGCATGCGCATCAATTTCCTTATTGACTGTAACTTTTGCACTGCCTGCGCTACTGGCCCGCACTCTTACGTTGTCTGCCGCAAGGTCAAACGCATCTACCCCTCCGGCGCTGCTGGCGCTTATCTCCAGGTATTTAGTACGTCCCTTGAGTTCAAGATCTCCCGAGCTGGATACGGATACATTTATTTCATTCATCTCAGCGGTAACCTCCACGTCCGCTGCACTTGAAACATTTATTTCCAGCCGATCACCCTTTATTGTGCCTTCGGTAAAAACACCCGAAGCAGAGCTGGCCGAAATATGGTCGAGTTTCACAAATGTCACATATACTTTTACACTATGGCTACTATGCCTGCCATGGTCGAGATGGATCTTTAGTCGCCCTCCACTAACTTCAGTGAGCACATCTCTTAAAGATATTCCCTTTGCCTCCACCCTTACACTTTCCCTGGTGCCCGGCTTCAGGTATACATCAATTGCTTGCCCTGTACGTATCTCATGAAATGCCCCAACATTCCTCTCTTCTACCTCCTGGGCCCTAACACCGTTAAAAACAAGGGCAAAAAACAAAGTGGCTATTACAAATTTTACACTTTTCATATTTTCTCATTTTTAAACTCACCCTAAAGACATTTGCAGTACAAAAGGGTTGCATGAGTATGCAAAACAGTTCAACTTTTACAAAGTTTTTAAAAGAAAACGCAGCTAAGATAGCCAATCGCAACATAAAAACTGCTAACAAAAACCGAACAATGGTTGTATAAATACCGTATTTTATTCAAAAGACTGAATCCGGCTCGGGGATGTGAATAATGAAATAAGGGAACCCCGTAAAATGTGTTTAATAGCGCCTCTTTTTTATGTCCGGTATAATATTTAATTATTTTTTTGACTATATTGGATGAACGTAAATAATAACTTAGCATTAAATCATAAATTATAAACTACTAAATACTACTAATCTATTCTCAAGATGATTAAGGAACAATTAAATGTACTTATACAGTTGGCTGCTAGTGATAATAAGGTTGCAGAAAAGGAAGCCAAACTTATACATATGATAGGACAATCTAACGGTATATCTAAAGATGAGATTGATGATATGCTTAAGAATCCCGGAAGACCTATCGGAGATTTGGGAACATTGACAGACGATCAAAAATTTGAACACTTATATCACGTTGTGCAACTGATGAAAGTAGATGGCCAGGTATTTAAAAGTGAGATAGTTTTTTGTGAGGATGTAGCTTCTCGCCTTGGATATAAAAAAGGTGTGATCGGTGAATTATCATCCAAGATCTTCAGTGACCCGTCTATTACTTCAGATAGAGAAAGGCTTAAGCAAAGGGCTCAAAAATACCTCAGGTAATATAACGAACCGGGTTAATCCCGGTTTTTTTGTGCATAATGATCAATCAACTCCCCGTTAAAATTCCTGTAAACTCCCATCGCCTCCGCTGTAAGGCATGAATGCACAGGCAATACCCCCAAAACATCTCCTATTTTTGTCTGCTCAAACTCTTCTGCAGAGAGGTGTACAATACCATGCTCCTGGGAAAGGCTCTTCACAAAACATCCCTCCAGTGGTTCACTCCAACCATTAGATCCCAACCTCACTACCATACCGAAGATCTTCTTCTGCCCGTCCTCTATGCTGTCTTTTGAAAAATGTACCGCACCCCCATATATACAAACATCATTGCTGCCAGCATTTTTGGATACAACAGGACAAGCCATAGCTACAGCAATTTGGTCATCAGCGCAAGATCCTATTATTGTTTGCATTACATCGTAGAAAACAAAATTACCAGGACTAATAGCATCTATCTCGTCAAAGCGCTCTCCCACACTGCAACCCGGAGTATCACCCATACAGAACTCCACATTCAAATCATTGCTCTCTGCCCACTGTCGCACCTCCTGCATACACTGTACGGTACGACTGAACACCTTTCTTATATCATCTTTCGAACGCGCATCATATGAATGACCGGCATGCGTATAAAAACCCTTTAGGTTGATATTATCAGCAGCGGTGACAGTAGCCACCATTGAGGAGATACGCTTAAGATCACTGTGTGGAATACCGGTTCGGCCACCTCCGGAATCTATTTCAATAAACAAATGAACTTTATACGTCAGCATACTATCCAACTCAACGATAACATCACGATCATCGGCTAAAAGATTGACAGTTGCATGGCTGGCCAAAGCATTGATAACATCTATTTGTAGTAAGTTGACAGGAAACGCCACCGTGATTTCCTTCCATCCTGCTTCGGCAAAATATGTTGCCATGCCTAAAGAAGAAACCGTAATAGCCTCCACACCCTCCTGTCTGAACCATTCTCCCACCTTTTTGGACTGGTGGGTTTTAAAATGCGGTCTGAAAATGAGGTCATTCCTACGGGCCTTTTCACACATACGAGCGATGTTGCTCCGGCACTTCCGCTCATCAATCAGCAAGGTTGGTTGCGTAATATTCATCAATGAATCTTTACTATTGCTCCGTTGGCTCCACGGGAATGGTTAACCGTACTTTCTCCCAGGCAAAATGTATCGCATTTTCACTCACGACATATTTCAGCCGCTCCTCACTCTCTTCCACCCATTCCGGTGACACTTCCACGCGTACTATGTCATGGTCAGGTGTATAGTTATATGCACCCCATGCACCATGTTTCTCCCTGTTCCAGTCGGTGTTAATAACTGCTACCCAATTTTCGTTTTCCTTAGGAATAATATAAAACCCATATTTACCGGCAGGGACTGTTTTATCCCCGATTGTCACGTCCTGGCTGAATTCTATGGAAGTGGTTTCATTTGCACCTGCGCGCCAAACCGCTCCATAACTCTCGAGGCCGCCCCATATTTTCCTACCCTTCACCCCTGGTGATCCATAATCTATCACTACATTGACATCACCAATTTGGCCAGCCGCCTGCTTTCTCGGGCTGGCTATTACCGGCTTTTCTTCAACCTCAGTTGCCACTTTAGCTGTATCAGATGCCGTATCAGACTCGTCAGCGGTTTTTTGGTTACAGGATACTGTGAAAACAGATGCTGTAGCCAAAAGTAGAATCAGAACTTTGTTTACTATTTGCATGACAATATATTTGTTTAAGCTTGTTTTTCAATATGATAAATATTTTAATAAGCTACAAGCCGTTATAGACAACCTTCCCCCCGACAATAGTCATTTTAACCTTGGTTTGCAAAAGCTTATCTTCGGGTACAGTCATTATATCCTGAGAAAAGATCGTAAAATCAGCAAGTTTATCCGGCTCGATTGAGCCTTTAATGTCCTCTTCAAAGGCCCCATACGCAGCATCCAGAGTATAAGATCTTAGAGCCTGCTCGCGCGTCATTTTTTGCTCCGGCTCATACCCGTCTTCGGGTGTCCCCTCAAGTGTTTTACGGCTTACGCTCGCATAAAAGCTGGCAATGGGGTTGATAGGCTCCACAGGCACGTCTGTGCCATTAACAATTCTGGCTCCCGACTGCAGCAACTTCTGCCAGACATAAGCGCCTTCCTTAATTCGCTTTTCACCTAAGCGATCGATGGCCCACGGCCTGTCTGACGACATATGAATGGCCTGCATCGCTGGCACTACACCTAGTGAAGCAAACCTTGGAATATCATCAGGGTGCAGGTGCTGAGCATGCTCAATCCTGAACCTGTGATCCTTTGCTGCTTCAGGGTTTTTGTTAAAAGCCTTTTCATACCGATCCAAAATCTCCTGGTTGGCGCGGTCACCGATAGCATGCGAGCAGACCTGAAAGCCACTTTTCAAGGCCTTTTGAGAAGTTGCCAAAACAAATTCCATGGGCAAGGTTTCATGACCGAAATGACCCGGCCTGTCGGTATATGCTTCCAGAAGCCAGGCTCCTCTGGAACCTAATGCCCCGTCACAGTTTAACTTTATGGAACGTATGGTCAGCAGGTGGTCTGTTGTATCAATTTCCGGCCCTCTGTCATACCATTCCTCCAACAGGTCAGGATCGAAGCCCGTAAGCATGGCATATATTCGCACACCCAATTCACCCTTTTCCTTAGCGTTGTGGTATAGCTCAATGGTCTCCCTGCCTATGCCTGCATCATGAAAGCTGGTGATACCGCTTGCGTGACAGGCTTTAACCGCCAACGCCAGCGCCTGCCTATCTTTTTCGGGTGTACTTTCCGGTATATGCCGGGCAATCAGCTCCATGGCACGTTCATTAAATATCCCCGTAGGGTTACCCAGTTCATCTCTGATGATCTCTCCGCCCTCCATATTCAGTTCGTGTATATTCTCCTTCGACAGCGGCATTACTCCTGCAATCTCCATTGCCCTGGCATTGGCAAAGCCCGCATGGCCACTGGCATGACGCAGGAACACAGGGTTGTCCGGTGAAACTTCGCTCAGCAGTTGATGTGTCTGAAAGCCATGGACCATAGGCTCAGGAGCAGGGGTCCATTTACTTTGATGCCAGCCTCTCCCTGTTATCCATTGGCCGGGTTCCGCTTTTGCCACGGCAGCTTCTACACGCTCCACCAACTCCTTATAGCTGGTAACATCCAAAAGATTAAGATTTAGCTCGCTATAACCCAGCCCCATGAAGTGCCCATGCCCCTCAATCAGCCCGGGGGTCATAGTAAGCCCCTTCAAATCAATTATCTCGGTAGAACCGGCTACGTAATCCTGAGCCCCGGCACTACTTCCCACAAAGATGATCCTGTTACCTTTTACCGCCACCGCTTCTGCCTCTGGTTGAGCTTCATCCATAGTGTAAATCGTACCTCCTTGTATGATCATGTCTGCTTTTTCCACTTCTCTTTCTCCGCTACAGGCGCAGAAAAAAAGAAGACCGAGCAGATAAAGCCCGAATAATTTCTGACTTAACTTCATATAATACTTTATCTTTAAGTTCTGTTTTGATGGTCCTGAAGTTACCATTCAATTTCTAAATAAACTAAATACTAACTTCTGATATGACATGTAAACTATTTAAACGGTCGATAATTAGCATATGCGTTTGTTTTTTTCTTATAGTTCCTTTTGCCAATGCCCAGGAGGTTGGTTTGTCGTTTTCTTACTTCCTTCCTAAGAATGGCTATTTTTCGACACCTATCAGTCCATTCTCAATCCGGGGATTAGGTGTTGACCTGAACCGTTATGTTGCCCTGCAAACCGGAGCCTCTCTTTATCGTATGTCCGGCTTAAATGTAAAAGATATTGAAGATTTTAAAACTGAGGATCCAATCCTGGGACCTAATTTCACCATTTTGGTACCCGTGGAACTGGTTTTGCAGTTTGTCGGCCGGGGGCAGGAATTCAGAATTAAAGGCGGTGGATTTGGGTTTTATGGATTTGATAATAAGCTCAATTATGGAAACCTGGATAAAGCGATACGAAAGTATGAAGGCTGGGATGTTGCCAATTCAGCATTTGATTTTGATCATGGACTCGGCCTTGGTTATTTTTTCGGAGCAGAGTACATTATTTTTGTTACCCGGCAATGGGGCTTGTCTTTAGAGGCCAATTATTTCGTTGGAGATGCCGGTCTGGGACTAAAAGGCAGCTATACCGGAGGCATGATGACCGGCCCCCTGGAAACAAAACAAAAAGATTATGCTGATTCCAAAGTCGATTTCACAGGATTGGAGATCTCGATTGGGATTATTATTACTCAATAATATAGTTAACGTGAGTTCGGCATTTTATATCGAACTCACGTTAGTTAATGTGGCCAGAGTTAGAGCCTTCCATTGCTCATTATAGCCTTACCACCGGTAATAACAGCAATATCTTCAACTGCACCTACTATTTTATCATTAAGATTTAGATCCTTACCTATCTGCTTCCTGAGATAAAAGGAAAGGAAAGCTGAGGCTATGGCTGCCGCTGCACCTGCAACAACTCCATGCCAGGCCTTTTCTTTGTTATAGACAAATGCTGCGGCTCCGATCAATCCGCCTGAAGCAGCCCTACCCAGAAGTGAGACAGGGTGTATCCGGTTGGGCGCCTGTGGTGTCTTGTCTCCTACTACCTCTCCTGCCGCCAGCAACTTTACCCCTCTTGAAAATATCGTTGACCGCAGGAAACTCAATTTAGAATGCAGCAGACCATTTTCAGGACGACCAGCAAGGTAGTGACTAAGTATAGCCGGGGCAACCATTGATCGCATACCTGCAATAGCTCCCATACCCACTGCTACTTTCATTGCCTGTTTTCTACTGATATTCATAATCCGTTTATGTTTTCATAATAGAAACAAGCACAGGATTTAGGTGTTTTATTCCGGCGGCTATTTAAAATGTTTTTTTGAAAAAAATTGCGGTGTAAAAAGTCAATCTAATATCGGTGTAGCAGAAACACCCTACTCATTTACAGCCAGAGATTCTCCCATTCCTATGATCTCGATCTCTGTTCTTCTGTTGATCTCACGGCCATCCTTTTCATCATCATTTGAAACAAGAGGCCTTTCTTCTCCAAATCCCTTCGCAAATAAACGTCCGCCAGGTATCCCTCTGGCAACCAAGTAATCAACTACAGCCTGTGCTCTTTTTTTTGAGAGGATCTTATTATAGACTGCATTGCCCACATTATCCGTATGCCCGTTGATCTGCACCTGAAGCGAACCATTATCAAGCAGCAACTCTTTAATCCTGTCTAATTCTGCCAACGACTCTGTTCTCAGGTCTGCTTTGCCTGTATCGAAGAAGATGTTTTTGAGAATTACTTTTGAGCCAACTTTAGCTTTTTGCAGTAGTACGTGCGTATCCACCTCCTGGTAGTCATGGAAAGCGGGGAGATTAAAGTTTATGGAGTTAAACAAATACCCAATTTTACTGGTAGAAACTCCATAATTTCCACCATGGGGAATCACCAACTCAAATTCGCCTGTTTCCGGATCTGAATCCACCTCCGCCACCAGGATATTTGTTTCGTTGTTCATTAATTTTAGTTTGGCAAACAAAGGCTTTGCTGTTGTTGCATCTATCACTTTGCCTCTCAAAACGGTTACCACTCCCAGATCTTTCTGGAGCTGCATAAAACCCTCATCATAGTATTTTGTTGTTGCCTCCTCCGTGTTATCATCTAGCATAGGCTCAGGGTCTCCGGCATCTGCAATTAATTCTTTTGGAGATACCGGTAATTCTGCAATTATTTCTTCGGTTATTGCCGGTTCCTGTTTTATTGGCTCAGGCACATCCATATTTGCATAGTAAATATCTGCCATTCCGGTGCCTCCACTCCTCAATGAGGTATAGTAGGCCTCTTTTCGGTCAGGGGTTATTACAAAATAATTGTCATTAAACACAGTATTGATAGGATAACCCATGTTAACCGGCTCCTGAAACTTGCCATCAACCAGTTGACTGTAAAAAATATCTGAACCCCCCATTCCCAGATGGCCGGTAGAGCCAAAATACAAGGTTTTACCATCGGGATGGATAAATGGGGCGTCTTCGCTGGCGGGAGTATTAATAGTTGGCCCCAGATTTTGAGCAGGGCCCCATTCACCATTCTCATCCAATTCACTCCTATAGATATCCAGGTCACCTATTCCTCCCGGCCTGTTGCTGGTAAAGTATATGGTTTTACCGTCAGCGGTGATAGAGGCTGCTGTTTCCCAGAATACAGAATTGATGTGTTTACTCAGCGGTTCTGGCGTGGTCCATTCATTGTTTTCAAATTTGGATGTATAGATATCACCACCGCCCTTTTCATAGTACAAAAACAGGGTTTTACCGTCAGGAGAGATAGAAGCTGCTGCATCATGATATTTCAGGTTTATACCGGACCCGATCTTTTGCGGCTTGTCCCAATCGTTGCCATCGCGATGAGAAATATAAATATCTTCGTAGTACGAGCCATCACTTAGCCTCAAGCCGCCTGTCGATCCGGCGCGATTAGACGTGAAAATCAGCGATTGTCCATTGTCAAAGATGAGTGGTGTGTAATCATTGTAAGGCGAATTAATATTCATTCCTGCGTTGCGCACCTCAATTCCTGCGGAATGACGAATAAGGGAATCTCCAAGCATGCATTGGTCAATTTTATGATCAGCAATAAAGGTCCGCTTTCTGTGCCTATCCTTATATCTTTTAAAAGCAGCTATGGCCTCATCAAACCTGTTGTGATACTGATAAGCCAGTCCGAGATGGTATTCCATATCAGCATCCACTTTTGGATCAAGCTTATAAACAGTTTCCAGATATTTCAGCGCCTCTGTTTTGTTATCACCGGCTAGGTAAGCCAACCCTAACATATAGGTGACTTTTACATTTCCCTTCTTGAGGTTAGCCGCCCTGTGGTAGTATTTAACAGCATTGTGATAGTCACCATATTTATAATAGCGATTAGCCTTCTTCATATAGGCTTTATAGCTTTGCCCGAAAGTAAAGGTGCTTATGGAGAGGAATAAGATGGTTAAGGTCAGGTATATAAACTTCATGGCTATTCACGTTCTCGCGCAATAGTCTTAATCAGCCATTATAGACAAACAACGACCTCAGCCTTTCAGAAAGACTTAAGATTGTCATTTGCAGTCACAAAATAGAAAAAAACTATTTGTATATCAAATAAACCTTACATCAGGTGTCAATTATTTAATCCAATTCGCTAAAGAGCCCCCATACTATAAGTTAACATGAGTTAGATATAGTAGACCCGATTAAATTATATTCGTATCTAAACACAGACCTAAAAAACTTCTTTAAGGTCATTCTGCCTGTCCCGAACTTGCCTAGGGCTTGTTCCAGAGCCCCTGAGAAAAGGGTGATTAACCGTAGTGACACTCCGCCAAAAGCAAATGAAATTCCGAAGAATAGGGATTTTTTTCTGCACCATTTTATTGCCTGGGTTTATCGGGCTACTTCTCAAGAAGTACTTTGCGGAGGGGTCCCGGAACTGGTCCGGGAACTGGTGCGAGGGGGCCGGTTAGTTGCTATTTTTATGGCTTATCACCGGAATGGATGAATAGACTTTGTTTACCAATTCTTCAATAAAAAAATCCATAACCACTAGTCCCCGGACCTGTTCCCATAGCCGTTAACTTAAGAGAATAACGAGCCCCCAGAGGGGGTAAATCTTTGTAGCCCGGGGTGAAGCCCCGGGTTTAAACGAGAAGTTGAGTGTGCCATAGGAAGGCCCAACCATGGAACACAGGCTTCCTTGGCACACATGGCAGGAATGAGTTCGAAGCATTTACCTTAGTAAGCATGGATGCGCCAAAATAGCCTTCTCATCTTCCCAAGCTTGAATGTGGCGCATAAAAAAATCTAATCCTATCCCGGGGCTTCACCCCGGGCTACCAATATTGCATCCCTACCGGGATGCTTAAGTTAACGGCTATGGGACCTGTTCCGGGGCCCTTGAGAGAAGGGTGATTAACCGTAGTGACACTCCGCCAAAAGCAAATGAAAAGCCGAAGAATGGGGATTTTTCCTGCGCCATTTCCTCAAGGCCGTTCAGGTAACTGTCATTATACACAACATCAACTAAAAAGTTGTTGGCTGCCTCCCCAAGGCAAGTTCGGGACAGGCAGGATGACTGCCCTTTTTTAAGCATTTTATATCGAACTCACGTTATTTACAGATCGCTTGCTTTTAGCTTTGCATATATGGCATAGATAAACAATGCCAGATACACAAAAACCACACCTACAGCGGAAAGGCTAACATAGTCCTGGATTTCCTGGAACCAATATTTGGCAAATGGAAATTCGATCAGATTATTGATAGCGTGTAGTGGAAAATATTCAGCTATGAACTCCATAGACTCCGGCAGATTGCCTGTGATAGCATATTCTATTGGAAGATATAGCAGCAAAATAAATATCGTTAGTGCCGATCGCTTAAGCAAGACAGTGAGCAAAAAGGCAAATACCAAATAAGTGAACAGGTCGAGAAAGTATGCAAAAACGAACTCAATCCCCGTAAACATATCTGAAACCGCTACATTAGGTGTATAAATAAATCCGGTGAGCAATCCGGTGAGAAATACAAACAATGTAGAGCCGAGGCTCAGCAATAAAATAGTAAGCAGCTTGGATTTGATAAAGTCAACCCGGCTCATGCCATCGATGATATTTTGGCGAATTGTTTTATAACTGTATTCATTCGAAATTGAAATGATAACAACAATGGCCAGAAATATCTTCAGAAAGACATACACATAGGTAATATTTTGCCATATATCAGGGAAGTGGAGCACAGGGATCTTCATTGGATCAAACCCATCAAGTTCAGCTCCCTTTTCCTTCAGCCATTTTAAAAATTCCATTACAGAAATGGGGATACTGAAGATCAGCAGACCGTACATAATATTGAGCACCCAAAACGCCCTGTAATTGACAAGTTTTTTAAGGTCTATTCGTAATAATCTAAGCATTATCTGATTCGGCTAAAAGTTCTAAAAACTGTTTTTCGAGACTCTTTCTTTGCGTGAGCAGGTGTGATATCGTTATGCCCTTGCTAAACAGGTAGGCATTCAGATCTGCCGCCCGGGCGCCATTCTCCAGTGTTACGATATACTTACCATCTTCCTCCACTACTTTGGCTGCCATCGGGTAGCCTTGCAACACCATCTCCATATCGCTGGCATCAGCAATTACCTCCACCGATTCAACGCCTTTATTTACTTCCTCCACGCTTCCCGAATACAGGAGTGATCCTCTTTTCAGTACACAGAAATGAGTACACACCTTCTGTACTTCATCCAGCAGGTGGCTTGCCAATATGATCGTCTTTCCTTCTCTGGCAATCTGCTTTATCAATTCTCTGATCTCGGCAATCCCTTGCGGATCAAGGCCATTCGTTGGTTCATCAAGGATCATCACCTCAGGATCGCAAAGTAAGGCTGAAGCTATGGATAACCTTTGCTTCATACCCAATGAGTAGGTCCTGAATTTATCGTGACGTCTTTCATAAAGCTCCACTTTCTTTAAAACGGGTTCTATCCTATCCACCGGGGCGCCCTTGATCTCCGCAACTATTTCCAGATTTTTCACTGCTGACAAATAAGGGTAGAAAATCGGGGTCTCCAATATTGCCCCAATCTTCTTTCTCATTTCCTTGGTGGGCGGCTGTCCAAACCAGCTAAAGGAACCACTGGTCTTTTTAATTACATCGAGCAGTATGCCCAGGGTGGTAGTTTTGCCACTTCCATTGGGCCCGAGTATGCCAAAGACATTACCACGGTGCACCTCTAACGAAAGGTTCCTGACCGCAGTAATACGACCATATTGCTTCGTGAGGTTTTCAATTTTTAAAACTGTATCCAAAATGATTTAAACTTTCTTTTTCTTCCTCAATTTATAAAATGCATTCGTTATTCCTAAGCCCATAAACGCAAGCCCACCCATGCAAAGTAAAATTTTATGGCCAGGGGTATAATTAATGCTTAAAAGGCCTGCAAAGAAGATGACTACTGCTGCCAGCCAGACATAGTCATCGCGGGTCCGTTGACGTGTAGCGGGAATCGCTCTGAGGCTTTCGACATCATCTGTAAAAATGAATTTTAGCCGATGGTAGTCGGCTGCTAACAGACTGATATTCAGCAGGAGTAGAAATGTATTTACGTAGGGAGTACCCACCCAGTTCAGAGATATGGTGACAACCAGGATGCAGACCAACAATGGGAAAAGCATAACTGCCCCCAAAGTAGCAAACCGTTTGGTAAGCAATAAAAGACCAACCAGGACCTGGGAAAATGCCACGAAACGGGCAAAGAGCGCTAAACCATAAGGAGCCAGCTCCTGCTCCAGCCACTCAGGACCTATAAGACCGGGAAAGGGCATAAGCTTTGACATGCCCGCTGTGAAGAATATAAGCCCAAGAAATATGCGAACCCCCTCTAAATAGAGCAGTGTAATCCTCTTCATCAATTAATATTCTGTACCTTCGAGATGAGGTTGGCTAGCTGGTTTAGAGGCACCGCCCCCTTAATATCCAGAATAGAAAGGCTTTCGGGATCGTTCATCAGCAGTACAAGACCTGTAGTGATACCATCATCTTCCTGGATAAGCACTTTGACATTCATCCCTTCATGACGCATGGTCATCATCTCCTCAAATTTCTCTTTCAGGTAATCAGCCTCCATAACTTTATAGTCGCTATCGCTGATCTTGTTTTCTTTCTTATTAATACGCATAAACTTCATCTTATCAATATCCCTGATAAGCGCTTCGAACTCAGCATTATTTTCCTGGTTGAGCATTTTCAGCGTATTGTTATAAAAAAACAAGGTAAATGCTCCTTCGTATCTTTTGGAGTATTTTTTTGTTGTTTCGCTCTGGGTATATCCCTGATAGCATATAAACAGGCAGATGGCTATTATTAATGTTCTCATGATCCTAAAAATCTTGTGCTATTGTTGATCAGGTGCAGATCATGCCCCTGATCAACAATAATAAATGATATTAATTTTTAATTCCAGTTTTTGCGCTGCTTAGCCAGGTATGCGAGGTCTTTCATATCTAATGAGCCATTAATATTCATCACCATAAACTCATCGTCCTCTTTGATCAGCACAAGCATATTTTTAATCTGTGAGTTTGTTCCCTGAGTCATGAAATAAATGCGGTCGCTACCCTCTTTCACAGTCATCAGTTCCTCATACTTCTCTCCTTTCAACTGACTTCTCATGTCATCAAGGGATTTATGGTCGAAGCCTGTTTTATACATAGGTATCGCCAGTATTTCCATAGAAGTAATGCCATCTGCTATCCTGCCGATTGTTTTGAGGTCTTCATCTGACTCATCAAACGAGGCAATAGACGCCATCAACTTAAAAAGACTGCCATTGAGTGATATTACCTTTGCATCGCGGTCTTCCTTGTATTTAGAATGAAACGCTTCTATTGTCTTGCTTTGACCAAATACTAAGGAAGTTGCACTTACCAGTAACAATAATGTGATTAACTTTTTCATAATTTAATTTATTTTGAGTTTTTGACCTTATTTGCTGTTATTAATTTCCTTTTTTCTTATCATCGAGTTTTTGCAGCTTATCCAGTCCATCGATATCCATTGCTCTTGATATTTTTGATATCTGCTTTAAGTCTATCTCACCGAACAGGCTGAGAATAAAGAACTCCTTATCGCCACCCATCACCATCAGCAACTCGCTGATCTTTCCGTTCTTCTCTTTGATCATAAACTTCATGTCCCGGTCTTCATCGCGGACTGACATCAGCTCGTCATATTCTGTTTTAGGAATGAGTGTAAAGGCTTCTTTATACAGCTCCTTTCCTTTGGTGGTATTGTTTTTTGCCAGTATTTTAAGTCCCTTAAGCTTACTGATAGCATCCATTATCTCCTGGTCCTCCTGCGTCTGCATTTCCATGTTGGTAAACAGACCAAACATTCTGCTTGTAATAGACACATGGGTAAAATCGGTATCAGATTCATACTTATTAAAGAACTTACTGATGGCATCCTGCGCATTAAGTTGCACAGTTATCATTACTCCCACGATTAAAATTATTACCTTTTTCATTTTCTTTAATTTAATATTTTTATAGTGCTTCTGTATCTTTTACTTTATCCTGTGCTTCACTGAAGACTCCCACCTTCCGTACTTCTTTTCTGCCTTTGTTAAAGTTTTTGGAGATCATCATCAAAGCCTTTTTTGTTTCTTCATAAGCCACTTTCGGGTCTTCGAAAGTGTCAGCCAGATAAGGGTCCATGGTGTCTTTTTTGTTTATGTACTCCTCTCTGACAAAATAAGTTGCTGTTATCAGGATCAACCCCACTGCGGCCACTCTGGCTATGTTGTAAAAGAGTTTTATTACCTTTCCCTTACCAGCAGCGGAAGCTTCCGGGGGTCCTTGTGTCTGTATCTCCGTTATTATTTTTTCGTCAAATAGCCCGTCTAGTTTTCCACTTTTCTTTTCTTCCTCGTAGTACTGAAATAATGGGGCTACAGACTGCCACTTTGCAGGCACTTTACCGGAATTAAAGAATTTCTTCAACTCCTTCTCTTCCTCCAATGTAGTTTCACACTCCCAATATCTTTCCAACAACTGCTCTATCCTATCCAAGTCCATATGCGTTGATGTTTAATAAATTCTCTTTTACGGCCTTTCTTGCTCTAAACAGGTTAACCTTTACCTGATTCATATCTATTTCCATGATCTCACTGATCTCCTGATAGCTATATCCCTCCACATCCCGCAGTTGGATAACCTGACGCTGCTTCTCTGGTAATGCCTGTATAAAACTGCCGATCGTTTTCATTGTGTCACTTAATTCGGTTGAGCGGTAGGGTGTCTCCCTGTCTCCGCCACTTACGTCAAAGCCTTCTTCTATAGGGGTTGTATATTTATTGTGTTTGGATTTCAGTCTGTCAAGAGAAACATTTCTTGTTATCCTCATACACCATGCTTCCATATTCTCAAGCTGATCCATCTCCTCACGCTTGTTCCACACTTTTATCAACACCTCCTGAACGACATCCCGTGCCTCATCCTCATCCCGCAGGAATCTTAATGCAAACCTGTAAAGCTTATCCTTTACTGGCAGAACACGGCTTTTAAACGCTTCCAAACTCATAACTCAACTTCAAGACGACAGGTTACAATGAATGTTACAGCAATATGAAAAAAAATTCCGGTTTTCTCGTTTCTGGTGGCTGGTGGCTGGCTTCTTGCCGCTGGTTATTCGTGCCACCACTGTCTGCATCTCACGAATAGTGGTGCCACGAAAAGAAGAAACTAAAAACTGTGAACGAGACCTGTTAACTATCTCACTACTCTCATCTCGCCATTGATCTCGGCTACATATACTGGTAGAGAGGTATGACCCTCTTCGTTTTCAGAATAAAACAGTGGGTGGCCTTTTGAGGTGGTCAATTCCCATATTCGGCCTTCACAATAGGATACAGGGATCACATCTTCTCGGGATACCTCCTCCCATTCCATATTAAACATATCCCCGGTAAATGACTGTTTCAGACTTTCCCTGATTATCTCTTCTTCCACAGAATAAGAAAGGGCATAATCACGAACTTTAGGAGACATATGCTCCAATAGCTTTTCAATATCATGATTCTTAACCCATGATTTAAGCTTTAGCGCATATTCTATCAATTGTGATGTGTCATTGATAACTGGAGATCTAAGTATCACCTCACTAAAATCAAACTGCTCATTGTCAAAAGTGATCAATCGTTCCTGTTCTTTGGATGCATCAATGGTGAACTCAACTACATTTTTCCTTTCGTCATCCGAACTTACTACTTCACCACTTTTATACAAGGTTACGCTTCCCTTTACAAAGGCATTGTCTCCCAAAGATTTGATGAGTATCAGGAGCTTATTTCCTTTACCAATCAGCGCAAGGTTTACTGGAAGTTGATTGGCCACCTGCCCCTCTGTGCTGATGTCATAAACGGGAAACCCATTAAGCAGGCATACTACTTCTGCACTGTTGGAGGACACCCTTAGATAATAAAATTCTTGTTCCATATCTTGAACAGGTACAGTGGAATTGAGGTTAAAAGCAAATAGTAAAAACCATTTCATTATCATAATTAAATGTACACATATATTGTTTAATTTTAATGTTAAAATTTACTTTTGAAATGAGGCATTTAATCATGTACCCGGTACTATAAAAAAGCAGTTTTAAGTGCTCTTAACACTTATAACAAAACGAAAACGAACCTGTTTTCCTGTGCTACAAACATCAGGAAACAGATAACCTGAAATATCCGATGAAAATCTCAATGATAGCAGCCGTTGCTGAAAATAATGTAATAGGAAAAGATAATGACCTGGTATGGCACCTGCCTGATGATATGAAGTTCTTTATGCAAAAAACTTCTGGGCACCATGTTGTCATGGGACGAAAGAATTTCGAGTCACTACCTGAAAAGTTTCGCCCCTTGCCTAACAGAACCAATATTATAATGACCAGACAGCCCGGCCTACACATACAAGGTGCTCATGTAGTAAATACGCTGAACGATGCCTTGGACATTGCTAAAAAAAATAAAGAAAAAGAGGCTTTTATTATCGGAGGCGGAGAGATCTATCAATTAGCAATGGATGTGGCCGATACTATGTACATTACTGAGGTGAAAGGCACTTTTGACGGTGACGCTTTCTTTCCGGAATTTGACAGATCAAAATGGCTCGAGATCGAAAGAATACACCACAGCGTAGATGAAAGACATGAATATGCTTTTGATTTTGTAACTTATCAGAAGAAATAGGAGCTAATGAAAGTCAAAGGCAAAGTAATCTGGATCACAGGAGCTTCCTCGGGCATTGGTGAAGCACTGGCTTACACTTTATCTCAAAAAGGGGCTAATCTTATTTTATCGGCAAGGAGAAGAGCGGAACTGGAGAGGGTAATGAGTTCGTGTGACGGATCTGAGCAAAATATCAAAATACTACCACTGGACATTGCGCAGAGAAATTCCCTAAAACTAACCACAGCGGCTGCCATACAATTATTCGGTCATATCGACATCCTGATCAACAACGCGGGGATTAGCCAGAGGTCGCTTGCCAAGGATACCCCACCCGATGTCGACCGAAAGATCATGGAGGTAAATTATTTTGGCACTATTGAACTAACAAAATACCTTCTGCCCCACTTTTTGGAAAGAAAGTCAGGTCAGTATGTAACGGTAACCAGTCTGGTTGGAAAATTCGGCACTCCTTACCGCTCTGGTTATAGCGCTTCAAAGCATGCACTACACGGCTTTTTTGATTCTTTAAGGGCTGAATTACATAGTACGGGGATCACCACCACCATTGTTTGTCCCGGGTTCATTCACACCAACGTCTCCGTAAATGCACTCACTGAAACAGGAGAAAAACTCAACAAGATGGACAATGCCCAGGCTTCAGGAATGGCACCGGAGGTTTTCGCGAAAAAAATGATCGCAGCCATAGAGGCTAATAAGCGTGAGGTGTATATAGGAGGAAAGGAAAAATATGGCGTTTACATAAAACGGTTCTTCCCGGGTATATTTGCCAATATGGTGAGGAAAGCGAAGGTGAGGTAGCATTAATCAATTCACAACAGCCATACCTGCAGCCCAATACAGATACGCTTCATTCTTTTTGTATTTAGTGTTAAGCTTTATGTATTTGCTTCTGGCCTCGATAAGTTTATCCAATTGTACATTGATCTTAAACAAATCACTCTCTCCATTTTCAAGATTCATCCTTTCCGCATCCACAATTCTTTCATAGCCTTCCACCATCTGTCGCTGACGGCCTATAATTTCAGAGGTATTTAATAATGAGGTATAAAGCGCGTTGATCTCATTGATGATCTCACGCTCACGGTAACTGCGTTCATAGTTGTTATCCAAAATTTTTAAAGAGGTATGGTTTACCTTTGCTCTCTCCTTGCGTAGCAAAAGAGGAAATGAGAACTGCAAACCGATCTTGTAATTATCAGTAAGAGAAAATGCCTGCCGCTCTCCGTTGGCATTGAAAGGCTGGTCCAGCAAATAATAGCCGATATCCAATGTTGGCTTTAAGTTTTCTCTGGCCAGTCGCTGATCCACCTGCAGCATGTCATTTTTAAGTTCGAGCTTTCGAAGCTCGGGGTGATTATTGCGAGCCTGCTCAACCAGTGCTTCAAGCTCAAAGGCAGAAGTAGCAATAACTGCAATAGCTTCAGGCGCCACATCATCTCGCAGTTCCAGAGGCAGCCCTCCTTCTGCCCACAGATGATTGGAAAGCTTAAGGGCAGTTGTTACCCTATCCGCATCAGCTTGTTGAAATTCAATAAAGCGCTTTTGCAAAGAGATGCCCGCCTGAACGGTATCAATAGCTGCTACTTCACCATATTCAAATGCAAGCCTGGTCCTGTCAAAGATATCCTGTGCAATTTCTATGGCTTGTTCTGCCAGTATATATTGGTTATAAGCGTCATACCATTCCCAATAGTCGTTTGCAGCGGAAAGCAGCAGTTTGTTGATCAGTTTGATCTGCTCCACCTCCGACATATCTTTAAACAGAGCAGCTTTTTGTACTGTCGCCCTTCGTTCATCTATAAAAAGGCCCCGTCCGACAGGCACGGAAATACCACCATAGACCTGCCGGTGATCCGTACTTTCTGAAATATACCTTTCAGGGTTTAGGTAAGCACCGGTATTTTGCTCGATACCCACTTCAGGGTCTAAAGGCAGCCAAACCGGTATTTTCAAGGCGCTTTTAAATATGTTGTAGTACTCCGTATCGTTGTATGACTTCTTACTCCATAAGGTTTCAACCTTAGGATCGAAAGCTCCACGTGCCATACGTAGCTCTTGCATTGCCTGCTCCGGAAGTAGCCTCGCCTGCTGCACCACCGGATGATACTCCATTACTATACTATAGAAATCGTCAAAAGAGAACACGGGGGCAGATTTAACAGACTGTCCATGCGACTGAACAGTAACCCCCAAAAAAAGCAATAACCAAACTCTATTTTTTATCATCCTTTACAAAGGTCATATCTTTATTTTCTTCGTATAAACTTGGAGGAAACCCGTTGAGCTGTCGCCAAATCTCATACCACAGGGGCACATCCTCCAGCATTACCCAACCTTTGGCGCCTGAACCAAGAGCTAGCCTTTCCGGCCATGGCTCATCATCAGGATCAGGAGTAACCAATATTCTGAACAACCCTTCAACGCTATTCACCCTGTCAACCACTTGAACTATCCCCCCAAAGGAACCGACAGAAACGTTTGGCCAACCGGAAAATTGTAATGCCGGCCATCCGTCAAACTCTACCCTCACCTTGTTCCCTCTGGCTATTAGCGGCATGTCCATAGGTTTAATAAACAGCGCCACCGCTTTGTCGAGCGATTGAGGCAGGATAGACACCACCGGTTCACCTTCCTTTATTGTTTCTCCTATACCGGCTTTCATAGCCTGCACAACGTACCCATCCTGCGGAGCCCGCAAAACATACTGCTCGTTCCTTATCTCCATATTAGTATATTCGTTACGCAGTTTGAATAACTCCCCTTCGGTGTTATAGGTATCGGACAACGTTGCATTCAACTCCGATTCTGCTTTGTTGATCTTATCATAATAATCCGCCTCCACAGCATTAATATCAATACGAGCGGTCACCAACTCCGTCTTACTCTGTAAAAACTTATTCTCGGCTGAAACAACCTTCATTTTGCTTTCCTGAAACTTTGATTCCAGGTCCTGAAGCTTTGTAAGTGCTATGTTTCCCGCTTCATAGAGAGTTTTGTTGCGTTCGTACTGGTTTCTAAAGTTGGCATACCGCACCCTTTCCGCCTCATAGTCCACACTATCGCTGGTAAGCTTGAGCCGGGCCTGCACATATTTGTTTTGCGCTTGATTCAACTTTATATTCATGGCTTTTTGTAAGGCTTTTATCTGGTCCTGCAGCGCCTGGGCTTTTGCTATTTTGGAGGTGAGCGCTTTTTCTTTAGAGGTTATTTGCTCTCCGAGTCTCTCCAACATCTGAGGGTCGAAATACTTCTCCTTTATTTCCGATAGCTGCAAAATGGTGTCGCCCTTACTTACATACTGCCCTTCGACCACTTTCCAGTTGCTAATTCTTCCGGCTATGGCACTCTCCACAGCCTGTGGCCTGTTTTCAGGAGTTAGTGCCGTAACCTTACCTTTGCCCTGTATGTTTTGCTGCCAGGGTAAAAAAAGACAAACAATAAACAGAAGAAAGAACCCAATAAGCCACCTGGCCAGCGTTTTTCCAGCACTAGGCGTTTTGAGTGTTTTCAAAGTATAGAAGTCACTTTTTCTAACTCTTTTTTTAACCGAAACTGAGGATAAATTCAACATGTTTAATTCAGTATTTGCTTTAGAGCCTCCTGATGCATAAGGTCTTCAAACGGACCTTCTGCTATCTTCCTTCCTTTATCTAGCACCACCACCTTATCACAGGCTGCCATAACAACAGGATCATTTGAAACTATCCAAATAGTCCACTTATGTTCCGGATGCATGAGCATCGACATCAACTCCATTCGTTCTGCTCTGCGAAAACCACTAAAAAAGTCATTGAGAATAAGCAGGCCAGGATTTTTTGCCAGACAGCGTGCCAGGATGAGGCGGTTAACAAAGCTACTGGAAAAACCCTTTCCTCCACTTATTACAGGCGTACTGAGTCCTTGAGGCATTGCATTTACTTCATCCGATAAACCAACTTTTTCCAAAGCCCAAACGGCATCTTCAGTTCGGGCAAACGGTTTGGACAATATAATATTATCGAGGATAGAACCTTCAAAAATATCTTCCTGTGACACGTTCTTGCCCATTCTATCTCTGAGCCTGTTAAGATCCAGGTCTCGTATTGAAAAACCATTGATAGTTATAGCCCCTGAAAAGTTTATATGCAGACCGGATATCATGTTTGTTAGCAATGTTTTTCCGGCGCCACCCGGACCTGCTATGCATACATGTTCGCCTCTGGCCACTGTCAGATCAATATCCTGCAACACATACTCCTCCTCTTCAGGAAATTTATATGACAAACCTTTAACTTTTAATTCAAGCCCCTCGTTACCTGCCTGCTGAGGCAATATTAGCCCTCCTCCACGCTCAAGCGGCAGGTCCGTAACCTGTGATATTTTATCAACAGCCGTGAGGATGTCATACACTACATCCATATACATAATGATTTTTTCTACACTACTGATGATTAAAATAATGATCACTTCAGCGGCCACGAATTGTCCTAGAGTAATCTCCCGCTCTACCACCAGTAAGGTGCCGATGATGAGCAGCCCTCCCGTAACCAGCGCTTTGAAAAGTACCATAAAGCTATATTGCTCGATCAGTACCTTAAAGTGGCTCTTCCTGTTCTTCAGATAGTTGTTGGTGAAGTAATCCGTCCGCCTCATCGGGAGATTGGTACTGCCTGACAGCTTGAAACTGTTGATAGTCCTGGCCAGCTCCTCCAGCCAATGCACCACTTTATATTTATACTTCGACTCCTGTATGGATGAGGCCAGTCCTCTACTCCCGGTCATATAAAAAATGACAGCTAAAAAGGCCAGTAAAAAAAGTCCGAAAAAGACGAAAAACGGGTGATAGAGTGACAGAAGAATCAGTCCGAATAATATTTGTATGGCACCGGAAGAAAAGTCAATGAGTATTTTTGGCAAGCCCTTTTGAATGGTAAGCACATCAAAAAACCTGTTCATCAGTTCGGGAGCATGATATTTAAAAAGCGCCTCGGCTTTTATTCGCGGCACCCGGAAAGCAAACTCAAATGCTGCCTTGGCAAAAACCCTCCGTTGCAAATACTCCACCAGTGAAATTTGCATAACCTGAAGGCCACCGACAGCCAAAACACCCACTATTACCAAAGAAATGAGAAGATAGATAGAGCTAAAAAATACACCTCCCGAAATCAACGATACTATCGCCTGTATACCCAGAGGCAGGGACAGGCCTATCAGCCCGATAAACAGTGCGTATACATATATATAAAATATGTCTTTTTTCTCTTCGGAAAGTAACCTGACCAGGCGCTGGAATGGTGTGAAAGTTTTAACCTCTTCTTCATCCGCACGATCATCGCTCACCAGGCTTTTATATGCAAATACACCGAGAAAAACCACCCCGCCCTGCGGATCGGTATACAGGTTCGGGAAGTTATCCTTTACAGGAGAAGATGCACCCTCTTCGTCCATCCATTGATAAAAAGTTCTATTCTTTTTTTTATAAAAGATAACGGGAATATAGCCTCCACCACTACTGCCGAAAGCTACCAAAGGCATCTCCACTTCGCTCAAAAACGCCCTGAACTCGTCTTTCCCCAGATAATTTTCAAGAAAAATAATGTTGAGTTTATTCCCAGCCTCTATAAGATCGTGTTTGAACACCTCAAGTTCGTTATCGCCGTACTGACGAAAATTATTCTCCAAATCCACCAGTGCAAGACCATCAAAATCCTGCTCCAGTATATCTGCCGATCTTCGTAAGATGCGAATAATGTGCCTGTTGGTCATGTTTATTTATTTACCGATTGATCTAAATACCATTTCCCTTAAAAAACGGGCATTTGCAACATTCACATCCTCGTTCGTCTTACCCAACTCTGTTAAAGATGGCAGATGATCGCTGTAGAAGAGTTGCTGGTGAGATGCCTGAAGCGCTGTACTAATAAGGGAATATGGAAATTTAAAATCGGGGTTAACTTCCTTAACGAAACCGGCTATTTTATCACACAACGATTTGAAACCACGAAACAACCCCTCTTTATTATCTTCATCCACTTGTTTAGTCAGATAAGTCTTGTCCGATTCTGCAATTACAATCCTGAAAAGTGCTGTTTCATCTACAAGCGGAAAGGCAGGATCGAGCACCTTTTTCTGCGCCAATATGTCCAATGCTATTTCAAGTTTTTTTAAAGGGGATTCAATATTCTGCGTTCCAAAATCGATCCGGTACTCCAACCAGACCCAATACCAGGCAATAAGATATACCAGGAGGCGGTGCTTGTTATCAAAGTACCGGTAAACAGAAGCTTCCGTTGACTCTATTTGTTCTGCCAGCTTTTTAAAAGTAAATTTCTCGAATCCAAGTTCATCGATCATTTTGATACTCTCCTGAATGATCTTTCTTCCCAACTCAGTATCCTGCGGATCACGTTGATATAAGTTTTTGTTCATAACCAACCTAAGAGGCGTAGTATTCATATTAATTTAAATAGTAATACAATTTTAAATAATAGTATTACTATCACAAACGTATTATTAATTTTTTTGTTCTCTGAAATGGCATTTTTTCACCCCTCGCCCCTGACAATCACAAAGAGATAGTTGGTGTTGACTAAGAAAACTCTGGCCGTCATCGGGCTTTCCCCGAGGCTTGTCTCGGGAAGGAATCGAGGCGATCCTCTCTTAATGCATGCCAAGAAAGAGGGAATTGCCGCACTTCGTTACCGATGACGATAAGTTGTGAGTTTTCTTACAAACACTAATTGCCAAGCTAATTTTCGTTCTGTTTTCCCTTTTTCTGCGTTAAATTTTTTCGCCTTAGCTATGACTACGCCTGCAAATTGCCTTGCATAAAGAAAAACAGCGGCAAAAATTCAGTGAACCAATTTAGCATTCACCACACTAGTTCGGTAAGGTATTTTTTTATCCTTCCACTTATTTTAGTTTAGTGGCTTGTATTTATCATCAATGACATGGACATCACTGATTTTCTCCTATTGATAGCCACCGGTCTTGTAGCCGGATTTGCAAACACCGTAGCCGGAGGCGGCTCTTTGCTCAGCTTACCGGTACTTATTTTTATGGGTTTGCCTCCTGCCGTAGCCAATGCAACAAACCGTGTAGCCATTTTCTCTCAGAATATTTTTGGAGTCCTTGGCTTCAGGTCCAAAGGTGTGTCAGCTTATCCCTACAGCCTTTACCTCGGTATCTCAGCCTTTTTTGGGGCTATCATCGGGGCCAAGATATCCGTCAACCTTGATGATGACTTGTTTAACAGGATTATTGCTGTAATAATGGTACTGGTGGTCTTTGCCATGGTTTTCGGAAAAAAAAGGTCGGGCCACATAGAGGATGAGCGGATGGACAGGAGGTCGGTGATCGCAGGTATCATTGCCTTCTTTTTTGTAGGCATCTATGGTGGATTTATTCAGGCCGGCGTTGGCTTCATTATCATGGCTGCTCTAACAGGCATTAACCGTTTTACCCTGGTAAAAACTAACAGTGCAAAAGTTCTGGTGGTATTTATTTACACCTTGTCTTCTCTAGGTGTATTTATTCTTGAAGGCGTTATCAACTGGAAGTACGGTCTTACTTTGGCCATAGGCAATTCAGCAGGAGCCTGGATAGCCAGCCGCTGGTCTGTTAAAAAAGGTGACAAATGGATCAAGAGATTTCTGGTGGTGATGGTTATTGCTCTTGCGATTAAACTCTGGTTTTTTTAATACTTCTATTCAATGGCTTATAAGAATACCCCGAGTGCCTTAAGAAAAACGTCAAGGTTAAACTACCCTCGCGTAGCCGCTTTGGCAGAGCAAGGGTTTTTGTGCCTGCGCACCGAAGTGCTATGGCACAAAGGCGCGAAGTGTCAAAAAGCGGAGTATTGAGACAAGCGTAACACAGACATTGGAGTTTGCTTACAGACCCTGTCTAGTCGTAATTAACCTAACGTGAGTTCGATATAAAATGCCTGAAAATAGGCGGTCATCCTGCCTGTCCCGAACTTGCCTAACTTGCCTCGGGGAGGCATCCAACAACTTTCAGTTGATTTTTTAGATAATGACAGTTACCTGAACGGCCTTGAGGAAATGGCGTTAAGAATTTCAATGCCACACGTACACTTTATAAATCACACTGTTTGAGCCCCTTTTTTTCACGGGGCGAGTTTGTGATTTGTCATCGCAGGCATTGAAATTTAGCCATTTGCTCACAGCCTTGACTTTTTTTGTTATCTCGAAAGCTTTATAGCTCTTCGGGAACAAAAAAGTAAGACTTAAGCGATGAAAACCAAAAATTGCACAAAATCCACAACTTAGCAAAGCGTTGATTATCAATGCATTGCAAAACTTGTCATTGGTAAGAAAGGAAGGATCCTAAGTTATTGATAGTACCCTTGAACTTAGTAAGATTCTTCATTCTTCAGAATGACCTTAAAAAAGAGGGTTTTTGGTCTGTTTTTCTGATATGCATACCTTTAATCGGTACCACTATATCGAACCCAACTTAACTTATAGTATTCTGTCGGTCTTCCATCTTCGGGTTTTGAATCGTACAAGACAAAGCCTTGGTTTGTCAATACTTTTTTGGAGCCTGTATTTTTGGGGTCTACAATAGCTATCAAATCTCTTCCACCCGGCAGATGACGAGAATAATCAACCAAAAATGTTAGCATTTCAGTGGCAAACCCCTTCCCCCAATACTCAGGCAAAAATCCATAACCTACCTCAATATATTCCGATTGGTAGTACGCCAGCTTGGCTATGCCGATAAATTGATTCGTTGCTTTTAACCTGGCCGCAAAAAATCCCATATCAGGGTGCTCCTGGTTAGTCGCCATAGCCTTACCAAATCTCTCCCGGGCCTCCTGCTCTGTCAGGGCTTTTCCAGTGATATGCTTCATTACGGCAGCATTCGTGTACCAACTGGCATAAATAGCATATTCCGATTCTCTAAACTTACTGTAAACCAGTCGTTCTGAAGCAAGATACATTGACTTTTCAGTTTAAATTTTCATCAACAGGTACAACAGGTATCGTCCTTTTAGCAAAGGCAAATTTAAAATAGATCAACAGCGTACTAAGGAAGCAAATAAAGCCATTTGCCAAAATAACCGGCCAAAGTGTAAGTGCTATACCATATACCAGCCACACCAGTGTGCTGCTAAAAACAATGAGCATCATATAGAGGCTCAAATCTCCCACACTTTTTGACTTATAAACTTTATACACCTGAGGAATAAAAGTAATACTGCTGAGCAATGCCCCCAGATGACCGACAATCTCAATCCAGTCCATATTTTTCAAATATTAATGTCTGACAGAATCTTCAATGATACGTTAGCCCCCAAATTAGTTGTTTTCAATAAACTTTCTGCAAAACATTTCAAGATAAATGCGGGTTTTTAAAGTAAAGTGAGTTCGATATTAAATGGATTAAATGGTTAAAAATAGGCGGTCACCCTATCCCGAAAGCTTAAAGCCTTCGGGGAGAAGGACTTTCCTAAGTTGCTAATGTACCTTGAACTGAATAAGATTCTTCATTCTTCCGAAATGACTTCGGTTTGCACACCTTTAATCGGTTCTACCATATCGAACTCATGCTAAATTATTAACATACTAACCTTATGGCATTTGATATACAGCAATTAGAAAGTGATATGGAAGCAACCAGAGATCATTTAGCGGAACTGCTCAAAGGTGGTTTTGCCCCGGTAGTGATCCTTCTCCGTGAATTCCACTATAACAAAACTGACTATATGCTCGATGGGTTGCCCTTCTCTACCTGGTCACTGCTGGAGCATATGCGATGGCGACAGCTCATCCTTCTACGTTTTATGAATGACCCCCAAAACCATCACAATGTGTGGCCTGATCCTTACTGGCCCGACAACCCTGTGCCAGCAAATGAAGGAGCATGGAATGACGCGATAGACAGCTTCGAACAAAACTTAAACGAAGTAATTGCCATAGTAAAAAATAGAAATACACATCTATTTGGACCACAAAAGAATGGCAAATCAATCTACTGGGCAGCAGTGGCGATATTGCAGCACAATGCCTATCACATTGGCCAGATCAAAGCCATAGGACGTCAGTTGGGGGTTTGGTAGTGAATACTGGCATATAACTGCTTCTGAGAACGCAGTATCTCCTGTTTCAGGTCATTTAGTGCATACAACTCCATTTCATGAGAAAAATGCATATCACCATCCCTTTCAGAAGGGTATCCCAAAAAACGCATAAGTGGCCCTGCTATTATTTCAGCTTTTTCAAAGTGCTCATCGGAAAGTTGGTCCATCCAGTAACCGGCCTGTCCTTTTTTAAGATGTTTAGGGTTTTTACGCTTCAAGATTTTAAAACTCACCGCTTCTTCAAGTTGGCTCTTCTGCTGATCGCTAAGTGGTGTTTCTAAATAATTCAGCAGACGCTCCAACTCCACCTGAAAGTCAAGCAGAAGGCCCTCAAAAAAAGTAACGTGTATGTCAAATGCCTTAGTCAGTCTGAGGTAGTCAAATACGTGCCACACCCATTCATGCATGAGATATTCAAAATTTTTATCCAGAAACCTCCCCGGATCTTTTTCCTCCTGAGGGAAATATTTGAGCATATAATCAGAGCAATAGTATCTGGCTGCCGACAACGCTCTATCACGGGGATCACGTATTATATATACCTTTTTATCAAAAAGCGGAAGCAATTGGGGAGTTCTTGCACAAACAGGCGAGTGAGTCCATACATGTGGTGACTGGCCTACGTAACTGTCAATATCTTCAATGGGCATCCTGAAAATGCTACTGATACGATAGCTATACTGCAGGTCTGTAACCTCAAGCACATCTATTTTCGCCTGGTCGGGAAAATTAAGTTGCCATGTACTTGCTATGGGGTATATGGGGTGTTGCTGTATATAGCTCATTGTATCACGTGCCTTCCTTGTCAGAATCTGCTGTATAATTTTATACAACCAAAAATTGCCCGATTTCGGCACCCCGCACTGCAATATGCTCATTGTCTTCGTCTTAATTTTAAAACCTGCCCATAGTCAACACCAGAGGCGGAACAACTACCGGCCGTGCTCAAAAAACCTTGTCTGCCCCCTGGTATTTAACAATGGATTTGCCCGTTGGTTATTAGAAAAATCAAAATCGACACAAAATTGCAATCTGAACATCAGAAGAAAACAATCTCATTATCAACTAGTTACGTAAACTTATCAATGATACTGGAGGAAGGACCTCCCTCTGAATAGTGCCATTGAGCTTAATAAGATTCTTCATGCTTCCCCCGCGACAAGTTCGAAGCAAATTCGGGACAGACAGAAATGACTGATCTACATATCTTTAATCTAATCGGTTCTACTATGTCTAACTCACGTTAAATAGTGTCTCTGAGAAAACGTCAATATCCTCGTTACGCTCGTTCCAAAAATGCTCTCGTACCTCAGTACGATCCGCTTTTTAGGCTTCGTCCCGCCCTTTGGCGGGAACGTTTTCTTAAAGCCACTTAAAGTTTTCTTACAAACACCAAAATAGTTATGAGGGCAGTTCCACCACCACAATTTCATTACCGTAGAGGTCCAGGCAATGAAAAAATTTGTATTCAGGAGTCATCACCAACTCCACCTTTATTTTGACATCATTGGCTTTTAGTTGATGATACAACTGATTGATATCGGTAGTGTAAATAACCATTACAGGATGTCCTGTCGTCTGGTCACCTACTCTCGATTTTTGCGCCTGTCTCCCGGGCCTCAAAAACCAGATACCCAAAGCATCCATTTTATCTGTGCCTATATGTAGAAATCGCTGTCCGACATCCGTTGTTACATCATGCAGCTTTTTAAATCCAAAGTTCTTTTGATAAAATTCAAGCGCGGCATTATAATCCTCTACCAGGATCACTATGCGTCCGATTTGATTTTTCATTTTCAATTAAAGTTTAGTATAATAATTTATTGGTTTACATAGATCTCTTTTGCACGGGAGCGCAGGAGTTCCCATGCCTGAAGGTCAGCCGGCTTTATCCAGTTGTAATGTATGCGTTCCCAATAAGACTGATAGGAATGCAGTCCCAAACCCTTTACATATTCGGGGCCGCAGATAATGAAGTCATTCCAGAATGCCAGCAAATACCCCCCGTTTTTATTGAGATATGCCTCAGCTTCTGCATAATTTTGAAACCAGGAATGTACGAAGGCGACCAGAGAACCCCTGTAAAGACAATCTTTTTCCACCACATATTGCCTGAGAGAGCTCCAGTTGGGGAAGTCATTTTCCAGGGCAATCACTTCATAAGCATGTTTAAGCCTGACCTGCGATACTGGCAGTGAACTCTTATCTGAGAGTACATGGGCAAAATACGGTAGCTTACTAAAACGGGAAGTTGCAGCTTCGGCCCTTTCTGAGTTACTTTTAAGATCTTTGAGAAGAAAATTGGCCTGAAGCTTTAGTTCATTCAGCCGGATAGGTGTTAGGTTGCTCATATTAATTTCCTTATCGCCAAACCCCACTTATTGGCAGAAATTAACTTAACAACTTCAATTTATTTAACAAAGGGTGAATTCATCTTTTGTGGGAACAGGCTGCCCTTACAACCTGAGCCCAAACATAGATAATTTTTGATAAAAATCAAATCAATCCCCCTCATCCATTCCCGGTAGTTTATTGTTGATCGCAGGAGTATCGCTAATTTTTTCTATTGCCTTATTGATCTCCTCCTTAAATGGACGAAGGTACTCCGGTATGTTATCATCCATCTGATCAATTAACCAATAGTGCCTTTTGCCGCCCATGGCATATTCAAAATAAATACCTCCTCCATCAGCAGCATCGGGGGCGCCAATTAAATGTTCTGTATTATTGAGTAATTCCCGAGGCACTTTGTTGGCCAGAGACCTCACCTTTTGGTATTTTTCCTGAGCCATAGCCTCAAAATCTCCATTATATGGTGACTCGCTGGAAGGGTAGGTATCATTCCTGTCTTCATAAAGTTGATCACCCGTCAACTTGAAGATCTCGATACAGTGCTCTCCCTGACAGAAGCCATAAAAGTGGCCGAAAATAATGTATTCTCCCTTTTCCATAAATACCTGATTTCTTTTACTGCATGATCCCAAAATTAAAAACAGCGATATGGCTCCTATCACTATGGTGTTTCTAAACTTCATTATGCTTCCCGTTTGTTTCATAGGTAAAACACAGATTTAATGCCAGTTGGCTTGAGTATGTATGAAGTAAAAGCCGTCTCAAAACCAAACCTTCCCCTCGAATTGACTACCATGTGAAATGATGATGGACGGTGCTCTTTTTTGAGACGGCTACCTTTCAAGCGTTTCCTTGATCGGGTTATACCTTTGCAGGTTCTCGGTGACCTACCCAGGTGAATCTCTTGATCACATATTCCGGATTGGTGAATGAAGCATTACCGGCAGGGTTACCGCCTGTAACATGAAAATCGCTAAACCCGGCATTTTGATTCATATAGATCCCGCCAACAAGGTTGAAGGAAACAGGTGTTGCTGCCAGGGCCATCTCATCTGCAATTTTCTCCTTTACTCCAGGGTCAGTAGTATATGCACCACACGATATCGCTCCGTACTTCAGGGCCATTTCCTTAGCCAGGGCAATCGAAGCATTTGTATCTTTCGTCTTGATCAGCAGCGCAATCGGACCGAAGAGTTCTTTACTAAACTTCTCCTTGTCCGTAGCATCTACTTCAATGATAACGGGTGTTGATATCCTTGCATTTTTAAACATCGGATTTTCGATACTTCGGGATTCCAACCATACTTTGCCGCCTATCTCTTTGGCTTTGTCCACTCTGCTACAGGTGTTTTTATTTTGGATGGTTCCGAGCACGAAAGGTCCGGCTTTAGGGTTGTCCACTAATCCATTGATGTTATCTACCAGCTTTTGAGCAAATTCATCAAAGCTAACACGGCCGTTGGGGGTGTTAATACCATTCTCAGGAATATAAAAGTTCTGAGGAGCAGTACACATCTGCCCTGAATACAATGTCACTGAAAAAGCCAGGTTAGCGGCTACCTTATCCACGTCATCTACGGCATCCAGAATTACCGAATTTACACCTGTTTTTTCAGTGAATACTGCTTTGCCTTCCAGGCGTTCCAGGTAGCTTCCAAATTCAGAGTTACCTGTAAAGTCAATGATCTTTACATCGGGATGCTCAGCCAGCTCCTTCGAGATCATTTTGTCATATGTATCCACGGCCAACTGGCAAATATTAGGATCCAGTCCGTTGTCGGAAAGCACATTTTGTATCTCAGCAATGAATATGGCAATGGGAAGCACTGCTCCTGGGTGAGGTTTTACTATTACAGGGTTTCCTGTGATCAGACTGGCATAAATACCGGGTACAGAGTTCCAGGTAGGGAATGTAGAACATCCGATAACCAGGCCGATACCTTTCGGAACAGCCCTCCACTCTTTGTCCAGCTTGATATTATATTTACCCATGGGCTTATCCCATATTACACCTTGAGGAAACCTGCTTAACTCTTCATAACCTGCCGCTATAGCTTCCAAAGCCCTGTCTGCTGCATGGGGTCCGGAAGCCTGAAAAGCCATCATATACCCCTGCCCCGTGGTGTGCATCGTTGCATATGCCACTTCAAAAAACCTGGCCTTAACACGCTCCAGAGATTCCACCAGTATACCCGCTCTGTCCTGAACATCTGTTTTCCTCCATTGGTGAAAAGCTTTTTTGGCATTTTCAATTAACGTATCTGCAGATACAGATGGATATTGAATATTTAAAGGCTCCTGCATGTAGGGCGACTCTTCTACCCCCACCCAACCGGCTGCTCCGGATTGTTTTAATTCATCAAATTTCTTACCTACGGAAGATTGAAACTTCTTTCGACCATCTTCATCCGCAGATTCTCCGTATATTGTAGGAGATGGGTGTTCTGGGTAAGCAGCAAAAAAAGTTCTTTCATGTAAGGCATTGATAGCTTTGTTGAGAATATTTTTATGTTTTTCGAATAAGCTCATGGTTAACTGCATTTTTTATTAGTTGTACACGAAGATAAGGCATCTAAGGCTATTTTTTAAATCAGGACAAAAGAACCGAAAGAGATTTTTTTTAGTTTACGTTTCTGTCATTAAGTATATTAATAATTGAAAATTAGTAAGAACACGTGAAGCAATATTTACTGTTACTTATATCTCTATTACTTACATCAACAGCTTTTGCTCAGCAGCGAAAATACACACTCCCTGAGCATATGCCGGCTGGCAGCTATGATCCTCAGGTAATAGTGGTCAGGATAAAACCTTCCGCAAGCAGCAATGCCAAAGGTGGCTCTTCTTTAAAATCATCTTCTTTCCTAAATAAGATCAACGCTTCTAATATCGAAGCTGCACTACCTTATATAGAAAAGCTTCCTTCCAATGCTCGTTCTGCAGGCGTTCACCCGCTTACCAACATCTATAAAATAACGCTACATCAAGGTGAGGATGTAATCAACTCCATTAATGAACTACTTCAATATGAAGAGGTCGTTTATGCCGAACCATATTTCAATCATCGCCCTTTGTATGTGCCTAACGACCCCGAGTCAGATGCCACCGCAGGTATGCAAACGTATTTAGGCATTATCAGCGCCTATGATGCATGGGATATTGAAAAAGGTGACAGCACCATTGTAATAGGCATATTAGATACAGGCGTAGAACTCGATCATGAAGATCTTAAAGGCAATATTTTTTATAATGTAAATGATCCCATTAACGGAGTGGATGACGACAACGATGGACTGGTAGACAATTATTCGGGATGGGATATAGCGAATGGTGACAATATACCCGAAGCAGACACCGATAGTCATGGCACCCGGGTGGCAGGTATATCATCCGCATCTACCAATAATGGTACGGGAATAGCCGGTGTTGGTTTCAGAAGCAAATTCTTGCCCATCAAAGTATTCGCAAGTGGATCAAACATGTTCAGCAGAGGCTATGAAGCCATCGCTCTTGCGGCAGATCTTGGCTGTAAAGTTATCAACCTGTCGTGGGGAAGTATTGGATCGTATAGCGACTTCGGGCAGGAAGTGATCAACTATGCAGTTTTGGAAAAGAATGCCGTGGTGGTAGCTGCGGCAGGCAATACTGATATGCCACTCGATTTTTACCCTGCCTCGTTTGACAATGTGCTTTCCGTTGGCGCTACTGCTCTTAATGATCAGAAAGCTTCATGGGCCACGTACAGCTACCATATCGACCTGATGGCCCCTGGCACCGGTGTTTATACTACTGACAATAGCAATTCCTACCTCTTTAATGGGGCAGGCACCTCCTTCTCAGCGCCAATGGTATCAGGTACAGCAGCTTTACTTTGGGCACGCTACCCTCATCTGACAGCTCAGCAGATTATGGAAAAAATACGGGTTACCGCTGATGAAATTTACCATTTACCGGGAAATGCATCTTTCCCCGGCCAATTGGGCAAAGGGCGTCTCAACATGCTCAAAGCATTAACGGATGAAACTTCTCCCGCGGTAAGAGTTGAAAATGTTTCATATACCAATGGCGTAGGGGAGTATGCTTTTTATGGTGATACACTTTCAATCACAATGGACTTTAAAAATTATCTGGCTCCGACATCACCTTCAGCCACAGCTACCATTTCCTCTACTTCTCCTTATGTTACAATCATAGATTCTGTTGTCAACATAGGAGCTATAGGCACGCTCGCAAAAACATCCAATACCTCCGTTCCCCTGAAGGTGCTGTTAGCAGACGACCTTCATACTGACGAAACGCTCAGATTCAGAGTGGATTTTAAAGACGGTGCTTATGACGATTTTCAGCATTTTACCATTATGAGTTCACCCAGATATATTACTATTGAGGATGAGTCTCTCGCCATGACAGTTAGCAGCAATGGCAACCTGGGATACAATCTTGACGGTTCTGTGGAGGGAGTGGGTATCACATGGAAAGGAACAAAAGTACTCGATGGCATTGGCCTTATCAATGCTACGAGCAGCTCCACTGTCGCGGACAATGCACCTATTAGCAATTCCGTTCATACCCGTGATAAAAATTATCAGGCCTCTCAAAATGTTAAATTCTATACCAATTCAGAAGCTGATATAGATATAAGAAATACGTTCTTTGATCATACCGGTATAATTGGTATTAATATCGAACAGAAGACACTAACATGGAAAAGACCTGACAATAGCAACGCTATAGTATTGGAATATCGCATTATTAACAGTGGCAGTGATTCTATTAAAAATCTCAAAACTGCAGTGTTTGCCAACTGGAACCTCAACAACAAGGATTATAATAAAGCCGGCTGGGACGATTCATACAAGCTGGGGTATGTAAAGGATACAGAAACGGATACTTTATATACCGGCCTGGCTCTGCTAACGGACCAGGATCCTATCTATTTCGCCATAGATAATCGCAATTTTAACGGTAATAACGCTGACATCCCTCCTGTGATGGACGATGCAGTGAAATACAATCTCGTCTCGCAAGGTGTGGCTCAAACCAGCGCGGGAGATGCTAACAATGGCAACGATGTATCACACGTATTAGGTGCTAACGTTAATGCGTTAGCCGTTAACCAAAGTCAAAAAGTAGCGATTGCAGTAGTAGCGGGCAACACACTATCTGAACTCCAGGCTGCTGTAGCATCCGCCCAAAGTAAATATCTGGCATACCTGAATACCCCTCCATTGTTGTATACCGCCTACACCTGCCCTGGCACAAATGCCTCTATTGATCCTCCTCAAGGTGATATTTATGAGTTTTATAGCGATTTGGCGCTCACCAATCTGCTAACCACCGGCACATCCTACATTACTCCATCTGTGAATACAACTCAGACATATTATGTCGTGAACAAAGACAACGCCTACGATGGCGATGTATACAGGGTGCAGGCAGCTCCTAATCCCGTAATGGCCAGCTTTTCTATGAATCCCGATCCATTGCTTATAAATGAAGACAGGAAAACACTCGTGACTTTCACTGACGAGAGCGCAGGGGCTGTTTCGTGGCAATGGGATTTTGACAATGGTTTCACAGCCACTGTTCAAAACCCTATCATGAATTTCACAAAATCAGGCAGCTACAATGTAGAGCTAACAGCCACCAACACTATGGGTTGTACGGAAACCATCACAAAAGTACTGGTAGTAGCCTGCCAAAGCACTAAACCTGATCTCAGCGATCAAAATATCTGTAAAGGAGAAAGTGTTACACTGGATCCCGATAATGCTACTAATCTGAAAGTATATACAGACCCCGCTCTTGCCAATGAGATCTTCTCAGGCACTTCGTTCGTAACAGGAGCCATAAAAAATGATACTACTTTTTATGTGATAAGTACTGACTCTACCTATGCCAGCGACCCTAAAACAGTAGCCATTTTTGTTAGCGATCTGAAGGCCAATTTTATGTATAGTCCAGACACAACAGACCTTAACAGCAAAACATTGTTGCAGTTCACCAATACAAGTGAAAATTATCAACTTTATTATTGGTATATAGATAATCAGTTGAAAACTGTAAATACAGACTTCGAGTTCGACTATAGTGACAAAGACCAGTTTGAAGTGACGCTGATAGCAGAAAATGCAACAGGATGCTTTGATACGCTGAAACAAGTGATCACACCGGCCATAAGCGGAGCCCCTTCGTCTTCAAATATTGAAGTGTGCTCACTAAACAAGATCAATATAAAACCGGATAACGGATTGTATTTCTACTTTTACAGCGATGCAGCCCTGCAAAATCTCCAGTATAAGGGCAGAAGTATAACCCTTGAAAATGTAACGAATGACACAAGTATATTTGTTACGAATGCAGACCTCCTGCTCGAGAGCGCCCCGGCTGAAATCAAGGTCAATGTCAGCGACATTTTGGCCACGTTTACACTTACACCATCCAGCATTGATCTAAGCAAGATCAATAGTCTGAAAATATTAAACGAAAGTAAATCGGCCTCAGAGTACATTTGGCTCATCAATGGTGATACACTAAGTACAGAATTTGTTCCTGACCTGTTCATTAACCAAACCGGCTCATATGAGATCCAATTGATCGCAAAAAATGAAACCGGGTGCATGGATGTATCTGTAAAAACACTGGAGGTGGTGCCTGTGACAGGACTAAGCCAAAATAGTGGGGTTGAGATCCAGATATATCCAAACCCTGCCCGGGATAAGCTACATCTGATCAACTTCAACGATGCCACTACCATTGACCTGCTTGATGGCCATGGTAGACATATTACAACACTTACAGCAACTAATGATTATATAGATATACGGCATATTCCTTCCGGTACATATACGCTTAAATTCTCTCATAAGGGCACAGTATATTTCAAAAAACTCATTAAGCAGGCAGACTAGTAAGAAGCTGTTACCGGGTCTAGCTATGCCTGCAAAATTTGCCTTGAAAAAAGAAAACTAATCCTGTGCTGCAAATACTTTCTTCAGCAGGTCAGTAGTACGGGCCAAAGGATCTTTCCTGATCTTAGCTTCTTCCTGAGCTACCAGGTAAAATAAACCTTCAATAGCTTTGTCGGTAGCATAGTCATCCAGGTCAGGATTCACTTTTTCCACAAAAGGCACCTTATTGTAGGTAGTCACAATATCTCCATAGTATTTGGTTGCGTTTACCTTGTCTAATGAGTTCTTTATTACAGGTTTGAACTTAGCCTTCAACTGACCGGAGGTCGTACGGATGAGGTATTGTGTTGCAGCATCGTTATTACCCTTTAAAATACCCCAGGCGTCCTGGATAGTCATAGACTTAATGGCGTTGACAAAGATCGGTTTCGCTTCCTTGGCAGCATCTTCAGCCCCCCGGTTAAGCGTCATCACAAACTTATCTACTTCATTGCCCATACCTATTTGCCTGAGCTTCTCTTCCACCCGCTGAACGTCAGGGGGAAATGGGATCTTGATCTTTGGATTTTTAAAATAACCATCAACCCTTGAAGCCTGTGACGAGCCCGTGGTTATTCCTTTGATCAAGGCCTCCTTCAATCCTGCTACAACCTGCTCCGTAGTGAGCGACTCATTACCCAGTGCATCGTTTATTCCTCCTAAAGTCTGATTGATCTGTGTTGAGGTACAGGCTCCCAAAATGAGAGCTGCTGATAAAAATACAATTGCCAAATTCTTCATCATAGTTAATCCTTTTACAGAGTGATCCTAACAAAATCGTTGCCAAAATATTATCCGATCAAGATACGGTTTTTGCCATACTTTCAGATATTTACACCTTAAATATTTCGCAATGACCAAGACAAAGGCTGAGATCCTGACCATAGGTGATGAAATTCTTTATGGACAGTTGCTAGACACTAATTCGCAGTGGATGAGTGCAGAACTGGATAGCATAGGCATTAAAACCATAAGAAAAACTACGGTTAGCGACTCGCGGGAAGATATTCTGACAGCTTTCAGAGAAGCCGAATTAAGAGCGGATATCATTCTGATCACCGGTGGATTGGGGCCTACTAACGATGATCTTACCAAACCCTGCCTTTCGGAATACTTTGATTCGCCCATTGTCATGAACGAGCAGGCACTGAAGGAGCTTACTGAATTTTTTAGTAGTAAAGGTCGCGAGCTTAATGAGGTGAACCGCCTTCAGGCTGCTTTGCCTGAATGTAGCGACATGATCAGCAATCCATTGGGAACGGCCTGTGGCATTTGGATCCATAGAAACGGAAAAGTATTTGTGTCGATGCCCGGAGTCCCTCACGAGATGAAACGAATGATGACCGATACGGTGATCCCGCGATTACAGCAAACCTATCAGACAGATGTCATTTATCATAAGATCATCAAAACAATTGGCATTGGCGAATCGTGGCTGGCTGAGTTGATCAAAGAGTGGGAGGATAACCTGCCAAAACATATTAAACTGGCGTATCTGCCAAGCATGGGTGAGGTTAAGCTTCGATTAACCGCCATAGGTGACGACCTGGATGCACTAAAAAGTGAAGTACAATCACAGATCGACAAGCTTCTCAGTTGTGCCGAAAAATACATCTATGGCTATGACAATGACCGCATCGAGGGAGCAGTAGGCAGCATGTTGGTGAAATACGGAAAAACCATTGCCCTGGCTGAAAGCTGTACCGGTGGGTATGTATCGCACCTGATCACCAGTGTTGCAGGCAGCTCCGAGTACTACCGAGGCTCGATAATACCGTACCACAATGACGTGAAGATCCATAATCTCGGGGTCAAGGAAGATACCTTAAAAGCGCATGGGGCTGTAAGTGAAGAAACGGTTTATGAAATGGCCAACCGGGTAAGGGAGCAATTCAATGCCGATATTGGTGTAGCCACGAGTGGTGTCGCAGGTCCATCCGGAGGCACCCCTGAAAAGCCCGTTGGCACTGTATGGATAGCATACGCTGACAGAGAGCAAACAATTACGCGTAAACTGCAGTTATGGAAAGACCGGAGGATCAACATAGAAGCTACTGCAATAGCATTATTGAACCTAATACGGATAACTTTACCGAAATCGATTGAGATAAAGGAGTAAAATGCTAAATTTGCGGGTGATTTTAAAGGAGGAAAAAGTAGAACTATCAAAAATAAATGGCACTAGTAGAACTAATAATGCCCAAAATGGGCGAGAGTATTATGGAAGCCACAGTGCTTTCATGGCTTAAAAAAGAAGGTGATCCCATTGAACAGGACGAATCTGTACTGGAAGTAGCTACGGACAAGGTAGATACCGAGGTACCTTCAACCCATGCAGGTGTACTTAAAGAAATATTAGCCAAAGATGGTGACGTAGTTGAGGTAGGAAAACCCATTGCTATCATTGCTACTGATGGTGAAGACACCTCATCTTCAGGACAGCCGGCAAAAGAGGAAAAAGTAGCTGAAAAACAACCTGCAATGGCTGAAGCTGTAGGCACCTCTGCCCATGCTTCAAATGGTGTGGTAAAACTTGAAGAGCCTGTATCAGGAAGGTTCTACTCTCCCCTGGTTAAAAATATAGCAAAAGAGGAAGGTATTCCGATGGCGGAGCTTGAGACTGTACCGGGCTCCGGCAAAGAAGGAAGGGTGACAAAAAAAGATATATTATCTTACCTTGAAACACGAGGATCGCAGCCTGCACCTCAAGCTCCACCCCAAGCTACTCAGCAAGTGTCAACTCCTGTCCAGGAAAGACCTGTTCAGAAGGTTAATGTCTCCATTAGCGCAGGCGATGAGATTATAGAGATGGACCGCATGCGTAAGATGATCTCTGAACGTATGGTAGACTCCAAAAGGATCTCTCCGCACGTTACTTCCTTTGTAGAGGCTGATGTTACTAATATCGTCTTTTGGAGAAACAGAAAGAAAAATGAATTCAAACAGAGAGAGGGCGATAACCTGACCTTCACTCCGATCTTCGTTGAGGCGGTGGTAAAAGCTATCAAAGACTACCCGATGATCAATGTACAGGTAGATGGTGACAGGATCATTAAGAAAAAAGATATCAATATCGGTATGGCTGTGGCTTTACCAAGTGGTAATCTTATTGTACCCGTGATCAGAAATGCTGATCAATATAACCTGACCGGCCTGGCTAAAAAGGTGAATGACCTGGCAAAAAGAGCACGTGAAAACAAACTTACCCCTGACGAACTATCAGGAGGTACGTTTACAGTGTCTAACGTGGGCTCATTTGGCAATGTGATGGGTACACCAATCATTATGCAGCCACAAGTGGGTATCCTTGCCCTTGGAGCGATAGTGAAGAAGCCTGCCGTTATAGAAACGCCTCAGGGCGACACGATCGGTATCAGGCATAAAATGTTCTTATCACATAGCTACGACCACAGAGTAGTTGATGGTTCGCTGGGCGGTATGGTAGTAAGGCGTGTGGCTGATTACCTTGAAAAATTTGATTTGGATCGAAGCTTGTAATTTTTATATCTATTATAAAAGAGGACATCTCAAAAGTCAATCGTCATTCCAAACTTGATTTGGAATCCCCTAAAAAATGCGCAGAAGCTAATCAGGGGATCCTGAATCAAAGTTCAGGATGACGTCAGAAGGAGACTTTTGAGACGTCCTCTTTTTTGTAAATAATACAGTTGATCAAACAATATTTCCTGCTAAGCAGGTCTTTATCCTCTCTACTGTCTTTTTGGAATTGCCTATAAAGATCCTATCTTCAATAATAATGACCGGTCTTTTCAGAAAAGTATATTCCTCAAGGACATAGCGTTTGTAGTCAGCCTCTGTTAGCTGTTTATCTTTTAATCCCAGTTCTTTGTACTTTCTAGCCACCCTGCTAAACAGGTCCTCATACGACCCTTCCATTTCCTTCATCTGCTCCAACTGGCTTTCAGTGATTTTATCCTTCTTTATATCCTGGTATTCAAACTCTTCACCAAGTTCCAGTTCATTTATTATTCTCTTACAGGTATCACATGTAGATAGGTAATATACTTTTTTCATATTAATTGGTCGGTTTTAAGGTTAACAAAGTAGCATTCTCCTCTATTTTCGTTCTCGACAAATACACCGGCCTCCACCCTCCTTTGATATACATTTCAGACTGATCATCATAATGATCACTAAATGGCACCCCCGATTGGCCAGTTGGCAAAATACTCTCACTATTGTTAATATCACTAAAGTCGATAATCCTCCTGGTGGAGGGACCAAAGCTGACATTGAACAGCTTGTCTTTACTAAAAGGGAAACCCTGATTATTCACTACCATATCTGAACCTGTAATGGCAAAAGGGCCAACATTAAAAAGCGGTTTCAGCATATCCACCGCTCCCAATGGATGCGGGTGTTCCAGGGTGTGAACATTTGTCCACTTCCAATTTTCCTGGTCTTCGCCAAAGCGGTCAGAAAGATACCTAACAGTTTCCTTAAATGCTGCTGTAACCATTTCAGGCCGTCCTTCTGTTGTTTCCGTTGCCACGTCATCCCACCATGGAGAATCCGCGGCTGATATAAAAGTGGGAATACTTCGTTTCATCAAATGAGCTGACATGAATGCCTTAAAAATATCACTCCCCTTTTCTCCAAAACGCTCCTTCAGATCATCGATCATCGCTATTTCATAGATAAAATATACCCAGGTGTAGTAAATGGCAGCGCCATATGTATCTTCTTCATGCATTCCATCCCAACTATTAAACTGCTCTAACGCTGTACGTTCTCCTTCATTAAGTGCATTGATTTCGACAAGTGACATTAAACTCTTTTGCATCTCAATAGCACTGATCGATTTACTGTCCAGAAAAAGGTTCTTCAGGTCATCTTTTGAAAATTTCTCTTGAGCCTCAAGTACTTTCACAATGCGCTCGGCTCTGTTACCCGGAAGGTAATAGCCAGGATAAAGGACGGTGCTGTCTTCAATATTCATTACGGGCTGATTGTTGGCACTATACACATAGCCCCATGGCGGGTTTACAGCCTGAGGGTTTTCGTTAAATTCATAATAGCCCTGCGGATCATCGGCTCCGCTGGCCCCGTCAAGTATCAATTTTGAGTTTACATGCGAAGGCCGTTTCACAAGCTTACCAACTGCCCACCAGGCAACATTTCCATCATTATCACCATACATCAAATTGAGGCCAGGAGCATGAATTTTTTCAGCGGCTTTTCGCATATCCTCCATGTTTTTAGCAACAGCCATTTCATGAGCAGCATCTAAAATATAGTTCGGAAACTTGAAGTAAACCCACCATACGGATATTGGCGCTTCTGTTTCTGCCAATCCCTTAATCGCTTCATTGATCACCGGACCATGCCGGGTTAGCCGCACCTCAATCTCCACATCGGCAGAGTCCTTAACTTTAATCACCTCCCGGCGCTTATCAAAAGCCTCCCAATGATCAACAGCCCAGTATTGATCCGGATTTTGCTCATTAACTTGCTCTCTGTAAAAATCTACATCATCATTTTCAAACATCGTTAATCCATTGGCTACATACTCACTGTGTACCAGAAAGGCGAAAGGTACCCCCGCCACATGATAGCCAACATAATTTAGTCCGGGAGAAGAAAGATGTGCCTCATACCAGACGGCTGGTTGAGAATAGCCAATATGTGGGTCGTTGCACAATATAACACGACCGGTAGACGACTTCTGAGGGGCAATAACCCAACTATTACTGCCAATAAAGGGAGCCAGTGGAAGCTTATTAAATACTTCATTTACCTGATTGGCAATAGCCACATGATTGGAATCTGTGGTATAACTTTTAATTCTCTCTGAACGGGTCGTATCAAGATCAAATACTTTCAAATAGTCGTAACCCATAGCCGCAAAAGCGCTCACTGCAGGTTCGGTTTTGAATGCATTGGCAAAGCTGAAAGACATATATCCCGTTATATTGTATATATCTTCGAGGGTAAATGGTTCGTCCTCCACACCCAACATAGTGCATTCTATGGGAGTTGGCCCATCTTTTTGAAATTGATTAACTCCCTGCAGATAAGCCTCCGCCAATACCAGCATTTTACCCCCTCTTTTCTTCAACGCTTCAACAGAGCTTTTCGAATATTCATGAATGCCCAGTGTTCGGAAGAAAACATCTGTTTCAACCAGATCGCTCCCAAAAAGCTCTGACAAACGCCCCGGGGCGATACGCCTCATTAGCTCCATCTGCCAGAGCCGGTCCTGGGCGTGTACATAGCCCAGAGCCCGGAAAGCATCTTCGTCACTTTCAGCAAAAATATGAGGTGTACCATAGCTGTCAAAGAGCACTTCTGCAGTTTGAGTAAGGCCCGGCAGGTCAGCCTCCCCACTATATTTCGGAGTTAAATGCCTGGTGTAGAAGAAAAGAAACGCACTGGAAACCAACAACAGCATGACCAGTGTAATGAAGACATATTTTATTATTTTCATAATACGCAAGTTGAACCATGAATATACAAACTTTCCTTCTATAAGGAGTACTATTCGGCATGCATAAAAACCTGTTTACTTGTTTTTAATTGTGCCTCTTTATATTTTTAGCTAATGACTAAAATAATATCATTCATCAGCAGAAAGGGTGGCACGGGGAAAACGACCAATGCAATCAACCTTGCTACCATGCTCAATAATCTAGGCCATAAAGTAGCCCTGGTAGAAACCGATACGAATTACACTTTGAATACCCTTAGAAAAATGGAGGTATTTCAGGCTGGAGCTAAGGAAAACTCATTATTTGAGATCATGGGCTCTGAAGACAGCAGGATTGCGGATGAGATAGAACAGATAAGGTCTCGCTCTAAGTACGACTATATAGTGGTAGACAGTGCCGGGAAACCCACCGATGAGGGGATTAAGAAACTATGCCTGGTAAGTAATGCAGTAATAGTACCCACCAGCCTGACCCAAAATGATTTACTGGTAACCTACCAGACTGTAACAGACCTCACCCCTGCCAGAGAATTGAACAGGAAACTAAAAATACTCATTCTTCCCAACCGTATACACAGCCTTACGAAACACCGGACCATCGAAGAAGCGATGAGTAATCTGGATGCACACCTATTGAATGTAGCTGTACCACAAAAGAACCTATTTGTAAACTTCAGTACTATTCTGGCAGAAAAAGAGTATCTTGATATAGCAAAAGCAATAATTAAAGAAGTGTAAAATGGCGAAAAGAAAAAATCCGTTAAAAGACCTGGATGCCTTTCTAAAACAAGAGGCTTCTTCTTTGGTAAATCCGAAAAAAGTAGGCACTCAGAAAGAAGAAAAAAATATCCAACCGGTTGCCCCAGAGCCTAAGGAAGAAAAAAAGGCTGCCACAAAGGAAGATATTATATCCGAACTCCGTATGCTGGCCGGTAAAGAAGGGGACGAATTCAGATCATCATTTTATAATATCATTAGAGAAACCCTGGAGGGGCTTGACCACTCATCAGCCGCTGATAAAATGTTAATCAATACTGTATTGTACCTGAATGACAAGTCCAACTGGAAAGACAACATCCAAACCTACTGGAAGAACAGGTAAGATCTTCAACCTCACCATTCATTTGTAAATTTTATCCCCAACGGACATTTGAAGTCCTATTTATCCTCTATTTTAGCAAAATTCAGAGATTAGAAACCTAAATATTGCTTTAAATATGAAATTTGGAACTAAAGCCATACATGCCGGTGTAGAGCCGGATCCATCTACCGGTGCCATTATGACACCAGTATATCAAACATCTACTTACGTGCAGGCTTCCCCTGGAGCACATAAGGGCTATGAATATTCCAGAACGCAAAACCCAACGCGCGATGCTTTGCAAAAAAGCCTCGCCGCTCTTGAAAATGGCTCCCATGGCTTGTGTTTTTCATCAGGGTTGGCAGCTATTGACGCTGTGATAAAGCTATTAAACCCCGGCGATGAAGTAATTGCTGCTAATGACCTGTATGGTGGCACTTATAGATTGTTCACCAAGGTATTTGCCAAATATGGCATCAAGTTTCATTTCGTCAGCATGGAAAAAGCTATTGATATAGAGCAGCACATCAATAAAAATACAAAATTGATCTGGTTGGAAACGCCTACCAACCCTATGATGAATATTATTGATATTAAAGCGGCAGCTCAAATTGCCAGGAAACATCAGGTAATGCTGGCGGTGGACAACACTTTCGCTACCCCGTATCTGCAAAATCCTTTAGACATGGGCGCAGATATTGTCATGCACTCCGTTACAAAATATCTTGGAGGACACTCTGACGTGGTAATGGGAGCGCTTATTGTTAAGGACAAAAAGCTTAATGATGATCTGGCGTTCCTGCAGAATAGTAGCGGAGCAACTCCGGGTCCACAGGATTGCTTTCTGGTGCTTAGGGGAATAAAGACCTTGCACCTGCGTATGCAAAGGCATTCTGAAAATGGCAGAAAAATAGCTGAGTATCTGAAAACACACCCGAAAGTTGATAAGTTATACTGGCCGGGCCTCGAAAATCACCCCAACCACGACATTGCAAAACAACAAATGCGTGATTTTGGAGGTATGATCTCCTTTACTCTTAAAGGAGATAGCCAGGAAGAAGCCTTTAGGATCATGGAGCGTTTTAAATTCTTCTCTCTGGCAGAATCTCTCGGTGGCGTTGAATCACTTGTTAATCACCCGGCCACGATGACTCATGCAAGCATTCCAAAAGAAGAAAGAATAAAAGTTGGTTTGCTCGACTCGCTGATCAGGCTTAGCGTAGGCGTTGAGGATGCCGAAGATCTTATTGCTGACCTGGAATCAGCTTTGGATTAAAACAAGGAACCGTCCAAAAATATTTGTTCATTGCGAACCTTGTAAAGCATCTCTTCTAAACCCAGAGTAGATTACGGCACTTTGTTCGCAATGAAATGCAAATTTTGAATTCTCAGAAGCTGAAGAGCCAAAGGCTCAAGTATTAAAATAATTAACGTGAGTTCGATATAGTAGAACCGATTAAATTGTATTCGTACCCTAAAATAACCTAAAAAACTCTTTTTACGGTCATTCTGCCTGTCCCAAACTTGCCTAACTTGCTTCGGGGAGGCACGAAGAATCTTACTAAGTTCAAGGATACTACCAACAACTTAGGAAGATCCTTCCTCACGTCAGGATGACTGCCCTTTTTTAAGCATTTTACATCGAACTCACGTTAAAATAATTAACGCGAGTTCGAAATAGTAGAACCGATTAAATTGTATTCGTATCCGAAAATAACCTAAAAAACTCTTTTTACGATCATTCTGCCTGTCCCAAACTTGCCTAACTTGCTTCGGGGAGGCACGAAGAATCTTACTAAGTAGTGTCTGTAAGAAAACGCCAATGTCTGCGTTACGCTCGACCCAAAATGCCCACGTACCTCAGTACGCTCCGCTTTTTAGCACCTCACCCCGCTCTTTAGCGGGAACGTTTTCTTAAGCCACTTAGCGTTTTCTTACAATCACTAATTAATTTTGGGAGATCAGGTTCTCGTAGGTGACTTCCTGCCTTGTTGGAGTAAACTTAATAGTAAATTCACTTCCCTTACCTACCTCAGTTTCCAGCTCTATTTCTGCTCCTAGCCTGTCGACCAGCGTTTTCACAATAGCAAGCCCCAAACCATTGGAGCTTTCTCCTGCTGTTGGCTGAGCGCTAAGTTTGGTGAATTTCTGATAGATATGTATCTTATCTTCATCGCTAAACCCTTGCCCGAAGTCTTTAATAGAGATAAAAACATGGTTATCGCTTCTGCCAGCCTTTAAAATAACAGGCTTCCCAGGATCAGAAAATTTGATAGCGTTGGAAATCAGGTTATCCAGGATTCGGGAGAGATAGATTTTGTCTGATTTGATAAACACAGGAGAATCCGCACCCTCCATCTTAAGTTCGATGTATTTCGATTTAGCATCTGCATAAAATCCCTTCATCTTTTCAATAAGCAGGTCGTGTAGGTCTACTTTACTGATCTCAGGCTTGCGTCTGTCGTACTCAAAAGCATTAACATCCAACAGATCACGGATCAGATCAATGCCACTCTGAGCAATACTCTTTAGGAGTGCCACATAATTCCTTTGCTCCTCATTAAGTCCAGATAAGGTAAGCAACTCTCCGATACCATTGATCCTGCTAAATGGTGACTTCAGGTCATGAGCCACAATGTTCATCAGGGTGTCCTTCTCCTTATTCAGTTCGGCCAGAGCTTTATTATGCTTCTGCAATTCTTTATTCTGCTGATTGATCTTGCGATTTTGTTGTGTGATCTCCTCACGCTGTACAGCTATGTGGTCATTCTTACGTTGCAGTTTTTGATTGTCTACCCTCCTTCTCATACTAGTGATCCATAGGTTGATGACCAGTGATACCACTGCCAACACAATAATGATCAGCGCCACATTATAAGTTCTCTGCCTGTCAATCATCGCCTGGTCACGAGCCTGATTAGCCTTTAATAATTCGTTTTCACGTTCCCGCTTTTCAATTTCCAACCGTGACTCCAGCCTTTCAATTGACCGGGCAGCTTCTGCATCGTTAAGTATCTGCCTGAGCTTTACAGAATGCTGGAAGTTTTCATAAGAACAGGCAATATCTCCCCGGCTTTTGCATATTTCAGATAAAAAATAATAAGCCTCCTGCCTCAGCGAATACTCGCGAGACTTTTCAGATGCCTTCAGCGCTTGCTTGAAATATAACTCTGCCAGCGCGAAATCCCGCTCCTCGTAATAGATCTTTGCCAATTGAAGATAGATCAGAGCTACCAGGTGCAAATTTTTAGTATCCCCTGCCAAATTCAATGCCTTCTTAGCGAAGATCAATGATTCGGGATACTTCTCCTGAGCAAAATAAAGGTTGGCGATACCTACGTTAATACTTGCAATATTTATCCCATCATTAATAGACTCCGCTTTTACCTTTGCCTGGAGATAGTAATCAAATGCCTTCTCATAGTTTTTATTATATTCCTGGATCTGGGCCAGCTCGATCAGCATTGATATCTGTCCCGGTACATTACCGGTTGCAAGCCTGATATTAAAAGCCTTTTCTGACATTTCCTGAGCTTTGGCATAGTTATTTTGAGTCTGATAAAGATCCGAGAGACTCTTATAGCTGTAGCTAAGCCCCTCCTGATCATTTAACTCCTCAAAAATGCCTAGAGCCGTGAAATAATAATCATAAGATTTCAGGAAGTCGCCCTGTGTCAGGAATAATCGGCCAAGACTGTTGAGAGAATGTGCATATTGAATGGAATCTCCATGCTGAATGGCCTCATCCATTGCCATGTGGTAATAATCAAAAGACCTGACCTGATCACCCTTATAATGATAAGCGATTCCTATATAGTTAAGTGATTGAGCCTTCTTTCCTTCTATCTTTAGCTCCTTTAGCAGATATAAGGCCTGGTTGCCGTAGTAGATGGTACTGTCAGGATAAGATTTGCGGTATTCCCATGCCAATGCATTATAGACATCAACACGGTCTACCCCGCTAACGGCTCTTAACGAAGCATAAAGGCTGTCAATATGGGAGACATGCTGCGAAAATGCCATCAAAGGCATAACGAGAAAGGCAATGAATGTAAAAAGCGTCTTCATCAGAACATAAAACCAACTACTCAACTAAATCGCAACATCAAATTTAAATGTATAAAATATCATAATTCGCTGACATTGAGCAAATTACTTCTTGAAAAGCGGTATAAGCGTTTAGGTTGAGTTGCCTTTTTCAAAAACCTTGCCGAATCAGTTGGTCCAGGCCGTTCCAACCGCTAATATAATTTATCTTCTCCTAAATTCTTATTTACACTAGCTTTATTTTCAACCCATCAAGTAAACGTAATAAATATGAGCAATATTTTACAACTATTCATGCTCTTTATCTTAAGTTTATCTATTTCGGTAAGCTATGGCCAGCGTAAAAAGCAAGACCTGCCGTCTTCCATTTCTTATAATAAAGAGTTATATGACGGTTTAAAGTGGAGAAATATAGGTCCACACCGAGGTGGCAGATCAGCTACCGTTACGGGCGTACCCGGCAGACCCAATTTATTCTATTTCGGAGCCACCGGTGGCGGGGTATGGCGTACGACCGATGCCGGAAATACTTGGGAAAACATTTCTGATGGCTTTTTCGGAGGGTCCATCGGTGCAGTTGCGGTTAGCACATGGGACAATAATGTAATATATGTAGGAGGAGGAGAAAAAACTGTCAGAGGTAATGTTTCCTATGGAAATGGCATGTGGAAATCAGTAGATGCAGGAAAAACCTGGACACATATTGGCCTCAGAAACTCCCGTCATATACCGCGCATTGCCATTCATCCTAAAAACCCGGATATAGTATATGCTGCGGTACTTGGAGATCTTTTTAAGTCAACCGATGAAAGAGGCGTTTATAAAAGTATAGATGGTGGAAATACCTGGAAGCGAGTACTTTTTGCCAATGCTGATGCCGGAGCCGTTGACCTGATCATGGACCCTAATAATCCAAGGATTCTCTATGCCAGCACATGGAAGATCAGAAGAACACCTTATAGCCTTGAAAGTGGCGGTGAAGGATCAGCGATATGGAAAAGTACTGATGCAGGCGAAACCTGGGAAGATATTTCCAAAAACAAAGGGTTGCCAGACGGTATATGGGGCATTTCCGGGGTCACAGTTTCTCCCGTCAATTCAAACAGGGTCTGGGCAATCATAGAAAATAAAGAGGGCGGAGTTTTCCGCTCAGATGATAGCGGAAAAAGCTGGAGGAAGCTCAATGATGACAGAAACCTGAGACAAAGGGCGTGGTATTATACACGTATATATGCCGACACTCAGGATGAAGATAAGGTGTACGTACTCAATGTAGCCTACCATAGATCTAAAGACGGAGGAAAAACCTTTGAATCGTCCTACGCGCCACATGGCGACCATCATGACCTGTGGATAGCACCTGAAGACAATCAACGAATGATCATTGGCGATGATGGTGGTGCCCAGGTGACTTTTGACGGAGGTGATAACTGGACAACCTATCATAACCAGCCTACGGCACAGTTTTATAGGGTTACCACAGATAATCATTTTCCATATCGCATTTATGGCGCTCAGCAGGACAACTCTACCGTCAGAATTTTGCACCGAACAACCGGGGGTTCCATTACTGAAAGAGATTGGGAGCCCACTGCCGGAGGCGAAAGCGCACATATTGCAGTAGACCCAGAAGATAATGATATTGTATATGGCGGCAGTTATGATGGCTTCCTCACACGGGTAAATCATAAAACCGGTGAAATACGAGCCATAAATGTTTGGCCGGATAATCCCATGGGCCATGGAGCAGAAGCAATGAAATATCGCTTCCAGTGGAATTTTCCCATTTTCTTTAGTCCACATGATCCAAATAAACTCTACACTGCCTCAAATCACCTGCATGCGACAACTAATGAGGGACAATCCTGGGAGGTAATTAGCCCCGACCTTACCACTAACGATTCAACGAAACTAGGTCCTTCAGGAGGGCCGATCACAAAAGATAATACCAGCGTTGAGTATTACTCCACTATATTTGCCGCTTGCGAATCACCCTACGAGAAAGGGTTGCTATGGACCGGTTCTGATGACGGACTCGTGCATGTCAGTCGTGACGGGGGCCAGAACTGGCAGAACGTAACTCCCGCCGGTATGCCTAAGTGGATGATGGTCAACAGTATTGACCCCCATCCATTTATAAAGGGGGGAGCCTATATTGCCGGCACCAGGTACAAACTGGGTGATTATGAGCCATATCTTTACAAAACTGAAGACTATGGAAAAACCTGGACCAAAATAACAACAGGCATTGATAAAGAGCATTTTACAAGGGTGGTTCGCGCAGACGCAATGAAAAAGGGATTACTGTATGCCGGCACAGAGAACGGCATGTATATATCTTTTGATGACGGAGCCAGTTGGAAGTCTTTTCAGTTGAATTTACCCCTAGTACCCATTACCGACCTGGCCATAAAAAATGATAACCTAATTGCTGCCACTCAGGGGCGCGGGTTTTGGCTGATCGATGACCTTACCCCTTTACACCAGCTCAATCAGCAAATTGCCGGTAGCAAGTATCATCTTTACCGGCCAATGCCCGGCTATAGAATTGACGGTGGAGATTACAGTGCTTCAAAAACCAGAGGGACTAACCATCCTGGTGGTGTAATGATCCATTTTTATGTTAAGGATACTGCTAATATTGATACCCTGGCACTGGAAATCACGGATATGGAAGGCAAGCTTATAAAGCGATACAGCACCAGGCCAGATGCAAAGAAAAAAGAAGGAGAACTGTCCGTAAAACCGGGCATGAACCGCTTTGTCTGGGATATGAAATATCCCGGAGCTGAAGGTTTCGAAGGTATGATCCTCTGGTGGTCATCCCTTAATGGTCCCACGGCCTTGCCAGGAATGTATAAAGCCAGCCTCGTTACAAATGAACCGGTCTCAAACACAGAATTTGAAATATTGGCAGATCCCCGGTCCTCATCGACCCTGGCTGACCTTAAAGAGCAGTTTGACTACCTCAATTCCGTGATCGCAAAACTTACCGAAACCAATAACACTATCAAAAAAATCAGGGAGGCAAGGGAACAGATCAAAGCAGTTACTAACAAAATGGATGATAAGGATTATAAAGAGATCAGGGAAAAAGCTGATGCCATACTAGCGGATATGAAAGCCGTGGAAGAAGCGCTGTATCAAACCAAGAACAGAAGTGGTCAGGACCCTTTGAATTTTCCCATCAGACTTAACAACAAGCTGGGGCATTTGAATTCATTAATGGCCATGGGTGATTATAAACCCACCGACCAGGCCGTAGCTTTTAAGAAAGAAGTAACAGCAGAAATAGACAAGGAGTTGGATAAATTCTCAAAGATCCTTAAGGATGATATTCCTCTGTTTAATAAACTGGTAAAAGACAAACAGATAGATGCTGTTATTATTGGTGAATAAAGCTCTATATTAAAAGAGATCTAACTAGTGGCTTTAAGAAAACGCCAATGTCTGCGTTACGCTTGCCCCAAAAATGCTACCGTACCCCAGTACGCTCCGCTTTTTAGGACTTCATTTCTTAAAGCCACTTAGAGTTTTCTTACAAGCACTAACTAGGCTGACGGGAGATATACGATCTCCAAACCCTTAGTTAGATCTCTTGTTAAGCTACATCAAAAACCCCTACTCTTTTTCAACTAAAAACTTATCATCTGAAACCTTTTCCATATAAAATTAATTATATTTACCAGAGCACAAAAGAAAGTGCTTTTCGACCAAAAACTTACCTGACTTTAGCATAATCACCATCCACCAAACCAACTAAGATTATGCGTTGTATTTTTACTCTGACCCTCTGCCTCTTTTGGAGCTTTTTCTGCTATGCCCAGAACAACATGACTATTGAAACCTCACCAGGAGGTACCGAATACCTGGTATTTACCCCTACCGGGTACGATGCCGGTGATGCAAGCACAACCTATCCCTTAATAGTTTACCTCCATGGCGCACAAGCTATAGGCCATCAAATAAACTGCTCATTTGGTAAAGGACTCCCCGGTGCTATTAATAATAACAGTAATACTTTCTTTGATACCCTAAAAATGTTTGTTGTTGCTCCTCATGTTAGACTTGGCTCAAAATGCAGCGATTTGGCTAACAATGATTATGAATGGGATCCTGCCATGGTCAATGAGGTAGTGGATCATTTTATTGGTGAATATAATATCGATACCGGCCGGATCTTCGGAAGTGGTATCAGTCTGGGCGCCAAAGGCATTTGGGACTATGCTTTGGCTTATCCCGATAAACTGATCGGCCTGGCTCCGTTCAGCGGTAATGCACCCATTGAGAATATCTGTACACTGGATGGTGTAGCTGTTTGGGCATTTCACGGTGAAGCAGACGGCACCATCCCCCCTACAGGTGGAGCCGATCGTAAAGGTGGCCAAACAGTAGTAGAAACTATCAACAATTGTCCAAATGCACCATACCTGCCCGCATACATCACATTGTTTGATGCGAAGGGCCATAATGGATGGGATCAGGTTTATGACTTAAGCGCAGGTTACAACCTTTATGAATGGTTATTGTCGTTAAAGAAAGATATTTCAAGCAATTACAGGCCTTTGGTCAACATAGGACCGGATATAACCATAGTTGATCCCGGCCACTCTATTAAAATTAATAGCTTTGCCTATGACCCGAACGGCAGTATCAACTTGTACAACTGGGAACAGTTGGCCGGGCCAAGCGTATCATTTCAAGATGGTAGTGATCATTTAATATTGAATCTAAGCCCATCCGGGTCTGTCTACAAGTTCATGCTTAAAGTAACGGATAATGAAGGCCTTACAAATAGCGATACGGTAGGGGTTACTGTCAACAGCAGTACCACGGGACCCGCAGTAACAGAACTACGGCTTTACGATGGAAAAAACAATAAAGACCTGGGCCCCATCAGCAATAATCAGACAATTAGCCTCAGTGGCCATGACCCATCACTATTGAATATTATTGCTACAGTGGAAAACCTTAATACCCGGGCAAGTGTGCGTTTTGGACTTAATGAAAACCGAAATTTCATTTCACTCAATGACAATAATATTAACAGCAACTATTCCATAGGAAACAACAACCATAAATCATTTGTACCATCAGAAGGTGAGTATACTATAAAAGCAACAGCCTATGGGGACAGAAATACTTTGGCCCCAGGGTCTTCATATATGGTTACATTTACTTTCACAGAGGAGCCGTTGCCTATCAAACTTCTGGGATTTGAGGCAAAAGCTACAGAAGAGGGAGTAGAACTGCGTTGGACCACTACGGAGGAAGTAAATAATAGCCATTTCGAGATCTATCAGGGTATAGGGAATGCCCGGGAGCTACGGGAGGTAGCCAGCATACCCAAAGCCAACCTGCAAAAAAATGTTAACCACTATAGTCATATTATCAACGGAGCACCGTGTGGTACGCTTTACTACCAGTTAAAAAGCTTTGACTATGACGGGCATGTTGACCAGTCGGAAGTAATAAGTATTACCAGAACCGAAGGCAACTGCACGGCCAAAGTTTATCCTAATCCTGTTATCAAAAACGAATTTAAATTTGAGACAATGGATTCGGGAAAAATACACCTGCGACTGATCAATACTTTTGGACAAACTATCATTGAACGAATTATTTCAGAACATGATAATGGCCGGGCAAATATTAACACGTCAGGCCTTAGGCAAGGAGTATATTTCTTACAGATCACCCGTAATAGTAGTACCGAAACTAAAAAAATATTAGTTCAGGGGAACTAATATACACCATCATAACATATTGAATATAAGATACTTACACAAAAATTTTCTTCATTGGCATCAATATTGATAATGGTCTGGTATAACCAAACACTAAGTGCCATGAAAAAGATGATACTATTTTTACTACTCTCAACCGGAGTTTCTTTGCAGGGCAAGGCGCAGCACTTTATTGCATCATTCGGAGTTGAGCATAGCTGGGATATTCCCACGCATATATCCAATGTTGTATATGACCACTACTATGGCTATGAATGGGTACACGCTTCAAGAGCGTATCATAGTGGTGGATTATTTTTTGATGTAGTACTACAACGTGGCGATATGTTTGTAGAATTGACCATACGAAAGGACGGGTACATCACCAGGAATTTTGTCAGGGACTACTATCCGCTTCACGATCATGTTTGCAGCAGCCATTGCGGATATCATGCAACATACTACAGAACCCACTACAAAAGCTGCCACAGCAGCCATCATCATGGGCATAATCATGTAGCTTATGTGTACAGGCCATATGGTTATCATCACACCCATAGTACACACTATGTCTATAAATCAAACGGACAGGGCCATAAACATGGGCATGGCACCGGACATAATAATAAGGGTGGTCACGGCCATAAACACAATAAGCCTCAAAACCATAGCAGACCTGATGATGACGGGTACAGAGAAAGACGTGACCGATACCACAACTCCAGGGAAAGTCATTATAATGGTGACCATAAGGGACGTGAAAAAGGAAAGTCTGAACAAGGACGTGCGGTGTATGTGAAAAGGGGTCGTTAATAAATAAGGGGCCGCAACAGGGCGGCCCCTTATTTATTTTATAGCTAACAAGTCTTAGTTCGTCTCAAGGATCTTAAACAACTCATCAAGATCAGGCGTAATAATGATTTCCGTTCTCCTGTTCTTTTGTTTACCCCCAGCGCTATCGTTGGTGGCTACCGGGGCGAACTCCCCTCGTCCTGCAGCCGTGATCTGCTCAGGTCCAACGCCCGATTCAGTTAAGATACGAATAATTGAGGTGGCCCTTAGCACACTTAAATCCCAGTTGTCTTTCATATAAGTTGAAGTTCTGGATATGGGCACATTGTCTGTATGACCTTCTACCATTACATGTATATCCTTTTGCCCTTTAAGCGCTTTTGCCAGTTGCTGAAGTGCAGTTACTCCTTTGGAATCAACCACCGTACTACCCGACTTGAATAGTAGTTGTTCAGCAAGAGATACATATACTTTTCCGTTTTTAACTTCCACGGTCAAATCATTCTCCTTAAAGCTCAAGAGGGCATTAGTAATTCTGTTTTTCAGTTCCTGCACGGCCTTCTCCTTATTTTCAAGGATAGTCTCCAGTTCCTTTACTTTTTTCTCTCTTTCAGAAAGATCAGCACTCAAACTTTCGTTCAAACGTTTTGTTTGTTCCAAATTTTCTTTCAGTGCAAGCAAGTGTTCCTGTTGCTCTGCTAAATCCCGGGTAAGCTTTCCACTATTATTAAGCAAATTATTATAATAGGCTTCAAGCTGCTTGTGCTCCTTTGTCAATTCAGCCATCTCAAGTTCATTATTTCTGATCCGGCGTCCGAGGCGGGAGGTATCAGATTTAAGCTGGTCTACCAGGCTTGACAGGCGGCCCACATTTGCTGTTGCAGACTCAAGGCTGTCTTTGCACATAGCCAGATCAGACTCAAGTTGTATTTTTTCAGACATTAGATCATCATACTTCTTTTGGGTAACACAAGCTGTAGCAAACAAAAGTATGGTAAGGCCAATAAGGGTTCTCATGTTGTTCTCTGATTAAATTGAATAGTAAAACTCTACGGAATCAATTATATTTCAAATCTATTTATAATTTTTTAGTTATCCCTATCTTTAAATTTCGATCAAAAAATATATGCTATGGAAGGAATGCTCAAGGAAAACAGTTTAAAAGGTAAAACCATTATAGTAACGGGTGGCGGCACAGGTTTGGGCCGGTCTATGGGAAAGTATTTCCTGGAGCTGGGGGCTAATTTGGTTATTTCAAGCCGCAAAATGGATGTGCTTGAAAAGGCCGCAAAAGAATTAGAACAGGAAACAGGAGGAAAAGTACTGCCTGTTGCCTGTGATATCCGTAAGTATGAAGAAATTGAACAAGTGATCAGAAAGACTGAAGAACGATTCGGGCAAATACATGGCGTACTCAATAATGCCGCGGGAAACTTTATCAGCCCAACGGAAAGACTTTCTCACCGCGCATTTGATATAGTTGTAGATATTGTTTTAAGAGGGACCTATAATTTCACGTTGGCTATGGGCAAAAACTGGATCAATAATAAGCAAGGTGGCACTTTCCTGAACATTGTCACCACCTATGCATGGACCGGCTCCGGTTATGTAGTTCCATCTGCCTGTGCAAAAGCAGGTGTTTTAGCCATGACGCGCTCTCTCGCCTCAGAGTGGGCAAAGTATGGCATACGCTCCAATGCCATCGCTCCCGGCCCCTTCCCAACGGAAGGAGCATGGAAAAGGTTGTTCCCCGGCGAAGTAGCTGAAAAGATCGATCCCTTGAAAAGAATTCCGCTGGGGCGCTTTGGTGAGCATCAGGAGCTGGCTAATCTCGCAGCCTATCTCATGTCGGATTATTCCGCGTATGTCAATGGGGAGGTTGTAACCATAGATGGTGGTGAATGGATAAAGGGCGGAGGAGAGTTCAACAGTCTGGACGAAGTACCTCAGGAAATATGGGACCAATTGGAAAAAATGAGGAACAGGTAATTTAACGCGGGTTCGATGTAATTCCAAAGCACAAAAACTCCCTTTTAACCATTCTCAGGTACGAAGAATCTTACTCAGCAATGAAATGGCAGTAGTTTTTCTGGTGCGATCCTTCCTTTGTTAGAGTGCTATTAAGGGCGCATTTACATCATACCCGCGTAATTTAGAACCTGAAAGATAAATTCAAGCTAAGAAACCTATGAACCCTTCCACCTACCACCTCAGGGCTTATCCGGTGAACGGTAAAGTAAAAAGTAGTGTAATAATTGCTAAGCATAATACCCCATTGTCGTGTAATCACAAATTCTTCCAAATGTTCCGTGTGGGGGCTGTCATCGCTAAGAAGGCTACCTTGAATGAATATATTGCTTAGCACTTGATGCGCTGTAACACCGTAGAAAAAGAATACCTCATCTATTTCATCTTTCACAGGATTATATTTCGGCCTTTTGAAAGATACCCTACTCTCACTAAATCCCGAATTGTTCAATGTATTAAAATCACCTAATCGCAGGGTCGCCCCCTGTGAAAGCTTGTTTTGTCCGTTACCAAATTTAACCCCCGAATCAGTAATAATATCCACTCCTTTTATCAATCCCCAACTCCTTAGCCTGTTATATGTAAGATTTATAACCAACTCATTTTCAATTTCGTGCTCCCAGCCCTTTGGCTGCATGATACCTAACTTATCATGCCACCACTCCTGAAACTGACCTATTCCGGAGACTTCGCCAACAAGGCCCACCTCTATCTGATACTTGTTCGTATTATTAAAGTTTGGAAAGTTTTGAACCCGCAACGCTACGTAATGCCAACCTGCATATGGCCGGTCAAAATCTTCAACATCCTTTTCTGAAATTTTTCGAGGAGTAAACATTTTATGGCCATAGTCATAATGAGTTATAAGCTTTGAGCTATCGGATTTTTTGCTGCAAAAAAACTTATAGAAATCACTTTCCGGTTTGATCAATCGGCTGTAAGTAATGTTCACGCCAGAGGTATAGTACCGGTCTGTCATAAAGATCAGATCATTGTCATACCTAAACAATAGTTCGCGATCCATGCGATGACTTTTAAAAGACACCTGACCAAAAACTGACGGCAGTTCAATTACAAAAAAGAAAAGAACCAAGATTCCGTAGAGAACCCTATTCATACCACTATAGACAATTTATTACTTAACTTAGCTTATAAATATAACATTTTCAAATGAATTTTAAAGATCGTCTTTCAAAACAACTTGAATCACGAAAAGAAAACCAGTCATTACGACACCTTACAGTCAAGCCGGGACTGATCGATTTCACATCCAATGATTACCTTGGGTTCGCCCGCTCTAAAGCCCTGAAAAATTTGATAGACGATAAGGTGAAGGAACTGAATACCAACGGAGCAACAGGTTCCAGGTTACTATCTGGTAACTCGGCATACACTGAAAAAGTTGAGCATTATCTGGCTCAGATCTTTAAATCCCAAAATTCGCTCATCTTTAACTCCGGGTATTCGGCCAATCTTGCAGTACTGTCCAGCCTCCCTCAACGCGGTGATACCATCTTGTATGATGAGCTATCACATGCTTCCATTAAGGATGGTGCAAGACTCAGCCTGGCAAACAGGTACAGTTTCAGACACAATGATCTGGATGACCTGGAATCAAAACTAAAAACCGCTACAGGAAATGCTTTCATAGCCGTGGAATCCATTTATTCCATGGATGGAGACGCTTGCCCTCTCGAAGATCTAGTGACGCTCTCTGAAAAATATCAAGCCCAGGTGATTCTGGATGAGGCGCATTCAACGGGCGTAATTGGCCCGCAGGGTAGCGGGCTATCGTGTGAGCTGCATTTGCAAGATAAGATCAGCATCCGCGTTTATACATTTGGCAAAGCAATGGGGATTCATGGTGCAGCAGTCGCTTGTGACCAATTACTTCGCGACTACCTGGTCAACTTTGCAAGGCCATTTATCTATACAACTGCATTGAGTCCTCATAGTATTACCTCCATCGAAATGGCATTTACCTACCTATCCTCACACATTCACCTTCAGGATCAAGCCAAAGATCGGGTTAAATATTTTAATACACAGTTTACCCAATATCTTGCCAGCCGGTTTACACGTACTTCACTGGATCATCCCATACAAACTATTGTAATTCCCGGCAATGATCAGGCAAAAGGCATAGCGAACTACCTTCAAAATAAGGGGTATGATATCAGGGCCATTTTGTCTCCTACTGTTAAAAAGGGGGAAGAAAGATTACGGATTTGCCTGCATATCTATAACTCTGACGATGATATTTCAGGATTGATTCATAGTTTAGCAGTCCTATGAATTATTTCATAAGTGCTATTGGTACAGACAGTGGAAAAACGATAGCTTCGGCCATACTTGTCGAAGCTTTACAAGCAGATTATTGGAAACCCATTCAGGCAGGCAGACCTACCGACAGTGATACAATCCGCCAGTTGGTATCTGAGCACCTTGTAATACATCCTGAAAGGCATCTACTGGAGACCCCAGCCTCTCCTCATGCCGCGGCTGCTGTAGAAGAAAAAAAGATTCAGGTAAGTGACTTTAACCTTCCTCATACATCAAATTCCCTGGTGATAGAAGGAGCTGGTGGTTTAATGGTGCCGATTAACAATGACGAACTTATCGTTGACATGATACCTCGTTTCAATGCAGAACTGATACTGGTGTCGAATATTTATTTGGGAAGCATAAACCATACCCTACTTTCCCTGGAGGTAATTAAATCAAGGGGTTACCCCCTGAAAGGGATCATTTTCAATGGCATTTCAACACCATCTACCGAAAGCATCATATTGAAATACGCTCAGGTACCATGCCTGCTTCATATTAAACCTGAAGGGCAAATAGATCCTGTGGTGATAAAGAAATATGCTAACGAATTTAACTATAACTGGAATGAACTGGCTCGAAAAGGATAAAGAATTAATATGGCACCCTTTCACTTCACTGCTCGGTGGAGCGGCCCCCATATTCATAGAAAGCGCCAAAGGTCCGTACCTTTATACTTCTGACGGCAGAGCTATACTTGATGCCGTCTCATCATGGTGGGTCAATATTCACGGACACAGCCATCCGTACATAGCAGCGGCTATTGCAGAACAAGCCGGGCAACTGGAGCATGTGATCTTTGCTGGTTTCACTCATCAGCCAGCTATCAGGCTTGCGGAGAATTTAATGAAGATATTGCCCCCCAATCAAAAGAAAGTTTTCTTTTCTGACAATGGCAGCACATCTGTAGAAGTAGCCCTAAAAATGGCTTTTCAATACTGGTACAACCAGGGCATAGATAAAAAGAAGACTATAGCGCTCAATGGCGCGTACCATGGAGATACATTTGGTGCTATGTCTGTTGGTGAAAGAAGCCCTTTTTCCAGCCCGTTCAACCCTTACCTGTTCGATGTTGAGTTCATAGATTTTCCCACCGGAGAAAATGACAGTGAGGTATTGGATCAGTTCAAGTCCCTTGTAAGTTATGGACAGGTGGGTGCTTTCATATTTGAGCCATTGTTACAAGGAGCCGGAGGAATGCGGGTGTACAGTAAAGACATACTGGATTCAATGATCAGCTTTGCTCAGGATAATGACGTGATTTGCATAGCAGATGAAGTCATGACCGGGTTTGGCAGAACAGGCAAGCTATTCGCAACTGACCACCTCGAAAATAACCCGGATATCATGTGCCTGTCTAAAGGGCTGACAGGAGGAACAATGGCTCTGGGAATTACTTCCTGCTCACAAAAAATTGTATCAGCGTATGAATCTGAAGATACACTGAAAACATTCTTCCACGGTCACTCATTTACCGCTAATCCTATAGCATGCGCAACTGCTAATGCAAGTTTTGAATTGTTGATGAAGGCCGAATGCCAGGAAGCCATTAAAAGGATCTCCGACCAGCAGAAGAAAGCCGCAAGCAGGTTTAATAGTTTCAAAACGGTCAAAAAGACCCGAAACCTGGGCACCTTGCTAGCTGTAGAATTGAATACTGGAGATGGCACCTCATATTTTAACGAGGTGAGAAAAAGAATATATCCCTACTTCCTTGAAAAGGACATTCTCTTAAGACCACTTGGTAATGTCATCTACGTGCTACCTCCCTTTGTTATTCAGAATAATGAACTCGAAAAAGTGTACTCATCAATAGAGCAGTTTTTAAAAGAATTATGACTACTGAGTATCAGGAGGTTTGTTGCTGTTAAGATAGTCTTCGAGCTTTTTCTTCAAATCGGGAGTACTTTTAATATACTGTGGCGAGTTGCCCTTCTTTTCCGGGAAAGTCTCCACATGTAGCGTCTGGGTAGGAAAGGCAAAATTAACACCAAGAGCTTCTGCTAATCGAACTATCTGAAGTAATATTTCATGTCTGGCTCTTAATTCCTCAGACCATGTAGGCACCTGAAAGAATATATAGAACAGAACATTTAGAGAAGAGTCAGCCATATCATTAAAATGGATCTCGTAGTAATCCTTTCTGGTATGGGAGTGCTTCTTTACGATTTCCTTAAGCCCGTCAACGAACACCTCGATCAGATCCGGCGGTGTATCATAGGTAAGCGCTATATTAGTCATAAAACGTCTGTATACCCTTAACCCATGGTTATCTATCATCTGATTGGTGATCACTCCATTAGGGATGTACATCAGTGAATTTCTAAAAGTCCGTATTCTTGTTGATCTGAAACCCACTTCTTCAACAGTACCGTCAACATTGCCTGAAGTAATCCAATCTCCCACCTGAAAAGGGCGGTCAACGAATATCATCAGTGATCCAAAGAAGTTTTTTATAGTATCCTGAGCGGCCAAAGCAAAGGCCAGTCCTCCGATAGACAGTCCTGCAATAAGGCCAGTGATATCAAATTCCAGGTTATCCAGGATGAACAAGCCACCAACAACCACTACAAAGGTTTTCAATACCTTTCTCAGTAAAGGAACAAGTTGATCGTCAAGCGTACTCTCGGTTTTGTCAGCCAGTTTGCTCAGGTAAATACTAACTATATCCACCAGTCTGTAGAAAAATACGATGGCAAAAACAGGCCAAATAGCTCGAAGTGCAAGTATTACGTATTCACTCATGGTGATCGGGAGTTGTAGCACCGGCACCAGAAGTATTAATAAAGGAAATATGACTAAAAAGCTTATCGGCTTGGCAACAGGCACCACTACTTCATCGGCCAATTTCTTATAACCCAACCTCAGCAATACCTGAATAATGACCTTTTCAATAAGGAATGTAAACAGCTTATGGAGCAGAAAAGACATAACAATCAGAAACAGAATGCCTATTAACTGCCATGCATACAAACCCAGGATTTTAGTGCTACCAAGCGAGGGGAGCAGATCAAGAAGTTTGTTCGTTCCAAAAGGGTAAACTTCACTATGCCATTTTGGAATGCTATTTATAGTCTTGCCAGAATAATACCAGCGCTTACCGACTCTTTCCAGGTATAGATCCGGATATTTCTTGGTAAGATAATACCTATATTTATTAGTTACTGAGTCCTTATATTCTGTTGTTCGGGGAATCTCATCAAGATCAATATAAATACCTCGGCCATCTAAAATCTGTTTTAATTGTATGGCCAAGTTCTCAGCTTTTTCGCCTTCAGCATATTCCGGGTGCAGCGCTTTTGCAGCAATCCCCGGGTGATAACTATCATCCTGAAGATACTTCAGATGCGTAAAAACCGTGTGATACGGGGTAACAAGGCTATACTCAAGCGTATCTTTTATATTTTTTTGTGCAAGCAACTGCACGGAAACGCAAAAGCACAAGATTATACATAAAACAATTCTCATCATTAGATTATTAAAAACTTAAAACTTTAAAGGTATCAGCAGACACCACATACACCTGATATTTTCCTGTAGAATCAAAGTACATCAATGCAATTTCCTGCTCACTGTCAATTGGACGCGAGCTGATCAGTTTTCCCGCCCCATCATAAATGTAGGTGAAATCCTGAGCTTTATCGGTAATAGCATATATCTTATGATCAGATCCAAGATCGTAGTATTGCACGTACAACTGCCCGGAACTCAGGTAGTCTTTGGAAATAATCTCTTTATGGTCTGGAGATAGCAATACCAACCGGGACATATCTTGTCTGGCAATAATATAGGTCTTATCCAAAGCATCTGGGATGAGTTCAAACCTGGTTTCTTTAGTTGGTTTGTATAGCTGTTCCGTACTGACAATAGTGCCACTAAGGTTAAACCTGATCAAACGTCCTTCTCTTGATAAAAGTGTGAAGATAGTTTTATCGAAGTCAGAACCAATATTTACAAAAGGCTTTGTATTTATACGGGCATCCACGTTTAAAGGGAACCCTGGCATCATTTCCCCTCTTCTATTCATAACATTGACTACTCCATCCTGCTGAATAGCTACTATACAGTCCTTCCCCCTTACCCGAATGTGGAAAGGTTTGGAAGCCAACTTTCCAGTCAATTCCCGGGGTGACCACCCCTCGAGACTAATCCCTTCCTTGTTAAATAAATATAGATTACCACGTTCATCCCCAAGCAAGAACCTGTAGCGTTTGCTCTTATCATAATCTACTACCGATGCGTATTTAATATTTACATTCTCCAACCTTACCGGGTATCCATCTATATAATTGCCTAATCGGTCAATGATGTGTAAAGCAGATTTGGTAGCGAAGAAATATTGCAACTTACCATTTTTGTAGTAATCGACCTGCTCTATATCTGATACAATAGCTTGTCCTAATGAATCTCTCCATAATACATTACCATCCACTCCAATTAATACAAAGTTGTAGGCAGAGTCTTGCACCGCTACTTCCAAACCATTATTGGTATGGTTTTTCACCACATACGGTTTGGTAATTATCTTATTACTTAGCTCGGTGCTTTTCAGCGCATCGTAAACCTTTTTCTCCTTAGGCTGTGGCTGATCTTCGTGCTGCAGTGCTATGCTTGTATAAAAATTTTCATCCAACCGGCTAAATTGCACAGATCCAAGGCCAAAGCTCTTCAAAGACTGTTCGTTTTCATTTGAGAACTGTTGCCAACGAGAGTCTGCCTGCGAGGTGAGTTCCATCCAGACCCTTCGGGTATTGAAAATCAATGATATATTTGACTCTTCAAGTGTACTTTCCAAAAAATTATTGTAAGAGACCGAACGCCCCCAGGTATTTTCGCCTTCTAAATCTTCAACTAACGTTTTCAGGGTTTGCATACTTGTAGCCATAACTATATAGTCACCCATCAAAGTGAAGTAGCATTCATCATATCCATCAAATTGGGGACCGAAAGCATTTTTAGGAAAATCTTTAGCCTTTAGCTCTCTGATCTCATACTCGGCAAAATTTTCAACATACACTGAATCGCCATGAGCCTGTGCTAATGATTCGGAAAAAGTATTTAGCTGATTCAGAGCCTCCGTAACATCGGAGCAGTGTACCAAAGTTATTCTTTCATTTTCTGAGAAGTTAAGCGGCTCTAATTGCACCAGGCTGACACTTGTCCCTATCCAATCATATATCTTTGAAAAATCCAGATTATACTCCTGTTCAAAATCACGCCTGGCTGTAAGAAACTGAGGAGAATATTTTCCCCAGTATTTTTTTAGTTCATTATGCCAGATCTCAGGATCGGTAAAAGCAAGCTGATAGAGCCAGGATGCTCTGTTGGGAATATAATATTTAACATCAGCTTTAACCGGTTTTTGAGCATTGAAAGTACTAAGAAAATCTATATTGCTGCTAAAGGTGGTAAAACCATTTAACAGTAATTTATCCTCAGAAAGATCCATATCGAGGAATAATGACCTTCCAAGGTTTTGTACGTTTCTCGCAGACTTTCTTTTATCTGCCCTGAGGAATGTACTTAACCAGAGAGAGGTGCTTTCCATATTGATATACAGATTGCCGTCATCATTACTTAACTTCGGCAAATCGAATAGCTCGTAGTTACTTTGTTTAAAGCTACCTTTATAGTCATTCTTTACTAATCTTACCACATCCTCAACCAGAAATGAAGTAAAGCTTCCTACTAAAACATTGTTGTTAATAAAGTACGTAAAGGACCTCGCTGATGAAGTAAGCTCAGATATTTTGAAGTCCTGGTAAATGCGCTCAGCATAGGTTACTTCTTTTTTACTCTTAAAATGTTCGAGCAAATCAGTAGCTACATTCTGAGCCGATGGATTATTGAGATCGATAAAAAAAGTAAAATCGAAGTTGTTCTTGCCTGTTACATGTAAAGATATAAGGCTGTTCTTGCCGAGCAATCCGGCCACACCCCGAGCTCTACTGCTAATACTATCGATGCCTTCGATATTTTTATCAATATTTGAAAAGGCTTCGATCCGTTGTAACGAATTCCATAGCCTGGAAGCCTTTAACTGCTGCCATGATTCAATGGTATGACCAGATTCGAAAACTATAACCGCATTGCCCGGCACATTGTCCCACAACGTACTAACCTCATACTTATACCATTTATCATAGGCCAGATACCCTGCCGTTAAAAAGACTACGACAATCGTTATTACTATCGCTATTTTTTTCACTCACTATTCATTTTACACAAAGTAATATAAAATGATTTAATTATTCGAAAAGAAGTCTAATTAAGGCCCCATAAAAACGAATTAGTATTGAGATATGAGATGTGAGATGACTTACTAAGACGCTATTCACAACTTAGGAAATCCAATGACATATTTTCATTAAACACTGATAGCCAGATGATTACACAGCATTATTCGGTTTGAAACTTTTGCATCTATTTTGACTTTTCCTAGCAACATGTCTATATGTCTTACTTTACTTATTCCCGAAACCTTGATAGCCATCGGGATAGGGCTTAACTTCTCTGTTCGGAATGAGAAAGGGTGGGTCCGACAGGTTTATAAAAGCCGCGGAGCACAGCTTTTTAAAACTAAAAAAACAAAAAAACCTGCCCTATTTCAGTACAGGGTGATAATAAAATCTGGAAACGATACTGACGCTAAACGGTCAGCATCCTCGACCTGAAATGTTTTGCATAAAAAAAGGAATGCTGAATTAACAACATCCCGTTTGATAAAATCTGGAAACGATACTGACGCTTACGGTCAGCACCGTGACAGGCCAAAGGCCTCCTCA
>NZ_AMZN01000003.1 GCF_000331535.1 Fulvivirga imtechensis AK7 | reverse complement strand
TGTAATCCGTTGTGCCCTCCACCGTAGGTGTTCGGTTCAACATTGTGTATAAGCAATAGCGGGTTCAGTGCTATTTTGAAACGTAAAACTATAAATCAAAGGTCGGTGCTATCTGACAGTTTAGTGGGTTAAAATCCGCTACTGCTCATACACTCGACCGTTGTAGGTCATTATGGAGAACTCTAAATCTAAAATATTTCTGATTGGAGGATTAATATTTTTTCTCCTTTACAGCTGCGGTACAAGTAAGCATACGGGGGTTGACAACGATTTACGGTTTGACTTGTATTCAGGACTGAACAAAATTGGACGGGGAACGGATGAGAAGGAAATAACCATAAATTTAGGACAACCAGATGAAGTAGATAAGGCGTGGGAACAATCAGACGGTGAAAAATACTTTAACTATTATGATAAAGGGATTCAGATATCTACAAAAAATGGTAAAGTGGTGACTGTTTTTTTATACTATAAGTCATCCGAATTTAGTCCATTTTCTGGCAAGATAGATGTTGCTAATGAAAAAACTACTATAGACGATATTGCAAAAGCTTTTGGTTTACCAAGCTATACATCAGTATCAACGGTTTCAGAATATGGTGAATTTCCGGGCTCTAAAGAAACTTATATGTCTTATGATTCTTTGGGAGTATCCTTCTCCTTTTATGACGAAAAATTAGGTAATATTAGATTCTATAAAGAGGTAAAATAAAGTAAACGACCTACAACCCAACAAACAGGTTGTGGATGGGTGTGGCGTTGTAAATATTCCTGAAGAACAAAGATCGATAGTGGCTTGCAGACAACACATGAGAACATCAGTTACTAAAATAAGCTTTATTCTACTTTGTCTGGCATTTACGTTAAGTTCATTCGGACAGACTATATCCTCTTTTACTTACTCACGATGCCTTGAAGAACACTTCAATGACAGTTCCAGGGTTATCAAGATAGACCAGCTAAAGGGACTCACAGAAATCCAATTGCGGACGTATGGACCGTGTAACGGCAATTTTGATGCTGGAGTCGAACTGAAAGGGAGAGTTTTGAATTTAAAATTTTGGACTAAGCCGACCACACTAACAGACGAAGATGGCAATGAGGTTGAATTGCTAGAAGTTGCCGAATGTAATTGTATATTCTTATTTGATTATCAAATAGACGAACTCGCCATTCAGGAATTTGATTCAATAAAAGTAAACGGAGAAACACTGGAACAGATAGACGCAGAGAACATCCTGACCGAAATGCTGGAAATTAAATTAGACACCTTAAAAGAGTAGCCCCCATCGGAGCATTTCTTAGTCGGGGCTATTGATGCCATTTAATGAAAAACCTTGCAAAAACCATATTAATCCTAGTAATTTTATCTTCTTGCAATCCAAGTAGATACATTTTCAAAAAGAATCGCTTTGAAGAATTCGAAAGATTATCGTTACAGGAGGCAGTCCAGTATGAAAAACAAATAAAATCTAAAGACACAACACCAGGCCATCTTATAAGAATTGGAGAAGGAATTTATCCTAATGCTAAACAATTTAATCTTTCTACACCGAGAACGTACCAGCGGTTAGAAGGAGACCTTTTACATGAAGTCGAATACTTTTATAATTCTGAGGATAATTCGGTAAAAGTGATTCTCTATGAATGGGTTGATTGCGATAACAACAACATAAATAAGCAATTATTTAACGAGAAATTTCGGTATCTGCAAAACAAACTAACTGATAAATTGGGAACTCCTTCAGATGTTGAAATCAATTCTCCAAATTCAGAAACTACTTTTCTAGACGGAATAAAATGGACTGAAAACAATAATCCTAAAGCTTATCTTTTCATGCTCGGCAACAACAAAACAAATTATCGAAAAATCAGATTAGCAATTTATATCGAATAAAAAAGGGTGCCAAAACTAAGCACACATGTGTAGCCTGTAGGGCCGAACATAGTCCCCTGCGTTGCCCAAAAGTTAACAAACCTTCCATTCTCCTTCCACCCTATTGCCTCCCTACCCGAAAAGAAAAACCAAATGCCGCCGCCAATCTCTAATTTGTAACCCCGCTATTCTGCTTTTTATCTCAAAAGTTGACTAAATTAAGGTATAGTTCAGCCAGGAACTAAGCAGCCAAAAAAGGTAAGGCGAAGTTGTTACCTTGAGCCGGGTGCGAACGCGGTCAAACCCGCTCGAACACGATTAAAAGAAATGGCATTTGGTGTGTTTTTAAAGTATAAACACCATGAAAAAGTTTATCCAACAACACCCGGTTTTGTGCTACTATATTTTAGTATTCGCCATTTCATGGGGAGGTATACTCTTGCTTATCGGTGGACCTGGCAACATACCCGGTACTAAAGAACAAGGTGAAAAGCTATTTATACCTGCACTCCTGATCATGTTTGCCGGACCCTTCATTTCCGGTATCCTGATGAATTTTCTGGTGGATGGTAAGGAGGGCCTTCAGCACCTATTTTCAAAGTATCTTCATTGGCGAACTGCAGGACGCTGGTATGCGATTGCCATTTTGACCGGGCCTGTTATTGTTGTTGCCGTATTATTGGGGCTTTCGCTCTTCAATCAGGACTTTCTTCCGGGTATTATCACAGCGGAAGACAAGATTGGCTCGGTGATCTTCGGTGTCGGCTGGGGATTGATCGGTGGAGGACTGCTGGAGGAAACCGGTTGGACTGGTTTTGCAGTACCCCGGCTACGCAAGAGATACAGCATTATAACCACAGGACTCATAGTGGGAGTTCTTTGGGGAATATGGCATTTTATGATCGCATTTTGGGCCAGTAATTATTTGGCAGGCGAGGATTCCAAAATAATGTTCGTGGCGAGCTTCCTGGCTTTTTATCTGCTGGCATTACCAGCCTACAGGGTACTGTTGGTATGGGTTTATGACCGGACCGGCAGCCTCCCTGTCATCATGCTGATGCACGCTTTTCTTTCTGCCGGCACGATAATATTCCAACCATCTTCGTCCGGGGAAATTGCCTTTGTATGGAATCTAACGCTAGGGATAGTCTTATGCGTGATCATAGCGCTGATTTTTATCATCAGCAGATCACATGCCTCGCAAAAAACAAGTTAAAGACACTAACACTATACTGAAATGACACTGGAAGATTTAGGATATAATGATCAACTTGAAAAATTAAGGAATGAGAATAACCTTAAAGCGTTTGACATTGGAAGAGTGATATCGGAACACAAGGAAAGGTATGTTGTAAAGAATGACAAGGGAGAATTTGAAGCCGAGATAACAGGGCATTTACGATTTTCATCAAAAAGCCGTGAAGATTTTCCAGCCGTTGGCGACTGGGTGGCCATAACCATTTATGATTCGGATTTTTGCATCATTCACAGCATATTACCGAGATCCTCTGCTATTTCCAGACAGGACGTTGGTAAATTCGGAGAGATACAAATCATAGCAACAAATATTGATTACGCGTTATTGGTGCAAGCCGTTGACAGGGATTTCAATATGAACAGGCTTGAAAGGTATCTGACCATTTGTAATGCATCAAAGGTTGACCCGATTATAGTGCTCACCAAGATAGATTTAATTGATGAACATCAGACGCTGGAGATATTGGAGAAGATAAAAACTCGAATTAAGAATGTTCCGGTTATTGCCATTAGTAACGAATCTCAGGATGGATACGACAAAATAAAGGCGGTTATTGAAAAGGGAAAAACATATTGCATGCTGGGCTCTTCAGGTGTTGGAAAATCCACTCTATTAAATAATCTTTCCGGCAAACCTGTCATGCAAACAGGTACCATCAGCCAGAGTACAAAGAAGGGGAAACACGTTACAAGCCACAGGGAATTAGTTATTCTTGAAAATGGGGGAATATTGATTGATAATCCGGGAATGAGGGAAGTAGGTATTGCCGATCCAACAAGCGGATTAGAAATGACATTTGATGTGATTGGCAGACTTTCTCAGAACTGTAAGTTCAAAGATTGTACCCACACCAATGAGATAGGTTGCGCTGTTATTGAAGCTGTTGAAAAGGGAGAATTAGACCACGCTTCGTATGAAAATTACCTGAAATTAGAAAGAGAGAAAGCTCATTTTGAGTCTTCGGTTGCTGAAAGACGGAAAAGAGATAAAGAATTCGGAAAAATGATGAAGAATTACAAAAAGGACATCAATAGGAAAAAATGAAGTTTTAAGAAAGAAGCTCGAACCGTTAATAACCCGTTCAGCCCCGCAATGCTCTTTAGTTTCAGTTGATTTTGAGAATAATGACATAACTATTGATCGGCCTTGAGAAAATGGCGTTCCGCTGGCGGCCGAAGCCTTTAGCGGAGGCCGTAAGAATTTCAATGCCACACATACCACCGCTCGGGCGCGTTTGCAACGCGTCCGACTACTAAAAATTGAATGATCGTGCCCGTCTAATTGGTGACATTGGTAATCTGAGTACTTTATTTATTCGGAAAGTTGATAAATTACAGTATAGTTCAGTCAGGAATTAAGCGGGCGAAAAGGTAAGACGAAGTTGCGCCTTGAGCGAGGGGCGAACGCGTTGCAAACGCGCTCGAACGTTAAGCAAAGGTAAATATCAAGCAATAGTACCTGTCTTGACTATCCAATTTAATGTTGATGGCTAAAAAAATATGAGGCAGTACTTTCGGTTTGTTGGGGCTTACATAAGCTACCTCTACCATTTTTATCAAATCAGGAGAAAATATGGAGAGAAAGTGATGAATGAACTGGTAGGACGGCCAGGCCTGGATCAGCAACAGTTTACCCCTCATCAGCAGAAAAGAATAGATCTTTATAGCTATGTAGGGCTCTATGTGAATGACTGCCTTGCAACGCTCAGAGGCCGGAAAATGACTGGAAAAGAAATAGAGAACACGCTATATCTAAGCCTTTTAACCCCCCTGCTGGATGACCTGACTGACAACTACCAGCTCTCGTCAGCACAGATCCTGGAACAACTTGATCAGGAGGGCGATGGGCACCCCCGGCAGTTCCGGCTGGCAGCTTACTTGTACAACCATATCAGGAAAGAGAACAAACAGGAGCTATTTGCCGGCACTTTCAGCGAAGCGCTACTTTCTCAGGATGACAGTCTGCAGCAGCTTGGCGACTCCGGGCTTGGCGCTGAAGCATTATTCCGGATCACCTGTAACAAAGGCAGTCTTTGGACTTTGCTATTCCGGTTGATGCTAGATCACGCGCTCAAAACGGGTGAAAGAGAAGCGGTTGAAGCTTTTGGTGAACTTATCCAACTCACGAACGACATGTTTGACGTGTATAAAGATGTACAAAATGGACAGCAAACCTGCTTTACCAATACCTCGGATATAGCACCGCTGCAACAGAATTATGACCACTGCCTGGAGGAAATTGTGCAGCATTTCTCATCACTGGCCTATGAAAAAAAGCATATCAGGAAGACAGTAGGCAAACTATTGGTCATGGGAGCTTTGGGAAAAGTATGCCTTGAACAATTAAAGGGCTGCCAGGAGGGAAGTGGCGGAGACTTCACACCCGCTGCCTATACCCGAAAGCAGCTTGTTTGCGATATGGAAAGATGGAGCAACCGGCTTGACTATATGAAGATGAGCGTGCAATTGTATGATAGATATCTTCTTTAACGAGCGTTACACAAAGGCTTGATAAATGTTCCAGGCTAAAAAAGCGCCCGTTGATAGACTGGAAGCATCAGTTTAAATTTATTAACAGGGAACCGAGACCTCAAAAATGGAGGAAGAAGGGTAAGGCGAAGTTGTGACTTGAGCAGGGTGCGAACGCGTTACAAACGCGCTCGAGCAATAACGATATCGGATATTAACCTCCTAAGAATTAATCACCTGATAGATCTTCCTGGCAGTTTCTTGTGCAAAAGTGATCTTCCTGTTCTTTCTGTAGAGCATCACCATCATAACGGCCATTACGAGTACGAGCACTACGAGCGCTATAGTAATGTACCTGTCGATGATGAGCTGCCTTTCCAGGGCCTGGGCTTTTTGGTGGCTATCGTATTTGTAGGTCGCAGCTTCCACTTGGTATTGCTGGTAGAGGTTTTTGAGGTCTGAACGAACTGCCAATAGCTGTTCTGTCAGTTGGTCAATTTTATCACTGTAGTATACATATTCGTCCAAATTGCCTTCGGTTTTAGCAATGTCCTTTAAGGCTTTAACAGAGTTAAAGTAAGGAGTGCTTTGAATTAGCTGATGCTTATTAAAATACTTTAGGCTTTCTTTATAAAATATCTTAGCAGAGTCGGGTCTATAGCTTTCATAGGTGGCTGCTAGGTTTCCCAATGCAAAAGCAGCGGTACTGTTATTAGGATCGTTAGAAATCATATGCAACACAGCATTAAAATCTTGTTGACCTCCCTTTAAATCCCCCATTTGCCAAAGGGCATAGCCCCGGTTGTTATGTATCCTTGCTATGTCTGCTTTTTTTGTTGCATGGTTCAAAGATTGTTGATATGATGCCAATGCAAGGTCAAATTCTCCTTTATTCCTGTGAACGATGCCTTTTGTATCATAGATGCTTGTCAACATCTCCTTTGCATTGACTTTTTGAGCAATGTCGAGTGCCAATTCACAATGTTTTGCGGCATTATCAAAATCCTTTATGTCAAGGTATGCATTAGCTAGATAATTATGAGCTTTTGCGATGTCAGCAGAATCTTCAAGTTGGTGGCGGAGAGTAAGCGCTTCTGAGTAGTATTCCATAGCCATATCCTTATACCCACTCAGATTATAAATATTGCCAAGGTTTTCAAGAATATCTGCAACCTCTTTTATGTGCTCCTCTTTTCTATATATTTTCAGGGCACTCATGTAGTTTAATACCGCCTCATATAGATTATCATTTCTTTTCTGACAAAGCGCTATCAAAAAAAGGCTGTTTGCTTCAACACGACTATTTTTCTCTCTTTTGGCCAACTCATTAACTTGCTTGGCCAATTCAATATCACAATTTACCCGGGCCGAATCATATAGGGCTTGCAGGTCCGATTGACCAAAGCACACGAGGGGGGTGGTAAGCAGGATGATTACCAATAACTTGTTCATATCAAAATTCTCTTCATATAGTATGGGTATGTAAATAAAAGAAAAAGGCCCGACTTAATTGCGGACCTTTTACGTCAAAAACTTACATATATACTTGCCAGGCAATCTTAATTACCTGGGGCATCGTTATCCTTATCATCAGCTCCCACTTCACCATTTCCTCCGGTATTATTGGTCTTTTTCAAATCATATAGTTCATCAGCGTTAGGATCAGTGCAAGACGAAACAGCGGCCATCATCATAAGGGCAAAAAAGTATGCTAAAACCTTTTTCATAGTAATATAAATTTAAGTGTTTAAAAATCAGTATTATAGAGCGAAAATTATACATTAATAACACAGCAAAACAGGTAGTGTTTGCTATTTTTTGACACCTGTCAGGGTTAAAAATAACTTGTGTATTCTAACGTCAATTAGGTGGGACTGGCGCAATATGCGGATGTGCTTGTGGAGCGCTTCAGCGCTGTTTTTGAAAAATTCCTCATCGTAAAAAGCTGCTTTTTATCAGGTTTTTACCATTGAAAATCTTGTAATCTTTAGTCGAATATGTAAGTTTTACGTACTAAAAAGTCACTTTTGGCCAAAAACCTGTCATGCTTATTTCGTTGACCATCACAGGTTTTTAGGATAAAAGTAGAGAATTGCCTCAATACTATCCCTTTCTTCACTCAAGGTAAAGAACCCGCTGCCGTCTTTTTTCCAGGCAATGGCTTCACCCTGAGGCTCCACAATATATGGTATTTCCAAGGGTGCTGTCCGGAGTGTTTCCATCAGGCTAAGGGAAAGATCACGTTCCCAATAAAGCACTTTGTCATAGGTTTTTACAAGGATTTCCCGACCATCTGACGAAATATCTCCTCCAACCACGTTATGATACGGTATATTTCCCAGTTTTTCAAGTATAATGGTATCTTTCACAGGCTGCGGGAATGGCGCTTTGTACACTCCCACCTGTGCTTCCCGCTTAGATATGATGTAGATGTCCCCGGTCAGCGGGTCCACCATCAGGCATTCGGCATCTCTTTTGCCATCAGGATATTGAAAAGTAAGGGTATCAAAACGCTCGATCACACGCGGGTCATCAGCACGAGGCTCGATAAAGCGGTATATATATTTATAATCGTGAACGGCAAGGTTGTCGCCCATTTCGGCAATATACAGGTAGTTCGCACCCTCTTCCGGTCCCGGTCCGCTGGAGATGTCTTCCCAGTCGCGGTTGGCTATTCCTTTGAGGGTAAAGATGCCATTGTCTCTGCCAAATTCATCTAAAAGGAAGATCCTGGCCTCGTCTCCACTGTCATTATGCGTCCACAGATACCCGGGGTTATTGTATCCTTCCACCAGTCCCGAAGCCTCGTTGATCAATGGGTTTTCTACCTCCCCCCTCAACTCTGCTGCATGAAATTTAGCAGAGCCCCCTACCTTGTCGGAGCTCGCCCCACAGGCCACTATACAAAAGAAAATCCACCAATAACTGTTCCTGATCATTCGTTTCTTAGCTGAGTTTTTGTACTTATCGTTTAAAGTCCGCATTAGGCCGCAAGAGTGGGCACTGAGACCAATGCAAATATAATACAAAGTTAAGCTAATATTTATTCATGTTAATTGCATTGAAAATATATTTTTTATTGAGTAAGTCATAAAACTGAAGCCGAAAGAAGGTGCTAACCCAGATTCATGGCTAAATCAAATTATCGTGAACCTTATTAGAACTGTCCTCCGCTGGCGGAGGTGGCCAAAGGCCGGAGGTGGACAAACTGAAGCACCGAACCTCATCCCTAAAGTCTCCCCGACCTGGGCAGATGTCCGAAGAACAGAGGGGTAACCCCACTTACCCACCTCTGTATCTCCTCCCAATGCTCTTAAGTTAAGGCGCCATCCCGATGAAAGAGGGAACTTACTAAGAAGCATAGACGAAACGGCTTAGTAAGATGCCTCCAAAGTCGGCATGACAACTCCTGTTATTGAAGCCAGTCCTTAACTTAAGAGCATTGAATCTCTTCCCGGGAGGAGAGTGTTCGCATGTTTTGGATGAAGATTCGTCTTCCACTCAAGACTCACGACTCATATTCACCGGACCAATGACCAGAACCCACCACACCAGTTATTGAATAACTTCTACAGTTAGTGTTAAATATGCGTTGTAGCGATCGCCCAATACATTAAAAAATCAATGTACTAATAAACAGAAGATATTGGCACGGTTATTCCCTTCTCTCTGAAAAAGTAGTTAAAATATATTTTCGGTTGGAGAAATAACTTTGTAATGGAAAACAATTTTGAAATCAATTATATAGAGCTGGCCAAGAGGGATTGTGGCCTGATCAGAGAGATAAAAAGAGCATTATTTATCGTTGATACCAAAAGAGCTGGTCTGGTGGTGAGCCGTGTGTTGCATACGATCAGACGTAGCCTTACAAAAAAAGAATCCGCCGAATTTATCAGCAGGCTTCCTGATTATCTGAAGATATTGTACGTCACTGAGTGGGAGCCATCCGAAAAGAGGATCCTTTTGAAGCACCTAGATGAGTTTACTGAGGAGGTGATTACGCTCGACAGCCAGAGCGGACACAGGGTTTTTCACAAGGAGGTAGATGCGCTGGCAGCAGTCATTACCATCATGAAAGTGCTCGACCAGCATGCTAACCTACTGAACTTCTCCAGTTTTTGCTACTCATTCAAAAGAGAGCTTCAGGAGACTATGCTGGAAACAGCGGCTTAGGTAGCACAGTGATTGGGTTAGTAAAAGGCATCTTCCAGATGGAGGATCTCATTGGTGGAATTGTCTATGGCAATAATATCGAACCGGATATTCTTCTCCCAGTTCAGTTCATAGATGTAATTTTCCGCCCCTTCAATTACCTTTTGTGCCTTTCTGGTGTTCACAGCCTCTTCAGGGTAGCCAAAGGAAGAATAACTTTTTGTTTTTACCTCTATAAACACCAATAGCTGCTCTTTTTTGGCGATGATGTCAATCTCTGACTTTTTGTAGCGATAATTTGTTTCCAGTATCTCATAGCCCTTCTTGATCAGGAAATCACAAGCTGCCGCTTCCCCCTCACGGCCCGTTTTCTGGTGACTGGCCTCTTGTTTCCGGCTACTGGTCTTTGTTTTCTTATCTTTAGGCACTTGTTAACTTTTTCGTAATTTTTGCGTTACCATTCTCCTCTTCCATTTTCCGAATCCCATGCTTCTTATACAAATTCTTTACCTTTGCAGCGTTAAATATAAGTTCTATTCTATTAGCGGTGAACTCAATTATCAATAAAAAGGTACAATTTCTTGATCTTGGAGAGATAGATTATAAGGAAGCATGGGACTACCAGACTACGTTGTTTGATCAGATTTTGAACATGAAGATCAACAACAGAAAACAGCCTGAAGAGTTTCAGGAAGCTACACCGAATCACCTGATATTTTGCGAGCACCCACATGTTTACACGCTTGGTAAGAGTGGCTCAGAAGAGCATCTGCTGATCAATGCCGAGGGGTTGAAGGCAAAGCAGGCCACCTACTACAAGATCAACCGTGGTGGTGATATTACATACCACGGGCCGGGGCAGATCGTTGGCTACCCTATCCTGGACCTGGATAATTTTTTTACCGATATTCATAAATACCTGAGGTTGCTCGAGGAGGCTATTATCCAAACGCTCACAGAATATGGTATAAGTGCCGGACGTATCGAAGGGTTGACGGGTGTATGGCTGGATCATGAAAAGCAACTCAATCCCAGAAAAATATGTGCCATGGGTGTCAAGTCCAGCCGATGGGTAACTATGCATGGATTTGCTTTTAATGTTAATACGAATTTAGATTATTTCAATTATATTGTCCCCTGTGGAATAGATGACAAGGCCGTGACTTCTCTACAGCAGGAGTTGGGCAAGGAGCAAAATATCGCTGAAGTCCGCCAAATATTAAAAGAAAAAATAGCACATCTATTTGAAATGGAGCTCTATTGAAGATGAAGAAAGACATTAAAATACCTAAGGTAGAAAATGTGACTTTGGCAGTTGCCTGTACTATCAATAAGCTCAACCAGGAGGAATGGTCAGTACACCTGATCAATAGAAATGAATATGACATCGAGAACACGCTGGTATCTTCCACCGGCTATGGAGAGCAGGACGGAGAACAGCAAAAAACCTCTACGCTAAGGCATTTTCTCGAAACGGTGCCTGCCCGTAGTTCTATACTTATCGAGCCTATCACGGCTGATATTTTTCACCTGAATAACGAATTTTGGGTGAGCTACTATGTAGATGGGAGGATCTACGACAAGAAGTTCATTTTCCTTCCCGACACTATCAAGGAAGAGAACCTGATATACATTAAAGAACTAGATACGAAAGGAGTGCTTCACTCATAAATGGAAGCCCTGAAAGACATATTATTTTTAGATATAGAAACAGTAAGCGCGACAGGATCCTATACTGATCTTGACGAAAGGCTCAAAACTTTGTGGAGCAGGAAGGCTTCATTTTTAAAGAAAGGCGAAGATATTACGGAAGAAGAGCTTTACTTTCAACGCGCAGGAATTTATGCGGAATTTGGTAAGGTGGTGACCATCGGGCTGGGATACTTTCATGTAGAAGAAGGAAAGCCGTCTTTTCGTGTGAAAGCGCTGTATGATCATGATGAAAAGGCGTTGCTGGAGAAGTTCAATACTATTTTGATAAAAATGGGATCGGAAAATCTAAGACTTTGTGCCCATAACGGGCGTGAGTTTGATTTTCCCTACCTGAGCCGGAGGATGTTGATCCATGGTATTTCACTTCCCTCAGCGCTTGATCTTTCCGGTAAGAAACCGTGGGAGGTGAACCACCTGGATACAATGGATATGTGGAAGTTTGGTGATTGGAAGCATTATACCTCACTTGATCTCCTGGCAGCCATATTCAACATCGATTCCAGCAAATCGGATATGAATGGAGGCGATGTGAACAAGGTGTATTATCACACTGAGGACCTGGAAAAGATTGCCTCATATTGCGTTAGGGATGTTATTGTTACAGCCCGGGTTTTCCTGAAACTAAAAAATATATCCCTGAATGAGCTGGAGGTAATTACCACCCCTCCCAACTGAAACGCTTTTCACTAACTAGTCTTTGTAAAGAAACTATAAAACGTTCCCGCTAAAGAGCGGGACGAAGTTCCAAAAAGCGGAGCGTACTGCGGTACGTGAGCATTTTTGGGACGAGCGTAACGCAGACATAGGCATTTTCTTAGAGACACTAACCAAAAAGCATTTCTACTGTTTAGATTTTAAACATTTAATAATTAATATAGCTGCATTAGCAGTAATAATAGTTGCATCTTTACAGGTGCATGACAGACAAGATTTTATGAGTCAAAAAAGAAAAAAGAAGAAGTCAGGCAAGTCAGGAGGAATCCAGGAGCGCTTAAGAGCTAAAATACTCTCACTTTTGAATAGCAATCCGGGCACGGCCTTTTCAATAAAGCAGATTACCAAGAAGTTAGGTTTCAGGAGAAAAGATTATAACCGGGAGATCCCCTACGTGCTGATGCTCTTGCAAGAGTCTGGCAAGATCGTTCACCTGGGGAGCGAGAAATACAGCAGCTCCCATGCGGCTGAAGTCCTCATTGGGAAGATCGATCATGTTAACCCACGGTTTGCCTACCTGCTCACCCCTGACGACAGGGAAGATATTTACATAAAAACTACAGACCTGAACTATGCCATGGATGGCGACCTGGTGAAAGTGAAGGCCCAGGGACCGGTAAAAGGCAGAAAGCCGGAAGGGAAGGTGATAGAGATCATTGAGCGGGCAAAGGATCAGTTTGTAGGGCGGATAGAGTTTTCACCCCGGTTTGCATTCGTAATAGCTGACAACCGAAAGATCTATCAGGATATTTTTGTGAAACTAGACGCCACCAAAGGAGCTGCCCATAATGACAAGGTAATTGTAAAAATTACTGAATGGCCCGGCCCCGACAGAAGTCCGGAAGGGGAGGTGATCAATGTATTGGGTCCTGCGGGCGACAACGAAGCGGAGATCCATTCCATCATGGCCGAATTTGATCTGCCATTTGAGTTTCCGCAGCATGTGGAGAAAGAGGCAGAAAAGATCTCGGAAAAGATCACCAAACAGGAGATTGAGAAGAGAAAAGATTTCAGAGATGTGCTCACCTTTACGATTGATCCCGAAGATGCCAAGGATTTCGATGATGCACTGTCTTTCAAGAATCTTGAAAATGGAAATTTTGAAATAGGGGTACATATTGCCGATGTTACCCATTACGTGCAACCAGGTACTATTCTGGAGCAGGAGGCATTTGACCGGGCTACATCCGTATACCTGGTGGATCGCACTGTGCCTATGCTTCCGGAGCGACTATCCAATGGTCTTTGTTCACTGCGCCCCAAGGAAGATAAGCTCACATTTGCTGCCGTTTTTGAAATGGATGAAGAAGCTAATGTAATAAAAGAATGGTTTGGACGAACTATCATTCACTCTGACAGAAGATTTACCTATGAGGAAGCACAGGGCGGAATAGAAACGGGCGTTGGAGACTATGCCAAAGAGCTGCAAAAGCTGAACGATCTGGCAAAAAAACTCAGAAAAGAGCGCTTTAACAGAGGAGCGGTCAATTTTGAAACTACAGAAGTGAAGTTTAAGCTTGATGAGAAAGGCAAGCCTCTCGGAGTCATTCCGAAAGTAAGAAAGGATGCACACAAGCTCATTGAAGAGTTTATGCTTTTGGCCAATAAGAAGGTGGCCACTTTCGTGTTTGGTATGAAAAAAGGAGAGGACAAAAACACTTTCGTATACCGTACACATGATTTTCCAGACCCGGAAAAAGTGGGCACTTTTGCGCAGTTTGCCAAAAGATTTGGTCATGAGCTGAAGACAGATCAGGGAGCCATTTCACAATCTCTTAACAAATTGATGACCAGTATTGAGGGTAAACCGGAAGAAAACGTCCTTCAGCAACTCGCCATTCGCTCTATGGCAAAAGCGAAGTATACAACTGAAGCAACAGGACATTTTGGGCTGGCTTTTCCCCACTATACGCATTTTACCTCACCGATCAGAAGGTACCCCGATATGATGGTGCACAGGCTGCTGCAGCACTACCTGAGTAAAGGAAAATCCGCAGATAAAAATGATTATGAGGAAAAATGTATTCATTCTTCCGAGCGCGAGAAAAGAGCTGCAGATGCGGAGCGTGCTTCCATCAAATACAAGCAGGTAGAGTTTATGCAGTCGGTGGAGGACAGGCCATTCGATGGTATTATCTCAGGCGTTACAGAATGGGGGATATATGTGGAAATAGTGGAGACAAAATGTGAAGGTATGGTGCGTATGGTTGACCTGAAGGATGACTACTACGAATTTGATGAAGACAACTATCGCATTATTGGTCGCAGAAATAAAAAAATGTACACCCTTGGCGACAAAGTAGTGGTAACGGTTAAAAATACCGATATCGACCGGAGAACTATCGATCTTGAATTTGCTGAAAAGGACAGTAAATCATAGTTTCGCCTTTTTTACTACAACATGATCAAAACAACCGACCAACTTGCTTCGATGATCTCGGCAGAGATAAAGAAAACGGCATTTGGCAAGACTCCGGTGGAGCTATATGAGCCGATAAAATATATTATGTCGCTTGGAGGTAAACGTCTGCGCCCGTTGCTCACCGCCCTCGCCTATTCATTGTATAGAGATGATGTGGCCACCATAATGCGTCAGGCGGTGGCGGTTGAGGTGTTTCATAACTTCACTCTGATGCATGATGACATCATGGACAAGGCCCCTTTGCGAAGAGGGAATGACACTGTACATGAAAAGTGGGATCATAACACTGCGATACTTTCAGGAGATGTGATGCTTGTGAAGGCATATGAGATGTTGATCACCAATAACAGCGATCTTACATTGGCCATATTGAAGGCCTTCAACAAATGTGCTTCCGAGGTATGTGAGGGTCAGCAATTGGATATGCTTTTCGAAAAAAGGAAGACGGTAAGTGAAGCCGGGTACATTGAAATGATCAGGCTGAAAACAGCGGTTTTGCTGGGCTTTAGCTTAAAACTTGGAGGACTTCTAGCTGGTGCAGATGAGAAAAGTTGCCGGGCGCTGAACGATTTCGGTATCAATATTGGTATCGGTTTCCAGTTGAAGGACGACTTGCTGGACGTATATGCAGATCAGGCAAAATTTGGAAAACAGGTGGGTGGAGATATTTTATCTAATAAGAAAACATTTTTGCTTATAAAAGCATTAGAGAATGCAAAAGGTAAGCAAAAGAAAGAACTGGAGGGTTGGTTATCAAAAAAGCAGTACCAGGCCGCAGAGAAAGTTGAGGCCGTTACTGCCATCTACAACCAACTGGAGATAAAGACGCTTACCGAGGGAAAAATGAATTATTTCTTCGAAAAAGGATTCCAGTCGTTAAGGAAAGTAGAAGCTCCGCTACCTCGCAAAGCGATGCTCAGGCGGTTTGCAGAAGGCCTTATCGACCGGGAGGTATAGATGACACATTTTGAAGGTAAAGATATTTATACTCCTTGGAAGTATAGCGATACTTTCCTGCAATAACACTCCTGACAGGATACCGAATGAATTTTTAGTTTATGTATGGTCGGGAGCAGTTACCGATACGTCTGCAGCTTTTGCTTTCAAACTCACTCAGGAGGCAGCCGTCCGGCTGGTAGCCAGCACTGCCGAAGACTTCACGAAAAACCTCATGTATTCTGATGAGGTAGAGGTAAGGGAAGAGAATTTCTTTACCGCAAAGGCCAGCCTCGACAGCCTTTCGCCCGATACGGATTACTTTTACAAGCTGGAAATAGACGGGGACCTTACTTCAGAACCGCGGCTGACGGGAAAATTCCGAACCTTCGCCTCCGGACCTTTTTCCTATAAAATGATCTTCGCTTCATGTGCTGAGACCGGGTCAAGCAGCCAGGTTTTTGAAACTATCAGAGAGCAGGACCCTTTGTTTTTCCTAAATACAGGCGACCTTCACTATGCCAATATTAGCAGCAACTGCGAATATGCGTATGCCAACGCCTTTTTTGATGTTCAGGAATCTGCTACTCAATCCCAATTATATCGCAGCGTCCCGATAGCCTACATCTGGGACGACCATGACTTCGGACCAAACAACAGTGCTAAAGACTCAAATTGTCGCAATGAAGCTATTGATGCCTATAAAAATTTTGTGCCGCATTACCCCCTGGCTTTTGGTGACGAGCAAGACCCTGTTTCTCAGGTATTTAATGCGGGCAGAGTGAAATATATTCTTACTGATCTAAGGTCCCAAAAGGTGAGGCCCGAATACAACGGCTGTGAACAGACAAAAGAAGGGACCAATTTCGGCAGTGACAAGCATCTAAGCTGGTTTAAAGAGCAACTCTTGGAAGCAAAGTACGATTCTATGGTGGTGGCGTGGGTCTCAGGTATCCCGTGGATCAGCGATGAGCGCAGCCGTTTTTATGAATGTGATGAAAACGATGATTGGGGTGGCTATGAAAAAGAAAGGAGGGAGATCGCCAATTTCATCAGGTATTATGAGATCCCGGTGTTTATCCTGGCTGGCGATACCCATATTCTGGCTATTGATGATGGTTCGAACAGTGACTATGCGGATGGTGGTGGCGCTCCCATCCCAATATTTCATGCAGCGCCTTTGGATAATTACAATATTCATAAAGGCGGGCCGTATAGTCATGGTTACAGTGCGGAGACGCACCAGTTTGGTCTGATGGAAGTATCAGATACAGGTGGTGATCAGGTCTGTATTCGATGGACCGGGCTCAATCAGTACGGCCGGGTGCTCACGAATAATTCCGGGGCACCCATGACCTATGAATTTTGTAAGAAAATATATTAAAGGCGCATATCAGAACGCCTGACGAAGGGCGAGAGCAGGCCAGAGTGGCAGAATGGCATATTTCTAAAATGTTATTAAACCCTCTGGTCCTGATTAAATTTTAAAAAACCCCCGGATGGCCTGGCAGAAGAGGCTGGGTTATCTGAGCGCCAACTCAATTTCCTTTATTTTCTCCTTTATGGCATCTATTGCTTCTTCACAATTTTTCAGGCAGTGAGCAACATGATGTATCTCATCCCAGCTTTCAGTTTCATTGATAAGCGAGATAAGGTCAATATTCTTGTTCATCTGCTCCTTTAATTTGTAAAGGGAGGCTATAGACCTAGAGATGTGCCGTTTTTTCCTCATCTCCATTGAGGAATCGATAACTCTTAATCGTTCTGTCATAAATGATTTGGTCTTCACTTTCATTCTTTAGCGCGTTCACATAATTCAAAAGCTGTCTTTTAGATAGACCCAGCTCTTCTGCCAAATCATCCGGGCTGCCAGTCTGTTGGTCCTGAATGAGTTGTTTAAGACGATTAAATCTGGATAATATTTCCTGAAGGCCCACAGTAGTAGTATTAATTAAAACGTATCTGTGCTACACTGCTGCCGGTCTCCCTTTCCAGTACTTCAATGTTGTTACCTATTTGCCGGTAAACAAGATCCTTGTTAATAGCTGCATCAGGATAACGAAGCTCTAATTCTTCTAAAGCCAACCAGAACAATGAAAACTCTTTGATCTCATCAAAAAATAATTGTACTGCAAAGCTATACTTGCTTTCAGTATCCATCTCCAGTTGCGGGTAAGTTTTCTTTTCCGTAAATACCATAAAAGTTTTAAGTTTAGGAATGCATTATCGCTGCATTCATTCGTTGATTTTTCGTTAATTTGAAGTTTCAGAAAAAATTTTACTATTATTATTTACTAATTATCGTAAATTTGAAATAAATATATACGGTTATCTTGAATAATAAAATTCTTCTAGGCAATAAAATTGCTTTTTATCATAAAAAACTTAAAATGACGCAATCGGAGTTCATTGAAAAAGTGAATGAGGTTGCGGGGATCAGTTTTAGGAATGCGACCCTCTCTTCCTGGGAGAATGGTCAGTCATCACCTACAGGTGATCTATTGCCTGTTATTGCCCAAATTTTGGAGACACCTGTTTCCTACCTTTTTACAGATGAAGAGAATGAAGACATTGTTCAAGGAAACACTAATGGTAAAGCTTCGGTTGAAGAACCCCTCGACACCTACGGAAGCCCAGTTAACGTAGGTTTGTTCAAAAGAATATTTCAGGATGACCCCCAGGAAGCCTTTAATGAGCTGGTTGAAGCCTACATTGCACTTGCCAAAGCTAATGAGGAACTGAAAGCCGAGAAACAAAAAATGGAAGGCAAACTAATGGCCTCTGCCGAAATACTCAAGCAACTGATCGACATGAAGAAGTAGGCTCCTCGTCCGAAAATCATATCCATGGCCCCCTTGGTCTGTGTCCCCCCTTGGTCTGTGTCCCCACAGACCAATCTCAAAATCCGATACCACCCATATCCGCTGGCGCGCACTTGTAACGCGTGACATCTCAGCTATAGAAGGCACCCGGACAAAAGAAATTAATACCCTGCCGAAATTACCGGCAGGGATATTTCAAGCAATGATCACATTTCTGACCTGTCAACAGGTTGGCCCTTGCCCTCCTTCAGGTATTGATCTAAAAACTCCAGTATTTTTCCGTAAGCTTCGATCTGGTTATCCTTTTTGGCAAAACCATGGCCTTCGTCTTGAAACAGTACATATTCAACCGGCACATTATTCTTTTTAACCTCAGCCACAATCTCATCTGATTCCACCTGCAACACACGTGGATCTTGTGACCCCTGAAGGACCATTAATGGCTTGGTGACATTTTCAGTATGGAATAGTGGGGATATCTCATATAGTCGTACGGAATCTGCAGTATTCGGATCACCCATCTCCTTGTATAATGCATCCTTAAAAGACTCCCACCAGGGTGGAATACTTCTCAGGGTTCGAAGCCAGTTAGTCACACCGAAAATATTCACACCCACATCGAAGGCTTCGGGAGTACGTGTCAATGCTGCCATTACCATAAAGCCTCCATACGACCCGCCTATAATGCCGATCCTTTCACCGTCTATACTTTCTTGTTCAGCCAGCCAGTTTTTACCCTCGACACAATCTTTAAGATCTTCTTCACCATGCCGCTGATCGTCCATTTGGTAGAATGTCTTGCCATAGCCACTGCTGCCACGATTATTTACTGCCAGCACGGCATAACCATGGTTGACCAGGTACTGGATAAGTCCTGAATACCCCTGCCTTGACTGGCCACCCGGACCACCATGTACCCACACCAACGCTGGCACTTTGGCATCTGCAGACGCCTGCTTGGGTTTGTAATAAATGGCGGGGATCTTCACTCCATCAAAAGATTCATACCTTACTACTTCAGCGGTTACAAGGTCATCTTTATCGATTTCACTGTTGAGCGTGTTGATTAATTGCCGGTAAGCACCGGATCCGATATCGTAGACATAAAGATTAGAGGGAGTGCTGGAGCTGCCAACATAAAAACTCATCATTGATTCATCCCTGGAGATATTCACGCTGGTAATATCGCCACTCTCAAATGTGGGAAACTCAACAACCTCATTCGTTTCCGTATTCAATATTCTTATCTCATTCTTACCATCAGCATTGATCAACATTAATTGATATTTTCCACCATGAGAAAAATACGCAAAGGAAACATCCCAGTCTGCTTCAAAGGCTTTCTCGATACTTCCACTCTTCATGTCGTATTTCATCAGGTGCGAAAACTCAGATCCTGCATCTGTGAGATAATACAGGAAGTCGCTGTTCACCCCAAAATCAGCCGCACTATTACCACTCTGCGTCTGGTTGATCTTCTTTTTCTCCTTCGTTTCGAAGTTGTAAAGATATAGGTCAGAGTCATTAGTGTTAATGGCATAGGTCAGCGCCATATATTTTTTATCATCGGAGATACCACCGAAATTATATCCACTCTCCATTTCGTAAATGAGCTCAGGCTTCATTGTCTCAATATCCATTTCATACACATCCATCAATCGCTTGTCGCGTTTGTTGTACCCGTAAAAAAAGCTTTTTCCATCATGGGCCCAAGCGTAAAAAACTGCTCTTGCACCTTTATCGGGCGTAAGTTCAGTCACCTGCCCCTCCTGATCGCGCATATAAATATGGAAGATCTCATCGCCATTGTTGTCCATTCTGAATAAAATACGATCGTCTTCAGGGAAGTAAGAAATGGCATATATCGAGGAGCTGTCCGACTGACTCACCGGATTAAAAGCTCCACTATCGGTGGGGACAGTATACATATTGAAAATACCTGAGCGATTGCTAGTTACCAGCACGTTGGACTTATCAGCAGAAAAACTCCCGCCAAATACACTTTCATTGTCCATGAACTGCTCGATGGTATACTTCTTAACTTTCTCATTCTCAAATTCTTCCTTTTGCTGTGATGCACAGGCAAATAAAACTGCCGGCACCACGAAAAAATAAAGTGATCTCATTGTTATAATTATTGGTTTGGCGGTATTATACAATTATTCCCGAAAAAAGGGAAGTTAAATCATTTCAGTGGTAATTACTCGCTCCAGTCTTCATCTTCATCTTTCGTCCTTTGTTCATTGTATGGGTTGGCGTAATCACTGAGCAAATCAAACACTTTAATAAAATCTGATGTACTCATGTCGAGGCGGATGTAAGAGTACATTTCCTCCTTTGGGACCACTCCTTTTTCGTAAAGCTGATAAAGTGCTTCCCAAATGTCAGAGGGCACGGTAAAAGCAATTCTATCCCCTAGCTCCCGGATCAAATTATCATCGTCAACAAGGCTGGGTAAGGTATTTGTGGTAAAACTATTGAGCGCCTTTTTATACTCTTCCCGATGGTTATCAACGATGTTGACCAATTTCTGAAGATAGTCTTTGTGTAGCCATGCATTGTTACTTATAGCATCTTGAAACATGCTCATGATCTTTTGTGCCTTAAGACCATTTTTGTCTATTTCTGCCAATAGTTTTGCAGACATTTTGTGGCGATTTTCATAGTGCTTGCGGTAGGTGTCGGTATTAGCCGTATGAGGAGAGAGGTGAAGCTTATCCTGTATAAATGAAAATTTGTGGTTATCCTGAAGATGGTCAATTCCGGCCATATTCATAGCATATTCATTGGCGTTAACCTCATTGATGTCAATGTCGTTTGTAAAGGTTGAGGTAGTCCATTCAAGCATATCTCCTTGTACAGTGCGTCCTGGAAGTTTCTTGCCATCACGCTGGTTTACCTTATTAGAAAGTGTTTCGTTCATATAGTCGAACAGCTCTTGCTGGTTAGGATCCAACTGGTTCCCGTCAAATTCTGAGAACTTGTCATCATCTTTTTTGTCAAAACTCATGCCCAACTCATCCATCTTTTTATAAAACTCCAGCTCCTCCTTATCTTCAAATTCATAATTCCCACTAATCACCATGTTGTAGATATTCATCAGGTCAATTTCCCTTATGTTGTTCCAAATAATTGGTGATGTCTGGCCACTCTTTTTATCCTTGAAAAGCTGTACGGTGGCTGCGCTTTGGCTGTTGCCGACTGTTGATGCCCGATGTTTTGTTGGATGAAGGTTAGCTATTTTTGTTAATTGTGCAAGTTCCATAGATTCGGAGTAGTCGTCTGCTAATTTCCGGGCGGCTTTCAACTGCCGCACTTCACTGCTGTGTTCGGCGAGTTCCTGCAGCTTCTTCATTTGTGCGACTTCGGGTCCCGTGGGTATTGTACAGTGGCCATTTTTGATTTGTCTAATTCCGGCACTTATTGCTCTGGAGTGGCTGGGAGAAGTTTCTTTTTTGTCTTTGTATGCCTTCATTGTACAATGTTTTGTGTCCACCTGGCCTGGTAATATACTTTTAAACTACGAAGCCTGGCAGCATAAGCTTTGTGAATACCAGAAGTTTTAGCAGTTCAGATTTGCAAAAACAGACTTATTTTAAAAATAGTAAAGCCTAAGATAAAAATATAAAATAGATTATATGGAATAAACGAGATGATATTGAATGCACGCTTCCGGAGCTCCCTCCATGGTCTGTGTCCCCGCAGACCAACCCCGAAAACAGACCCATTTCACGTTGATAACTCTCCTTTTAACACCGCGCATAGTTGTTGGCAAAAAGTATCGCAAGTAATTCGCGATGATGGCCTATGAGCACACAGGCCATGGTTTAACAGCATGAAGGAGGTGCCTGAGAGCATGAGATACACCATGCAGGCGGATTTATGCTCGGATCAGTTAATAACTATCCTTTATTAAATCATCAATCCCATACACCCTCATCACCGTATCCTGTTCTATGGCGAAAACTTTAGGTACTGTTTTGGTTAGTCTTAAAAATTCATCCTGAGCTATTTCGAGTGTTGCAAAGTCAATAGGATTTTTTGCTTTTAACCTGCTGAGATCATTCGTCATTCCTGTAATGGTAACTCCCAGCACCTTGGCCGGTCCCTTTTTTTGCAACTCATTCATACGAGGAATGGCCTCTTCACAGTGCGGACAGGATGGTGAAAAAAGAAATAAATAGTCATAACCGGCCAATGCGCTGTGATCGGCAACCGGCAACTCAGTTATGGCCTTTCCTTCGTTTTGTAGTGCAAAATTGCGTACATGTTGTCCGTTGATTCTATAAACCAGATATGACAAAGAAATTACCACCACCACAGAGAGCGCCAGTTCTTTTACCAGTTGCAGTTTTATGTAGGCATGGCGCATAACGTAAACTGATAACACAACCAGTATTAAATTCTTAGCAAACGATAGATAGTAGTTATCTGAATTGAGAACATCAAAAGCACCAAAACAGCTACAAGTTTCTATCCCCAGGAAAAAATAACCAATGGTATAAGCTACAGACATGAGGGCTATGAAAACAACAGACACTCGCGCAATCCACTTCCGTTTCAGCAACAGCATAAAGCCAACGGCCAATGCAAATTCGGTGATAAGAATTAAATAGGGTATGAATTCAAAGGGCAGTTGGTACAGCGCTATTTTTCTGGTAAATGATTCAAAACTCAGCGCTTTTCCCGCTGCAGACAATAAATAGACTGTAGCCAGGAGCATACTGGCGGCAAGGCTCAGCAATTCCCTCTTCCGGTCTTTTTGTATCGGAGGAATAGTTCTTTTTATAGTACTTACGGCCAGCCGTATCAGCAGCACATAAAACAGGAATGGGAGTAAGAGGGTTTGCAGCTTTAGGAGATCAAAATCCTGTTGTGTTAATATATTATACTTAATGAAGTAAAATGCATCCAAAGGAAAATTAAGGATGGAATTTGGTGAGTAGATCAAAATGGCTCCAAGAAAGACAACTATGATTGACATACTTATCGCTGCGTACAAGGCCAATAACAGCCCCTTTAATGACAACTGATATGCTGTCCCTTTAAGTAGTTTTTCCAGCAGCCTTTTAAATGACAGGTTAGAATTACTTCTAAGATTGGCTATACCGGTAAGATCGGAAAGCACCCAATATCCATCCGTTCTGAAGAAAGGGTTGAGATTGATCAACAGGCTGTACAATCCAAGAAGATACATAAGAACCAGGAAGTCAATCCGATGGGTACTAAGGTATAATACGGCAAAAATGAATGCAGTGATCACCTGCATGTATATTCCAGCCAGGTTAACTATTATTCTTTCCCCTTTCTTCAACTTCCAAATAGCAGAGACATCGGCATACATCACCGGAGAAAAAAGGTAAAAACCGAATCCAATGCTTCCGTGTTCTGCACCGAACCGCTTGCAGGCGGCCGCATGTCCAAATTCATGAAAAAAAACCGTTAGCGCCGAAATAACTACATAAGGAATCCACTGGCTAATACTCAATGTACCTATTACCGTTTCAATGGTGTCGTAATATGCAATTCCCACTATTGAAATGAATATAAGAGCACTTAAAAAAATATAGTAAAACAAATTTTTTGAGAACAATGGGGCTAACAGGTTCGTAATGGGGTCAATCCATTCCTTTCTCAGCAGTTCAAAACTTAGCTTAAGGTAGGCAGGCTTTCCTTTTATTTTATATTCAAACTGCTCGTTTTCGATAATATGATATTTGCCAAGTTTTTGGTACAGGATATCATATACGTTTTCGGGCTCTACTTCTGTATCATAGTTCTTTGAATAGCGAGTGGAAATATCCGCAATCGTACTTTTGCCATCCACCAAATTCAACAGATTATATGTCTGCTTATTAATACTTATCCTATGATTTAAGGCTTTATGTTCTACTATATAACCGCCGTTATCGAATGGAGTAATACTCAGGTAAGGCGATTTGACAGGGATTTCACCTAACATTGCTACTTGCCCCTTCATGTTTAACTAATGATGCCGTACAAACAACGGAGGTGAATAACCGATGAAAATCCTCAACAACAATATTGGTTCCGCGATCAGACTTCATCCATCTATGTGATGGATCTTGAGGAAATTTAATTCCGGGATGTGGTATCCTCAGGGAATAATTACCAGGCCATGATCCATCTTCCATTTGGTTTTCCAAAAGTGTGGACGCCAATTTTTGAATGGGCTCTTTCCATTCATCCTTTTCAATTTTTGAATCAAAGACGCAGTCCAACAATACTCCCATGTAAAAGTAGTTGGATGCCGACTTGCCTGTTAGTCCGGTTTTAACATATCGATCCAAAATCGGATTGCACAGCTTCAGGACCTCATCGTCATTGATCAATGTGGCCCCTTTGATCAGAAATGATAACGTATAAATAAAATCTGTCCACCAATATGAGTGGTGGTGCTCTGCATGCTTAAGGTTATCAGATAAATAGTCTTTTAGCCTGAAAAAGTGATCATTGAAAATGCCGGCCCGGCATAGATAATAATAAGCCGTAGCACTGACACAGAAATGTGACCTTAGCCAACCTTCAACATCATTCATTGCATCATTATTTAAGGAAGCCAGAATAATCTCTTTGTTCAAATAAGTTCTGAAGCCTCCATCGGAATTTTGAAATTCCAACCATTGATGCAAGCTGTTTTCAGCAACTCCATTCCCTAAGCAAAGTTGAGATAGCATTGCAAATGTAGTGGAATCAGCATCAGCAACCCAGCGGCTGTTGTAGCCCCACAGGTTGTTATTGCTCATCGCTTGCAGCAGAAAATTCGATGCCCTGTCAAGATGGCTTCTGTACACTTCATAATATTCTTTCGGAAATGCTGATAGTATGAACGCTGTAGCCCATGTATCACTAACCCCTGCTTCATTAAAATGATCGTTCCAGCTCCCATCCTTATTTTGAGCATTGATGATAAACTTCAGCGCTGAATTTATCTGCTCATTTGGTGAAACCGAAGAACGTTTGACACCGGAAAGGTTATTCTTTGTATCAAAGACTTTTATAAAACCATCCAGGTTTAGTTGGTCTGAAATGATGGTATTTCGCATCTTTTGCATTTCAAACTTCCACTGTTCAGCATTCAGCATATCTACAGATTTCTCGGCCTGCTCAATATATGACAGTGCCTGATCTTGTAGCTTCCGGATGGTTCCATTTAAGTATAATTTTGTCTTTAAGTCTCTTATTGTGCTCTCCTTTATCTCAGTTTCTGTTAGCTGTTTTCTAAGCTCAAAGCCCACAATATTGAATTGACCATTTTCCATATCTTCTTTGAAATCAGCTATATCATCTAATATCTGAAAGGCAGCATAAAAGCATTTATGTGAGTTCAGTACCTTTTCGTATGATGCTTTGTTTTGGCACCCGGACAAAAAGAAGAGGCTGTCGATGGCTATTTTTCCAAAAGCACATTTAAAGTCGGCCAGGGTTTCAAACTCCTCGTAGGTTCGTATGTTATGCGACTCCTGGTCAATCTGGTAGGCTTTTACATATTCAAACTTCCGCTTGTTCCAGGCTTTCCAAAATGGATGATTAGAATCAAACAATTCGGAGAGCAATTTTACCGTCTCCTCCTGACATATATTGGCCAAAATGTAGTTTTGAAATGGACTTTGTGCTTCCTGACTATCAAATATGACGTCTATATTGACTATGGACTTAAAGTACAAAAAGCCTGCAAGAGATAATAGGTCCAACGTTTGCTTATCATGAATATTAAACTGCTCGCTAAACAGGTAGGGATAATATGTATAATAAACAGGGTTTTCATCAATGAAGGCCATGTCAAGAATACCTCCGGCAATTTGTTTCGGAAATTCCTCCTTTTCGACATAGTCTTTTAGTAGACGGACAAAATCTTCTTTAAGCTTAAGATGATTTCTGGTGAATATTTTAGTACTTAACATGGATTGGGAGTTGGTTTCAGTATTTTTATATCCGCAACAGCTTCTGATGCAGGGCATTCCGCGGTATAAATGATACCTGTTCTAAAAGAAAACCACAGCAGGGTATTGATACAAAATCCCGGCAAGGTAGAATGCCGGGACCCGAATAATAGACTTAGAATTCTTGGATATAGCAGATTCCTCCGCTTTCGCATTCTCCACCTACAGCCCATCTTCCCATTTCCAGTCTTTGCTCTAATTCCTCAACTTTAAATTCCTTTTTGTCGTTGTTTTGCTTTTTCATATTTGATCATTTAATAATTTCTCCTACTCTTTTAAGGCTTTTCGGAATCCGCCTTTAATTAGTGTTTGTAAGAAAACTCTAATGGCTTTAAGAAAACATTTCCGCCAAAGGGCGGGACAAAGTGCCAAAAAGTGGAGCGTACTGAGGTACGTGAGCATTTTTGGGGCGAGCGTAACGCAGACATTGGCGTTTTCTTAGAGACACTAATTAGATTATCTTTCCAGCATCTCACACTCAGGTGAGCCGGGGCCTGCCAGGTTACATTTTGTTTGTGCCCATGAGGCCATTTCCAGCCTTTGCTCTAGTTCTTCAATTTTAAATTCTTTGATTTGTTGATTTTCCATAGCTTAAAAGTTTAGAAGCAGATCAGCATGTTTTTACCTGCCAACATCAAAGTTATTGTTTTCGGAGGCTACAGAAATCACTGAAAACATGGATAAAAAAAAATGCTTAGATTCCGTTATTTTTAACTACCGGAAAGGCGAAGGGGGCAAGTTGGCGTGACTTCAGAAGTTGTGAAAGTGACAGTTCCGGGAGAGAAAAAGCAACTCATTAGGTGCGTGTCTGCCTGTGAGCAGCAAGCACACGTTCGACCAAGGCAGATGCAGCCGTTAAATTTAGTGCAAAAGCGAATCCCCAGGTGAAAACTGATCGCACCTCCTACTGTGGAGCTTAATTTGACGGTTATGATCAGTCACAGATTGTGGTGAGGGGATTTTCCTACACGATACTCACAACTGAGGCCAAATTGACTATAGCTTTTAAAACTTAATAAATCTATATTGCTATATGATTTAATGAATACAGCTATGAAATTACCATTATCCATTTTTGCCTGTCTGCTCTTACTATGCTCATGTGGTGAAGTACGTGAAGAGATCACCTTCCACAAAGATGGGAGTGGAACCTATGATGTTTCAGCCAACACCATACCGATGATGCGGCAAATGATGGAGGCGACTGTGCAAATGACTGCCCCGGAAGGAGAAACCATGGACAGTGTCGCCATGGCTGCCAAAGTTGAGGAGATGGTTTGGAAGGATTTTCCTGATAAAATAGACTCTGTTATATCCCTCGAGTCTGACCTTACCCCCGATATGCGCAACGACCCGGAAGTGATGGCGCTGTTCAACAAAACCACTGCTTATATGAAAGGAAGCAGACAGGAAGGCTTTATCAAAACAGGAGTAAAATTTGACTTTGATAACAGTGAAGAGTTTCTGTCTTTCATGAAAATGATCGAAGATAAGAGTCAGGAAGAAGAGCAGAAAAATCCACTGGGCAAGACAAAAACGGAATTAATAGTTACTCCGAACTCATATGTAAGAACCGTTGCATATACTGACAGGCCTGACAATGATGACGAATCCACAGCATTGGCTCGCATGATGTTGCAGGACATGAGTATGCTCACTGTGCTTAACTTTCCAAAAAAGATCGACAAAGTGGACCTGGTGCATTATAAAGTTGTAGAACGATCGGAAAGGTCCATTATACTGAAGTTTGATATGCTAAAAGCCCTTGAAGGTGACGAAAAGTCGGAAATCAGGGTTACGTTGAAGTAGATTTGTTCTATCTAGGAAACTCATCAGATGAGTATGCCATTTGTTGCTTCACTTAAGGTGCGGTGGCATGGGAAAGGCACGCGTAAAAATGCGTGCCATTCAGGCATTAGTGCCCTACTCTTTAAACCATCCACAATAACCCGAATAACTATGATAAGCAGAAAATACCGTATATGGAATATAATACCCGATCCTGTCATAGCCACTCAATTGTACACTGCCGCCATTCCTGCTATCCAAAGTTGGGGAGTAATCAAAAAGGTAGTGTTGGTCAAATTTGACAAGGCCATCTTTTTCAAGCCTGAGCCACAGCCATCCAAACTCATTAGCATGTATGGTTAGCTGAATGGGTCCTCCACCATATCCGATTAAAATAGGCGAAGGAGCTACATTATTTCTCAAAAACGAAGCAGACGAGCTTGCTGTTACCGTCACAGATCTCGGATTTCCGTTAGATGGAGGATTTATCTGATAATGTAACGTCACACTTTGACCCACACCAGATAAGCGATAAGTAACTCTCCCGTGTCCTACATTATTAGGAGCATTTGCACCAACGTCAGTCACTCTGATCATATCCGAAAGATTCACCGACACCCACTGAGTAGTATGTTCAGGAGCCCTGTTCCCAAAATTCAGGCTGCTGGTTGTACTTGTATTTCCTGAGTAGTTCCAATTTTTATATACACTTCCCTCATTGCTGGAATAATATGGTGGTGGAACGGAAAACTCCTGGATGGAAGCATCAGTATTGCCACTGGATTTTTTTCCCGTACTAACCAGGTAGAGTTCATCTGACAAAGCCTTCATTTTTGCTAATAGTTCATCGGGATCCTGACTTTGTCCGGATTCTTCGATATTAGATTCTATGATGGAGACTACTTCATCACCTTGATGATCGGTGCTCATAAGATCCTCCTCCTGAGCACAGGATGAAAAAATGGCAACACTCAGAATAAATAGCCATCCCGAGTGGCCTAAGAATTTGTTTTTGTTGGTTTTCATTTAATTGTTCATTTAATGTTTATCATACCCCAACGTTATCTAATAAGCGGAATTAATGAAGTATCAGTGCGTCAAAAATTTTAATAATTGGCCGGAAACAAGTAACAGGTTTCATCCCCAATTTCGGTGAGAAACCCTGAAAGATGATGGTGAATCCGGTCTGATAGTGAAAAAATACTGTAGGTTTATTAACTTACATGAGACCAATAGGTAAGTGGGTAGCAGTTGGCAGTTGGGCTGAATACAGTCAAAAACAATAAGAGCAATATGAATATTCAAACTAAGAAGAGTCAGGTGATCAAAAGCCAACCTGCCGCCAATAGAACCTCCCCGGACCAGCGTCCAGGCGGTACTTCTTCATTTGTAGACAACCGGCCAGAAGCCATTGCTCAAAGAAAACTTCAGCAGTCGGCCAATAACAGCCCACAAGTAAAACAAGTTGCCCAACTGCAGGCGGTGATGCATGATCAACAAAAGCCCACCTTACAGAAGAAAGAAAACAATACCGGGCTGCCCGACCAGTTAAAATCAGGTATCGAAAGCCTGTCTGGTTACGCTATGGACGATGTAAAAGTCCATTACAATTCGGATAAGCCGTCACAACTGCAGGCTCATGCCTATGCACAGGGAACAGAGATCCATATTGCTCCCGGTCAGGAAAAGCACCTGCCGCACGAAGCCTGGCATGTCGTACAGCAAAAGCAGGGCAGGGTGAAACCTACTACACAGCTACAGGGAAAGATCAATGTCAATGATGATGCCGGATTGGAGAAAGAGGCGGATGTGATGGGAGCGAAAGCTTCAGCTTTTAATGTAGCTCATGGAGAGAGTTTGGAGTTAGACACTAATGATCAAAGTAACGTTGCTCAAAATCGTTCGTGGACGATAAGGACTGGAATAGCTCAACTATCGGGTAAGGTCGTACAGTTCTACCAACCGGGTCAGGAGGAAGTGGGTCAGCAGTTTCAGATCCAAACATCGTCAGGGTGGACGGTGGGCACTTTGGACGGCATTAGTACGGGTGGTTTTCAATTTACAACACGGGAAGGGGTACCGGTGGTAATCCCCCATGACGAACATGAAAGGATAAGGCCCACTGTAGGTTTTACGTCACCTTCCGGAATGGATCTAGAGGAGTCTTCAACTTCCAATCCATCCAAACCATACCCTTCGATGCAGCAAGAGTATACTGGCTGGACGCCTGAGATGACACATCATGAGGTATCAACACCATTCGGGCCGATAAACGTGCGGCATAACAGAAAGGCACCTTATATAACCACCAATACTACCCAGTATCCTGATACTTCCGTACGTGTAGATTATAAAGACATTGTAACCGCGCTAAGAAAGGAAGGTATAGGTGACAGTGAGATTGCGGAAATTTTATTGATGGCAAAAGAAGATGGTTTAACCAATCCAAACGCTATTCGGGCGGCTGCCATGCTTATAGCAGTGGTATACCTGGCAGAAGAATGGCGAAAGCAGGGTGCCGCTAAAATATTCAGAGCCATTCTAAGACTGATTGTGTCAGGTAAGCTTACCTTGAGCGATATTCCAAGGGTATTCGAGTTTGTAAGCAGTGCCAAAAAAGGTCGGGAGCAGGTAGCGCGCATCCACCAGGTTTTATCAGGAAAGCTATCTGTAGGGTCACTTGACGAGGAGGATCAGGCGATTCTTGGTGCCATGTCTCCATTACATCATGGAGATGTGGATAGTGATGATGATTTGAGGGACATCAAAGAGAAGGATTTTAAGCACGGGCGTGCCTGGGGTGAACATGGAGAGAAGGCGCGCAAAGAGAAAATTGACCCAAAAAATATATTCAAGATTAATGGGGTATTCTACAATATTGCGGATCCGAGGATAGCACATGACGGACAGTGTTTGTGGGATACCCTGGAGCTCTTTGGTGTCGCACGGGCGCACTTACAAAATGCTGCCGCTAATATTGACGGGGTTGGGTATGGAGGTTACGTAGATGTTGATCAGCTTAGGGCAATTGTGGGTTATCTAAATGCCAATGGATATAGTTTGAGGTTAGAGTTGAATACCTTTGGTTATGATGGTAAACCCGGAGGCCCTACTACTGTTATCGGAGATGGAGCCAATACATTCCGCTTAGGGTTGGTTTATGACCCTATCAACGGGCTTGGACACTTTATTCCTGCTTTAAACTAGATGCTATCAACCTCTCTCTTTAGAATAATTGACCGGACAAAACCTTCCTTCTTTGAGTGCCTAGCAAGACATGCGATCGGTTTAAGCATCTTTTTTGACAAGATACCTGTTCCAAACTTTTACAGTTTTAATGAATGTACCAATTGTTTACCAACGTTGCCCTGATTCTGTGACCACTTGAATTTCGATGGTAAGAAAGCTTTACTAGTCCTTAAAGGCTTAGTAAAGCAGGTTAGCCTTATATTTTCTGCAATTAAATGCTATTGTTTGTAACAAAAGATATGGGTAATTGTCACCTCTGGAATCATATTCACAAAAAGACTTACCCCGTACTAGCATGTCAGATCATCAGCTTCCCTTCATTGTCAAAATAAGAAATTTCGAGAAACGAAGGCAATTTGGAGCTTCTACCCCATGCTGTCAAGCCATGGATTTGTCCAACGTAATTTTACATAAACATTTAATTAAATCAATCAAAATGCATATTTTTGACAAAAATATATTCTAATGAAACTGGGTTTTTTTCTATTCCTCAATTTATTCGGCCTTCCATTGCTAGCACAAACAGAGACTACCTTCAAAATCAATGAAGGTTTTTCATCCAATTCCAAGACTGGTGCATCGCACGCTTTGATGGTCAATTTAAATGGCGATATTGAACAGTTGATCAGTCATCTGCAGAAAGATTTTGCCAAAAAGGGCAGCTATACGGTAAATGACGGCACTAATCGCGACCTCTTTTTTTACAACATTTTAATTCCGGGACTTGGCGAGGAAAAAGCTACATTTAATTTAAGATCCATCTCAAATGGCAATAAGCATATCATTACCATTACTTGTAGAGGCAAGAAAAAGAAAGATTTCTTAAAAAAAGGTTCTGACAGCCAGCCGGTAGTCCGGGAGTATCTGGAAGGTGTACTCAGGATGATCTGAAACTGTGACTTTGGTGGTCTTCTTTCTTAATGTTTTCACCAACGAAACCACAGCCACACCCACACCCCATCTTACCACTCCAATTCAATACTAAAAGATTAAACACACGACCGGACCCTGTGGCTTTACTAAACTTCCAAAGTTTGGTAAAGCTTCTCTTCTATGCCTGGAAAGCTTTACCAATCCTTAAAGGCTTAGTAAAGCAGGCCTTCGTTAGCACTCCCACTCAATACTAAAGACTAAGGATTCATAAGTATAATTCTTGAAAAATGCAGCGGGTTTATTAACTTACATCAGAGGAGGAACGGGATAGGACGAAGTTGTTTGAAGAGGCAAATAATGATCTACACAAAGAGGAAGCAATGAAAGCTCGTGCTGACAATACACAAAAGAACAAAAGCCAATCCGTTGCCAATAACAGTTCTCAACATAAAAGTGGTATCGCTACTTCTCAGTTTATTGATAACCGGCCTGAGGCTGCCGTCCAAAGAAAGCTTCAGGCATTAGCTAACAATAGCCAGCAGGTAAAGCAGGTTGCCCAACTGCAGGCGGTGATGCATGATCAACAAAAGCCCACCTTACAGAAGAAAGAAAACAATACCGGGCTGCCCGACCAGTTAAAATCAGGTATCGAAAGCCTGTCTGGTTACGCTATGGACGATGTAAAAGTCCATTACAATTCGGATAAGCCGTCACAACTGCAGGCTCATGCCTATGCACAGGGAACAGAGATCCATATTGCTCCCGGTCAGGAAAAGCACCTGCCGCACGAAGCCTGGCATGTCGTACAGCAAAAGCAGGGCAGGGTGAAACCTACTACACAGCTACAGGGAAAGATCAATGTCAATGATGATGCCGGATTGGAGAAAGAGGCAGATGTGATGGGCCGCAGGGCATTAAATGCCCCCACTCAGGAAAATGAAAATGCACGCCTATCTGCCGGTGGCAACTCGGCATACGTTGCGCAACGTAAGGTACGCCTGGGGTTTAAACCATTAAACTCAATAAATGACATACCCGAAGAGAATAGGCCGGAGCTTTTAGCATTACTTAATGGACAGGATGGCGTAACCACCCTTGAAGGGGCCTTTGCCAGTAAGCATACATTCTGGTTCAGAGGAAAACCTGGAAGTTACACATTAACTATAATGGAGCCGGAAAAAGAAGAAGAAGCCAAAGTTGAGGAAGGACCAAAAGCTACAAGCAGTATTTCAACAAGCAAACCTGCTGTGGACACTATTACATACGTGGCAGGAGATGAGATTGTCTTTGCTGACAGCACGACCGGTTCACACCATCTTGAAATAAGCGGCTTGATAGGCTGTGTCGGCATCATTTTGGAAAAAAATAGTGGCAGTACTATTCAGGTAGCCGCTACGCATTTATTGGATAAACATTATACAGGTGGAGATACTCCTACCATGGACGCGGGCGGATACCGGGTTATTGATGACTTACTGGCAAGAGTCGGAGTAAGCGCAAGTGCGGTGGGCTCGGGTGGTGTTACTATGACACTTGTTGTGTCTGGTGAGGTCCAGATAGACAAAATGCGCAGACTTGTGAGTAGGTATATTTCAGAAAAGGGCGGTGAGGCTACGGATTTTGGTATGCCTACCTCAAAGGTGTATTACTCTGTTATTCCCGGTTAAAGCATTGAAAATTTTCCATCTTAATATTTCTATTATAGAAATTGCAGGCTGCCAGAAAGTCCTTGAAGGCTTAGTAAAGCAGGTTAGCCTTATATTTTCGCAATTAAACGCTATTGTTTGTAACAAAAGATATGGGCAATCGTCATAGCTGAAAATCATAATCACAAAAAGACCTAGATGCTTACCGACTACAAAATTAATGTGAAGCTAAAATTAGCGGCACTATGGACATCGCTGATGTTCCTTTACATTTACTGTGATTATTTTGAGCTAAAAACTCCGGGCAAAATTGAGTCGCTTATTAACCTGCACACCCCTGTTGGGGAAGCAACGCCAAAGCTTTTAGTGATCTTTTCCCTAATCATGATCGTGCCTACGCTTATGATCTGCCTTTCCGCCCTGCTCCGGCCAAAGCTCAACAAATGGCTGAACATTGCTGTTGCTACTGCTTTGTCCTGTATTTCACTTCTTATTTTAACCGGCAACCTGACCAACTTTGACCCTTGGTACCTGTTTTATGGCCTTTACCAGGTAGTAGAACTTGTTGTTTTGGGAATAATTATTTATTCTGCCTGGAGGTGGCCAAAAGTGGCAATAAGTTAAACAGGCCTGCCTTTGCCGGCTGTAATTTACGGATGATTGAAGGGGGCACGCGTTAAAAAAAGCCGAGTAGGTAAGGGGAATTTCACCCTAAACCTCTCACAGAACCGTACGTGACAGTCTCCCGTCATACGGCTCTTGTTATACAGATCATAAAGTTACAAAACCTTTTCCCCAGTGATAAAAGGTTGGATTTCCCCTCTGTACATCAGAGTATTCTCCTTTGTTGCTCCCATGCTCCTCCGGAGGATGGCCACAAACAACCAGCATTACAGAAGGGTTTCCCGAGTTCCGTATATAAGCCTGTATAAAAGTCACGCCTCCTTCATGACGACAGCCGCATAGCCGGTAATCAGGTAACTGCTATACTTTTCCCTTGGTCGCGCGAGACCTTTCGGTTTTGACTGTGATTCGCTTTTTCGACACTTCATCAGAGGTTCATTCTCATTCGTCTCTTTTTAACTTACCTGACTCCTAATCAGAGCCTTTTCCTTAACCGCTCAATACCAGATGATTACTCATCCAGCACCGTAAGGTGGTTTGAAGGCTGCTCCTGAAAGCTTGCCTCCGGTGAGCCAATGCGCCCTGAACTGCTTCTCAGGACCTTTCCACCATCTTATATACAGCATGTGAAAGAACTAAATATAAATAAATATATTCCGAGTCTTTCTCTTCTCGGCACACCGCGCGCCAGCGGAGGTGCATTTGCAATGTAAGCCTGCTGAAGTTTCTTCTATTTCTAAATTGAAAACTGAATTCCCTTGCCAGCCCACTTGACCACCGATTTGTTCTGAACGCCATTTATTTTAAAGAGAATTGGCTCTATAGTCAAAGTCATTTCTTCGGCCTGATACTCCCCTTTTGCTTTCCCGAAGAGAATTAATTCTTCTTCTGGCTTCAGATCAATAATTCCTGATAGGGAGCCTGCGGCAATTGAAGGTCCGATTATGGTATAGAAAAAGCTACAGCCCGTCAAAAATTTGGGATCTTTATACATCTCATGTAGAGGACTTGCATTGATAGACGCGTTATACTTAATTGGAGATAAATTGGCCTTTATCAGTAAATTCTCACCTTTATTCTCAGCTACTACTGAAAGTCTCGATTGCTGCTTCGGAACTTCTATGTTAATCTCGCTATTTGTGGCTTTACTATATTCAATTTGGCATAAGAAAACGTAGCCCAGATCCATGGGCTGGATGTTAATTTCTGACTTTAATTTATATCCAATATTACCAGAATAATCTAAATCAATAGCTGACAGATCAGGTGAGAAGGTGAACTTGTTAAATTGTAGCCTGGCATCACCATTGCCTTCTGTATAGCCACTAAACTTCCCGAGAGCGGCAAAATTGTTGGCTTCACGCCAAACATTACACGCTGCTATTTCCGATTCTTGTAAAACATTGTGAGCAGTCTTCGCCAATTCATATTTGATGTTATCCGCTGCTACTTTTGCCTCTTCAGCGGTATTGCAGGCAGCTCGGTTGGTTAAGCAAACCGGATCATCAGTACTTACTACTTTACATAGCGGGCATATGCCTACCGTAATTGTCCTTAAACAAGACCAATCGCACTTATCACGTTTATACCTTTTGTAGGTAAATGGTTTTCTTACTTTTTGGCAATCAATTTTACTTTTCTCCACCTCAACTGTCGAGCTAAATGGTTGTCTGTTGGAGCTGATTTTGCTTTTGATTTTTATCACCTGAGAAAGGGATTCGTTCAGAATGCTGGCTAGCTCTGATTTTTTTATATTGACCACCATACCCTTGTTTGGTGCTGCACTTTCAAAGGCTGACGACCACTGATTTTCAAATTTACCTTTGAAAATCTTAAAGAGCGTTTTCACGTCTGAGCTGGAGGTTGTTGTCACAACGGATAAGTCTTGAGGTGGGAGGTCCGATGTTCCCAGCTCAACGAGTAGCAAAATCCCATTTTTATCGATAAGCATGCAACTGCTTTTCAGCTTTCGATCTATAATCGACACGGGAGAAACTACTTCAGTTGAAGCGCTCTGAAACAACTCCTTCGGGTCCACTTTCAAAGGTTCTTTCCAGGCCACGTGAACAGAGGATGGTTTTTTGAGCAATAGTCCATTAATGTTTTCTATGAAATTGGCCACTATAGGTCTGATCAATTTCGACAGAGCCTTCTCTGGTAAACCAGGTTTCTCTGTAAAATCAATGTCTGTAATGTTCAAAGTTTGAAAAGCGCTCCTGAAATGCAGTGAATCGCTAGCGCTTGAAACTGAAGTAAGGCCAAGCATTTTGCCCTTCACAACGGCATGATATTCGTTTAGCACCAGTTTGAAATTGGCTTTGGTTACAATCGTCTGATGGCTAAAGTCTAATTCCGGTTCAAATGAAAGAATCTCCAGTGTGCCATCGGAATATTCTTCGGCAGCCTTTTTGATCTCATCAGGCAGGTACTTGTCCAACACATCACGGCCGATAAAAGCCCCTATGTGTGGTGTAATATTATCTATTAAAGCGAGATTTTGTTTAATAGAGGCAATTTGCTGGTCCGTGGTAGTCAGAGGTGGGAAGTATTGATTGATAAGTCTGACTAGAGGCTTACACCCTGAGAATGTTGCCAGAGTAGTGAGAATGGATATCTGTAAAAGTCGTTTCATCGGTTGATTGATTATGTTTAAGAAATTTTTTCTAACTACAGAACTGTTGCAATATAGCGTCATGGTGCAAGTGCACTACACTCTTGCGGCAAGACTTGTCGTTCCATAGTTCTTTTTTCGATAGTTATTTTTTACTTCTTTACTAATTGGACTTAAAAAATTTAGGCTCTAATCCTATTCCAAATCCCCACCACCTTTCTCTATTATAGATCCATTCTTTTCCAACAGAAGAAGTCGCTATATCAAACCCAACGGGCACAAATGTGAAGGTAAAGTTGTTGTAAGTATAATTAAGCGTCAGCGCAGTGGAGATAAAGAGTTGCTTACTTGCAGTTCCCTTAGCTAAAAAACCTCTAGTTTGCAGAGAATCCAACTCCTCAACTGATGGTGCGAGCCATATCCCTCCATAAAATTTGTGTGTTGATTTCTTTCCGGAAGCAAAATATCTTTCTGTTTTCCATCTACCTAAATCAAGATTTAACCCCACATTAGTTATTCCGGAAGTAGCATTTGTTCTAAATTCATCCAACTCAGGTCTTACTTTAAAGGGTACAGTAGTTATTGAAATAGGCAGGGGTTTAAAATGTCCTTTATTAAATATTGAATGCCACTCGTTTATTGCCAGCACGTCATATCTTTTTAATTTAACCTTTATTCTCAAGAGTAGGGAGTCATTACTTTTATTATATCCAGATAAAGTTAAAGTGTCTTTATTTGATTCAACCTCTATTACATGGTCAAGCTGGTGGTTTTTTGAATAGTCGCTGAGCATGTAAGCGTCTTTTGTTTGACTAAAACAAGTAAAGCTTGAGAATAAAATCGTCAGGAGGGTTAATTGCTTTTTCATAGTATTTGTTTTTTAAATGATAAAGGTACTTCCAAAACAGCTTGCCTTCCACAGGAGAACCCCTGAATATCGAATAGGAAAAAGCCTGAGAATAATTATAATTATCCTGTTTCTTCCACACCGGCTAGGTTAATGGTACTGTTGAGCTTAACTTGATGAAATTGTTACACTAAACACTTTTTTATCATGAACGACAAAAATAACAACAGCGCACTTGGGATCGATAGCCAACCTATTGACAAGAAGAAAGCGAATGAGATCATTGGCACATATTGCAAGTTGAATGGAAATATCAGGCGTTACCTTAGGCGCAAACCGGCTTCAGATGAGGAGCAAGAGATGGTTGATAGATTCAGAGATCACAAGGCGAAGTTCAATGCTTTTGTATTTGAAAAAGATGATATCCTGCGTTTTTTTGACAAAGAATTAGGAGCAACTCACCTAATGATAATTCTAGGAGCTCATTCTGAAAAGGAAGTTTCACAAGATGAAGACTTCAAGAAAGGATCTTTTACGATTGTAGCGGCTGGCTGTAAACATGGTGGAGGAACAACTTACAGCTCCCTGCCACTAAACGAACCTGCTACAGAGTATCCCCCCAAGCTGGTAAGGTCTACGCTTGATAACATCCATGAGAATTTACTATTTATTGTTGAAGAATAAATAATAAATTTATGTATCCAGGACCTGATAAATAAAATATCGATTTGGAGCATCCTGCTACCGGCAGTGGCAGGATGCTTCTTTTATCCCCGGCTTTCAGACAAGTCCAGGCTGATACTGCTGTTGGTCTTGCTGGCGTGTGTTCCTCAACTGGCGAGAGCCATTTTGGGCCGGGTTGCTGTCTTAAATATCTTTTATAATATCAATGTCGGAATAGAGCTTGTGATCTTGTACTTCTTTTTCAATAACAGCTATAGCACACCCCGCAAAGAGCAGATCTTTAAAGTATCCGGTATATTTTGCATGCTGTTCGGGCTTATTTCAATCCTCTACTGGGGAATAGAGGACAAATTCCTGACCGAATGGCTATGCCTTAATAATCTCGTTTATACCTCCTGGATATTGCTGAGTGTACTTGACATCTATGAAAATGACGATCGCCTGCTACACACCAAAAGGTCGTATCTGTTTTTCCTTTTGGGGTTGTTCCTGTATACCTCCTGTACGATGCTGATCTTTGGATTGTGGCATTACATTATGGCTACGAGAGATAGCCTGCTAAAAAACCTGTGGATTATACACGATGTGTTTAACACCATTATGTACCTGGTCTTTTTTATTGGCTTTTACCACGACTACAGAGGGCAGAAAAAATCAGTGCCACTATGAGCGACTACCCCATATCAGATATAGTTGTTGCCATTACTGCCGGCTCGCTGCTGTTCTTTCTGTTATGCGCGTTTATCGTAGCATTTACCCTTGTATTTGTAAGGAAGCGCCAGCAGCATAAAATCGAAAAGCAGCAGATCAAAGATCTGTTTTCAAAAAACCTGCTGGAAGCGCAGCTTGAGATCCGTGAACAAACTTTGAAGCATATCGGATATGAGTTGCACGATAATATCGGGCAAATAGCAAGTTTGATAAAGATTAACCTGAATATCATTGATTTAGGGGCCAGAGAAAAGGCCGAAGAGAAACTTGATGAGACAAGAAGCTTACTTCGAAAACTGATATCTGATATCAAGGGGCTAAGTGTTTCGCTGAATAGCGACCGCATCGTTAGCACAGGATTATGCGAAGGATTGAAGAATGAACTGGACCAGATAAAAAAGCTAGGGCTGTATCAGGTGGAATTTCACTGCGTAAACAAAAATATAAAACTGGACCCGAGTAAAGCAATTATTCTTTTTCGGATGTCGCAGGAGATCCTGAACAATATCCTAAAGCATAGCAATGCCAATCATATATCTGTAAATGCCGAAGTGTATGCTGGTTTTCTTAAATTAACATTTAAAGATAATGGTGTGGGTTTTGACATAGATGAAGTCATCAAACGTGGAGGTTCTGGTCTTTTAAACCTGAGGACACGGGCAAAGGTGATACATGCGGACCTCAAAATAAGCAGCACTACCCATGCGGGAACCGAGATTTTAATTAACATGCCCCTAACCAATGAATTCAACAATTAAACTTGCACTGGTAGACGATCATAAGCTGTTTCGTGGTGGCCTCCGTAGCCTGATCGAGTCAATTTCCGATAAATACACTATCGTGTTTGAAGCCGATAACGGGTTAGACCTGCAGCGTAAGCTCAATGAGGATAACACTCCCGATATTATATTAATGGACGTTAACATGCCCGAAATGGATGGCTTTCAGACCGTGGAGTGGCTCACGGCTCAATTTCCAGGCATCCATATCCTTGTTTTGAGTATGATCGAAAAAGAGGAGACCATTGTTAAAATGCTCAAACTGGGGGTTAAGGGCTATCTGTGTAAAGATGCCGAACCTGGCGAATTTAAAGAGGCGTTATCTTCGATCTACGACAAAGGCTACTATTATACCGACTTTGTAACGGGTAAGCTGATCAATGCGCTACAAAGTGATGACGGACAGGATTTATATGATATTAATGAAAGAGAAAAAGAGTTTCTCCAACTCGCCTGCTCGGAAATGACGTACAACCAAATAGCTGACCAAATGTGCCTCAGCCCTAAAACCATTGATGGCTATCGTATGTCACTCTTTGAAAAACTTAATGTGAAAAGCCGGGTCGGACTTGTGCTATATGCCATCAAAAACGGGTTGGTCGAGTATTGAGGAGGGCAAATGGCATTTTTGTGCTGATGCGTTCTTTTTTTATGGTCTTTCATCTAAAATCAAGTATGTCTGGACTTTGTCTGCCAGCCGCTGGTACCCACTACGGATTTGCAGATGGCTCAGATTCCACACCATGACGCTGTTTTTATTGAAGATCATATACAAAGCACCGAACGTCATCACTAAAGTCTCCCCGACCTGGGGAGATGTTCGAAGCGCAGAGAGGTAACCCCACTTACCCACCTCTGTATCTCCTCCCAGAAGGAGAGTAGTTTGCGTGTTTTGGGATGAAGATTCGCCCTTCACTCAATACTCACGACCCAATACTAAGGACTAAAAAATTGCCTGCTTCCATAAACCTGCCAGGCTCCTAATGCTGTCGCTAAAGTTACCTACTTCCGACTTCGGACTGCCGACTCCTGACTCACATCTAATTCCCTTGCTTCAGCAAATTGTTTACTATCTCTTTAGCCTTTCAGTAAAAAACGGGATATTGTGGAAGGATGTAGGTCAGGTGGAGACCATAATGAGTTGAATATTTACCAGATACGCCAGAATTGAATAAACCCCGGGAATAATGAAAAAATATACCTTGCTCTTCAGTGCGATACTTTTAACATGCACATATACTTTGGCTCAGGAACAGGTTTTCCCTGTCATAAAAAATTACGGAGGCATTTATGATATGCCTTCTGCCACTGTAAAGCCCGATCACGAGGGGCCATATAAAATAGTAGTTGATGTGGTTAGCAGGGAAGAAGGACCGTCAGAGCTGTCTTATTCTTTGGTGAATGTGGCACGGCTGATCAATTTACATGCTGTAGGTGGCGTGGATCCAAAGAATATAAAAGTCGTTTTGGCCATACACGGTCCCATGGCGCTTACGGTCATGAACAATGACGCTTATAAGCAGAAATTTGGCGTTGATAATCCGCACACCGACCTCTACAAGGCTCTTGGTGAAGCTGGCGTAAAAATAACTATTTGCGGACAGTCTTTGATAGCTCGACAAATATCACCCGATCAGGTTCTTGAAGGTATTGAAATTGCTACCTCCATGCTTACCACAGTCACTACCTATCAACTCAACGGGTATGTATTATTGAAATTTTAGATAAACGGCGAGTCTTTAATTCACCCCGGTTCCAGATGTACAGATAGATGCTGTCAAGCTAAAGCCACACCTCGGGGAGGCATGAAGAATCTTACTTACTTCAAGGGTACCATTCACAACTTAGTAAGACCCTTCCTCACATACCCATGACAAGTTTTCATTACGTTCTGATAGTCAATGAATTATTCAATTCTCCTACTACCGTCATCCCGGACGTAACGCAGTGAAGATCCGGGATCTCCTCGCTACTGGCTGTGACTGAACTTCAGCCTCTGCCATTGATCTGGGGGATCCTGAATATTTTCTCCGTTGCTCTACGAAAATTCCAGGATGACGTGGTGGTTTATGAGTTCTGTTCCTCCTCTGCTTCCTCTGTGGTTAATGGTGTAATGTCATTATCAACAAAATCAACTAAAAAGTTGTTAGCTACCTCCCCGAGGCAAGTTCGGGACAGGCAGGATGACTGCCCTTTTTTAGGCATTTTATATCGAACTGGGGTTATTTTAATGTCTTCAGTTGATTTAAAGACAGTCAAATAACCTCCCAGAGGTATTTATAATTCCGGGAAAACGGAAATTTATTTATCTAAAATGTGTTAATTCAAAAATGGAAAGCCCGGAAAACAAGAAATATATATTTATCTGCACCAGCAAAGATTGTAAGAAGAACGGAAGCAAGCTGTTGACAAGATCTTTATCGACAGAAATCAAAAAGGCTGCCTTAAAATCATCAGTGGTGGTAGTAAAAACAAAATGTATGAACCATTGCAAAAAGGGGCCGAATGTAATTGTTGAAAATTGCCTCTACCATAAAGTAAAAGAGAAGGAACTGGAAGCCCTTCTCAATAAATTTAAATAAAAGTAAAAAGCAAGCAATTAAATGGTCTGTGACTCACCCAGGCCTGTTTCGCTGCCCTCGCTTTCCAGCTTCGCAATTTCCTGATCGATCGTCCAAAGCCCGATGCCTTCCTCGCCAATGATCTCAAAAAGCTCCACCGCCCTTCTGGCAAGTGTTTCTTCTTCCCGTTGCTCTGTTACAAACCACTGAAGAAAATTAAATGTCGTAAAATCCTTATTTTTAAAGCAGTGCTCCACCAGATCATTAATCGAGCGTGTTACTTCTATTTCATGATCCAGTATTTCTTCAAACACTTCTCTGAGTGAATTAAATTCATGCTTAATATCGGTGATCTGTGGCTGCAATGCATGCCCACCGGCATTGTTGATATAGGCAAACAGCTTTAGCATATGCTGGCGCTCCTCTTCAGAATGCTTATATAAAAACTGGGCCGATTTGATATAACCCCTGGTATCGCACCAGGAAGCCATGGAAAGGTATCTGGCCGAAGAGAGGCCTTCCATCATGATCTGCTTATTTAACTTCTCTTCTGTATCGTCCGATAAAGATCTTTTCGGAGTTATGAACTGTTTTGCCATTACTGTATGCTTTTAATATTTCGATAAATATAATGAATCCGATATTTAATCATGAACAATAAAATGGAAAACTTGTTGGCGCTGAGGGCTGTAATTGTGCCTGGAATGATAAAGTGATGATGAGCGGAGGGCAGAGAGGTCCCGGAGGTATTGGCTGGCTTATACTTACTTAGAAAAATAAAAACCCCCTCCGGAACAACTTTTTTAGAAACAGCCGTTAAAGGTTATCACAGGGCAACCTCCCCCAGGGGTGGTGTAGTAGCCATCACATATCAGTTGCACTTTGGTTTCCAGGCAGCAGGTGGTGTTATTGGTTCCACAGACAATGGTGCCTACAGGTGCGCCACAAAGGATCTCTAACGTATGGAATCCTCCCTTAACAGTTTCTTCAGCTTGTCCTTCTACAGACGTCACAAAGCTCTGTACTTTGAAATCATTGAGGTTTAGTTTTTTCTTTTTCATTGTAGTTCAGGTTTAGATCTTACTCCCTACTCTGTTTATGCTTTTCGGGTTATCGCATTGTTGCCTTTAGTGGGTTTAGTTTTGGAAAGGTTACTGCACGGAAAAATTTTTTTTAATTATCTTCACCGGCAATCCGAACCACAGAAAAATATGAGCAAACTAATAATCGGCAGCTTTAAAGAATTTGAACAACACCTGGGGCAAGAGCTTGGGGTTTCTGACTATTTGAAAATTACACAGGAGCAGATCAACAAGTTTGCAGATGCCACCCTGGATCATCAATGGATACATACAGATCCTGAGCGCGCTGCTACAGAAGGTCCCTTTAAACATACCATAGCACATGGCTACCTTACCCTTTCGGTAGCTCCTTATCTTTGGAAACAAATTGCAGAGATCCGGAACCTGAAGATGATGATCAATTATGGTATTGAAAAACTCAAATTCAATCAGCCGGTATTGGTAGATAGTGAAGTGCGACTGAAGGCTCAACTACATTCACTGGCAGATTTAAGGGGCATCACAAAAGCGCAACTGAATGTTACGCTGGAAATTAAAGACAACCCCAAGCCTGCCTTTACTGCTACACTGGTATTTCTTTATCATTTTGAATAAGTGGCCTATCCTGGCGCAAGTGTTAAGCGATAGCGTCACTTGTGCCTTTACATCAATTCCAGTCTTCAGGCTGGTGACTCCTTACTAATCTCTATTACATTATTAATTATTTGAAACAAACCTGATTCTAAGTATCCAAGAGGATTATGATGAAGAGAATTGACTTAATAAGTGTTTTTGGACTCTGAAGTAAGGGGTTAATGGTTCCATTTGCATGCTTACATGGAACACACTACTGCCTGTTTTTCAATTAGAAAAAAAGCAATTACCGGTGGAATATTTTATTCCGAATTTATGTTAAATTCGCATCTGCTTTTTTAGCATTAATGTCGATTTATCGTAAAGTCCAGGCTGTTGAGCGGGTGTTCAGCAATCTGGAGAGGGAGGTGGCAACCTTTCAAAAGGCTACCGGGATGAAATGCCTCAGCGGCTGCGGGTTGTGCTGTAAAAAACCTGACATTGCCGCCACACCACTCGAATTCTTACCTCTGGCATACCAGCTATTTAAAGATGGGAAAGCCTATGAATGGCTTGAGGAGCTTCAGGCTGAAAGTGATAGCCCTACTTGCAAAGCTTTCCGGCCACTTGTCAGTGAAGGCGACAAGGGCTTCTGCGGCCAATATGAAGACCGGGGACTGATCTGTCGGCTCTTTGGATTTTCAGCCATGCTTGATAAGCAGGGAACTCCACAGTTGGTCACCTGTAAAACGATCAAAACAGAATTTTCAGAAGCCTACCAAAATGGCGTGAAGCATATTGCCGAGGGCAAATCAGTACCTGTGATGCGGAATTTCTATTTTCAGCTCCGTGCTATTGATGCCGAACTGGGCCAGCGGCTGATGCCTGTTAACCAGGCGATTTTGGAAGCTCTGAAGGTAGTGTTGAGCTATTATGCCTACCGGCAAAGAAGAAGAGCGTAGTTGAGTTGGCAATAGGCAGAAGCAGTAGGTAAACTGTCCTTATTGTATTTGTCTAGAGCCTACTTCTTGTTCATTTCATAAATCAGGCGCATACCCTCTAATGTTAAAAGCGGTTCCACAGCATCGAATTGATCATGAAGGGGTTTCAACACCTTTGATAAGCCGCCCGTAGCTACTACTTTAAACTCCTTGTTAAGCTCTTTTTCGATGCGTTCGATCATTTTTTCCACCAACCCTACATATCCCCACAAAATCCCGGATTGGATGGCCGTGGTTGTATCCTTCCCGATAACAGATTCAGGCAACGCCAGTGGTATTTCCGATAGCTTAACTGCATTACCGGCAAGAGCTTTCATGGCAGTTTTCAACCCCGGAGCAATGTTTACCCCGTGTATTCTCTGATCAGCAATTACTGTGAACGTGAGGGCCGTGCCAAAATCTACCACCATACAGTCGCTGTTAAACATGTCAAATGCGGCAGTCGCATTAGCTACCAGGTCCGTGCCAATTTGCTCAGGGCTAAGTATTTCGACAGGGATAGCCGGATAGCTCGATGGGCCTATCACATAAGGTGCAATATGGTATTTCTGCTGCAACTGCCTGGCAATAATATGGGTGAAAAAGGGTACTACGCTGGAAATGACGATACCTGTTATTTCCTTGTCTCCGATATGCTTGTTCAGGGACCGGGAAAGTTTATCCTGCGCTTCGTCCCTTGTTTCTATTCTCCAGACGGTGGGCCATCCTGAACCCCCGCCATAAATGCCAAAAACGACATTTGTATTGCCTATATCAACTGCTAATAACATATTAAACCTGAATATCGCGGATCAGGTGGGTATATCCAAAAGATTTTTCCTTAACCAGCCGAATGGGGCATGCTTTATTTCTAAAAATTTCATCTACCGTCTTTTCCAGGTTAGCCTGTGCGGTGGAACCATGCGCTTCAAAAGCCAATGACCAGAAGGTACGATCTACCACCTCTACCTTCGATAACTCCACCTCACAACCTTCATCCACCAGCTCTTCCATTCCAATTTTATTAGGGTATCCACCTCCCAGCGTAAACCTGAGGAGCTTCCTTATCTTTATGGCGGGTATCCAGACATCCGGTTTCCTGATCATCTCCGGCCATTCTTCATTGCTGGTTACCGGAAAGCTCCATTTTTCGTATTGCGATACATTGCCCTCCACATTTTCCAGGAATTGGCGGGCGCCTCGCTCAGCCTTTATGGGTTTGATCTGTATATTGCCCTCTCTGAGTTTTATGCCCACACCGGCACTTTCCTCCATATTCAGGTAGTAGTCTGTACGGGGCGGCAGGTCCTCAGGGCTGAAGTGTTCAAACCACTCCTGCATTTCCTCAGGCAGAGCCTCTTCAAAGAACCAGCGAATTTCTGTTGTTGAAAGCATAGTATAGTAACAGACAAAGTGTATTGAAGTTCAGCAACACAACGTTACTCCTATTCTCCACGATAAAGCCGTTCGATTTTTTTGCGATCATTATCAGGAAGGGAATGATCCTGAAGCAATCGAAATGCATCTGCAGGAGTCCTAATGTTATATTTTTCAATCACATTTTCCCGCTTGTCCTTTTTTCGCTTTGCCCGTATCATGAAAAAAACGGCAATCTGAAACAACAGAACCAGGCCTACAAATACGATTAACCATTCCATCATTAACTTTTTTAAAAGTTAGGAAATATATCACAATTTTGAATATGCGCAATCTAATTAACGAATATCATCAAAAATCCCGAAACCTGGAACCCAATGACGAGCAGAGAAAAACACTACGAGAGGCAGTTGTCAGGTACACGGAAAATTTTCTCAATAGTGTAAATAATCCGGAGGAGAGTCCGGCTTATCAGGCCAAAGACCATGGACAAGGCCTCATGCAATATGCTATAACGAATGAAGGCTACAATCCGGATGAGGTATTTCAAATAATCAGCGAACATGTGGATAACGGTGGTATCAATGCTGCTTCGGGAGGTCATCTGGGTTATATCCCCGGTGGCGGTATTTATAGTGCTTCTCTGGGCGATTATTGGGCTGACATCACCAATCGCTATTCAGGCGTATTTTTTGCCAGTCCCGGTGCTGTCAGAATGGAAAACCACCTGATCAACTGGATGAAGGAAATGGTAGGCTACCCTGCCTCCGCTTTGGGCAACCTTGCCTCAGGGGGTAGTATTGCTAATTTGATAGCCATAGTAGCAGCCCGCGATGCTGCGGGAATTAATGCTGCTGATATACCACAACAAGTAATTTACCTTTCCGAACAGGCCCATCATTGCATACATAAAGCGATAAATATTGCAGGGTTAAGAGAATGCCAATTACGGTACATCAGCCTCGATAGTCAATATCGGATGGATACCGGCAAACTGCGACAGGCCATTATTGAAGATATCCGACAGGGACTAAAACCCTGGCTGCTGATCGGCTCGGCAGGCACTACAGACACCGGTGCTGTTGATCCTTTCGAAGACATGGCCGACATCGCAGAGGAATATCAACTATGGTTTCACATAGACGCTGCATATGGTGGCTTTTTTATGCTTACAGAGTATGGGAGTAATAAGTTTAAGGGCATAGAACGGTCCCATTCCATTATTATAGACCCGCATAAAGGGCTATTCCTGCCACATGGACTTGGTGTGGCGTTGGTAAGAGACGGAGTGCAGTTGCAAAAAAGCTTTGCGTATCATGCCAACTATATGCAGGATGCCACTGCTTTGGCAAATGAAATATCCCCTGCTGACATTTCTCCGGAGCTTACCCGTCCTTTCAGGGGTTTGCGCATGTGGTTGCCATTAATGGTCCACGGGTTGGCGCCATTTCGGGCGGCACTGGAAGAAAAACTATTGCTTGCGAAGTATGCATGGCAAGAGCTTCGGAAATTTGAGAACATAGAACTGGGACCGGAACCCGAGCTATCTGTGGTAATATTCCGATTTTTACCGGAAAACGGCAATGCCAATCAATTTAATGAGCGGATCATCGGAAAAATTCACGAGGATAGCAGGGTTTTTATCTCTTCTACTACTATTAAAGGCGTTTTCACATTAAGGTTGGCCATACTGGCTTTTCGTGCACACCTGGATACTATTGATCTGGCGCTACAGATTATAAAAGAAAAGATGGAAGAAACAAAAAATGAGGCTGTCCGGGATTAACCGAATCAGCCTCTTAACCTAAACAAAACAATATTTGTTATTTTGAAAACATGGTAACAGTACTATTGTTATCACTAACCTCAAATCTGAAAGAAGACGCTTTTACATTTTTAAGATCATAAGTTTTCCTAAAGCCCTCATCACCAGCAATTACATCTTCATGAAGCAAGCGATTTTGCTCATCGTAAATTTTTACATTGATGGGATCACTGTTGCTTTTTAAAACCGCCAGTCTGAATTTATTATTGTCATTGATGTCAAGTACCCCCGCTCTCAGGCCGGTACTCACCGCCTTTTCAGGTTTTAAGTGATTAACCACTTCTGCTATCTTCGTACCATCTGGGTGAGTTACTTCAAAAGTATACATGCCATAAGGCAGAGACGAGAAATCAAACTGTTGCGCAAAGCCGCCATCATTCGAAACGGACTGAGAATGTACCTGCTTGCCAGCCTCATTGAGGATATCAATCCTTACCGTACCTTTGCTTTCTTTGAGATAAACAAGCTTGTATTTCGCTTGCACGTTTTGAATAATGGCTACTGATTTTTTAGGATCTACAGTAGTAATTCCATTGACATTTGCGTAGACAGAAGCACCTGCAATGAGCAGTGCTGCCATTGTTGTTAAAGTTTTCATGACTATTTATTTTTTGTTGTTGACCTACTGCTAAGACGTGTTTTAGAGGCGCTGTGGTTACATTTCTGACCCTCATTGTGATAAGCGGCAAATTTTAGATTATGAGCGGCGAATGCTAATATGCATCATTCAACTGCATAGGGCCACAGACACAGAAATCTGTAAAGTTTCTATATTTTTCCCCTAAAGCAGATCACAATGAAGTTTTTTTCACACAAGTATTATTTTAAATAGTGTTTGTAAGAAAACTCTAAGTGGCTTTAAGAAATGAAGTGCCAAAAAGCGGAGCGTACTGAGGTACGTGAGCATTTTTGGGGCGAGCGTAACGCAGGCATTGGCGTTTTCTTAGAGGCGCTAAATAAAATATTTTTCCCGTTCATACGACTTTAAATTAAAGCATGAATATGATTTCGGATCACTCAATTATGCTTTTGATCTAAAAAGGGAGAACCTCCGTGACTCTTTTTCGTTCATTTATTGTATCCACCTATAAAAATATTTTCTGATGACGGCATCTAATAAATACCTGGAAAACTTTCCTTTTAGGACAGTCCTAAATTTGTCATCGCTGGTATCCTACTGGGAGGTTAACCTGGAGAGCAATAATATCTTTTCCGGTTATCCGGCTAAAAGGATAAAAAAATTAATTGCAGGGGCTCCTGAACTGCGACAGCCTATAAAAGATCTTGAAGTACTTAATAAACACAAGGAGCTGGTAGGCCTGCTGATGAGCGCTGTTTTCCCTCCTGCTCTGATAAGCTCAGAGCTAGCGGCAGCCATATTGCCGTTTAATTTTCACGGTTTTTATGCCACTCCCAGGTACCGCAAACTGCTACCATTCGACCGGGTCAGGGAAGACATCGAAGTTAATATCCCGGGCAACAACATGCTGGCCGGAAAGATAATGAAGGCATGTATTTTTATCCTCAACAGGTTTTATAATGCAGGCCTGATGGCGGACCAGCCGATGTTAGTGACTATTCCTGATGAGGAAACAGGCCTTAAGCAGGTATTTAAAGTGGACCTTAATACACAGTTTGCAGATGTAATATGTAATGGAGAGCTTGACCCGATTGACAAGAAAACCATAAGGATGCTTCTTGACAATCTTTATGATGTGGATCTGTGGCTTAAACACATTAAACCTGAAAAATTCCATTTCGAAGGATTTTCTATAATGAAACTCACAGATGTTACCACAGAGGAGATGCTATCGTCTGTAAAATATGATCTGCTGAAAAAAGATGCTGTTACCTGTAGCAATAGCTTCAAGGCTATACAGCAGAAGATCCGGGCGATATTCAGACTTCCTGATATGGCCCTTGGGTTAACATATTTTGATCCGAACAACAACATGATCTCTAACTATGGCGCCAGCGATTGGAGCAGCTTTATGATGCCCAACGATGAGGAAGCCATGAACTGCGATTATTTCATCGGTTCTATTTATGACAAAGCTTATCAAAAGCAGCGTCCGGTGATCGTAGAGGATCTCGAAGACCTGGAAACCATAGGGCACATTGAGAAGGCGCTGATCAAAAAAGGCATAAAAAGTGTGGTGGTGGCTCCACTGGTGGTAGATGATGAAGTAATTGGAATGCTGGAGTTAGGCTCCCCAAAAGCGGGGCACTTCAACCCGGTAAGCGCCAGCAAACTTGACAGCTTGCTACCCATGTTCACCGCGGCCGTTCGCAGGGTATTGGGTGAAATGAGGATGGAGGTGAGAGCGCTTATCCAGGAGGAATGTACTTCTATCCACCCCACTGTAGAGTGGAAATTCCTCGAAAGAGGATATGAGCTCATGAACCAGAGAAGGAAAGGGGCAAAAGCCGAATTGGGAGATATAGTTTTTAACCATGTTTATCCCATTTATGGCCTTTCGGATATCAGAAATTCTTCATTGGAAAGAGCAAGGGCCATACAACTTGACCTGAGAAATAATCTGCGGCAAGTGAAAAAGGTGATTTCCACTGTACTTGAGTATAAGAAAATGCCGATTCTCGATGAGATCAACTACAGGGTTGATCTGGAGATCAGGAAAATATCGAAAGGCCTGGATTCCGGTGACGAGTCAAGTGTGCTGGACTTCCTGCGCAATGAGGTAGTGCCTACATTCAATTATTTCAAGGAGACTGAGGAGCTGCTGAGACCTGTTATCGAGGATTATGAAAAGATGTTAGACCCCAAGCTCGGTGTTATTTATGATAAACGTAAAGACTTTGAAGAAAGCCTGACTAAAATAAATGAAACCATTTCCTTATACCTCGATCAGGTAGAAGAGCAGGCTCAGCAGATATTTCCTCATTATTTTGAAAAGTATAAGACCGATGGTGTGGAATATAATATCTATTTAGGCGATTCCCTTGTGCAGGACAGAAGGTTCAGCAAGCTCTTGCTGAGCAATTTCCGGCTATGGCAACTGCTTACACAATGTGAAATCGCTGTAAATATTGAAAAACTAAAACCACAACTGTCAAGGCAATTAGACATCACCCAACTGATCCTGGTGCATGGTGAGCCACTATCCATCAAATTTCGAAGGGATGAAAAACATTTTGATGTAGATGGCGCCTATAACATACGGTATGAAATCGTAAAAAAGCGTATTGACAAGGCTAATGTTAAAGGCACTAACGAGCGATTAACTCAGCCTGGTAAGATAGCGATAGTTTATACTCAACAAAAAGAGGCGGAGGAGTACCTGAGATATATTGAATACCTCAAGTCAATAGACTACGTGTACGGGGATGTGGAGTTACTCGAGTTGGAGGAGCTTCAGGGGGCTAACGGACTAAAAGCATTGAGAATACAGGTCAATCTGAAATCAAATCAGCGAGAATATGGCAATGAATTGCTAAAAGATGTAATTGCTGCTATCAATGCTTAACAGTCACTTGCAATACTGGTGTGTCGCCACCTTGCTTTTTTGGCCTTCTAAAGCTAATTCCACAGAATTTTATGGCATGATATAACAGCACCAATGCCCATAAAATAGCAGGTGAAATCACCCACCAGCGGCTTTCCATATTGGTGAAAATAAAGAACAACAGCGCCAGGTTGATCATAAAATAGGCAACTACATGACCTATAAAATAATTGAGCTGACGCAGGGACTCCCTGGCTGTGCTGTGTTGGTTTTCGGTTTTCATACCCTCATAAACACAGAGGCTTACAAAAATGTTATTTCGGGCTCCGGGTTTTAAGGTCAATCCTTGTATCTTAGTTGTAATTAACTATGTAGTATCTTACAACCCGGATAAGAAAAATGGCTTTACGTTTCTTACTTGCATTAATTTTTGTCAATCACATCACCGTAGCCCAGGATGCTAGTGAGTTGGATAAAAGGAATGGGTTTAAAGACATCAAGATGGCCTCCAATGTGTCGGCTTATGAGGGGCTTGAGTTCAAGAAAGACATTGATGATGACACGTTTCCCGATGCGAAGCTGTACATAGCAAAGAAAGGGCACTACGAAAGCATAGGAACCCTGAAGATCTATGATCTGGAAGTAAAGGTATATAATGACTCGATCTTTGAAATCCGGGTGATCACTGAGAAAGACCCTAACCTGTATAAGGGCCTCAAAAAAGCTTTCGGCGAACCCAAGTTTGGCTATCGCACGGGATACTACCACTGGACTGGCGAGCAACTGGGACTTGCTTATGGTTCTTATTCAAACAATAAGATCGAGATGGTCTACACCTCTTATGTGATGAATAAAAAGAGGAAAGAGGAAAAAAAGCAGGTTGTCGAGGATATAGTAGACGACTTTTAGCCTGACGGAAACAATAGGGATTGACGGTTGTTTTTAATATACCATCAAACCCTAATAGTTATGCAAAAGCAGTCGATTGAAGGCATTGGTATCAAGTATGGTATTCTTTCCGCTATAGCTTACATTCTGTTTTTCTTTTTGATGCAGTTGGTAGGCCTGGCACATTTTTACTGGCTACGGGCTTTAAATTATATCTTCCTTTTTGCCGGCATTTTCCTGGCTATCAGGGAATATAAAGCCAAGCATGTCAGCACTTTTGCCTATATGAATGGCATAGGTGTAGGAATAATGACCTCTGTTATTTCCACGGCCATATTTGCTGTTTTTATAGCTTTTTATTTGGGAATAATAGACCCTGAATTTATGCAGCAGATCCAAAGAGATGAAATGTTTGGTCAGTATCTAAACCCATATATTGCAGGAGCACTCATTTTCCTTGAAGGGTCTATGTCAGGCGCTTTCACAGCTTATGTATTAATGCAGTATTTCAAGCGCAGCCATGCTGATGACACGGTGTAGTGGGATAAAATATAGCTGCAAGCTATAACACAGGCGTCTGACGACTCACAGCAGTTTGGTCCTTTGAAATATGGAATTTGTCTGACTCTTGCTTTAGAAAAGCACGGGTACCCCGTCAGCACGGCTCAAAGCCGTCAGACAGATTATCAACCGAAAGGCCGCTCCAAATTAGCAGAAACCGAGTTCATCAGACAATCGCCTTTTTCTGATTTACGGGCTTGGTTCGCCTGGAGATTTAAGCTTCGGGCGTGCTATACAGGCGTCTGGTGGCTCAAAACCGTCTGACGCCGGGTTGCTCACAGCAGTTTGGTATTTGGTACAAGAAGTTTGTCTGACCACCACAAAATTTCAGCTCTTGCTTTAGAAAACCACGGGTACCCCGTCAGCACGGCTCAAAGCCGTCTGACGGATATCAACCGAAAGGCCGCTCCAAATTAGCAGAAACGGCATTCCTCCCTCCGCATCACCATAGCTTCCGGGGGCAATTTTTGATCACTGATCATCGAACAATTGTCCTTTTTGATTAGCGGTTTTGGTTGGTATGGAGGTTTGATCTTTATGAGTGCTGGTATTTGGAATACTTACGGCTTTGAGCTGTCTGACGTCTACTTTATTCCACCGTTGAATACTCCGTAGTTACTATTCACCTTAAAGCAGGATTAATCATTAGTAACCGGTTGACAGCCAAGGATTAACTGTATGTTTTCATTCCGTTAAGCTTTGGTAATTCGCCAACTGGAACCATGGAATTGCGTTAACTTTACTATACAACCACTACACCACTACAAAAATGAAAACGTTAACAAAAAAGCAGGCCATCCTGCAATCGCTGGAGGCTATGAACGCTTCTGAAATGGAGAAGGTGCTTGATTATATCAAGGACTTGCTGTACGATCCTCATCATGATGAGAACTATCAGCAGTTTAAGCAGAAAGCGATGAAGGAAATCGAAAAAGCGCTCAAGAAAAATGACGATATGAATCTGGCAGTTTAGGTATACTGCACATAATGTCTCCATTTTTCCAGCACGGCTTCAAAGTCTGCCGGCAGTTCACTGTCAAACTGCATGAATTCTTTTTTCACCGGGTGAACAAACCCGAGTGATTTGGCATGCAGCGCCTGCCTTGGTATGATCTTGAAACAGTTGTCGACAAAGCTTTTGTACTTGGAAAATTGAGTTCCCTTTAGCACTTTATCTCCACCATAGGTGGCATCGTTAAACAAGGGATGTCCCAGATGCTTCATATGTGCCCTGATCTGGTGCGTTCTACCTGTCTCCAGGTTGCATTTTACCAATGACACATACCGCAGATCTTCAACGACTTCGTAATGGGTGATAGCATTCCTTCCGATAGATTCATCTTCATACGCTACAGTCACTCTTCTGTCTTTTAAGCTTCTACCCAAGTTGATATTGATAGTGCCTTTTTCGGGTTCGGGAACGCCCCATACAAGGGCATAGTATGTTCTTTCTATGGAATGGTCATAAAACTGTTTGGCCAATCCGTTCATACCGGCTTCAGACTTGGCGATTACCAATAATCCTGAGGTATCCTTATCTATCCGGTGAACCAATCCCGGCCGGCCTTCATTGCCTTTCATCTCGGGGAGGTTTTGGAAATGATAAGCCAGTGCATTTACCAAAGTCCCGGACCAGTTTTGATAGGCCGGATGCACCACCATTCCCGCTTCTTTATTCACGACCAGCAAGTCTTCATCTTCATAAATGATATTGAGCGGAATATCCTCCGGCACAACCTCCGTATCTCTCGGCGGCTCTGGCAGCGCTATGGTGATCACATCTGCCGGGCGTACCTTGTAGTTCGGTTTCACCTCTACTTCATTCACCTTTACAAAGCCGTCTTTTATGGCATTCTGCAGCTTATTACGGGTTACATTGGGTAATCTGTCCATCAGAAATCTATCGATCCTCAGCAACTGCTGCTTCGGGTCTGCTACTATCCGATGATGCTCAAAAAGCTCATCATCTTCCTCAATTAATTCTTTGTCAGACATGCCTTTGGTTGTAACCTGTTTGAAATTCCGGAGTATTCCTTTTTGCAATATTATGCATCCTTTTTATGAAACAACTGTCTTTAGCACATTAAAACTTCCGGTCATGCTCAAAAACTATTTCACCATCGCCTATAGAACGCTTGTCAAAAATAACATTTATTCCCTAATGATCTTTTGGGGTGGCTTTTGGGATAGCAACGTCCTTAAATCATCCTTTGGGTACTAGTGTTAAGTTAAGCATACTTTAGCCATACCAAGCTTTGTTCTTTTTGTCCCATGCTGCCTTAAAAAATACTTACGTAGCTATGGCTATGCTCATATTTTTTGCGTTGCCTGGAACAAAAATAACTGCAACTTATACGGCACAGTACACTTAACTCAACACTAGATGAATTTAACAATAAATTATAATTTCAGTGTTTCTCCACACTGACCATTTCAACAATATTAATCACACCCCATCCCTATCGGAGAGCCCGCCGGGGGGTCCAGCGGTTTCACTAATTCAAATTTCTCAGGGTCGTCCTGGAACTGCTCGATTTTTCGGATAGCAAAGGTATAATGGGCTTTTTGTGCATCACCCTGCTGTGAATTAAGCCGAGATTGTAACCAATTCTTCAACTGATCGATTTTGAGATAAGCAATAGCCTTTACCTGCTCGCTCGCGTCTTTATCCACCGCCAGCCCCATAAGGTTGACAAGTACCATATCATCCACGGTACGCTCTATTTCCCCTTCATATCCATTGTTGTGAGACTTTTTCCATGTGGAAGTGATTACCTGATCGATTACCTGCCCTAAACCAGGCTGATCTGAGTTCCTGGAATGGTACTCCACCAGTCGCTGAGCGCGCGCGGGGTGAAACAGCAACTGCAGCGTCATATTTGCCGCACTCTCCGCAGCTCCCAGAGGGTCGAAGGTAAGGCCCGTCCTGATATTGATCACTTCGCGAGTGCGGTCATAGCTGATCGGTCTAGGGGGGATCATCGCAATTAACTTTTCAGGCAGCGCCAGATTCTCGGCCGATAGTGTGCTTAGCAGTGCCTGTAGGCCTGCTTTCTGAGCCTGAGGGTCAACCATTTCAGTAATTAATTGGCCATCTCCACGTAACGCATAGCGATAGTTCAGACCTCCGATCAACTTAACAGCAGCCTCGGTTTGGTAACGGTGAAAGAAATAAATAGGCACCAGCACTTCCTCAAGTTTAGCGTATGGCTCGTGGTCACGAATATTCTTCTCTCCGAAGTTTTTTATTGCTATTTTTCTCACCTCTAGCACCCGTTCCAACTCATCGGCAGCATTTTTGCCGTTGTCCCAAAGGTGTGCATAGGGATGAGCGCCACCCCGGGGCCGCGCGTCCTGGTCGGATAGAAATGTAAGGCCTGCGGCAAATGATTTCTGTATGATTTGATCCAAAGCCTCTTCTTCATTTACATTGTTGGGAAAGTCCTGGTAACCATAGGCAATGGACACTTTATCCCAGGCACCGATCTTATCGTCATAAGCATTAGAAAGATCAATTTTTCCGTCTTTGATCTCTGCTAATGGGTGGGGATAATCCATTACAGACGCCAATCCTTCAGCACTGGAGGAATAGCTGTGGGCCAGTCCCAGCGTATGGCCTACCTCATGGGCAGACAGTTGACGAAGTCTGGCCAAAGCCATTTCCTGCATCTCCTTCGGCACTGTTTTGCCGTCTTCATAGGGAGCCAGCAGCCCTTCGGCTATCAGAAAGTCTTGCCTGACGCGCAATGAGCCCAACAGTACGTGCCCCTTAATGATCTCGCCTGTACGTGGGTCTGTAACTGATGATCCATACGACCATCCGCGGGTAGAGCGATGCACCCAGTTAATGACATTGTATCGAACATCCATAGGATCTGCATCTTCGGGTAGCAGTTTCACCTGGAATGCATCTTTATACCCCGCTGCTTCAAAGGCTTGGTCCCACCAGCGCGCCCCATCAAGCAAGGCCGACCTGATAGGCTCAGGCGTGCCCCTATCTAAATAATAAATGATGGGCTTAACCGCTTCGCTGACAGCAGCATTCGGATCTTTTTTCTGTAATCGGTGTTTGGAGATGAAACGTTTTTCTATATTCTCATTGATAGGTGTAGCGTAGTCGTAGTAAGAAATACCAAAATAACCTGCCCGCGGATCATATTTTCGTGGCTCGAAATTATTATCGGGCAACTCTACAAAGGAATGATGCTGACGCACGGTCACATTAGAAGGGGTAGGCACCACACTTCTGATATACCGGCCAGAGGGCGTTCCTGTAAAAGTCAGGGTCACCTCCACTTCTGAGTTTTTTGGAAAATTTTTTGTCTTCGGCAGGTAGAAGGCAGACCGGGATTTATCTAGCGAATAATTGCCCTGGCTCATGCTCTTAAGTCTACCCGTTACATCATGGGCATCATTCAAAAAGAAATCCGAGGCATCAACCAATACCTTTCCTTCCTCCTCGGTCACAAGAGTAAAACCCCATAGTACCGATTGAGCAAAGGCATCGCGTACTGCATTTTGTTCGTCTGCATTATCGCTGATGGCCCGGTAAGCATAATTAGGCTCTACCAACAATATTTTCGGCCCCCGTCTTTCGAATTTCACCACACGGCTGTTTCCCAATTGATTACGGTCCAGGCCGATATCATTGGAGCCTACTCCTGCGGCTAAGGAATTTACATACAAAAACTCCTGATCGAATTTATCCACCACCAGGTAGATCTTATCTGTTTTATCGTCATAATAATATTCAAAGAACCCTTCAAATTTCTGCATGCCCGCAGTTTTTCCAGCTATGCCGGAAGAAGGAGTGGCTGTTCTTTGCGCTGATGTTGTGGAATTTGAGGTAGCGGTGCATCCTATAAACAGAAGTGCACCCAACAAGTAAAGTTTGCTCATGGGAAGTAAGAGTTATGGTCTTGTCTTAAATGTATTAATATTTAAATGTGGACGCAAAATTTTTGTGACAGATGGCGGGCCGTGTGCATGAACTGAAAATTTTGTATTTTTTGTGTGACCTTTTCAAAAAGCGCGGTTATATGTACAAAACAATTGATCTAAGAAGCTTGAATGCGGGCAGACATATGACCGAAGAAGAGATTGCTGATGAGCAACGGATAATTGAGGCATCAAAAAAAGAGCCTCAGGTTTTCGGCAGGTTATATGACAGGTATTATGAAGGCATCTTTCACTTTGTTTACCGCAGAACGGATGATGAAGAGTTGACTGCTGACCTTTGCTCACAGACTTTTTTGAAAGCTCTGCAGAATTTGAAAAAGTATGAGTTTAGAGGGTTGCCCTTTTCAGCATGGTTGTTTCGCATAGCCAGCAACGAGGTCAATAAGTTTTACAATAAGAAAAAGAAGAACAGGGTATTTAGTATTGAAGAAGAACGCGTGCTGGAGCTGTTTGAAACAGACGAAAAGGAATTCAGCCAGGAGCAGGTGCAGCTATTGATCAAGACATTAAAAGAATTGCCTACGGAAACAATTGAAGTATTAGAATTAAGATTTTTTGAGGATCGCAGCTTCAAAGAAATTGCATTTATATTGAATATTGGTGAAAGTGGCGCTAAGATGCGACTCTACAGAGCGGTGGAAAAGCTAAAAGAACACTTTAAGGTCAACTGGAACGAATAATGGGAAGACACGAGATCAGATTGCGCAGAAAAAAGATGACTTCGAGGAGGATCGAAAGCCACAAGAACTACTATGACGTGTTAAAAAAACATGAGCGCAGCGGTATGTGGAAGAGGATACTGAAAATGATCCTTTACATCATTATTCTGCTGGGGATCATCTTCATCGGGTATTTGGGCTTACAAAGACTGGAAAAGATGGAGGAGAAGAAAGTCAGACCGGAGCAGTTGCAGCAAGGTATGAAAAATAAAACATCCCGGCCGGGTGTATTAATAAATGTTAGATTAAACACCAAGAACAATGGAAAAACGTAAGAATCCGGAAAAGGACCTGCGCAAACAGTCAGGACTTTTCTTTCAGATCGGTCTGTTGGCCGCGATGATGCTGGCCGTGTCGGCTTTTGAGTACAGGGCGGTGAAAATTGAACCTACGGTAGACGATTTGGATGGCTCAGGAATAGATGAGTTGCCAATTATTCCAATCACATTTCCAGATCCACCACCCAAGCCACCAAAACCTATTCTAGCAAAACCTGTTGAAGTACCTAATGATGAGGAGCTGGAGGAAGAACCAGACCTACAGGTAGACCCACAAATTTGGGAAGATTTTGAGCCTGAAATCGAGCCAGAGCCGTTACCTGAAGAAAAAGCTCCTGAATTTCATGATTATGTTGAACAAATGCCCTCTCCGGATGGAGGTTACGAAGCCTTCTATAAATTTATAGGTAAAAATATGAAGTATCCTTCCAAAGCAAGGAAGTTAGGCATAGAAGGTAAAGTTTTCGTGCAGTTTATCATTGATGAAAACGGCAAAATAACAGATGTAAAAACGATCAAAGGGGCAGGGGCAGGTTTAGATGAAGAAGCTGAAAGAGTATTGTCAGCAGCTCCAAACTGGATACCGGGAAGACAGGGGGGTAGGAAAGTAAAAGTGAGAATGGTAATTCCTATTACGTTTCAATTGAACAACTAAAATTTTAACCACAGAGAGCACTGAGGAGGCGCAGAGGAAACAGAGATCTATCTGCGCCACTCCTTTTTAGTTTTTTGATGTTTTGATCCCACATACTTCAATTTACGACTTCCGAACCCATCTCTGTCTTCTCCCAATGCTATTAAGCTAAAGAAAAATCTCTTCTCAGAAGCACAGTAATCTCGAGGGGAATAACAACTTTCAGTTGATTTTGAAGGCTAATGACTTTATGCCATCATTAACCACAGAAGAAGCAGAGGAAGAACAGAGATTATCAACTACCACGTCATCCTGGAATTTTCGCAGCATAGCGGAGAAAATATTCAGGATCCCCCTGATCAGTGGCAGAGGCCGAAATTCAGTTACAGGCAGTAGTGAGGAGATCCCGGATCTTCACTGCGTTACGTCCGGGATGACGATAGTGAGGGGATGTAATAATCTGTTCATTATCCATGTGTAGTGAAAACTTGTCATTGGTACCCCAAGGGAAAGATATATGCATTTTCGAAGTAGTAACTTGTGCATGGATTCCTCCGAAGTCGGGATGACATTCTTAACTTAAAGCATGGCGTCTCCTCCCGGAAGGAGATTGGTGAACGTGTTCTTTTACTCATGACTAACGACTCAATACTAGTGGCTAAGTTCATCTCCTTCTTTTTTCCTATCTTTAAGGCAGAACGAAACCAGCAAACCCATGAAATCATTTCTACCGCTCCTAATGATAGCCTGCACACTTACGGGCTATGCTCAAATACCTTCAAAAGAAGACCAGATAAAAGCTGCCATACAGGCTGCTCCTGAAGAAAAGCAGGCAGAAGCGACTGTACTTGGCTATGACAGTAGTGGAAAACTTGTGAAACTCAAGGAAGGTACAAATGAAATGATCTGCCTCGCAGATGACCCTAACAAGGAGGGTTTTAGTGTGGCGTGCTACCATAAAGACCTTGAGCCGTTTATGGCGCGAGGTAGGGAATTGTATGCTCAGGGTAAGTCTCATGGTGAAGTCTTTGATATCAGGGAAAAAGAGGCCAAAGCAGGCACTTTGATCATGCCGAAAAACCCCGCAACCCTTCATGTGCTTTCCGGGCCTGATGGCAAATATGATCCTGCTACGGGTAAAGTCGTTAATGCCTCTCTTCGATATGTGGTGTACATCCCCTTCGCCACGGCTGAGTCTACGGGATTACCGATACGGCCCCTGGTACCGGGAGGACCATGGATAATGGATCCCGGCACGCACAGGGCGCATATTATGATCTCTCCTCCTTCGAAATAGGGCGTACGATCTTATTTCTTGCTATATTTTAAATAGGTAATGCCCAGTGGAGGTAGTGTTAACGTTATGGAATGCGCCCTTCCGTGAGCCTGAAGGTCAGTAGAACCCAGGGGCGCTTCATTCTTTACATTACTTCCTCCGTATAGCTGATCGTCACTATTAAAAATTTCCGTATAAGTACCTTTTTCAGGCACTCCTATTCGATAATTTTCACGTGGTACAGGGGTAAAATTACATGCCACTAATATCATCTGTCCGGGCTTTTTACCCTTTCTAACAAAAGTAATAACACTGTTTTGAGCGTCATGAATATCTATCCATTCAAAACCCCCTTCGGCAAATTGACATTCATATAGAGCCGGCTCCGAACGGTAGATCTCATTTAACCGGGTCAGCACTTTTTGTATGCCTTGATGCAGGTAATATTCAGTAAGGTGCCAGTCCAGACTCATATCATGGTTCCATTCCGATGTCTGGCCGAATTCTCCCCCCATGAAAAGCAATTTTGTGCCCGGATGTGCATACATGTAGGCGTATAAATTGCGCAGGTTGGCAAATTTCTGCCACTCATCACCTGACATTTTATAAAGTAACGCCTGCTTGCCATATACCACCTCATCGTGAGAAAGCGGTAGCATAAAACTTTCAGTGAATGCATAGTAAATGCTGAAAGTAATTTCATTTTGATGATGGGTACGGTGAACCGGATCCTTCTTAAAATATTCGAGGGTATCATGCATCCAGCCCATCATCCATTTCATACCAAAACCCAGGCCACCGATATAAGTGGGCCGAGACACCATAGGCCAAGAAGTGGACTCTTCTGCTATGGTTTGCACATCGGGATATTCGTGGTATACCACCTCGTTAAATTCCTTCAGGAAGCTGATGGCATCAAGATTTTCATTGCCACCGTATTCATTGGGCTCCCATTCTCCATCTTTTCGTGAATAATCAAGGTACAACATGGAAGCCACAGCATCCACTCTGAGGCCATCCACATGATAGAGGTCAAGCCAGTACAATGCATTGCTGATCAAAAACGCACGAACTTCATTGCGCCCATAGTTAAAAATATAACTCTTCCAGTCAGGGTGGTAGCCCTTGCGCCAGTCAGCATGTTCAAACAGATAGGTGCCATCAAAGTAATGAAGCCCATGCTGATCCGAAGGGAAATGTGACGGAACCCAATCCAGGATAACACCTATGCCCTCGTTATGCAAAGCCTCAATCAGCATCATAAACTCCTGTGGAGTACCATAGCGGCTAGAAGGCGCAAAATAACCCGTGATCTGATATCCCCATGAGCCATAAAACGGATGCTCCATCACCGGCATGAATTCCACGTGAGTAAACCCCAGGTTCTTTACATAAGCCGGCAGTTGCTGGGCCAGTTCGAGATAGGTAAGAGAGCGGTTATTATCTTCAGGAACACGTCTCCACGAGCCAATATGCAGTTCGTATACTGAGTAAGCCTGTGGTTTACCAGCTTGCTTTTTTCTTTTAGTCATCCAGCCGCTGTCTTTCCAGGTATGGTCAATGTTCCACACCATAGAAGCGGTGTTGGGGGGCGTTTCCCATCTAAATGCAAAGGGGTCGCCCTTTTCAACGGCATATTGTCCATGGTGCGACTTAATGTAATATTTATATAGCGCTCCCTGTTTCACCTCAGGAATAAACAACTCCCAAATACCGGAGCCATCATGTCGCACATCCATTTTATGATTGGCACGATTCCATTCATTAAAATTACCGATCACCGATACACTTTCTGCGTTGGGAGCCCATAGAGCAAAGTAGGTGCCTTGAACACCTTTATATTCCATAGGATGTGAACCAAGCTTTTTGTATAAATGATAGTGTTTACCCTCCTTGAACAAATGAATGTCATATTCCGAAAAGAGGGTGGCATGACCCACACCTTCTTCCTGCCCTTTTTTAACTTTAGCCGGTGAGGCTTTTTCCACCGGAGCTTTTTTTGTTGTTGCCTTTTTCCTGGTTTTAACAGGTGTTTTACTTTCTTCTTTATTTGCCATTGGAAGACCTCCTTACTATTGATTTTATTCCTCTAAGTGGTATTACGACCCAATCGGGACGGTTATTTAGTTCGTAGTTTAACTCATAAATTGCTTTCTCCAGCAAGAACACCTCCAGCAGCGTCTTCATATCCTCTCGATTATCCGGGATGAAAGAACTGTTTCCTACCGTATCGAAATATCCCTGCAGGTACATGCGCGTAATATAGTGGTACCATACTTCCGCCCATTTTTCCAGGTTCCCCTCTTTTCGCTGTTGGGCATACTCCCCTTGCATAATGGTACTGTATGATGCATAATGGAAAGAGCGGATCATACCAGCCACATCTCGCAGTGGCGAGCGTTTCAGCCGCCTTTCGCTATAAGCGCGGGCAGGCTCTCCTTCAAAGTCGATGATCACAAAATCTTTCCCTGTCCACAGCACCTGCCCCAAATGATAATCTCCATGTGTCCTGATCTTCATGGTGTTTATTTTATGAGAAAATATTCTCTTGAAGCAATTGAGCACATCACCTTTGATCTGCAATACTTCCTGAGCTTCTTTCTGGATGTCTTTCGGCAGGAGGGCGACATTCTTCTGGAGGTTCTGGTAAGTGCTCCTGGTCAACGATTGCAATGAAGAATACACCGATCGCTGATAATGTAACGAAAATTCTTCAGGCTCAAAATCGACATCCTCAGGATGTGCTGCCAGCGCCAGATGCATTTCTCCGGTGCGTTTACCAAGCAGTACTACACGCTCAGGAAACATACTGCCCAAAAGCTCACGCACATTTTCAGGTATTTCGCCATATTTAAGCGGCATACTAAGATCTTTGCCAGGAACCTCAGCCTTAAGCCCGTTTGGTCTGACCTGCACTCTGTCAAAAAACCGGTGCAATACGTCTTTGGTATAGTCCCACGCGTCACCCTGATTAGGCACCAACTCCTGCATCATACCCAGTATGGTAGATGTTTTCCTCCCTTCATCATACTGGATCCCTCCTACGAATTTTGGCACATTCGCATAATTGGTACGCTCCGTCAGGTACCTGGTAATTTCAAGGTCAGGATTAATGGTATTGTCCAGCTTCCTGTACAGCTTTAAAAAATAATTATTGTTGTATGTCAGAGAAGTATTGCTTTGCTCGGCATTCAGCACTTTTGAGTGCAATTCTCCGTTTTTCAGGTATCCGTTTTTTGCACTTGTATAGAATACCAGGTTGCCTGCATCCGCTTTCAGCTTACGCCCTTTTTGTATATAGCTAAATAATGCATTTCGGAATTCCTCATTATAAACAGCATCAAACAGTACTCCTTCCTTATCATTCATCATCAGGTTGGTGATAATACCTTTTTTGTTGATCTCTCTAAAATCTTCCTCATTGTTGTAAGGCATAAAAGCCAGTGGCAACTGGTAGGTTTCCGGAAGCCCCTCATTATAAACCACTTCTATTGTTACAAGAGTGGCAGGTATGCTGTCCACAGGAATATTGATCTTCTTCACAATGCTCATGTTTTGCACCAACCGGCCCTTACCTCCAAACCATCGACACTCACGCATATACACCGGTAGTACCCTGCTTTCCAGTCTGTGCAATTCCTTTCCTTCAAACAGCTCCGCCCATTCCTTTATCTTAAAGCCTGGAATTTGCCCCTTCTCTTCAGTAAGTTCTTTTTCTTTCTCCAGCAGAAACCAATAATAACCATATGGTCCTATCGTGAATAAATAAGGGCCGCCTGAAATCTGTGGAAATTTGTTGTGGCTAAACACCTCCACCGGCACATAATTTTCAAATTCCTCGAGATCCAGTTCGGCCGCTTGGGGAAACCGAGAAAGGTTAGCCAGTACTAGTATCGTTTCGTCTTCATATGTACGCGTGTAAGCGATGATCTTGGCATTGGCAGGAGAGAGGAACTGAATATCTCCCCGGCCAAAAGCTTTATATTTCTTACGCATAGCAATGATCCGCTTCATCCACCACAACAGAGAAGAAGAGTTCATTTGCTGTGCTTCTACATTGATCGATTCATATTTGTATTCCGGGTCGATGATCACCGGGAGGTATAACCTTTGTGGATTGGCTGAGGAGAAGCCGGCATTTCTATCTGCACTCCACTGCATAGGTGTACGTACACCATCACGATCACCAAGATAGAAATTGTCTCCCATGCCTATTTCATCACCGTAGTAGATCACGGGTGTTCCCGGTAGTGAAAAAAGGAGGATGTTCATCAGCTCTATTTTACTCCTGTTGTTTTCTAACAGTGGAGCAAGCCTGTGCCTGATGCCCACGTTGATCTTGGCGAGCGTATCTTTGGTGTAGGCCTTGTACATGTAATCACGCTCCTCGTCAGTCACCATTTCAAGAGTCAATTCGTCATGATTTCTTAAAAATATGGCCCATTGACACGACTCGGGTATATCAGGCGTCTGATCTATGATGTCGATTACCGGGTACCGGTCCTCCATTTTTACCGCCATGAACATACGCGGCATAATGGGGAAGTGATAGTTCATATGACACTCATCGCCATCACCAAAATAGGAAGCGGAATCTTCAGGCCACATGTTGGCTTCGGCTAGCAGTAGTTTATTGCTAAACTTCTGATCAACATGTGCTCTTAGCTTCTTTAAGAATACGTGTGTTTCGGGCAAGTTTTCACAATTGGTGCCTTCTCTCTCAAAAAGATAAGGCACCGCATCAAGCCGAAAGCCGTCCACACCCATATTAAACCAGAAGTCGAGTATACGAAACACCTCCTTTTGAACCTGGGGGTTATCAAAATTCAGATCGGGCTGATGCGAGAAGAACCTGTGCCAGTAATACGACTTGGCTACAGGGTCCCACGACCAATTGGATGGTTCATAATCTGTAAATATGATCCGTGCGTCTTTATACTTATTAGGATCATCGCTCCAGACGTAGTAATTACGATAGGAAGAGCCTGGTTTGGCTTTTCGCGCTCTTTGAAACCAGGGATGCTGATCAGAGGTATGGTTAATCACCAGCTCCGTAATTACTTTCAACCCACGCTTATGGGCCTCCCTGATGAAACGCTTAAATATTTTTATATCTCCATACGATGGATTAATACTGTAATAATCCGCTATGTCGTAGCCATCATCTCTTAAGGGTGACGGGTAAAATGGCAATAACCATATGGCCGTTACTCCCAGGCTTTCAAGGTAATCCAGCTTTTCGAGTAATCCTTGAAAATCGCCTATTCCATCTCCATTGCTGTCATAAAAAGCCTTGATGTGCAGTTCATAAATGATTGCATCTTTATACCAGTACTTTTCATTGTCGGTTGTAGTTTTATCGGGGACCATATTACTATTCCTCCTATTTTTTTTTGAATGCTCTAAACTGATGACGAACCAGGCTCTATCAGGAAAACATGTGCCGGCATAGATGATGGGTGAAGCTCGACATAGTTCCACTCGTTTTGCCAGGTATACTTGCTGCCGGAAAGCAGATCATGAAGCTCAAACGGCTGCCCCAAGGGGAGCTCAAGGTATTCAAAAGGTATTCGTACCCACCCAGACTGCGCGAACACGGGGTCCAGATTGACCACAATGATCATTTTGCTTTCCTTGTTCTGATCAGCTTTCGCATAGCACAATAGTTGCGTATTGTCCGTCTCGGCAAATTCTATGTGCCAGGTGCTCTGTAGCGCCTTATTTTCCTTTCTGATCTTATTGATCCTGGTGATTACCTCTTTTGTTTTGGTGGTTTTCTCCCAGTCCCAGTGCTTAATCTCATATTTCTCATTGTCGATATACTCTTCTTTACCAGGATATGGCTCATTGACACCAAATTCAAACACCGGCCCGTAGATACCATAATTTGAAGATAATGTAGCGGCTAGAACGATCCGTGTGATGAAGGCCGGCTCCTCTTTATGCTCCAGAGAGATGGGCAGGATGTCCGGGGTATTGGGCCAGAAATTGGGGCGGAAATACTCCCGCATATCACTCTTGGTCAGTTCCCCCATATATTCCTGTAATTCCTCCAGGGTATTCCTCCACGTGAAGTAGGTGTACGATTGGTTAAAACCGATCTTGGCCAACTGTTCCATAATTCTTGGCCTGGTAAAAGCTTCAGCCAGAAATATGGTGTCAGGATATTTCTTCCGCACCTCCGCAATCATCCACTCCCAAAAAGAAAAAGGCTTTGTGTGAGGATTGTCAACACGAAATATCGTCACTCCTTTACCTATCCAGAACTCTATTATACTTTTTAACTCCAGCCACAGGTTTTCCCAATCCTCAGTTTCAAAATTAACAGGAAGCACATCCTGGTACTTTTTGGGAGGGTTTTCAGCGTATTGGATAGTACCATCCGGCCGCCATTTGAACCAATCGGGATGATCTTTTACATACGGATGGTCCGGTGAGCACTGGATGGCGAAATCCAGGGCCACCTCTATGCCGTGCCCGTTGGCTGTTTTCACCAGTTGAACAAAGTCATCCATGGTACCCAATTGCGGGTGAATGGCTTTATGACCGCCCTCTTTCCCACCGATCGCCCATGGTGATCCGGGATCATCTTTGGCGGCATTCAGGGCATTATTCCTTCCTTTGCGGAATTTTTCGCCTATGGGATGAATGGGTGGCAGGTATATTACATCAAAGCCCATTTTGCTGATCTCAGGGATAATCTGTTCACAATCTTTGAAGGTGCCATGTCTCCCCTGCTCTCGTGAAGTGGACCTGGGAAAAAATTCATACCAGGCGCTGAACAACGCCCTTTCCCTTTCAACCTCCACACGAAGTGTCCGGTGATATGTGCGGGTAAGGCTGTGTTCCTGCGCATCGTACATTACCTTGAGTGCATCCTCACTCAGGGCTTCAGACACCGCCTTTTCAGGATTGCCATTGCTAAAGTCATTGATCCAGATCTTAAGCTTTTTCTTTTGAGCAGTAGTTACCCGGTCCCTGGAGTTCTCCATTAGGTCCGCTCCTATGAGCAGCTCAACACTCACATCCTGTCCGGCATCGAATTTCTTTTTCAGTCCATCGAGCCAGGTGCCATAGTAGTCGATCCATCCCTTGATCGTATATTCATAGACTCCCTGGCTATCCGGTATAAAAGAGGCCTCCCAACGGTCATTATTTTGAAAAGTCATTGGGATCTCCGTCCACCGGCTCTCCGCCCCACGCTTGCCTTTGGCAGACTTGCCTTTCCTGTATAGCAAGGCCGCGCTGACCTTGTCATGGCCATCCACAAAAATGTCGGCCGTTACAGTTATGCGTTCACCAACTGTTCTTTTAATTGGATATTTCCCACAATCTATCTGCGGGTGAACATTCTCAATAGTCACTCGTTTCTGACCTTCCAGTTCTTTCATAGAGGGGTCGTGTTTTTTAAGTTTTAAGGTTGTATTACTATGGAAAATTAGAACAGCCCAGAAACTATAATGTTTACTCAACCGGAATTAAGAAAGGTGTAATGAGTAAAGAATTATTCATAATTCTAACTCACTGTGGGGATCTCCTGCAAAACATTCGCATCACCCCATTGTTTAATTCAAGAACGGATCTGCCCCACTGACAGAATAGTTATTGGGATAACTTGATTTACGGAGTTTTTTCAAATAAATCAACTTTTTTAAAGACTTTATTATCGTAACATAACTATCTAAGCATTACCAACCTATGATAAGGAGAGTGGGAGCAAAAATATCGGCTGATAATACTTGTGACTTTATAGTCTGGGCTCCGTTTCCTGAAAAAGTGCAACTTGAAATTCAAGGCTGGAAGAGGGCTGTAGACATGAACAGCGACCAATATGGTTATTGGTTTGCCACTCTCGAGAATATCACTCCCGGCACCCGGTACAAATTTATTTTGGACGGTCAGCTCAGGCGGCCCGACCCTGCCTCCCGTTGTCAGCCCTGTGGCGTACATGAGTGGTCGGAGGTAGTGGCGTCACATGATTTTGGCTGGAATGATTCCGAATGGCAAAACATTGCCTTGAGTGAAATGATCATCTATGAACTTCACATAGGCACTTTCACCGCTGAGGGCACTTTCACCGCTGCTATTGATAAACTTGATCACTTGCTGGCCCTTGGGGTTAATACCATTGAGATCATGCCCATTTCACAGTTTCCCGGAAGCCGGAACTGGGGGTATGATGGCGTTTATCCATATGCCGCTCAATACAGCTACGGAGGGCCTGAAGGGTTAAAGAGCCTGGTGGATGTATGCCACCAGAAAGGAATAGCTGTAATACTCGATGTTGTGTATAATCATATGGGGCCGGAAGGGAACTACCTCTCCGATTTTGGCCCTTTTTTTACAGATAAATATACCACCCCCTGGGGCAAAGCCATCAATTTTGATGATCCCTATTCCGACCATGTCAGGAGTTTTTTTCTACAAAATGCCCTCATGTGGCTGGATGAGTTTCATATCGATGGGCTGAGGCTAGATGCAATACACGCCATACTGGATAACAGCGCACGCCATTTTTTAAAGGAGTTGAGACAAAATGTTGACGAACTTCAACTTAAAACACTCAGAAGGCACTACCTGATTGCTGAAAGTGACATGAATGATGTGAAAATAATACAGCCATACAACAACGGGGGCTACAACCTGGATGCCCAATGGGTGGATGATTTTCACCATGCCGTTCACACTCTGGCCACTGGCGAAAATGACGGGTATTATTCCGACTATGGGAGTGTAGCTGATCTGGCAAAGGCGTTCAGGCAAGCATTTGTATATGATGGCGCCTTCTCGCTATTTCGTAAAAGAACTATAGGAAACAGTCCTGCCGGGCAGCGTTCGGAGCAGTTTGTAGCGTGTATTCAAAATCACGATCAGGTCGGTAACCGGATGCTGGGGGAACGCCTGTCACAATTAGTTTCTTTCGAGATGCAAAAGCTGGCTGCGGGCGTGATGCTGATAGCTCCATTCGTGCCCATGCTGTTTATGGGTGAGGAGTATGGTGAAGATCACCCTTTTCTATACTTTGTGAGTCATGGAGACCCCAACCTGGTGGCTGCCGTCCGCAAAGGAAGAAAAAGGGAGTTCAGATATTTTAAGTGGAAAGGCTCGGTTCCCGATCCACAGGCAGAAGAGACTTACAATCAGTCAAAACTGCAATGGAACTACCATGAAAATGAGCGCCAGACAAGGCTACTCAACTACTACAGGCAGCTTATAAACCTGAGAAAAAATGGCGCCTTCGGTTTATTTAAAAATACTGGCATAAAAACTGACATAGACGAGAAGAATAAACTGCTGGTAATTTATTCCGGAGGTAGTAAGGATCAAAAGCAACTTGGTGCTGTGCTCAATTTCAGCAAAAAGAAACACCGTGTAAAGCTTGCGAAACGTGATCAACAATGGTGCAAAATAATGGCATCATCGGACCAGTGCTGGGCTGGACCTGCGGATGCTAAAGAAATAATTAAGAATGAGGATGTTATGGTATATCCCGAATCTTTCGTTCTTTACAAAAAATAGATGACAATGAAGAAATTTTTGTGTATACACGGTCATTTTTACCAACCTCCGCGCGAAAACCCCTGGCTTAACAAGGTAGAAATTCAGGATTCGGCCTATCCATACCACGATTGGAACCATCGGATAAACGCTGAATGCTACGCCAGAAATTCTGCATCCCGCATCCTTAATGAAGAAGGGAAAATAGTAGACATTATCAACAACTATGCCTGGATGAGCTTCAATATTGGCCCCACACTACTGGCCTGGATGGAAAATGAGGCCCCTGATACGTATGCAGCCATTTTACAAGCCGATAAGGAGAGTCAGGAACATTTCTCCGGGCATGGATCCGCGCTTGCGCAGGTTTATAACCACATGATCATGCCCCTCGCTAACAAAAACGATAAGGAAACACAGGTAATCTGGGGCATTGAAGACTTTAAGTCACGGTTTGGGCGACACCCGGAAGGGATGTGGCTGGGAGAAACCGCAGCAAATACCGAAACACTGGAAGTGCTGGCAAAATATGATATTAAGTTTACCATTTTATCACCCTATCAGGCCAGGCGCTTCCGAAAGATCGGTGATACAGAATGGAAAGATGGTACCGGTGCAAAGATCAACCCTCGGAAAGCTTATCTCTGCAACCTGCCATCCGGTAATTCTATTACACTGTTCTTTTACGATGCTCCTGCCTCTCAGGCAGTGGCTTTTGAGGGACTCCTCAATAATGGGGAAGCTTTTGCCTCCCGGCTTTTAGGCCAATTTGAAAATAAAGATGTACCACAACTGGTACATATTGCTACTGACGGTGAGAGCTATGGCCATCATCATAACCTCGGTGAAATGGCGCTTTCATACGGACTTAATTTCATTGAAAAAGATGAAACGGTTAAGCTGTCTATCTATGGAGAATATCTGGAAAAATTTCCCCCTACCCACGAAGTAGAGATATTAGAAAATACCTCGTGGAGTTGTGCGCATGGTGTGGAACGCTGGAACAGCAATTGCGGATGTAACACCGGAGGGCGCCCGGGCTGGACACAGGAGTGGCGCGGCCCGCTAAGGAGGTCGTTTGACTGGGTTCGTGAGCAAACAACCGCTATCTATGAAAAGGAAATAAAAGCCTTTGGAGTAGACCCCTGGGAGATCAGAAATAAGTATATAGAGGTAATCCTTGATCGTTCGGAAGAAAATGTGGAGAAATTTCTTAAAAAGTATTTCGAAGAGGGACTTTCCACCGAACAACACATCAAGCTCTTAAAGCTGCTGGAGATGCAGTATCACGCTATGCTGATGTACACCAGTTGCGGGTGGTTTTTTGATGAGGTGACGGGTATTGAGTCTATGCAGGACATTTTTTATGCAGCGCGTGCCATTCAGTTGGCAAACAATCTCACTGGAAACGACTACGAAGGTGAATTTGTACAATTGCTGGAGAAAGTCCCCAGCAACCTGGAAGAATTCGGCCATGCCGCTAAGGCTTACCACAAATTTGTAAAGCCGATGATCGTGGATATGATCAGGGTTGGAGCACATTTTGCCGTGTCGTCACTGTTTGAAGAGTTTCCGGAAGAAACTGTGCTTTACAGCTTTAGCGCCAACTCCAGGTCACGCGACTACCACGAGGCCGGCAAGCAGAAGCTTGTGGTCGGGCACACGCAGTTGAAGTCAAGTATTACCTGGGAGGAAATCGATATTTCCTATGCAGTTATCCATCTGGGCGAGCATAACCTGTTTGGAGGAGTCAGAACCTATATGGGTACCGAAGCGCTGGAGGAGCTGCATACTGAGATCACCAAGGCTTTTAGAAAGAGCAACATCTATGAGATCTTCAACCTGATGGACAAATATTTTGGCAGCCATAACTACTCCTTCTGGCACCTTTTCCGTGACGAACAGCGAAAAATTATGGAGCTGGTAATGGATAGCACCCTGAAAAGCGCTGAGGGAACGATCTATCAGCTCTATGAAAACAACTATCCTATCCTACAGGTACTGCACGAGATCAACATGGCTGTGCCGAAGCAACTGAAGCTACCTATGGATCTGGCTGTCAACACAAAATTGATCAATATACTCAGTAGTGATCATATAGACCTGAAAGAACTCACCAAGCTATTGGATGCCGTAGAAATTGTATCAGTAGACCTGGATTTGGTTACACTCAACTATATAGCAGATGAACGTGTAGCTGAACTGATGAAGGAATTAGCCCTGGACCCCCATAGTCCCACCATGCTTGAATATCTCGTCAATTTGCTGACATTGATTAAAAAGGGGCGTATGCGACCTGAATATTGGGCAGCGCAAAATACAGCCTTTCTGATTAAGACAGAGATATATGATTCGTATCTGAGTCGTTGTAAGATAGGAAATACGAATGCCGAGAACTGGTGCCAACTCTTTGATAAGCTTTATAAAAACCTGAAACTGGTGATATAAAGTATGCACATTCCCGCCAGCACATATCGGGTACAGTTGTCAGCCTCATTTACCCTAAAAGATCTGAGGGGTATTGTTCCGTACCTGCACCGGCTGGGAGTGTCAACAATATATGCATCTCCGTTTTTCAGTGCCAGGCCCGGCAGTGAACATGGCTATGATGTAACCAATCCATTAACCATCAATCCCGAAATCGGGACTCTGGAGGAGTTTGAAGAGGTAGTTGCCGCCTTGAAAGAAAGGAATATGAACTGGCTACAGGACATTGTGCCCAACCACATGGCCTTTGATGGCCACAATCGGTGGCTGTGGGATGCACTGGAGCATGGGCCAACCTCAGAATTCTATCAGTTCTTTGATATCAACTGGACATATCACGAGGACCCTTACCGGGGAAAAGTAATGGCTCCCTTTCTGGGTGATGAGCTAAACAATGTACTGGATAAAAATGAATTAGTGCTTAGCTACAGCAAACGTGGCTTTTATTTCAAATATTATGACCACAAATATCCCGCCAGCAGCAGGTCATATCTTTTTATTTTATCGCTGGTGAGACAGTTTCTGGAAGCGAGGGTAGATAAAAACAGTGAAGGGCTTAAGCAACTTGATGAAAATATTACTGCATTCGAGAATGCGCAACAAGATAAGGATCGTTGGAAAACGCTGAAAGAAAAATTCTATGACCTTTTTCAGAAAGATGAGGCTCTTGATCGGGCTATAACCAGTGCCACAGAAACAATAAGTACAAGCCGTGAATTGATGCTGGAATTGCTTGATGAGCAGTTTTTTTGTTTAGTACACTGGAAAACCACAGAAAGCAAGATCAATTACAGACGTTTTTTCACAATCAACGACCTGATCTGCCTTAATATGGAGAAGCAGGAGGTATTTGATCGTTATCACGAAATGATCAGACGGCTGTGCAATGATGGGCTCGTGCAGGGTTTGCGGATCGATCATATTGACGGCCTTTTTGACCCTGAAGGTTATCTTCAAATGCTTAGGACCGCAGTAGGCCCGGAGCAATATCTGATCATAGAAAAGATACTGGAATGGGAGGAGACACTACCTCTCCGCTGGCCAATTCAAGGTACAAGTGGTTATGGATTTCTCGCTACCGTCAACCATCTTTTTACCGACTTTACGAAAGAGCAGGCATTTAACACCTATTATAGAGAAATATATCCTGAACTGCCCGATTATGAAGAGCTGGTATATGAAAAGAAGCGTTTCATTCTTGAGGAACGAATGAGTGGTGAGCTTGATAATTTACTCCTACTGATGGAGGATCTGCAGCTTGTCCCAGATAAGAAAACCCATAAACAGCCATTGAAAGAGGCGCTTGGTAGTTTTTTGGCCGCCTTTCCTGTTTACCGAATCTATCCCCGGGAATATCCACTAACCAGCGGACAAACAGAGGTGATCAAACATGCTTATCAGAAAGCCAAGGACAATTTACCGGCTCATGAGAAGACGCTTGATTTCCTGCTTTCAGTTTTTCTTGGTAAAGCGGGAAAGAGAGCTGCCGACATGCAGTATTTCCTACAAAGATGTCAGCAGTTTACCGGCCCCCTGGCGGCAAAGGGCGTTGAAGACACCTCCTTCTATATTTTCAATCAGCTCATTTCTCATAACGAAGTGGGGGACTCCCCACATGTATTTGGCATCCGTGCCGAAGATTTCCACAGAAGGATGCTCTTGCGTAATAAGCACTTCCCTCACTCGATCAATGCCACTTCCACACATGATACCAAGCGAGGCGAAGATGCCCGCATGCGTATAAACGTAGTGAGCGAAATGCCGGAACAATGGTTTGCAAAAATTCATGAATGGATGAATACCAATGCTTCCCTCAAGAAAAGTGAGAAGGTACCGGACAGCAATGAAGAGTATTTTATGTATCAGGCTTTACTGGGCGCTATCCCTTCAAATATAGACCTCGATGAGTTGTTCACAGAGCGGACCAGCGATTACTTGCTGAAAGTTTTGCGGGAGGCGAAAGTACATTCTAGCTGGTCAGAGCCTGATGAACAATATGAACAAGAGGTGCTTGGTTTTGCAGAGGCGATTCTAAAGCATGATCCGTTTCTTAAATCTTTTCTTCCTTTTGTTAATAAAGCCATCCATTTCGGTGCCCTTTACTCTTTAGGACAATGCCTGGTGAAAATTACAGCCCCCGGAATCCCTGATATTTACCAGGGCACAGAGTTGTGGGATCTTAGCTATGTAGATCCGGATAACAGAAGACCAGTGGATTATGGGTTAAGGGCCTCCCTTCTACAACAGATGGAGGAAGGAAACCGGAAATACATTGATATGCTGACCAATCACCTTCAGGATGGACGGATAAAAATGTACACTATTTTTAAAGCGCTACAGGAAAGACGCGCCAACGAGAAGGTGTTTCGTGAGGGGGAATACATTCCACTGGAATCGGCAGAAAATGCCCTCTGCTATGCCAGAGTGAATGATGAAGCCTGGTACATCATAATGGTACCCAAATTGTTGACTGCCATATGTAATGATAACCAGTTGCCCGTAGGAGACGTCATATGGAAAGATATGTCAATAGCGCTTCCTGACGAATTCCCGCAGCGCTGGGTAAATGTATTTACCAACGAAGAAATACAGGGCGACCCAAAGCTTTACCTTTCGGAAGCACTGCGTCATTTTCCGGTGGCCCTGTTGAAAGGAGTAGCGATATGATATTTTCAAGGAGCAGCGGTTTACTTCTACATATCACATCACTGCCATCACCCTATGGTATTGGTGATATGGGTTCTTCAGCCTTTGATTTTGCTGACTTTCTCCACCTTGCCGGTCAAAAATATTGGCAGCTACTTCCCCTGACTCCTACTAAAACCTTTTATGGCAACTCCCCATATAGCAGCCCATCTGCATTTGCCGGAAACAGTTTGTTGATAAGCCCTGAAAAGTTAGCTGAGGAAGGTTATTTGCAAAAAGCCGATCTACGACATACCGCAAGATTTAAAACAGATAAGGTGTTGTTCGACAAGGTGGTAGAGTTTAAAACAGTTATCCTGGAAAAGGCCTTCCTGAATTTTTTAAAGAAGAAACACTCGGGAAAAGGATTTAGCAGTTTTTGCCAGGAAAACAAGGCCTGGCTGGATGACTATGCCCTGTTCACCTCTCTGAAAGACCGGTTTGACAACAAAAGCTGGATAGACTGGCCAAATGATTTGAGAGACCGAAAGCCCGCGGCTTTGAAGAAAGCCAACCAGGAACTTAAAGAACAGGTGGAAAAGGAAAAATTCCTCCAGTTTATCTTCTTTCAGCAGTGGCAGGAGCTTAAAACATATTGCCATCAGCAAAATATCCAGCTAATCGGGGATATCCCATTTTATGTCAACCACGACAGTGCTGACTGCTGGGCAAATGTGGAGTATTTCAAGCTCGATGAAGAAAAAAAGCCAGTGGTTGTATCAGGGGTACCTCCTGACTATTTTAGTGAAACGGGTCAATTATGGGGGACCCCGGTGTATGACTGGGACTTGCTTAAAGAAAAGCAGTTTGGCTGGTGGATAGATAGGATCAAACAAAATCTTTTGCTTTTTGATGTAGTCAGGCTGGATCATTTTCGTGCCTTTTCTGCTTTCTGGGAAGTACCTGCAGATGAAGATACTGCCATTAATGGTAAGTGGACAAAGTGCCCGGGACATGACTTCTTTAAAAAGATCAGGGAAATATTTCCGTCAATGCCGTTTATAGCCGAAGATCTGGGTGATATTGACAAAGCCGTATTCAGGCTGAGGGATAAATTTAAACTTCCTGGGATGAAGATTTTGCTCTTTGCATTTGGTGAAGGTATGGGCAACAATCAATACATACCGCATCATCATCCACACAACAGCCTGGTATATACCGGCACACATGACAATAATACGGTAGTAGGCTGGTATCGAAATATGGATAAAGATGACCGGAAGCGGCTGGCATCATACACAGGCCATCAACGAATTACTTACAAAAATGTACACAAAATAATGCAGCGGATGGCGCTGAGTTCCGTTGCTGATCTTGCCATCTTACCCGTACAGGATGTGCTGGGGCTGGGTGAAGAGGCCATTATGAACCGCCCCGGCACCTCCACAGATAACTGGAGTTGGAGGTTGAACCCCGAGTTACTAACTGAAGCCCTGGCCGGTCAACTGAAGGAATTAAATGATATCTACGGCAGACTGAATACTTGATTATATATGCAATTCCAGTAATAGCCGCTTCCTTTAAAGGAAACATACAGCCACAGACACTGTAGCTCTACGCTAATTCTAATAGGCTATCGTTACTTTTTTTCTCTAGCTTTCCTGTTGCCCTCGAGTTTCACACCTCACCCATCACACAGCCTGTGCTTTTACTACAGTCTGCGCTTGGGGCTGTTTCAAAAAGACCAAACTCCAAACTGAAAGTCATTCTGACGGAGGAAGAATCCTACTAAGATCGAAAGTACCTGCCTTATAACTTAGTAAGATCCCTCGTTACCTCCCCGAGTCAAACTCCATAGCCGTTAACTTAAGAGAAAAACGAGCCCCCAGAGGGGGTAAATCTTTGTAGCCCGGGGTGAAGCCCCGGGTTTAAACGAGAAGTTGAGTGTGCCATAGGAAGGCCCAACCATGGAACACAGGCTTCCTTGGCACACATGGCAGGAATGAGTTCGAAGCATTTACCTTAGTAAGCATGGATGCGCCAAAATAGCCTTCTCATCTTCCCAAGCTTGAATGTGGCGCATAAAAAAATCTAATCCTATCCCGGGGCTTCACCCCGGGCTACCAATATTGCATCCCTACCGGGATGCTTAAGTTAACGGCTATGGAGTCAAACTCGGGACAGGCGGGATGACTGGTCTTTTGAGACAGCTCCCGGTTCTTCTGTGCTTAAACTTCGGTCTGTTCAGGGGTGAGGTGATAAACTCAAAGGGAATACTTTAAGTTAATGGCATGACCCTCGAGAAATCTCCTCAGCTATTGCCTTTTCTGTTTTTTGGCAGAATTATGTGCCTGTTTCTTAAGAGACAAAAAGGAAGAACCTGGGCTATGAAAAATCACCTGTGGAAATTCTCAAGGACTCCCTCCGGCATAAAGTATTTTTTTATAACAAAACCCACCCTAAAACCTGTTATATAAACTCTGCTTTTGCCAAATAAAACCAGTGGCTACTATGATGCATTATGTAACCAACATACATTACCTGATGCTTTACCTGCAGGTCCTCAAAATACCTCCCAATCCTAAAAATGTAAATAGATGAAAACAAGATACATAGATCTTATTGATCAGACTTTTGATTTTCCTCAGCAGGAATTTAAACTCAAAGGAGACAAATTGTTCTTTCACAATATTGATCTTATGCAACTGATCGGTGAGTATGGATCGCCCTTAAAGTTTTGCTATTTACCTCAAATATCAAGCAACATCAATAAAGCCAGAAGGTGGTTTGCCCGGGCAATGGACAGGCTTAACTATCAGGGAACGTATAACTATTGCTATTGCACCAAGAGCTCGCATTTTTCATATGTGCTGAACGAGGTGCTCAGGAATAAAGTACACCTGGAAACCTCCTCACCATTTGATATCAATATTGTGGAAAATTTAAAAGCAAAGGGTAAAATTGATGATGACAACTATATTATTTGCAACGGGTTAAAAGAGCAGGAATATGTTAAAAATATAGCACGGCTCATCCGGGAAGGGCACAGCAATACTATTCCGGTAATCGATAGCTTCGAAGAACTGGACCTGCTGGACCGGGCCATTGACCAGCCAATGAACCTGGGGCTGAGAATTGCCTCTGAAGAAGTGCCCGAGGTCGATTTCTACACCAGTCGCCTGGGTATTGGCCATGGAGATATTATACCATTTTTCCGGCAAATGGTGAAACCAGATAAAAAGTTTAAGCTACGCATGTTGCACTTTTTTATAAACACCGGCATCAGAGATAGCGCTTATTACTGGAATGAACTCACCAAATGCGTTGATATCTATATAGCGCTTCGTAAAGAATGCCCCGAGCTTGACAGCCTTAATATAGGAGGAGGCTTTCCGATAAAGGACTCTTTAGCTTTTGACTACGACTATGAAGGCATAGTTGAAGAAATATTGACACGGATAAAGTCGGGCTGTGACAATGAAAATGTACCGGAGCCGCATATTTTTACGGAATTCGGATCATTTACTGTGGGCGAAAGCAGTGGGATAATATATTCCATACTTCGTCAAAAACAGCAAAATGATAAAGAGAAGTGGTACATGATCAATTCTTCGTTTATCACTACGCTACCCGACACATGGGCGATCAGAAAGCGGTTCCTTATGCTCCCCATTAACAACTGGCACGAAGAATATGAAAAGGTGCTTCTGGGTGGTATCACGTGCGACAGTGACGATTACTATAACTGCGAGCAGCATAATAATGCTATATATCTGCCCAAATTCGCTCGCTCCAAGCCACTGCATATCGGCTTTTTTAATACAGGAGCGTATCAGGATGCAATTGGCGGCTATGGAGGCATTCAGCATTGCCTGATCCCGAAGCCAAAGAAGGTGATCATTGACCGAGATGATGATGGACAGCTTACTACACGGCTTTTTTCTAACCAGCAGCATTACAAAGAGGTACTCGGATTGTTGGGGTATAATGGCCGTGATGTCACTAATGGACAACACCAATTCATCAACCATTCTCTATCTGGTATAAGTTTATAATGCACCATCGTTGATAGCTACTGGTTTTGTTTCTACAAACCTCAAAAGTTGCTATTTTTGTTACCTTTTAAGATTTCAACTCAGGTTTTCATTCGATGTTTCCATCGGACCAACCAATCCCGAAGGGATAACCTTTAAAGCCACTTAGAGTTTTCTTGCAAGCACTAACTGTCTTTAATATTTGTATAAACGGTTATACAATACTAAATAGAAAATATTTTTCCGAATATTCGCAACATCAAATATACCTCCCTCGTATAAGTAAATAAGTTGACGCAGAAATGATTGAAAGCGATCAATCATTAATAGCCTTGACTCATTGAGAAAAGAGAGCTTGCAATCATTATGGGTTGTGATGCAATTTTCTCAGATCTGTTATTTCACTTCTACCCTATCTGGCCAGGTGCCCATATTGGCCAATAGCTACCAAGGCAATAACTGAATTCAATGAGTGAACCTGCAATCAGGTAGCTTATGGTTTTTGGTGTCTTCTGTTGGTCTGTAGGGATGGCTTCCCACCACATACATTTGCGACAGGTTTCTCTGCTCAGGAAAGAGAGTGCACTCTTATAATTTTTTGTTAACCTTAAATTTTTACAATTATGAAAGCACTTACAATCACGATCGGTCTGCTCCTAATCATCGGAGCTATTGCGACTCTCATTCTTCGCAGGTCGAGTATCAATTATCAGTTCATCCGCAACTGGAAAGCCAAGCATTCTGTAATGATGATAGCGGGAGGTATGTTTTTGATATTCATTAACGGTCTGTTCTTTTATTCTGAAGCTGGTTATTGCTACCTTGTACAATACCCTACCGGTAAGCAGATTGCAGAGCTACGACCGGGTTATCATTTAAAATGGTGGGGAGAGGTGGTACCATGGAAAAAGGTGGTAACGGTGAAGTTTGTATCCAGTGAAGAAAAGCAGCAGGATAACCAAACCTATAGTGGTAACCGCACCACCATACCTGTAAGATTCAACGATGCAGTGAAAGCCGACCTGGCGCTTTCTGCCAGGTTCAGATTGCCGGAAGACCCGGAACTGTTTCTTAAAATGGCCCTGGAATTTCGAAATCAGGAAAACCTGGTCAATGGTTCGCTCATTCCATCTTGCATGGAGATAGCCAAAAACTCAGCCAGACTGATATCTGCCCAGGAGTATATTGCCGGCCGCGGTGGCGAACTGGAGAGCGCTGTGCTGGATCAACTGGAGAAAGGAATGTACATACTGGATGCACAAGAGATGAAGCCAGAGTTGCCGGATTCGATATCAGCATTAGCAAGCAATCGAATAATTGAAAACCGCACACTTATTCGTTATGACGTGAATAAAAGGAGGAATGACGATGGGTCGATCATGAGAAAGAAACATCCGATTGCTGAATATGGAATAATAGTTTCTCAGGCCACGGTAGAGGATGTGAACCCCGAGCAAAGGTTCAAAGAAATGCTGGGTAAGCAAAGAGACGCTGCAGCGCAGGCATCTATCGAAAAAGAAAGAGCCAAGCAGGCAGAGTATGAAAAGCAGCGGATCATTGCAGAAGGTGAGGCTGAGAAGGCTAAGATCAAGGTAAACATGGAGAAAGAGCAGATCACTGCCCTGATCACCATGGAAACTGAGAAGAAAAGGGAGCAGGTAAATGTGGAGAAACACAAGCTAGAATTGCAATCGGCCCGGTTGAAAGCAGAAGAGGTGAAAGTATTAGCGGATGCAGAGGCTTACAAAAAGCACAAAGTAATGGAGGCGGATGGAGCGCTTGAAATGAAGTTGCAAACCTTCGAAAAAGTGCACTCCGCATATGCTCAGGCCATTGCAGGCACTCAGTTGGTTCCTACCACCTACATAGGGGGCAGCGACCAGAAAGGGACACCGAGCGCCATGGACTTCATCAACATAGCCACCGCCAATATGGCCAAAGACCTGGACGTGAAAATTAAATCCAAAAAATAGCTGTCTTTAGTTGGCTCATATGAGCCAACTTTTTTTCTTTCACCACTCCCTGATAAACCTGAAGCTCATCTCTTTACCATCTCCCGAAATGGTCGCTGTTAACAAGTCGCCCTCCCTTCTGTAGCTGATCTTCTTTGGAAAATCATGATCAGGGTTTTCACATATGAATCCGTCAGCGGAGATATCAGTCATCAGAAAAAGTACGGGAGTTTTGTTTTCAGGTACATCCGCTACATAATATATATCCTTATCCTTTTTTATGATTTGCAGCTTTTCCACAAACGAGGTGTCTTGTCCATGGAATGATACTCCCCAGCCATGCATCGCGTTGCCCGAAGCAGGTTGCCACCGTTCATGGCCGGTTCTTCCGGGCTTCATTCCCTGTCTTTCCCATTGGCCTGCAAGCCAGTTGAGGTCACTTAACTCATAGCTTTTGCCAGAGGACTGACAAAGGCAGTCTTTATCGATAAGAAGAAATACCGTGATCAAAATTAGAAATAGTTTTTTCATTGCGTTTACTTTTTAAATTCAAAGTAACAGAATGCGAAGTCTTATGTATTGTAAAAAGCCGACATGCGTCAGGCAGGCGCTGAGGGCTAAGTACCAAGCACGCGTATTTCAATCCCTGCAAGGAAGCTCATCGCCGGGCGCTGAGCGCGTATTTCAAATCCCTGTAAGGTACGATTATCACTCAGAATTAATACTACACGCGATATATTTACTCGCATCCGCAGGCATGCCGTACCACCTCTCGTGAACCAAGCCGCATTAGCCCCTTCGCAGGCTTAAGCTTGGTTTCAATCCCTACAAGGTGCGATTATCATT
>NZ_AMZN01000002.1 GCF_000331535.1 Fulvivirga imtechensis AK7 | reverse complement strand
AGGCTTTTTTTGACGGTATTTCAGCTATTCGGCTTAGTGTTGTGAGGCGTTTATACTTTTTTTTCAACCTTTAGTTGAATTATATCTGCCAGTTTCAAACCCTGTTTAAAGACATTGTCATATTCTTTTTTGGGGATTCCCTCATATATCTTTTCATATGGTTCGTGAAAAATCTTATGTATTAATTGATTACGAGTGCTATTGAATTTCACGCTTTGTTGGTATTCATTTTCGGATAAAATATTCAGAATGTAAAGAACCTTAGCGGAGTTTATGAAATTGATTTGATTCACAATATCCCAAATTTTCTCACTATCCTGTTTACAATCAATTACTCCATATAAATGAAGAAGTTCTTGAAATCGACTTTCAATCCAACCATGCAAAACTTGTAGAGCTTCAATGTAATTGCCATCCTTGTAAGCTTTTTCGGCATGATCGGTTGGCCAATTCCTAATTCTGATAAATTCTTTATTCATTTGATTTTGACTTTTTAGAACTATATCTGTAAATATCAACGTCCGTTATCGTTCTGGTGTGATGTAGAAAATTGATCACTTCGGAGTTGTGTCCCAAGTAAGGGGTTGACTGTTCTTCGTTAATGTCGATATACATTATAATTTCAAGAACTGTATTTAAGTTAAGACGTTGCTTGAGGTTATTGATATGTTCAATCTTTGCTGAAAGTTGAGATACGACCTCGTTCACCAGTTTGTCTATGTCTAGAAGTTCATCTGCCGTTGATTTAAGCATCCAGCAAGAGTATTTTTGTTGTTGGATATATTTTCCAGGTTCACCAGTTCTCCATGAATCAGATGGTTCAAGTCCAAGTTCCCTTGTTACATCGTTCGGATCAAAGTTGTCGCCTTTAAATGCAAAGTATACGTAAGAGTTTGAATGGTTCATTTGCAATACAGCTTATGCCTCACAACGGTCAAGTATAAGCGTATTGCGGGATTTCAAAGTGATTAACTGTCCACCTACCGCAAAGTTTCTTAGGAGCAAAAAAGCTCGATTTTAGCAGTTCAGCCCACATTACGCTTATACAATGTTGGCGTGTCGTTTTTATTTATTCCATCGCTTGTACAGTTCATCTAATTCCTTTTTCGAGTCTTTATTACAGTGTTTCTCGTCCTCTAACCAGGGCTTGAACCTATCGAACATGTCAATGAAGATGAATTTGAAACTGTTCCGAAGAAGTGATTCATTCACCATTCCATTCTTAATGGCAACATTCATTAATTCATAAAAGTTAAAACAAACTACAAGCGATCTTTTAAGGTTTTTATGCTTATCTGATTTTGGAGATTCATCAATGCGTTTTAACAATTCATTGTCACTGATGTCTTTTCTCTCTTCTCTTAATTCTCTTGTAAAGTCTCTGGCTTCAACGAGTAAACTATCATCCCATTTTTCGAAGAATTTCATTGAATTGGAATTTTTATCAAATTCAGTTCTTTGATTGAGGGTTCTGCTATTCTCTAGTGAATTTGACAATGACCAAAATGAAGAAATCACTACTCCATAAATTGCGAACATTACTCCGTTTATTTTGAAGAATTCAAAGTATGACACTTGTTCAATATCGTACCTTTTAAATGCGTCAATATTCAAGAATATAAGGGACAACACAAAGACACTTGTTATCAGCCAAAAAAATGTCCATTTACGTTTCATTTCATTTCATTTATAATTTTCAAGACAGACCATAGAATACTACCGCAAAGAAGATAGTCAGAAGCTGTAGTTTATGGCTTCTCCAAGCAAGTTCTCCTAGTAGCTTTGATTGTTTTCTTAGGTCATTAAATTTTTCTTTAAGACTTTCTTTGTCGTCAAAATGCTCCGTCTCTATCCACTTTATCTTTTTAGTGAGGGTCTTAAAGTAATTCCCGATTTTAGAAGATTTTGACAAGTCAATGAAACCTTCTGGTAAGAACCATTTTGATTTTTTCATTGCTCGTTTTCTAGTCCAAATCAAATGTCTTGTAATTCTAATGTCATAAAGTCTTGAAGTGACGGATACAAGTCCAAGCACAACTGTTGTTAATGAGGTAATAATTGAAATGACATAGAAGGTTATAGTCCAATCGATGGGGAGATTGGAATCTATTTTGATTTCTCCATAATTCCCGCGAATCTTAAAGAGAAAGGTTAGGAATGCGATACCTAAAGTCGTAAAGAGGTTAATAGAATATCCAAGTTGATTAAGTGCTTGGTTCGCCCAAAATCGGTTTCTGTCGGAATACTCTTTTATATGTTCTTTCTGTTCTTGGTCTGTCATGTTTTTTAAATGCACGCTAACGGTAAATGTAAAATGCGTTTTAATGCATTTTTACATATTGTTAGCTGTTTTTTATTATTTCAAATGGTTTCATTCCTTGTCGTTCAATTTCCTTTAAAGAGTCATCTATTTCTCTTTCAATTATACCACTTTCAAGTTCATTTAAACTCCTAATTGAAGGTGTTGCTATTTGCAAGTGATCATCCATGGTTAATGTATTTAACTTCGGATTTCTTAATTTAAACTTTAATCCTTTTAACCTTGTATCCGCTGTCGAACAAGCATTTTCTAATAATGCATTAAAGGCTCCTATCTTGGCATGTTCTTTTGAGTTATACTTGTTTGTTCTGGAATTATAAGGTAAAAAATCAATATATCTAAGAAATGAATTGCTGTAAGGGGAAATTTGAGTTTCTTCAAAAAAGTCCCAGTTATAGAATACATAATATCCATTTTTATCCAGAACGTTTGGTTTAATTTCATTGATAAAGTCAAACTTTAAATTCGGAAGAATAATATCTTTAAAATCCTTCAAGTTCAGAAATTCGCCTAGTTGAAAGGTTGGATGATATTTTTTCTTTAGTTGATCATTAGACAATGAAAAAAAGAAGGGTGTTTCATACTGATTTTTATAGTGATCCTGAATTTCTTGAGAATCCCTATAAAATTCAGGGTATCTAAAATGAGCGTGCTTTGTGAAAAATATTTGAAACCTTATTAAATTTTTATCTGATTCGGAATAAAATAAAGCATTTTCAAAGTATTTATTTGAAAGTTCGTAATTATACTCACCATCATATTCTTGTAACGATTCCAATCTGGAAGGATCAATTTGACCTTCAAGCACATTATAATTCAATGTTTTGAAATAAACCTTATTTGATTTAGTAGTTGCTTTTTTCGAACTGAATATGTTTTTAAAGATGTTCATATGTATTCGTGATAATTACAGCTAACGCCTAGCTATGATGAGTGGGGATTAGAAAGCACTAACCTTTCCTCTCGCACATAGCCACGCCTTGATTTAAAATTAAAACTTGTGGCGAACTTTCCAAGAGCCACCAAAGTATCCTTACCCATAATACCCCATTCATTCATAGCATTTGTTACCCACCGTTTCTTTTCTCCGATTGTTCCAAGCTGTATGAGTAGGCAAGATGTTTTTGGAATTCTAGAAGTTCTTTATTCATAGGGTCAACTGATAACCCATGAGAGACTGCTTCAATTGCTAGTTCAGTCTTTTCTAAATCTTCATAAATATTGGCCTTCAGATAGTAGAAGTCCAGATACCTTGAATCTTCTTGAATCGAAGTATTCAGTTGAGAAATTGCTTGTTCGTAATTTCTTGATTTTCGGAAGTTGCAGGCAATTTGATATTTGGCATAGTTCCGATACTTCTTAATTGCTTCGTTCAATTTCTTAGTTGCTGAATTCGATAAGGCCAACTCTAGATTTTCAGTTGATTCGTTAAGAAAGTTTAGATGAAATTGAGATAGTCCGAGATAGTAGTAAACGAAAAAATCAGCTTTCTCTGAGTCAATTGCTTTGTTACATTCTGCTATACAATCATACCAGTTCTCACTAAAGTACAACTTCTCAATTCTGTCGGTTCTCCGCCAGGACTCAGTTAAGAAGTTGATCGCCTTTTTTATTTTCTGAATTGTGATCATGCTAGCATGGTGGGTAACGTTTGAGCAAAGTGCAGTGCACTTTACTTGCAATGCAACAATACCTCAATCTAATAGATTTTTTATATTTTTAAAAGAATTTATTGCCACATGTGTGTACATTTCTGTTGTCTTGCAGGAATTGTGACCCAACAACACCTGTATATGCCTTAGGTCTGTTCCTACTTCCAGTAAGTGTGTAGCAAAACTATGTCGCAGCATATGTGGCGTAACTTTCCTTCTGATTCCTGCCTTTTTTGCCGCCCTGTCCATAATTATAACAATACTTGTTGAAGAGTACGTACCTCCGGTTGCCCTTTCAAATAAAAATTCTTTCGGCTTGGACATTTTATAGTAGTTCCTCAGATCCAAGAATAGAGGCGCTTAATAAGGTAACCATTTAGGGTTCGAAAGCTCCTTCACGAGAGCCTGAATAATTTTATCCGGGATAAAACTGGAGACCTATCTGCTTCTCCCCTTTAATCCGGAGGTGTTTCAGCGTAATATTTTTGCCGTGATGAGTCATAATAGTGACGAATTTAGGATATCATAGTATAATAACCGGTTCGTTAAACGTTTATAGTCGACCATAAACGTTTATAAAAATGAATAATTTACCTTAAAGCCTCATTGAACATCAGTACACTTTAGATTTATGGGCAAAACAGGAATAAGATAAGTATGATTGAAATCCGGAAACAGGAAAGATGCTCTTGTTGTATAAAGTTAGTCCACCGACTTTCGGTGTGTCCGTTTTAACGGGGGACTGCTTCACTCCTTACACTCGTTCGCAGTGACGAAACAAGTATGAGGTGCTTATTTTATTTCTACTAACTAATTGGCTTCAGGCAGTGCCCGGGTTCGGGGAGATTCCTGTTCTCCACTCTGCTGCGTCAAGAATGACGGAAAGGGAATCCCCCACAAAACAAAAAATCCCTCGAAGACCTGGCCTCAAGGGATTTTTCTGTTGTCTATAGTTGGCTTTAATTGATACTAAGATATAAAAACCCTCCGTTCAACGAAATACTATAACGCCAAAGTGACAACTTATGCCGATGAACTGCTGAAATTGACGATGAATTACATTTCCACCCCAATACTATCGGTTGAAACGCTATCCGCTGGAGCTTCATCACCGTTCAACAGCCGTTCCCTGAGTTGGGGTTTGGAGCCGGGAAATGTTGTTCTCGAAGAGATGTCATAACCCACATACAGCATCGCGGCAAAAAACAAAAAGGTAATGATGATAAAAAGTCTCTGTTTCTTTCTCATAGCTTAGGCACTAACCACAAATATCCGACACACAAGATAAATAAAAAATAGAACCCGAGAAGATTCACTGCTCGCCACCCTGTGCTTTCAGGCACTACTGCTGATACCTGCTGAAAATGCTGCCGGTTGGTATTTCTTGTTCGTTCTGCCAGCATACCCACCCAATACCCCGTGTCAGCCACATAGTAATTGAATCTGTAGGTACTGTCCGCAACCGTTGATAGCTGGCTCCACCCTGTTGCCCTCGGCCAGGTGCGACCATACCAGAGCTCAGGAATATCGATATCCTGACCTACAGGTACTGCTGTATTGTCATTAAATAACTGAGGCAAAGCCTCCCGGCTTCTTAACTGAAACTCATACGGCTCATGAGGAAAAGCCACCGGAAATTTGCTATGCCATTCATTGGCACTTTGGGTAGTCCGTGCATGGGCATCAATAATCGAGGTCCACAACTGCCGGTATAGTGTTTCTTTACCTTTCAATAACAAAACGTACGTATCATTAAGCACCATAGTACCCACTTTCCCCCTGCCGTGTCGCTGCCATGAAGCCAAAACGCTCCCCTCTGACTCTAGTACAGGCTGCAGTAAAAAGTCATCTACGATATTCACCGGATGCTTCTTCAAAGACTGCCCTTCAATCAATGTGGCCTCCCTACCATCACGTATAAAATCCATGCTAAGCAGAGGCGCCGCTGAAGCGCTAAAAAGGGCCTCATCGGGCTGTATAAATAACCCTACCCCTTCTTTATTCACCGCTTCTTCCATACTCCTCAGCTCGCTCAGGGAAAGCCTGGTCATTGATGGATGATCCGCGATCACGAGGTCAAAGGTTTTCAGGCGCCCTGAACTCAGCAGATTACCGCTGGCGGATGTCCGGTTAAAATATTCGTACCTGTACTTTCCCCGCGACACCTGGCTCCTCACTATCATGGCATGACCCTCTTCGGCAAGAAAATTCTTCAGGTACTTTGTTTCAAAAGTAGGAAAAGCATTGATGATCAAAATATTAAGTGGCACCTGCCCTTTAACAGTTACTGGTAGCGGATCTCTCAGCAGTGCATTTCCGAGGGTATCCTTTACCGCCATGTGGTAAAGAAAACGCCCGGTGGCTTTGGTATTGGCTTTCAGACTGAAGAAGACCTCTTCCTGCCCCTCCACTAAGACAGAATCCTCGGAATAGCCTTCTGAAGCTTCGAGGAGTAACCATTTCTTACCGCTGTCATTTCTAAATACACCCTCTACTGTCAATTCTGCTCCTACGGTCACCTCATGGGGATATTTGAGTTTGACCACACCAGAAGGCTCAGCGCCTTGGAGGTAAACAGCAGACCGGTTGTCCAACTGCCAGAGATCATATGGCGCTAATCCGTCACCCAACAGGAAAATACTATCATAGAGACGGCCTGAAGCGAAAATATCACCTCCGGGTTCATAGTAGATCACCCGGGCATTATACAGTCGCTTCAGGCTGTCCAACGTGGCTTCGGCATATCCGCGGGTGAGCACTACAGCATAATGGCGCTGTCCGTGAAGGGGAACGGTAGGTTTCAGGGCAATCAGGGCCAGAGTGCACACCCCTATAAACGCTACACCCACACGCAATGGCCTGTGCCGGGCGGTAGACTTTAACTCTTTTATCAGGAAGATCACCAGTAGCAGTGTTGATACCCCGAGTACCGGCCATAGCCATTCGATATGTATCCACCGCACCTGATCAATCATGTTGCAATCTTTCTAATTCCTCCAAAAATATTTTATCCAGTTCCCCGGAAGACTGTGCTTTCAGGCTCGGGTTAGGTGGCTTTTGTGGTAGCGCACTCCTCACCACCCCCTGCACCTCCAGCAGCATATTTCGTTGTAAGTTTCGCTCCACTTCCTGGCTGGAAAGCTTTTTCAGGTATTCCAACGCCTGCAAATACCTGCCCGGCTGTTCAATGGCAATAGTGGCCAGCTCCTTCCCTGCCCTGTCAAACAGCGCCTGGTCGGCCGGTGTGATGGTGAGCGGTCCGTGAAGTAGCTCACCTATCCTCTCCAGCGACCGGATGAGTGCCGGGTATGGCTCATTTACCTCAAACCGCTCCTTTTCTACCTTAGGATCAACCTCACTGAGGTCTCCGGTCAGCCGTTTGTCCTCTTTGACAGGTGGTGGGTCAAAACCAATGCGGTGCACATAGATCCGTGCATGGTTCTTGATCTCCTGGATCAGTTTCAGGGCTTTATACTGGTAAGGCAGCGATTTTTCCGGCTGGAAAAGCCTGAGGTATAACTCAGCATCCCACATCTCATTCATCGCCTGCCTCAATTTTCCCCTGACAGAGGTGGTGTATAGTGTAGCCTCCTCCGGGTCATCATGGGCATGTATATACCCGTGCAGCGGGTCTTCATCATCGTCCTCGTCATGCTCATGACCACCCCCTTCAGTCACCAGGTTATGCTCATTGTCGCCATCATGATCATGGGTATATTCTGCCAGTGGATCTGCATCTTCCCCGTGCTCATGTTGCTCAGCAGCAGCTTCCGCTTCACTATCGCCAATGGCAATACCGGATTCATTTTCTTCCCCCATAAACTGACCATACTTCAGCCTAAGTGCCTTTTGATCAAAACCAAGCTCATTACTGGCGCTGTTAAACTCTTTTTTGGAGATCTTCGGCTTATCTTTGATCAGCTTTTCGGTGTCGATAATAAGTTGCCGCTGACTGCGGAAATATTCGGGCATCAGGTCTACACCAAGGGAACCTTCCAGTGCTAATTGGTAAGCTGCCGTGTCCCTGATCACCGCAAAGTAGGTTTCGCTCCTGACGATATTGGGCTGTGGTTGCTTATTATCAATGGCTTCCACATAAAAATACAGCTCATCTCCCGGTGTCATCTGCAACTGGTCCAGGTCCACCGTTTTCTGCAGGTACAGCGATCTATGCCCGGCTTTAAAGCCCGCATCAAAGTTCAACTTTTCTTCCCTGAACTTTACGGACTCTCCGGTTCCCTTACTCACCGTAGCAATGATGTGGGCCTGAGATATGCCAAAATCATCTGTTATATTGCTGCTGAAGCGCAGACGCATATCATTGTTATGTTCGAAAACGGTAAACTGGTCAATACCTTCCAGGGTCACTTCCGGCTTTTCATCTGCCAGCGCCTCGATCTTATACACCGGTGACACATAAGCTTTCCCCTTATCGTCAAAATACCGGAAATTGTAAAAACCAGAGGCTTGAAGGGTTATGCTCTTTGAATAAAGGCCTTCCCTCTGCTGCATGTCATATTCGCTATTGCCACTTTCCATCACCACCCTGGACACCGGCTGGTTCAAACCAATGCTCCAGGTCACCATCGATCCTTCCACCGCAGAGATATTCATTTCCTGGCTGTTTCTGGACTTCAAACCTGTATAGGCCGGATATTTAAGGTACACATTTTTACTTTCCAGCACTGGTGTATGTATAGTTTTAGTTTGTGTAGTATCCTCTGGCTGAAAAGTTAAGTCGCCCGATAAAGTTTCATGTGTACCTGACTTTGTCAGGTCATCCATATCAAAGCCCGATTGCTGTACGAGTACGCTAGCTAAAACACAGACCAGCAGTGCCACTGCAGCTCTGGTCAGATGATGCGGAGGAAACAAATGTTTGAGCTCCTTCGACAAATAGTTGAGCACCCTGTGGCGTTGTAGCAATGCCAGATCCGACAGGCCATCTTCTTGTTGCAGTAGCAATCCTGTACTAAATTCCGCCTGACCCAGCTTTTGATCGATATAACCAGCCGCCCTGGAGAGACTGATCGCCCAGGGCCTGAGTAGAAGAAGTGTGATGGCCAATGTGGCTACAAAGGCTATTAATGAGTAGAACCAGCCGGTGGTCAGGAAATATGTCAAAACACACAACCCTGCAGCATACAAACCAGCTTCCGCCAGAAGCAGGAGCTTCCATCGGTTTCGAAACTTCGATATGATCTGCTCTCCGTTCATCATTGCTTTCTATATAGCGCCAGGGCTCTTTCTCCGATCACGGTTACCACCAGTAACATCCAAAACCACGGGGAAATATCCTCGTCATCATACCTGACCATTTTCCCGTTCTTTGCTATTACCGGTTCCAGGGCCTCCATATCCACTGCTCTGGCATCCACCGCCTCCGCTTTTACCATCGCTCCGGCATTGACATCTATTACCTTCAGCAAATGCTCTGTCAGGTGGGTCCTTATCGCCTCCTCGACATACATTGTACCGGTAAGGTTGAAAATGGCAGGGTCCGCCGAGTCAGTGATAATGGCTTGTGCCAAAGGATCAGGCTTGTAGATAATGTTTTTAATTCCTTTTTCGCGTAGGGGGCTGTTACTCATCCAAACCAACAGATCCGGAACGGTGTCCCATGCAAGATCCTCCGTAACGTTCACTGTTTTAATGTTTACCGGCCGCTCCAAGTATCGCTCAATGGCCTGAAGTGATGCGTGTACTAATTTCATGTCATCGCTGAAGTCTGTTTCATAAGCGATCACCACCTGCTTTGGTGTCAATGCCGCCACAGGCACCCACGGATGATCATCCTGAATCCTGACATACAGGGTATCACCCACTTTTTTTTCCTGTAAATTTCCCACCCGGTTAAGAGGTATTGTCCGCTCCTCAAAAGACAGGTGATCTCTGGCGCTATTGGCTAGTTTTAGTCTTAATTGGTGGTCTGTTCGGGTTGCGCCAACAACCGCCTGTGTGGAATCCGGTTCAAAAACAATCCATGTCACATTTGCAGCGCCTTCGGACCTTTTTCCCTTTAACCCTGACAGCCGTGCGCGGGTAAAAATCACAATACTGTCGGCATACAACTGCTCCATTTGACTTGCCAACTGCCAGTAGTTGGGAGTGGCCTTCATTAAAGCAGGGGTGGCACCAGCATTGATCGCAGGAAATCCGTCCGCCAAATAGCTAACCGGATATTTTTCCAAAAGCGTATCGATGACAGCAGATACGCTTTCATCCGGGACCAGGGCAGGCTCGATCAGATAATGTACCGGTTGATTTTGCTGCTTAGATCTCAATACTGGTTCGGCAAGTAAGATGGACAGCACAGTTATAATTAAACATCTCAGCATAAAAAGCACAAGCTCATTGAGTTTCACGCTGCTGCTTTTCTTTGTATCTGACGCCCCAAAAAACTCAATACTGCCAACTTTGATCACCTTTCCCTCCTTTTTACTCCATAAATGAATACCCACCGGCACCGCCAGTACCAGCAAACTCCAGAGATATGTAGGGTAAAGAAAAGTCATTTCAAAGCAGCGCTATTCTTTTTTTCAGAAACAGATTGAGTGTTTCTGCAATAGGTCCATTCATTAAAAAAAGCTCATGGCTGATGTTTTTCGCCAGAAAACCGGCTTTTATCCCTGCTATCCGGTTATCCAGCGCCTTTAGATAAGTGGTTTTTGCCTCTTTGGCATCCACTTTCACCTTTCTCCCGGTTTCAATTTCTTCGAAAGTAACCGCGCCCTCGTAGGTAAACCGGCTTTCCTTTTCACCCATAATGTGCAGTACCACCACCTCATTACGGGAGTTTTTCAGACTGGCTACCACCCTGGACAATTCCTGTTCATATTCATACATATCGGTAATAAAAAAGATGAGTTCTTTATGTCGCCTATCGTGAAGCTTTTCAAAAGAAGCAGGGTTCACCGGCCATTTTCCTTTGTTTTTGATATGGATCAATTCATATAACAGGCGGTTGTAGTGCTGCTTTTGCACCTTGGGATAAAGGCTGTACACCTCATTTTGGTTCACAGCAAACAGTCCAATGGCATCGCCCTGAGTTTGACCCAGGTAGGCTAATGAAGCTACCAATACGCGTGCATAGTCCATTTTGGAAAGCCGGTCTTCTCTGTGCTCCATCGAAGCGCTGGCATCGAGAATGAATTTGATGGAAATATTGGTCTCTATTTCAGATTGCTTGATATAGTACCGTCCCGACCGGGCCAGCATTTTCCAGTCCAGCAGCCGGAGGTCATCACCTGGCTCATAACCGCGGTACTGACTAAACTCCATACCTGTTCCCACCTTTGTGCTCCTGTTCATACCGGAAAGATATCCCTCAACAATGACCCTGGCTATCAGCGCAAGGCCGGAAACGCTGTTGACTATCTCCGGCTTGAGTAAGTCGTGGTAATCCTGCTTCACTACCTTTGTCCGTTTGAAGGCAGGCTGATGGCCTTGAGAAGATGTTGCGTAACCTCATCAGAGGTAATACCCTCTGCCTCCGCTTTAAAATTAACGATGATCCTGTGCCTTAGTACCGGCAGCGCTACCTGCCACAGGTCTTCAGGGGTCACTGCCAATCGTCCATTCAGCAGTGCATGCGCTTTGGCGGTCAGTATCATGGCCTGTCCTGCCCGTGGCCCGGCTCCCCAGCTTACCCATTCTTTAACATACGAATTGGAAGTGGTGTCGGGACGTGTGGCACGGATAAGCTGACTTACATACCGCACCAGGTCATCGCTGATGGGTACCTCCCGCACCATTTGCTGCAACCTGATGATCTCCCGCCCGTTGATCACCTCCTTTACCTCCTGGTGACTGCCCCCTGTCGTGCTCTTGAGTATTTGCATTTCGTCCTGCTCCTGCGGATATCCAATTTTGATATACAAAAGAAACCTGTCCTGCTGTGCCTCCGGCAAGGGAAAAGTTCCCGATTGTTCAATAGGATTTTGAGTGGCCAGAATAAAAAATGGCCGGTCCAGCGGATAGGTTTTTCCCGAATACGTCACCTCAAATTCCTGCATGGCCTCCAAAAGGGCTGACTGTGTTTTCGGTGGGGTCCTATTGATCTCATCTGCCAGGATGATGTTAGCGAAAATGGGCCCTTTATTAAACTCGAAGAACTTCTTGCCAGTGGTGTGATCTTCCTCCAGTATCTCAGTGCCGATGATATCCGAGGGCATCAGGTCGGGGGTAAATTGTATACGCCTGAACTTAAGATCGATGGCTTGTGCCAGTGTTCTGATCATAAGTGTTTTGGCTAAACCAGGCACACCTTCCAGCAGTGCGTGTCCGCCTGCCAGAAAAGAGATCAGCAATTGCTCCACCGTCTCCTCTTGCCCTATGATCACTTTTCCTATTTCATTTTTCAGGCCAGACAGCTTGCTTACCAGCATGGTTACCTCTTCCTCTATTTTTGTCAGATCTTTTTCCATTTACTTGCTATTCTCATGAAGTGAGGGCATACATCACAATGTTCACTCCAAATTTTGTGTTGTCTATTTTATACCACCGTTTATTTCTAAAATCATAGTCCCACTCACAACCGTAATCTTTATTGCTATATAAAACACCAATACGACCGTTGACTTCGATGGCTTTCAGGTAGTCATGCACAAGATCATCACCCCAGCCGTTGAGCTCCTGCGAAGTAGTGGGGGGACCGTCTTCAAACTCAAAAAAGGCGTTATATATCTTGTGATTGTTCGGTATCTTATTTAGTGCCTGTGGTCCGAAAATATCGGCCATCTGCCTTTCAAAAGACTTTGCAAACAACCCGTCAATATCGTGGTTACAGTCATCGGCAAATACAAAACCTCCGTTTTTTATATATTGCTCAAAATTCTCCTTTTCTTTTTTAGTGAACTGCACCAGCTTATGCCCTGAAATATAACAAAACGGACACCTGAATATCTCATCACTACTCAAAGGGATAATATTTTCCCTGGTATCCACTTTTAGGGTTGTATACTCAACTAATGAATTCAACAGATTGGAAGGCATACGTTGATCCACATCCCAATCCCCGGATTCGTATTGCAATCGTGTAAAGAAAAACATGTTTTGGAGTACGAGTTACGAGTTACGAACATCAAACACTAAACACTAAACATCAAAAACCTGGTCATTACAAGAGGGTACACCACAGTAATAACCAGGTAATATCAAAAGTCGATTAACATTAAACTGCGTCCGACAAGCTGGTAAATGTGAAGTCCCGCACTTTCATGTAGGGGATCAGGTTACCATCAACCCTCACCTGCTCTCCCAGTGTTTCGAGATTATTGAGCATAATGATCGGACTTTCGTTGAACCTGAAATTCTTGATCGGATGTTTGATCTTACCATTTTCGATATAGAAAGTACCGTCACGGGTAAGCCCCGTGTAGAGCAATGTTTGCGGATCCACCGTTCTGATGTACCACAGCCTGGTCACCAGTATACCTTTTTTGGTATCTTTGATCAGGTCTTCCAGTGAAGCATCACCACCTTCCATAATCCCATTACTGGGAAACGGGACGGACTCAACTCCCTGTTGTTTCGCCCAATACCGGCTGTAAGCCAGGTTTTTCACCACACCATTCTCTAACCATTTCATCTTTTTCAGCGGCTGTCCCTGACCATTCCATGTTGAAGCCGGCACATCAGGATGCAACGGATCAGACCAGATGTTCACCCGCTCATCCACTATTTTCTCACCCAATTTAGTGCCTCCACCTTCTTTCGACATAAAGCTTCGGCCCTCATCGGCAGTTCTGGCATTAAAGGCTCCAAACATATTGTTCAAAAGCTGTACTGATGCTGCTGGCTCCAAAATAACAGTGTATTTGCCGGGTTCAATGGCTTTTGCATTTTTCGACATCAAAGCTTTGTCTATAGCCACCTTTGAAGCCTCTGATGCATCAAATTTGCTAACGTCATTGAAATCTCTTGAAGACCATCCCGAGCCGGTGCCATCGTTGGAACGCATGGTAACCGTAAAGTTAACATTCGTACTTTTATTGTAAGCAAAAAGACCGTTTGAGTTCATAATAGCGCTGAAGCCTGCGGAATCGTCCAAAAACCCTGCTGCCGTTACATCTTTCGCTGCCGCCGGTTCTATGCTGCTGGCGGCCACTTTTGCCCTGTACTCAGGGGTGATCTTTGCAGTTGACTCCACATAGGTGATCGACTTATCATACTCCTGCGGACCTAAAGGCTCCATAAATTCCGGGTTCTCGGGCGAGAGTTTTGCCAATTCCTCAGCTCTTTTTACCACCTTTTCCAATGATGCGTCATCAAATTCATCTATTGTGGCCGTACCCGAGCGCATTCCAAAGCTGGATTGCACTACTAATGTCTGATTGGAGCGATGCCCTGAGGTGGAAACTGTGTTACGCGCATAGCGGATGTTGCCACTTTCACTGCCAGTCATATTGATCTCACAGGTATCTGCTTTAGAATAGCTCAAGGCTTTCTGCATAATCTGCCTTGCTTCTTCTTCTGAATATATTGCCATTTTCTTAATATCTGGTTTTAATGAAAAAACATTTAAACATTTCTGCCCGTGTTGATCACATTGACACCGTTGAACCTTGTAGTAGAGCTACCGTGTGATACAGCGCTGACCTGAGAAGGCTGCCCCTTTCCGTCAAAGAATGAACCAAAAAGACGATAGTCGTTCTCATCACAGATCTTTGTACACGAATTCCAAAACTCTTGCGTATTCGACTGATACGCCACATCGTTCAGCATACCTGCTATCTCACCATTTTTTATCTCATAGAACACCGTACCTCCAAACTGAAAGTTGTAACGCTGCTGATCTATGGAGTAAGATCCTCTTCCGGCAATGTAAATGCCTTTTTCCACATCTTTGATCATATCTCTGGCGGAATACTTTTCAGTACCCGGCTCCAGCGACACGTTTGGCATACGCTGAAACTGCACATCATTCCAGCTTTGAGAGTAACAGCATCCATGAGATTCTTTCTGATCTATCATATGCACCTGATCACGGATGGCCTGGTAGTTGACCAGGATACCGTTGCGCACCAGATCCCATTTTTTGCATTTCACGCCTTCATCATCATAACCCACAGCTCCCAGGGATCCGGGTTGTGTTTTATCTGCTACAAGATTGACGATTTTGCTGCCGTATTGGAAGTCACCCGATTTCCACTTATCCAAAGTGGCAAAGCTGGTTCCTGCATAATTAGCCTCATAGCCCAACACACGGTCAAGCTCCAGCGGATGCCCCACCGACTCATGAATGGTCAGCCCCAGGTGGTTAGGCTCCAGCACGAGGTCATACTTGCCAGGTTCTACAGATTTGGCCGAAAGCATCTCCTTTGCCTGCTTTGCAGCAAGGGTGGCGTCCTCTACAATGTCGTAGCTGTTGCGATACAAGGTGATACCTGCAGGCCCTTCCACCTTTTCAGAAGCCAGGCCATTCATATATTCATAGCCCATACCCATAGGCGCACTCAGCGCCTGACGTGATTTGAACTTCCCGGCAGAACGATCGATGGCTGTTACTCCAAACGTTGGCCATATCCTGTGCACATCCTGATCTATGTATGAGCCCTCTGTCGAAGCAAAATATTTTTGCTCGTTTACCATGAAAAGCGCCGAATTAACAAAATTAGCTCCATTCTCCATGGCCGCTGCATTGGCTTTAAGCAGCAGATCCACTTTTTCCGAAACAGGAACGTCTTTAAAATCTTTTTCAATTGGGGTTTTCCAGCTTACTTCACCATGGCCTTTCACCGGAGCCAGCTTTACAGGTTCTTTTTGGATCCTGGCATTAGCTTTGGCAATAGCAATGGCCTGCTCTGTAGCCTTTTTGATACCTTCCGGGTTAACATTATTAGTCGAGGCAAAACCCCAGGTGCCATCGGCAATCACCCGTATACCAATACCAAATGACTCTGTGTTTACCACGTTTTGCACTTTATCTTCCCTGGTAAATACATATTGGTTGAGATACCGGCCTATTCTGGCGTCCGCATATGTGGCGCCCATAGATTTGGCAGTATTCAATGCTACATCCGCCATCCGCTTTTTAGTGGCCACATCCATGCCCGACTCCAGTAGCGCCTCCACCGGTATGCTCTTTCCCATCATCGGAAATGGCATCATCAGCGCACCCGCTCCTAAGCCGGCTAATTGGACAAAGTTTCTACGTTTCAAATTTCCTCCTTTTTTGATTGAATGAATAGTTTACTTTCAAGGTAGTTTTTGACCTTTTGGTTCTATTAAGTTTCACATAACCAATGTATTTTCAAATCGTAATTATTTAAACGGTCGTATTTCCTGAGTAATTAAGGGAAGTCCGAAGTTCGAAGAAGAATTCATCGGGATGAGTGTCTCCGCAAAGCAAATCTCATCCGATGAATGAAGCGTGGGAGACTGAGAACGAAAAACGGTGAACTGAGAATTGTGAACTAAGAACTAAAAACTAAAGTGCGTAAGATCATACACATAGATATGGATGCCTTCTTTGCGTCCGTAGAGCAACGTGATCATCCGGAGCTGCGGGGTAAACCTGTTGCAGTGGGTGGTAGCTCGGAACGTGGTGTAGTGGCTGCCGCCAGCTATGAGGCTCGCAAATTTGGGGTCCGGTCGGCCATGCCTTCCAGCATTGCTGCCAGAAAGTGTCCTGATCTTATTTTTGTACGTCCCCGCTTCGATGCCTATAAAGCAGTTTCTAACCAGATCAGAGATATATTTTTTGAATACACTGATCTGGTTGAGCCGCTCTCTTTGGATGAGGCTTACCTGGACGTGACACACAACAAGAAGAATATGCCCTCTGCTACACTTATTGCCAGAGAAATAAAGAAACGAATAAAAGAAACCACCGGCCTGACAGCTTCGGCAGGTATATCCATTAACAAATTCCTCGCAAAAACAGCTTCCGATGTAAACAAACCTGACGGACTTTTTCTGATAGCACCTGAGGATGCCGAAGCTTATGTTGAACGGCTTGCAATCGAGAAATTCTTTGGTATTGGAAAAGTCACGGCTGAGAAGATGTTCAAAATGGGTATCAGAAACGGGCAGGATCTGAAACGATATGCCGAAGCCGACCTGGTGGTACGGTTTGGAAAAGCCGGGCGCTACTACTACCGGATTGCCCGTGCTATTGACGACAGAGAGGTGAATCCCAACCGCATCAGAAAATCACTGGGTGCTGAAAATACATTTGAAAAAGACCTGACTGAGTTGGAAGAAATTCGAAAAGAGCTCGTGGATATTACCAAAACACTGACTATGAGAATGGAACGATCTAACACGAAGGGTAAAACATTAACACTAAAAGTAAAATTTCATGATTTTCAGCAGATCACCAGAAGTAAGACCATCACGAAATGGATTGAAAATGAAAAACAGATAACCGCACTGTATGAGGAGCTGCTTACTATGTTCGATACCTCTACAGTGAAGATCCGGCTTCTGGGTCTTTCCCTATCCAACTTAAATCATGAAATGGAAGAACCCGTGAGTTATCAGCTTACACTGGATTTTTAAGGGTTATCACAAAGGCACGAATATATAGTAACAGGGAAAATCCGGTTTCTTCGGATTTTTATGGCTTTTCGTGAAGGTTTACCTTGGCCTACCTTCTATTCCCATAGGCCCCGGATCTGGGTCCGGGGACAAGTGGTCAGGATTTTCTTAGTGCCTTGGTGTCTTTGTGACAAAACTTTGGTGCCTTCGTGGCCCAAAAACAAAAATCCCCTGAAGAACCTTGCTCCAGGGGACTTTCCTTGTCTATAGTTGGCTTTAATTAATACTAAGGTAGGGCGATGCCACCATTTCTGAAAGCCACCAACGCCTAACGACCGGTTGCTCAGATAAACTGCGGCTACCAGGGATGAACTGGTTACTGGTTACTGGTTACTGGTTGCTAATGACCAGTGACTAATGACCAGTGACTATTGGCTATTTCCCTCTATTCATTGTCTCAAATTTTTCAAAATCAAAATCCTTCTTCCTCACATACACGATCTTCTCCACCTCAGTTACCACCTCTCCTTCTTCATTAGTCACCTCACATAAAAACGTGTAGTCATTCTTACCGATCTGATCAATTTCCTCTTTGATTTCTCTGATCTTGTCCTCACTGATATAAAATGTGCATCTTAACGTACCTTTTCCAGGCTTTACATAACGAATTGATGCTCCTTTGTCCATTACTTTATATTCGCTCCCCAGATTAGCCATAAGTATGAACATATACCAGGGGTCACACATCGAGTATAACGAACCTCCATAGTGGATCCCAACAAGGTTGCGGTTATACCACCGCAGCTTCATCACCACTTCGAAAGTGCGGAAATCTTTGGATACGTTTTTCAAACTGATCCCCGTACCCAACATGGGTGGCCACCAGTTGATCAACTTCATTTTGGTTTGATTACTCAGCATGCATACAAAATAAACGTTTATTAAGATAGAATTTGATAGCTTTGTCAAAAAACTAATTGAAAAAGGATTTTCAACCCGGAATCAGCGTTGAAAAAGAAGCATTAAATATCAATAATGAAAACAGCAGAAATAATTACAGAAAAAGGCACTATGAAAGTGGAGTTTTACGAAAAGGACGCTCCCAACACAGTGAAGAATTTTATTGACCTTTCTAAAAAAGGTTTTTATGATGGACTTACGTTCCACAGGGTCATCCCCAACTTCGTTATCCAGGGTGGCTGCCCTGACGGAACAGGTGCCGGTGGACCTGGTTACAAAATTAATTGTGAGCTGGATGGTGACAACCAATACCATGACCGTGGTGTGCTTTCTATGGCCCATGCGGGAAGAAACACCGGTGGCAGTCAGTTCTTCATCTGCCACAGCCGTGATAACACCGCTCACCTGGACAGAAACCATACCTGCTTTGGCAAGGTAGTTGATGGTTTAGAAGTGATAGATCAGATCCGGCAAGGTGATAAGATCAACCAAATAATCATCCATGAAAATTAGCATTCTAAGCATTATTTTTCTTGCAGTGTTGCTGGTAACTCATGCCGGCAACGCTCAGGAAAATCCAAAAGCCGATACATTGTCTACCCGTGTTTCAAAAAACAGTAATATCAAATCCGAAAACCACCACGTAGAGATCGTAGATGGAAAATGTACTGTCTTTGAAATACAGGTTGCCCGTGGTGGCGACCCCCGGATAGATGCACAAATTACTTATGGTCTCATTTTCGAAGTGTCATCCGGCCAAACCACCTTTGAGATGAACCATTGGGCAGAAATAAATGCCTACCTTGAAATAAGCAGGTGCAGGTGTATCAACAGGGGCTACAATCCTATCACCAACGGCTATATCAAAGGACATCAACAGGAAAACGGCAACTGGGAGATCGAAGCTTCTGTAATAGCAAAAGGTAAAGACAACGGAGAAGACATACCTTTTAAATTTAAAGGTATTGTATCTGACCACTAAAGCTTACCGTAGTCAACGTTCTTCTTTTTCTTTTTTTCTTGCCTAAGCACATTTTCATCAGGCAAATATTTAGGCTGTGACAAAACAATCACCGCTTGCCGGTAGTTATTACGAGAGTATTTAGTGTCTATAAGAAAACTCTAAGTGGCTTTAAGAAAACTTCAAGGTCAAGGCTTGCGAAGTACCAAAAAGCGGAGCTTACTGAGGTACGTGAGCATTTTTGGGGCGAGCGTAACGCCAGACATTGGCGTTTTCTTAGAGACACTATTTAACCTTCGAAAATTCCATGAAACAGCTACTAAAATCCAGCCTCACCTGCCTCATGTCCATTGCCGCACTTCTTGCGTGCAATAATCAAAAAAGTACGGTAGATGAGGGTGATGAAAATCTTATTGAGGACGATGCAACTCATTATCACGAGCAGGAAATAGCAGAAGGCGTGACCTGGGATGATGACGAGATTGAAGTATTCATGAAAAGTGCCGGCATGATAGATAAAATGCAAATAAAGCTGGGTGATCTGGTGAAAGAAAAAGCCGAACTCGAAGCTGTAGGCGGCTATGCAGAGCAGATACAAAGAGACCACGCCCACTCACTTGAAAACCTGAAGAAGATCGCACAGGAAAAGGGCGTGACCATCTCAGGTACACTGGATGCAAAACATCAGGCAAAAATTGATAGCATGATGCTGATTGACGACCATTTCGACAGGGAATTCCTGAAAATGATGGTTAAGGCGCATAAAAAGGACATCACCATGTACCAGAATGCCATGCAAAGTATCTCATTCCAACATCCTGTTAAAGACTGGATCGATAGCAATATTCCAAAATTACAGCAACATCAGTTCACAGCTCAAAGACTGCTGGATGACGAAAATCTCTTTCCTGAAACGGCCTCTGATGCGCCTTAGTTAAGGGGTATCACCTAATGAAAGATTGTCGTTATCCACAAAATCAACTAAAAGTTAATATCGAACTCACGTTAACTTAAGATTGCCGCCACTGTTAAAGTGATTAGAAACATGATATTTTTGTGTTTGTCTACAATAACAGGTTGTTTGTCTATAAAGAAATGTAAAAACCTTTTACTTCACTTTTTCTTCAGAATTGGTGCGTTATTTTACGAGCGGTATTAGATAAAAGTATGTTTAGACATTACTTTACGGTATAATCTATTTCTATGAGTTCAACGGTTAAAAAAGTACTTATCGGCATCATCGTCATCATTGCTGTAGGTTTTATTGTCTACCCCCAATTTAAAGTAGAAAAAAATGAGGCATCAGGCACCGGAACTGTCTCTTCAGGACCTGAAAGACTACCTGTATCAGCCATTGTAGTGAAGCAGAATATTCTGGATAATAAACTACGTTCCACCGGCTCATTAATGGCCAATGAATATGTAACGCTAAAATCCGAGGTATCCGGGATTGTAGAAAGGATCAATTTCAAAGAAGGACAAAGAGTAAAAAAGGGACAACTACTGGTTCAGTTGAATGATGATGAGATAAGAGCTGAGATTGAAAAATTGCAGTTTTCAAAAAAACTGAATGAAGATATTGAGTTTCGCCAAAAGCAATTACTGGAAAAAGAAGCCATAAGTAAAGAGGAATATGAAACGGTTCTCACCACTTTAAACACTACAATGGCTGACATAAAAGTAAGGCAGGTTCAGCTTGTAAAACACCAGATCCGCGCTCCCTTTGATGGCATTATAGGCCTCCGGTCTGTTAGTGAAGGCAGCTATCTTAATCCTTCGGATAACATTGTTACCCTTTACAGTATCAATCCCATAAAAGTCGATTTTTCAGTGCCGGGAAAATATTCTGGTGAGGTCAATGCCGGCGACAAAATAGAATTCACTACAGATGCTTTCAAGGATGTATTTACTGGCGAAATCTATGCCATAGAGCCACAAATAGATCCGAAGACAAGAAGCCTGCTAATACGTGCTGTCAGTGCCAATAAAGAAAATAAGCTACTTCCGGGCCAGTTTGTAAAAATTCAGTTGACACTGGATACCTACGAGAATGCTATTATGATCCCTACGGAAGCGGTAATTCCGGAACTCAACAGCAAGAAAGTGTTTGTATATAAAAATGGCGTAGCTGAATCCACGGAAATAGAAACAGGGATAAGGACAGCGGACCGTATCCAGGTTACCTCTGGATTATCGGCCGGAGACACGGTGATTACCTCAGGCACGCTTCAATTAAGACAAGGAACGGCAGTAGCAATAGAAATTCAGGACAATGAGTAGTCTTTCCAGTATTAGTATCGACAGGCCGGTTTTGGCCATTGTGATGTCCATCACCATCGTTATTTTTGGCTTGGTGGGGTTCAATTTTTTAGGTGTCAGGGAATATCCCAGTGTGGATCCTCCTATCATCACGGTATCTACCAGCTATGCAGGAGCTAATGCAGACGTTATTGAGACACAGATCACAGAACCTCTGGAAGAATCTATCAACGGTATTGAGGGCATCAAAACACTTAGCTCCGTATCCCGCGAAGGCAGAAGTACGATCAGAGTGGAGTTTGGGCTGGATACAGACCTGGAAGCTGCTGCCAATGATGTACGTGATAAAGTTTCACGCGCCATAAGAAACCTCCCTCCTGATGCCGACCCTCCGATCGTTTCAAAGGCTGACGCAGACTCCTCTCCTATCATAGCCTTGAGGATATTCAGCAAACAACGAAATCTGCTGGAAATGTCAGAAATTGCTGACAACACATTCAAGGAAAACTTCCAGACCATAGAAGGCGTTAGCGAGGTGCGGATATGGGGAGAGAAGCGATATTCAATCAGGCTATGGATGGACCCTGACAAACTGGCGGCCTACAAAGTGACCCCGCTGGACGTTTATGAGGCTGTTAATGCTCAGAATCTCGAACTCCCCTCCGGTAGAATTGAAGGAAGCGCTACCGAGCTTACAGTGCGTACCCTCGGCAGGCTAAATACACCTGAAGAATATAATGACCTGATCATCCGGGAAGACATCGGGGGTGTAATACGCTTCCGTGACATCGGCAGGGCGGAATTCTTCCCTGAAAATGACCGCACCATGCTGAAAAATAATGGCATACCCATGGTGATCACCGCCATTGTGCCGCAGCCCGGAACCAACAACCTGGATATTGCCGCACAGTTCTATAAGCGACTGGAAGATATCAAACGCAACCTGCCGAAGGATATCGAAGTGATGGTCTCTTTCGATAATACCGAATACATCCAGGACTCCATCAACGAGGTACAACAGACTATTTACCTGGCCTTTTTCCTTGTGGTGCTTATTATTTTCGCTTTTCTGAGAGATTGGCGTACTACCTTCATTCCGGTGATCACGGTGCCTATTTCATTGATAGGATCCTTCTTTTTAATGTACATATTCGATTTCTCCATCAACGTGCTTACTATGCTGGGTATAGTGCTGGCTATCGGACTGGTTGTGGACGATGCCATTGTGGTGCTGGAAAATATCTACGCGAAAATAGAAAAAGGTGAAAAACCGGCCGAAGCAGGAAAAAAAGGTACCCAAGAGATCTTCTTTGCTGTAATTTCTACAACAGTAGCTTTGTCTGCAGTGTTTTTCCCAATCATCTTTTTGCAGGGAATTACAGGTCGCCTGTTCAGAGAATTTGGTCTGGTAGTAGCAGGGTCAGTTATTATCTCCAGCTTTGTAGCGTTAACGCTTGCCCCCATGCTGTCTTCCAAGCTATTGAAGCACAGAGAGCGTCATAACTGGCTGTACCGCAAGACAGAACCCTTCTTTGAGAAACTCAACGATATCTATGGCAATGCCCTGGAAAGATTTATGACATACCGTTGGCTGGCGTTCGTCATTGTTATTGCTTCCGGAGCAGGTATTTACCTGTTGATCAAGCAAATACCTGACGAACTGGCGCCACTTGAAGACCGAGGCGCATTCAGGGTAATTGCTACTGGCCCCGAAGGAGCCACTTTTGAATATATGGACTTCTATGTAGACCAGATGATCGACCTGGTACAAAAAGAAGTGCCTGAACATGAATCTATTGTTTCAATTACATCTCCCGGCTTTGGTGCATCATCCTCTGTAAACTCCGCCTTCGTGATCGTTCAGCTTACCGATGCCAGTAAGCGGGAAAGAAGTCAGACGCAAATTGTAGATGACCTTAAGCCCAAAATTGCTCGAAATACACGTGCAAGAGCATTTGTAACACAGCCACAGACCATCGGGGACCGCAGAGGCGGGTTGCCTGTGCAATTCGTTATCCAGGCTCCAAACCTGGAAAAGCTGAAAGAAGTACTGCCCGAGTTCCAGCAAATAGCACAGGAAAGTAAGGTATTTGACTTTGTAGACCTTGACCTTAAATTCAACAAACCTGAACTCAACGTAACTATCGATAGAGAAAAGGCTCGCAATCTGAAAGTATCGGTTAGAAATATTGCCCAAACGCTACAGCTTAGCCTTAGCGGGCAGCGTTTTGGATATTTTGTAAAAGATGGCAAGCAGTATTACATCATTGGTCAGGTGGAGCGTGACAACCGCAACGACCCCTTGGACCTTCGTTCTATTTACGTAAAAAATAGCGAAGACGATATCATTCAGATGGATAACCTGGTTACCCTGCAGGAGCAAAGTACACCGCCTCAGCTTTATCGCTACAACCGGTTTGCATCAGCTACCTTCTCCGCCAGCCTTTCCCCCGGCTACACCCTCGGTGCCGGGCTTGATGAGATGTACAGGATATCGGATGAAGTACTTGACGGCTCATTTAGCACTGCCCTGGCCGGAAGCTCTCTGGAATACCAGGAGAGCGCTAATAACCTCTACTTTGCTTTTGCATTTGCCCTGATACTTATTTACCTGGTGCTATCGGCTCAGTTCGAGAGCTTTAGAGACCCGCTGATCATTATGTTCACGGTTCCATTGGCGTTGGCTGGTACGCTCCTCTCACTCTGGTTCTTTGGTGAGACATTAAACATTTTTAGCCAGATAGGTATCATTATGCTGATCGGTCTGGTTACAAAAAATGGAATTTTAATTGTGGAATTTGCCAACCAGAGAAAAGCTCAGGACCTGGACATCCGTGAATCCATTGTTGGCGCGGCAAAGGCACGTTTCCGGCCGATATTAATGACCAGCTTATCTACAATATTGGGAATACTGCCAATAGCGCTTGCTTTAGGAGCCGGATCAGAGAGCAGGGTCTCCATGGGTATTGCCGTAATCGGAGGTATGGTTTTCGCTACCATACTTACTTTGTTTGTTATCCCGGCAGTTTATAGTTATGTCACCAGCAAAGAAAAACGACTAGCACGAGTATAGATGAGAATATTTCTAACTTTTATCTGCTTCACTTTTATTCTGGCGCCATGTACACATGCGCAGGAGCCATTAACACTACAACAGGCTATTGAAAGAGCGCTAAAAAACAACTATTCTATTAAAATAGCCCGTAATAACCAGCAAATTGCCAAGAATAACTACACACGGGGCAATGCGGGCTTTCTGCCTGACTTAAGCCTTGACTACAACAGAACCTACGGTGTGCAGTCTTTTGAGCAGCAAAGGGCTTCAGGCGATGTGGTAAACAGAGATGGCGCGCAAAACCAGCGCGAAGTCTATGGCGCGGCCCTTAACTGGACAATTTTTGATGGGTTTAAGATGTTTACTACCTATGACCAACTTGGCGAGTTAAATGAACAAAGTGAACAGGCTACCCAGGCGCAGATTGAACTACTGGTATATAACATCTCCACAGCATTTTATACCGCCGCGCAGGAAAAAGAACGACTTGCCCTTTACAAAAGCAATGTAGAGCTCTCCGAAGAACGGCTACGAATAGCCAAAGACAAATATGAATTGGGAAAAGCTTCCAAACTGGAATACCTGCAGGCGCAGGTAGATCTTAATGCTGACAAATCGGCCATGATCAGACAAATGGAAACTTTCACTATTAAAAAACTGGACCTGATGAGGCTAATGGCAGTTGAAGTTGAAGCCGATACCCTTCCATTTGTGATCGAGTATACTATCACTAACGATCAGAATTTGCAACTGGCAGTATTGCTGGATAACATGGAGTCAGAAAATGCGGAATTGCTGGCGCTGCGTAAAGAGCAAATCATTGCCCTTCATAATGAAAAAATAACAAAAGGAGACAGATTGCCAGAGGTAGGCCTTTTTGCTAACTACTCGCGTTCCAACTTCGAATCTCCGGCAGGATTCGTCTTGAGTGGCAGCTCTGATGACCTTACTTATGGGCTTACTGCCCGCTGGACGTTATTCGATGGCTTCAACGTTCAAAGGCGCATTGAAAATACAAAGATCCAGTACCAGTCTGCTCAATATCAGTATGCAGACAAGCTTTTGGAATACAATACAGCCATTAAGACCCGCTTTGTCAATTATAAGAACAGCCTGGACCTGCTAGCCCTGGAGGGGGAAAACCTGGATGTTGCTAAAGAAAACAATGAAATAGCACAGGAAAGATATCAAATAGGATTGTCTAACGCACTGGAGCTTAGGGAGTCGCAAATCAATCTTATTAATGCAGAGCTAAGGTATCAGGATGCCGCATTTGCCGCCAAGCAAGCCGAGGTGGAACTTAAGTATCTTTCCGGCATGCTTAGCCCTGAATAGGCGGCTACTACATTACCACGAAAAAAGTCTGTGCATTACACGGTTTGCTGGATGTGCTAAACATTTTATCAACATACTGATATTTAGGTATACTGCTTTACAAAATCGATTTTACTTCGTATATTATTAAAATTTACCGGGATCAGTTACTTCTTTATCCTCGATGTGCAGGATTTTTTTTACTGATAATTGATCCGCTTATGATTCACAAGATACTGGTGCAGAAGATTTTGCATAGTTGAGACCGGTAGAATCCAGTCAGTGGGATAATAAGTCAGAAACATCAGAAATAATGAAAGAACTAACTATCTTTTTAGCGACCACATGCATTACGCTCAGCCTATCAGCTCAGGATGATGGCGTACAAGACCTCGATATAGACGAACTGGTTGCTGTTGACCTGAACAAATCTTCGCTGCCTATTGATGTGGATTCAGTGAAGGCTTTATCCGGCAGCACTATAAACCTGGGAATGCTCCTGCCTATGTCTACCCTTGGCGGGTTTTCGGAAGAAATGATACGTGCGGCACAATTAGCGGTAGATGAGATTAATGCTTCCGGGAAAATAATGGATAAGGAATTATTTTTAATCCCTGCTGATGAGGCTTCGGAAGTAGCTATTGCAGTTGATAAGGCGAAACAATTGATCAAGCATTACAATGTAAGTGGTATAATTGGCCCTACTACCTCCAGTAGTTTTATAAAAATAGTCAATGATGTGCTACCTGAAAACCCTGTACTGGCCATTTCTCCTACTGCTACTTCTATTGAGATCACTGAACTGAACGACAACGACCTGGCATTCCGCACGGCTGCTTCTGATGCTCTTCAGGGTAAGACCGCTGCTATTTTTTCAGCTAATAACCTCGGGCGTAAAACCGCTGCTATCTTCTATGTAGACGATGTGTACGGAAGGGGTTTGGCCCAGGAGTTTAAAAGTAATTTTATAAACTCCGGAGGTAAAATTGTAGGTGAAGATCGTTATAGTCCATTGGTCAACCTGGAGGATTATGACGTCACTCCCCGTTTGTCGAAAATTTTGGAATCAAAGCCTGAAGTACTGTATCTCATCTCTACACTTGTAGGCATCATTAATATCTCTCACCAGATAGAAAGCGCTCACCTCTTTGAAAGCTATAAGCCAGTGATCATCGGTTCAGATGCCGTCCGTAGTGATCAGGTAATGAAAAATGCCAATATTATGGCCTTAGAAGGCATGTATTGTACGTCTTTTAAAAGCATTCAGGGCACCTCTTTCGAGCAAAAATTTCACACCAGGTATGGAGTAAAACCCAAGTCTGAGGAAACGGCTGATGCATACGACATCGTGTACTTATTTGCACTGGCCATGCTGGAAGCTCAAAGTACTGATGCCAAAATTTTATCCCGGCACCTAAGAAGCATATCAAGTACCGGCAAAAAATTGACGGCCAAGGATATCGTTGAAATACGCCAACTGATTGAAAAAGGAGATGATATAGACTATGAAGGGTTAAATAGTTCGTTGAATTTTGATCTGCATGGAGATGTTCCGGATAGAGAATACCAGATATGGCAGATCGTAAATGGAGAATTTGTGAGAGGTGTTGCCCATGTAAACATAAAATGATCGAAATAGTTGAAATCCCCCTTAATGGATCTCTTGATGGTTTTAAAGATCTTTCAATTAAAGATATTTATTCATTTTTAAAACTTTACCAGGCAAAATTATGAGAAAACTAATTGTCTTAACAATTGCATACTCCATCGCCACTGGAGTGAACGCCCAGGATGAAGGACTACAAAACCTTGATATTAATGAACTGGTGGCTGTTGACCTCGAAAAGTCATCACTCCCGATAAATGTCGACTCCACCCTGGTGTTATCTGGAAAGACGATCAACCTCGGGCTCATTCTACCAATATCAAAATTTAAGGATTTTTCCAGCGAGTTAATCCAGGGAGGCCAGCTTGCCGTCAATGAGATCAATGCTTCCGGATATATCTTAGGGAAACAACTGCACCTGATACCTGCCGATGATGCTGCAGAATCAGGCTTTGCTGCTGACAAGGCCCAAAAGCTGACAAGTAAGTACAAGGTTGCCGGGTTAATAGGCCCAACCAGCTCCAGTCGTTTTATCAAAGTAGTGAATGAAGTGATTGCCGAAAACCCTGTTGTAGCTATTTCTCCTTCAGCCACCTCCGTTGAGGTGACTACCCTGGAAGATAACGATATGGCGTTTCGCACTGCCGCGTCTGATGCCTTGCAAGGAAAAACGGCTGCCATCTATTCCTCTCAAAACCTTGGGCATAAAACCGCTGCCATTTTCTACCTCAATAATGTGTATGGCAAAGGACTGGCTGATGAGTTTAAGAAGAATTTCGAGCAGTCAGGAGGTAAAATTGTAGGAGAAGCATACTACAGTCCGCTTGTCAACCTGCGAGATTATGACGTCTCCCCCAAGGTAGCGGAAATTCTGGAATCCAAACCTAACGTTTTGTACCTTGTTTCCAACAGTATAGATATCATCGACATATCACATCAATTGGATAGCGCTCAGGTATTTAAAGATCACAGGCCGGCCATTATTGGTTCTGATGCCATGAGGGGAGATAATGTCTTAGAGAAAGCCAGCCTCCCTGCGCTGGATGGTATGTATGGCACTTCTGTAAAGAGCCTGAAAGAAACTTCGTTTGAAGAAAAATTTGAGAAGACGTATGGCAAAAGACCTGAGTACGAAGAAACAGCAGATGTCTACGACATTGTATATTTGTTTGCGCTGGCGATGATACAAGGCAATACCACTGATGCCACGGCTTTAGCAGAACATATAAGGGCTGTATCCCATACCGGAAAGAAGGTTAAGGCCAAAGATCTGACTGAAGTGAGAAAACTACTCAAGGCTGGCAAGGATATAGATTATGATGGAGTGAACAGCTCCCTCGATTTTGATAAAAATGGTGATGTCCCTGACAGGGAATACCAGATCTGGCAACTGAAGAATGGCCGGTTCAATGACAACATTGCCCGAATAAAAATGAAATAGGAACCGGAAAGGGCTCGCAGTGCCCGGTTTTTAAACTTCAACCCGGGAGCCATGAACCACTTAGTGTTTGTAAGAAAACTCTAAGTGGCTTTAAGAAAACTTTAAGGTCAAGGCTTGTGAAGTGTCAAAAAGCCGAGTCCCGTAGCGTTGTCGGGATGAGCATTTTTGGGACGAGCATAACGCAGACATTGACGTTTTCTCAGAGCCACTGTTTAACTAACTAGTGCTTTTAAAAGACCCCTATTTATTTGCAAAGATCTCTTCCAGTTTATTTTCCAGTTCTTTGCCTCGTAGATTCTTGCCTATGATGACCCCTTCCGGATCAAGCAACAGGGCAAATGGAATGGCATTGATATTGTAGAGCCTGGCGGCTTCCGAGTTCCAATACTTCAAGTCCGAAACTTGGGTCCAGTGTAGGCCATCTTCTTCAATAGCCTGAAGCCAATCTTCTTTCTTTCTGTCAAGAGACACTCCATATACTTCGAACCCTTTGTCGTTATACTTGTTGTACATCCTTACCACATTAGGATTTTCCATGCGGCAGGGTTTGCACCACTTAGCCCAGAAGTCAACCAATACATAGTTGCCACGCAATGAGGATAGTTTAACAATTTCACCATCAGGACTCGGAAGCGCAATATCAGGGGCAACCTGTCCGATTGCAAGCTTACCCATTTGCTCCACCTCTTTCACAAAATCCTGCGCAACTGTGGAGTTAGGCATTTCCTTCTTTAGTAATTCGGCATAATTACGATAGAATTCATAATTTTTGTCTTTGTCCAGGTACCTGCCACCTTTTAACACTTCTACTACGCCCAGAGATGCACCGATCGAATCAATTCTGGATTTGATCTCATTTTTAAATTCAGCGTCCATACTCATATACTCAGCCCTTAGTGCATCCATAGTGGCTTCATCTCCTGCCTCATTGGCAGTCATAAACCTGCTGTTAATGTCCCTGACTTCATCTGAAGACTGAAACTGTTGCGCCATTTCCTGAACATCATTGATAAAATCATGATCACGGGATCCATTTACCTGGAAAAAGCCGCGCTGATCGTTTCCATCTACATTTACCTCTACATTATCTTTATCCAAAATGAGGGGCACTGCCTGTTTATTGTAAAAGTTAAGTCGGTAATACCCTGCAACTGGTATGTATACCTGCTCCCTGAAAGTGTAATTTTCATTTAGTGTGATGGTATCAAATGGTACAGGATTGGTACCTTCAAACCTTTCAAGCAGGATCAGCCCATTCTTTTGCGGGTAACCTACAGTACCTGAAAGCGTGATAGTATTTTTACTTTTCTCCTGTGATGCAGAGTCTGATGAGCAAGCCCAGAAACCAAGAACAGATATAACTACAACTTTAATAAAATTCATTTCAATGTTTTTTAGCGATTAACCTAACTTTTTTCTTAATAGTTCATTAGCCACCTTAGGGTCAGCTTTGCCATTGCTCCTTTTCATCAGCTCTCCCATAAACATCCCCAAAAGACCCTTATGTCCTTTTTGATAGGCAACTACTTTATCCGGAAATTCAGCCAATATCTCATCAGCCAGGGCACCGATTGCATCAGAGTCACTATCCTGCACCAGGTTGAGCTCTTCTGCCACCTTCAAGACTGATCTGTTTCCGCTCTGCCTCAGCATTTCATGAAAAAGGCGCTGCGAGGCAGTTGTATAGCTTACTTTATTGCTATCCACCAATTCTATCAGTTCGGCCAGCATACTTGTGGTCATGGGAAAGTCATTGATATGCATGGAAGCCTCATTCAGGTAAGATTTTACTGGTCCCATTATCCAGTTCGATGCGGCTTTATAATTGGTCGTTTTAGAACAAAGCCCTTCGAAATAAAGTGCGATCTCCCTGGTATCTGTAAGCACCTGCGCATCATATTCGGGCAGGTCATACTCCCTTACATATTTTTCAAAAAGCTCTCGCGGCAGGCTGGGCATAGACTCTTCGATAGCTTTTAACCATTCCTCAGACACGTGTAAAGGGCTCAGGTCAGGATCGGGAAAGTACCTGTAATCGTTAAGCTCCTCTTTGGTGCGCATGCCGGAAGTAGTTCCCGTATTGGCATCGAAAGTTCTGGTCTCGGAAAAAATGACATTGCCCTTTTCGATCTCCATGATCTGTCGCTCGATCTCATGGTCAATAGCGCGCTGTACGTTACGAATGGAGTTCATGTTTTTCACTTCCACTTTCTTACCAAACTCCTTAGCGTCTTTGAGCATTACAGAAATATTCGCATCACAGCGCAACGAACCTTCTTCCATATTGCCATCGCATATTTCAAGGTATCGTACCAGCCTGCGCACCTCCGTCAGGAAAGCGTATGCCTCATCGGACGTCCTGATCTCCGGCTCCGTTACAATCTCTATAAGCGGAACCCCGGCCCGGTTGAAATCAACAAGTGTATCTGCTTCTTCGGGCAGGTGTATAGACTTACCGGCATCCTCCTCAATATGGATACGATTCAGGCCGATATTCCGCTGCTCACCGTCCTTTGGAGATACAGCAACATAGCCTTTTCGGCAAATGGGCGTTCTGTCTTGCGTGATCTGATAGCCCTTTGGAAGATCGGGATAGAAATAGTTTTTCCTGTCGAATATCTGCGTCCTGCTGATATCACAGTTACAGGCCAGCCCCATTTTAATGGCATACTCCACTACTTTTTTGTTCAGCTTTGGTAGCGTGCCAGGATGCCCCAGGGTAATAACACTAACATTAGTATTGGGCAGGCTGCCGTATGCTGTAGAGTCAGAGTTATAGATCTTGCTATTAGTCAGGAGCTGAGCATGCACTTCAAGACCGATAACTGCAGTATACTTTTCCCTTGTTGCTTTATCCATTTCAGCCTTCAAATTAAATGATCGTTTTGGCTTTCTCCAAAACATTATCGAGCCCATTAATATCTTTTCCTCCGGCAGTAGCAAAGAACGGCTGTCCTCCCCCACCACCCTGTATTTCTTTGGCCAGCTCTCGTACAATATTTCCGGCATGCAGGTCTTTTGATCTTACCAGATCATCTGCTATCGCCACGGCTACCTGAGGTTTGCCATCAATGTCTGCCGCCAACACCAGAAACAGGTTTTCCACTTCATTTCTTAGCTCAAAAGAAAGGGTCTTTAACGCATCCCCGGCGGGCAACTTAATCTTTTCAATGATAACACGGGCTCCATTTGCCTCTTTTACCTTGCCCAGCAGCTCCTTTTTTAAATTCTGTGCCTGCCCGGCATGTATGCCTTCAATCTCCTTCTCCAGCTTGTTTTTCTGGTCCAACAGGCTAGCAACCGCTGTTTTCAGATCTTTGGGGTTTTTCAGCATCTCTCTTACCTCATCGATCAACTGCAACTGACTGTTGATGAAATTTTCTGCGGCCTCTCCTGTAATAGCCTCTATCCTTCTCACTCCGGCAGCTATTGAGCTTTCCGAAACGATCTTAAAGAAACCGATGGCGCCTGTAGCAGAAACGTGTGTACCCCCGCAAAGCTCCACGGAGTACCCGGGATCAAAAGTGATCACACGAACAAAATCACCGTATTTTTCACCAAACAATGCCATAGCGCCCATTTTTTTCGCCTCTTCGATAGGAATGTTACGCTTTTCGTCCAAAGTGATGTTTTCCCTGATCTTCTCATTGACGATCTGTCCCACCCGGGCTATTTCTTCTTCTGACATCTTCTGGAAATGTGAGAAGTCGAACCGCAGCACTTTTTCATTTACGAGCGAACCCTTTTGCTCTACATGTTCGCCCAGCACCTTTCTCAGCGCTGCATGAAGCAAATGCGTTGCAGAGTGGTTGTTCATCGTCTGCTTACGTTTTTTCTCATTGACTACCGCCTTAAAGGGCGCTTCAAGGTTAGCTGGTAGTTTATCTATAAAATGAACAATAAGATCATTCTCCTTTTTGGTGTCCAGCACAGTCACCTTCTCACCATTAGCTTCAAGGTAGCCCTGGTCGCCCACCTGACCCCCGCTTTCCGCATAAAACGGCGTTTTATTCAATACCACCTGGTAAACCTCTTTACCTTTCTGCTTTATGGTACGGTATTTTACCACCTGAGCTTCGGATATCAGCTTTTCATAACCTACAAATTCGATATTGTCCTGATCCCCAACCACGTGCCAGTCACCCGTTTCCTTTGCAGCATCCGCTTTCGATCTTGATTTTTGCTTTTGCATTTCGGTATTGAAGCTCTCCACATCCACTGTAAATCCATTCTCCCTCGCAATCAACGAAGTCAGGTCCAAAGGGAACCCATAGGTGTCATAGAGATCAAATGCCAGCTTGCCTTCTATCACTTTCTCCCCACTTCCTTTCATCTGCTCCTTTACTCCGTCCAGCTTTTTCAATCCGTTTTCGAGCGTGCGTAAAAATGATGCCTCCTCCTGCTCTATTACCTTAGCTATAAAATCCTGTTGGCTCTTAAGCTCGGGGAACACTTCGCCAAACTGACTGCTCAGAATAGGTACCAATTCATAGATAAATGGTGATTTGAAGTCAAGGAAGGTAAAGCCATACCGAACTGCTCTTCTTAATATTCTTCTGATCACATATCCGGCCCCCGTATTTGAAGGTAACTGCCCGTCAGCCACCGCAAAAGCGATAGCTCTCACATGATCAGAAATCACGCGAATGGCAATATCTGTCTGCTCATTTTGACCATATGTAACTTTAGCCTTATCAGCTACGTGCTCGATCAGCGGTGTAAATACATCGGTATCGTAGTTTGAAGACTTCTTCTGTATCGCCATGCACAGCCTTTCGAAGCCCATTCCCGTATCAACATGTTTAGCAGGAAGATACTTCAGCTCACCTGATGCCTGTCTGTTAAACTCCATGAAAACAAGGTTCCATATTTCCACCACCTGAGGATGGTCGTTATTGACCAGCTCTTTGCCCTGTATTTTCTTCACCTCTTCCTCCGGCCTGAGATCAATATGTATTTCGGAGCACGGTCCACATGGACCTGTATCCCCCATCTCCCAAAAATTATCTTTCTTTGACCCGTACAGGATCCTGTCTTCATCAACTATTACTTTCCAAAAATCATATGCTTCCTGGTCTACATCAAGGTTATCGCCTTTATCTCCACCAAAAACAGTTACATATAACCGGTCTTTGGGAAGCGCATATACTTCTGTTAGTAACTCCCACGCCCAGGCAATGGCCTCCTTTTTAAAATAATCACCAAAGGACCAGTTGCCCAGCATCTCGAACATAGTGTGGTGGTAGGTATCCAGACCCACTTCTTCGAGATCGTTATGTTTACCAGATACCCTGAGGCATTTTTGCGTGTCTGCTACTCGATTATGAACTGGTTTTTTATTACCAAGAAAGTAATCTTTAAACTGGTTCATACCAGCATTGGTAAACATCAGCGTGGGATCATCCTTGTTCACCATTGGCGCTGATTCTACTATCTGGTGACCCTTGTCTTTAAAAAAATCTAGGAATTTTTTCCGTATTAATCTGGAATTCATGAAATGTCAAAAAATTTGATAATTTTGCGTCCGAACACTTTTTTTTCAAGAAATTTAATATATTGCGGTTAAACTAAAGCTTTAAACTTGCTTTCGAACTCAATATTTTTAATGTCTTTTGATTGAGAAAGCACAAAAATAGAAGTTTTTAGCATAGAATATTAATGGCCAGAATAAAATATTACTATGACACCGAGACCTGCCGCTATGAAAGGGCGAAGGTCACTTTTTCGGACATTACGCTCAATTTACTGGGCATGCTGTCAGTGGCTTTAATCCTGTCCATTGCCATTGTTTTTATATATAATACCTATTTTGATTCCCCTACAGAAGCTCGCCTGAAAAAGGAAAACAAAGAGCTTCAGAATTATTACCTGGAGCTTCAGGACGAGATGAGTGAGGTCAATAATGTCATCACTGCCCTTAAAGAAAGAGATGACAATATTTATCGAAAGATCTATGAGGCAGAACCTCTGCCTGCTACAGTCAGAGAGGCGGGCCATGGTGGCGTAGAGGAATACAAGGAGATCATGGAGAAAGGACTTCATGATAAAAAACTTGTAATAAATACCTTCAGAAAAATTGACAAGCTAAAAAGACAGGCAAGCATCCAAAACCAATCTTTTGATCAGTTGATGCAAATAGCAAGGGAGAACGGGGGCATGCTGTCATCACTTCCATCCATACAGCCGGTTAAAAACAAAGAGCATACAAAACTGGCTTCGGGATTTGGCATGAGAATAAACCCATTTCACAAAGGCCGGGTGATGCACAGCGGCATTGATTTCGCGGCTCCCAGAGGCACAGAAGTATATGCCACGGGAAACGGTGAGGTGAAATTTGTAAAGGACAATAGTGATCTGCAGACTGGCTATGGCAATTATATTGAAATCGACCATGGCTTTGGTTATGTTACTAAATATGCCCATTTGGGCGAAATAAAAGTAAAAAAAGGAGACCGGGTGAAAAGAGGAGATGTCATAGCTCTTGTAGGGAGCTCGGGAGGCTCGGTGGCTCCACATGTACACTATGAAGTAATTAAAGACAATAAAAAGATAGACCCTATTAATTTTTTAATACAAGGGGTATCGGATACAGACTATCATCAACTTTTAAACCTGGCTACCCACGAAAATCAGTCATTTGACTAACTATTTTTTAAACTGGAAACCAACGTCTTTTTTTTATAGTAATGGCTAAAATAAAATACTACTACAACACAGAAACATGTAAATACGAACCGATCAGGGCCACAAAAAGCGCGATAGTAATTAACATTTTGGCCTTTTTGACCGTTTCTCTGGCATTGGCATTAGGTCTTATTTACCTGTACCGGGCTAACTTTACACCAGTAAAGGAGTCTAAATTGAGAGCTGTCAACGAGGACCTGAAAATAGACTGGAACATCCTCAATGATGAGCTAAAAGAAGCTTACCAGCTTGCTAATGAATTACAATTTAAAGATGATAAGATCTATAGGGTGATCCTCGACACGGAGCCCATACCTGCAACAGTAAGAGAAGGGGGTATTGGCGGTCATAACAAGTATCAGGACCTGCTCGAAAAGGACCTCGAACAGTCTTCCATGATTGTGGGAACCTTTCAAAAACTGGACCGGCTGCGGAAGAAGCTGAATATACAGAGCAAGTCCTACAATGAGATCTCCGGCCTGATCATCGAAAAAGAAAAAATGTGGTCCTCCCGCCCTGCTATTCAACCCATCAATAACAAGGAGCTAACAAGACTGCACACAACATTTGGAAAGCGTTTTCACCCTATCCTAAAGAAATGGCAGGAGCATGACGGATTGGATTTCACGGCTCCTACAGGCACTCCAGTATATGCGACAGGTGATGGCTTGGTGACTCATTCATACCGTTCATCCACATATGGCAACGTACTATTTGTCAACCATGGCTACGGGTACCAGACCAGGTATGCACACCTCACAAAGTATATCGTTACACGAGGTGAAAGTGTAAAACGCGGCCAGGTGATCGGATATGTAGGTAGCACAGGAAGGTCAGAAGCGCCTCACCTGCACTATGAAGTGCTGTATAACTACAAGCCTATCAACCCTATCAACTTCTTTCAACGCGACCTGAGCAATGAAGAATATGAAAAGCTGATAGAGATATCGAAACAAGAGACCGTTCCATTGGATTAGTTCACAGTTCTCAGTTTTCAGTTCACAGTTCTCAGTTTTCAGTTTTCAGTTTTCAGTTTTCAGTTTTTTTAAGTTTCATCACCAAGCTAGTGACCAGTAACCAGTGACTAGCAAACCAGCAACCAGAAGCTAATCCTCTAAAAGAGCATCTAGTTGCTTTTTTACTTTGGGACTGTACTGGTAGGCCAGCATGATCTCCTGGTAGGTGTTTATATCGATACCCTCATCCTCAATGGCTGATACTACTTTAGTTTCGGTTTCCTGCCGTTCTTTAATAATGGTTTGTGCAGCATTGTTGAAAGCTGCCATTTCTTCGGCAGATCCTTGAACCTCCGAGGTGGGGTCCTGCTGAGCAGTGAGAATTTCATTAAAACGCTCCAATGTCAGATTTTCCTTTTCGATGGCTTCCTTCATTTTCTCCTCGCTTTCCATTTGGATCTCCAATACCTCCTCGTATGCATCTACAAATGATTCCAGTTCATCCTCACTAAAATCCTCCCTGACCTGACGCTGCTGCTGCTGAGCCATGGAGTTACCCATAAACACAAAAACAAACAGGAATGAAAAAGTCAATGAATATAGAGCATGTATATTTTTATTTTTTGTCATTTCGATGTGATTTGGTTAAAATTAATAACATAACAGCCAGAAAATAGTTATGTTATTCGTTATATTTGATTGCTAGTGTTAAGTTAGTATTTGTAAGAAACCTCTAAGTGACTTTCAGCCATTCAGCAGCTTAAATTGAAGTGTATTTCCTTCTGGTTTCACCCGTATTTTCTCCCAAAATCATAAAACTTACACCGATAAGGGGTGAAAATTTTATGCAAACGTTTGCGGTATCCTTCTCATTGATATATAAGTAGTTAATCTTACCTATTCGGCATTTTTTAAGTGTTTTTTGCCAATTTAAGGTTTCAACCAAAAACCCAACCTATGATAAATTTTATGAAAACCAATTGGCACTACTGTGTCATGATTTTTGCTTTGGCCTGCACCGAACCGGAAATAGAGCGTCCGCAGCAGGCCATAGACGTCACCCGGCAGTCTGTCGAATCCGAAAAGAACTACGGAGAAGACGGAAGGAACCCCGGACCCGGTGGTGGAGTATTGATGCAGGCATTTTATTGGGATGTACCTGCAGGAGGCACCTGGTACAACACTGTTAAGAGCAAAATTGCCTCATGGGATGCTGCCGGTATTTCTGCCATTTGGCTACCCCCGGTTTCCAAAGCACAAAACGGCCCCTACTCCATGGGCTATGATCCGGCTGATTATTTCGACTTCGGTAATTACAATCAGCATGGGTCCACGGAAACCAGGTTTGGCTCAAAAAGCGAACTCCAGAGCCTCATTACCACAGCCCACAACTACAATATAGATGTGTACGCTGATATTGTGATCAACCACAACAGCGGGGGTGACCTGGAGTATAACCCCTATACAGGTAGTAATACATACACAGACTTTAACCCCGCCTCCGGTAAGTTCAACAGATCTTACAACGACTTTCATCCCAATGGATACCGATCCAGTGATGAGGGCATCTTTGGTGGATTTCCTGATCTGAGCCACTCTGTACCCTACGTACAGGACTGGCTATGGAAGAGAAGCGATGGCGTGGGCAAGTACTATAAAAACACCATGAAGTTTGACGGCTTCCGCTTTGACTATGTTAAAGGTTTCGGGGGCTGGGTAGTAAGAGACTGGATGAATAATGTTGGTGGTTTTGCCGTGGGAGAATATTGGGATGGCAACGCTCAACTACTCCAAAATTGGGTTAACTCTACCAACAGAAAGTCATCTGCCTTTGATTTTGCCTGCTATTATAGAATGGATGAAGCTTTTGACGGCAACAACCTCAATAAGTTAAATGACGACATGCTGTGGAAACGTGATCCGACCAAAGCAGTAACTTTCGTAGCTAATCATGACACGGATATAATATGGGATAAAATGCACGCCTATGCCTACATTATGACTCACGAGGGGTATCCCACTGTATTTTACCGTGATTACGAAGAGTGGCTCAATAAAAGCAAGCTTAACAACCTGATCTGGATACATAGGAACAAGGCCGTTGGTTCTACCTCCATACTTTATACTGATAATGACGAATACGTGGCCAGAAGAAATGGTTCTCCCGGTCTGGTGGTATACCTTAACGATTCCAACAGTTGGGTGGAAAGATGGGTGGAAACAAATTGGAGCAACACCCGAATTAAAGATTATACCGGTCATTCCAGTTGGGAGCCGGTAACCCAAAGCGGCAGGTGGGTGAAGATCCAATGCCCTCCGAACAGTTACACCATCTGGTCGCCAAAATAAAAAAACTCTTCATAAGTGTGTGTGAATGGTACCGCTTCGATATTCATTTTCAAAATGGATCCGAAGCGGTTATTTTTATAGCATGATCTTACGCAACATCATTTTAATTTCTATTAGTCTTTGGGTTTTCTCGTGTGGAAAATCAATCGATAAGCAGCATGCCCAATACATTGGTGGGGTAATGACTGATAATCCTGCATATAGCGTTGATTTCGGAACGGCTGAAAACACCAGCCAGACGGTAAGGGCAAGACTATTGGCCAACCCAGGAACACAAGAGCTGATCGTGTTACTGAGTATGATGAACACCACTAAAGATACCATAACATTAACGCCAAATGATTTTCGATTGTCCACTGAAGAGGGCAATACTGTTCAACCAGTTAATCTCGACACCACTACGGCAATCACTCCTGAAAACATCGTCCACTTAAAATTAAAGTTTTCCATCATCAACAGCCGGTTGTTCTATTCTACCACAGGTTTAGCGGGTGATATGAACCAGGAATATCAGCTAAAGGTAAATTTTCGAGGACATCCAATTACACTCGACTGGCGGCTATCCGAAGAAGTATTCAACAATTACTCCGGTAGTTATGGAATTGAAGAAAAAGTAATAGTCTTTATGCCGGAATTAGATGAGAATGCCCAAAAATCATATCAGGTCCTCAACGGCATGAATACGTTCATACATTCGGGGGGTACGGAAATTGCCACAGCAGGTATTAATACTCGCTTTCGGAGCTATCATATAAAAGACACCCTTCACCTTGCCGTAAGGCTGGTCAACCACAGCGACCATGAAATACGCATATACCCGGAGGGATTTGTATTGCGCCTTGACCACCAGCTACTGATCCCTGGTCAAACCACCGGTCCTGTACACCTCAAAAAAAGCGAACGATATATAGGCTCCTTCACCTATGTAGTTGATAAAACCCCCGTTCGATTTCTCCTTTTAAAGGAAGCTATCAAAATATTACCTGCGAATAACGAAAGGAACCTTTTTGCAAACGATCTGACATTCAAGGTGGCGGAAGAGCAGGTGCCATAGGAACTAATTGATACTACATCCACGCTCTCAGGGCTTACTTTTTACTAGTAAAAGAAGTAAATTAATATTAAATTGATCTGTAAAAATGAGGACCTGGTTACAACTTTTCAAACTATTGATTCTTGCGGTTTCAGGCGTCTCTTTTTTTTCAAATTTATATAGCCAAAATGACAGCTTATATGCAGCTCTTAACAACGCCCAGCATGATACGGTGCGGGTGCAGACATTGGTAGCGCTATCCAAATCACTGACCATCTCCAGAGACGAAGGGCAACAACGCGCAAGAGAGGCCCTGGCGATATCACGCCAGATAGATTATACATTTGGAATAGGATTGAGCTGTTATGCTCTGCTAGATTTTGTACGGGATGCTGATGATATTAATTATTATGCTACCACAGCATTGGAGGCCTTTGAAAAAGCAGGCAATTCGCACTATAAAGCTCAGACATTGATAAGTACGGCTTATACCTATCTGGATATTAAGGCAAACTATACCATGGCACTGCGATATGCCAGGCAATCCATGGCTATTGACCAAAATAGTGAGCCAGACCTCTATTTACGAGCAAGAGGCTGGAATTTAATGGGTGAAATATACCGGATAACCCGGAACTATGACCGGGCCTTGGAGGCCTACGCAAAGGCTAGCGACTATGCACAAAAGGCACCGGTAATCTATACTTCTCCATTTATAAATACGGGTACGGTTTATAAAGACAAGGGCCGTTATGACCTGGCGTTAAATAAATACGATTCTGTTCTCACGTATCTGATCAGTAAAAACCTGAAGATCTCCAGTACCTTCGCTTACATTCAAAACCGTAAAGCCCAGGTCCATTTATTAAATAACAATTTTAACAAGGCCCTGGAAGAAGCGGGAAAAGGTCTTGAGGTGTATAATATCCTCAATTTTACCAGGGGGATCATTATGACACTGAGTACCATTTCAGAAGCTCATTACCACTTAGGATATATGGATGAATGTATCGCAAATGGCATTAAAGCTATAGAAATGGCTAGTATTGAAGGGGTTACCACCGAAGGTATTGAACGTGTAGCCAGAATAGTTGCTGAAGCATATGCCTCTAAGGGTGACAACGCCAATGCTTATCACTATCACAAGATCTATAGTGACCTGCATAATACAATATATGCTCCCGAATCATACATTGAACTAGCCAATCAGCAGATTACACTGGAAACCGAAAACCAGGAACTGGAGAAGCAATTGCTTGAGGAGCAAGCTAAAGCCAGCGCTATTGTGATCCATAACCAAAGACGTTTTAACCTGATCATTATCATGGCCCTTATATTATTATCCGTTCTATCATTTTTCTTATTCAGAAATATGAAAGCAAAGAGCCGCCTTAATTATACACTGAAAGAACAGCAGGATGAGATCCTGCAGCAATCAGAAGAATTGAAGGCCCAGGCGGAAGAGTTACAGACCTATAATGAGAAAATAAAAACGGTTAATGCAACACTTGAAGACCTGGTGTTGGAGAGAACACAAAAAATACAACAGCAAAACAAGCGACTTATGGAATATGCTTTTCTTAACGCTCACAATGTAAGAGGGCCCCTGGCAAGGATCCTTGGACTGGTATATCTGATGGATAAGGAATTGCCCAACGATGGCTACAAGAGTTATAAAAATATGCTGAAGGAAGCCGGACAAGAGCTGGATCAAGTGATTTCTGAAATTAAAAAGAAACTCGAAAACGAGTAGTGACATTAACGCCTTACAATAAATTTTTATGAGTTTCTATTTCAGATTTTTCATTTTTCATTCATAGATAATCAATTATCTTGGCTATTTTTGCCGCCCTTTTAATCCATGAAATATCCCTTAATCAGTACTTGTACGAAAACTCAAGGTGGCTTTAAGAAAACGTTAAGGTCAAGTTCACCTTCGCGAAGCCGCTTTGGGGGAGCTAGGGCCTGTGAAGCCCAAAAAAGCGGAGTCCCGTACAGTTGTCGGGAAAAGCATTTTTGGGACGAGCATAACGCAGACATTGACGTTTTCTTAAAGCCACTATTTAAATATACCGGTCTTGTTATTGTGCTTTCGCTTATTTTTAGTGCATGTAAAGTAGCACAAAGACCGGGCGCTGCCGGTGACCAACCTGAAGTTGCAAAAACTGATACGGTTACAATACCGGTCGATACCACGGCAGCCCGGTACATACCCGATACGGTTGAGCTAAATGTACATAGGATATTTAAAGATACCGTTTCCATTATCGGAGTGGGCGACATTATGCTAGGCACTAATTTTCCCGAATCCTGGTACCTGCCTCCTGATGAGGGAAGAGGGCTTTTAGCGGAGGTGACTCCAATATTGCAAAATGCAGACATCACCTTTGGCAATCTTGAAGGTGTGATCTTAAACGAAGGTGGTGATCCTAAATACTGCAAAGACCCAAAAATATGTTATATCTTCAGGTCTCCGGAGTATATGGCTCAGCGGCTTAAAGAAGCGGGTTTTGATGTGATGAGCACGGCCAACAACCATGCTGGTGACTTTGGTGACCCCGGCAGGTTAAACACCATGAGGACATTGGACTCCCTCGGGATAGAACATGCCGGTCTGCTTACCAGGCCCTTCACAACCTTTGAAATGGAAGGCATGAAATATGGTTTTGCCGCCTTTGCACCCAATACAGGTACCGTTAGCATCAATGATCTATCCAATGCAGGGAAAATAATAGCGCATCTGGATTCCATCAGTGATATTGTGATCGTGAGTTTTCATGGAGGTGCCGAAGGAAGTAAATATCAGCATGTAACCCGTGAAAATGAATACTTCTATGGAGAAAACCGGGGAAATGTCTATGAATTTGCACATCATGTAATTGATGCTGGCGCTGATGTGGTTTTTGGTCATGGGCCGCACGTTACACGAGCAGTAGAAGTATACAAAGAACGATTTATTAGCTATAGTCTGGGAAATTTTGCTACGTATGCCAGATTTAACTTACGAGGCGACAATGGCCTGGCGCCAATCATAAAAGTATTTACAAACAGTGAGGGCAAATTCCTGTATGCAGAAGTAACCCCCATTATTCAACATGCTCCCGGTGGACCGAGTATCGACCCTGAGAAGCAGGTTATCAGGCGTTTACAGCAACTCACAGAAAAAGATTTCCCTGAAGTAAAAATAAAGATTGACGATAGTGGGATAATTACTTATATTCAAGACTGAATAATTCATGCCGTACAAAGAGAAGACCATAGAGAAGAAGTACTATGCCATCGGAGAGGTGGCAGCTATGTTCAACGTGGCTACTTCGCTCATTCGTTTCTGGGAAACAGAATTCGATATAATCAAACCAAAGAAAAACCGGAAAGGTAATCGCCAGTTTACCATAGATGATATCGAAAATGTAAAATTGATCTACCACCTGGTAAAGGAGCGCGGATTCACACTGCAAGGAGCCAAAGAAATGCTCAAGAATGACTCTTCCGCTGTCAAGGATAAGATGGATATGATAGATTCCCTCAGCAGGGTCAGAGAGTTTCTCCAGGAACTACGGCAGCAGATCCAATAACATGTGGCAGTTATGGATCAGAAAAGGCTGGCGCAACTGGCATTACATTTTATCCCCGGCATAGGTAATTACACTGTAAAGCAGCTTATCAGCTATTCCGGCTCAGCCGAGAATGTATTTAAGTCAACGAAAGCGAAGTTGCTGAAAATACCAGGTGTTGGTCCGGCTACTGCGGAAGCCATACTTAACCACAGGCCGTTTGAAAGAGCCGAAGAAGAGCTTCAGTTGTCAGAAAAGCACAATACCAGACTATTGCTTTACTCTGATAAAGATTTTCCGAACAGGCTAAAACACATCAACGATGCCCCCTCCCTGCTCTACTACCAGGGTAATGCTGACCTCAATGCGAAAAAGGTAGTGGCAGTGGTTGGCACAAGAAATGCCACGAGATATGGCAGGGAATTCACAGAAAAGCTCATCGAGGGTCTTGAAAAACATGATGTATTGGTGGTAAGCGGCCTGGCCTACGGTATCGATATACAGGCCCACAAAAGTGCCTTGAAACATCAGTTGTCAACTGTTGGAGTAATGGCCAGCGGAATGGACTTCATATATCCCGCATTGCATAAAAATACGGCCAGAGAGATGACCAGTCAGGGAGGTTTGCTTACGGAACATAGCTTCGGCACAAAACCTGAACCTCCAAAATTTCCCGCAAGGAACAGAATAATTGCAGGCATGGCAGATGCCATAATCGTGGTGGAGGCGGCAAGAAAGGGAGGTGCGCTAATCACTGCAGAAATAGCCAACAGCTACAGCCGTGATGTATTTGCTCTGCCTGGTGAAGTGGGCCAGCCCTACTCGGAAGGTTGCAACAACCTGATAAAAATGAACAAAGCCCATCTATTGACTGCTGTGGATGACGTGGAATATATTATGAACTGGGAGAAAGAGGATGCCGAAAAGCAGGAACAACATAGCGCTCACGACATTTCCCTGCTCAATGACGATGAAAAGTTAGTCTTTTTACAGTTGCAGGAATATCAACAACCTATCTTAATTGATAACCTGAGCTGGCAAACACAGCTTCCGGTAAGCAAGCTGGCTTCTATACTGCTCAACCTGGAATTCAAGGGCTTGGTTAGCGCTTTGCCCGGTAAGAGTTATAAGCTGGCCAGATAGATGAAGGACAACTATTATCATATATTGGGGCTGGACAACTTCGCCTCTAAAGAAGAGATTAAAAAAGCCTACCGCACACTGGCCAAGCAGTATCATCCTGATAAAAAGCCCGGCAACCCTGATCTGGAAGAGCAATTTAAGCGTATCAACAAAGCCTACCAGGTGCTTTCGGACCCTGTAAAGAAACAACAATTCGATTATCAACTATTGTCCCCTCAAATTTCAACTGCTCCCAGATATACAGCCCGCAAGTCATACTATAGCACAGAAAGAAGAAGATATACCCCTACAGCATGGATGTATGGTAAAATTTTCATTATCCTGTTTATCATGGCCGTGATCCTGATCCCATTGACTTTGCTGTACCAATCATCGGTAAGGGCTTATGACGAAGGAATGGAAGCCTATGAAAATGGAGATGCTTATGAGGCGCTGTCTTATTTCAACAGGGCAATCATGATGTTTGGCGGGCGATCAGAGGAAGCTTCGATCAAAGGAGCTGAGATCTCATATTATGAGCTTAATAATCACAAGCAAGCCCTTTATTTTGCCAACAGGGGCCTTGAATATGCCGAAAATCCCCACAAGGTGGCCAGCCTGTACTACCTGAAAGCCCTGTCTTTTAAAGGGTTACAGAATTATAATGACTCTAAATTATTTTTTCACAAAGCTGATTCGCTCCACTACAGCGAAGACAGTATTCAGTTACAACTAGGCCTGTTAAATGGCTTCAGTCTTGATAATTATGAGGAAGGGGAACAAAACTTTGATTACCTGATCCGGCAAAACATTAAGCTGGAAACGGCCTGGTTCGGGAAGGGCTGGTGTCTGCAGAACCAGGGTCAGTTTGAACAAGCCATCAATTGCTATTCGGAGGTCATCACTATAAACAAAGATAATTCCCTGGCCTGGTTTTATCGAGGCATGAACCACATCACTCTCTCTGATAGCGCTTCAGCTTGCCATGACTTCAAACAATCGCTGGCGCTGGGATATCAAAAGGCTGAAAGCAGCTTCATATACCACTGCACCAAAGAAGATCCGAAAAACGAAAATTAGGAAGGTAACTCTACACAGGAAACGCTTAACCGACTCTTTAATCACAGGTAACCCTGAGCTAACATAGGCTACCTAAATTGCAGCAAAAATCAACAGGTAAAATATTCAACCCATGAGAACAAAACTGGCTTTGACAACAGTATTATTCCTGTCCGTCAGTCTGACCGCAACGGCTCAGGATCAATACAAAGCAAAATTCATTAATGCCTTTACCAGGTACATGAACTGGCCGGAACAAACAAGATCTGGTTTTTTTAATATTGGCGTGTATGGTTCTTTCGATCTGTATAAGCTAATATCAGAGGAAACCATGGGAAGAACTGTCGGCAAACAGAACATCTTAGCGATTAATATCATAAAAGAAGGTCAACTGGACCTCACAGACCTTCATATATTAGTGGTCGGAGAAAAATTCTGCACACCGGCTATCCTTCAAAAGATCTCTGCGCAACTCAAGGGGAAACACACACTGATAGTCACCGAGGAAGGTGGCGTACCCTTTGGCGCAGGTATTGGTTTTATTACAAAAGGCTCGTCTTTAGGTTTCACATATAATACTGAAAATATCAAAAAACAGGGAATAATGATCAGCAAACAGTTTGAAGCCATGGGGCAGGAAGCCAACTAAGTCTGCAAAATCAGCCCCGGTCCAGAACAAATAGCCTTAATCAGGTGTCTTAGATAAAAGGAGACATTCAAAATGAAAAAGATATTTGTAATAGTGCTGTTGGCTTTAATGTCCTGCTCTTCTGACGATGATGACGGAGACCTGGCGAGGTACGATTGCCTCAAGGGAGAAACTATTGGTAAGATCAGGTCTTCCGGAGGTGGCCTGGCCGTGAGCCTGGAAGACCCGATACCACTTTCTGTCACCTGGCAAGGGCATGCTAACGTGGTAGAACTGTTAAATATACCGGTAGATTTTAGAAAAGAAGGTGACGAGTTCTATTTTTCAGCCCGTGAAGCCAGCGAAGCCGAAAGAGGCCCTATCACTGCTGACGGGGATGAAACTATTGAGCTTATATTATACGGACAGAAGTTTGATGATTCAAGTTGCCCCGATTAATTAGTGCCTCTAAGAAAACTCTAAGTGGCTTTAAGAAAACGTTCCCGCCAAAGGGCGGGACGAAGTGCCAAAAAGCGGAGCGTACTGAGGTACGTGAGCATTTTTGGGGCGAGCGTAACGCAGACATTGGCGTTTTCTTAAAGTCACTAATTATTTATTGTGTCAACTTCTCGTATTTTTATGCCTTTACAGACCCAAAAACTTAAGGCATAAAAATGGTTGTACTTGTTACAGGAGCATCTTCCGGTATTGGTCAGGTAATCGCTGATCACCTCAGTAGTAAAGGACATGTGGTCTACGGCACATCAAGAAGCATTCAAACCGGTGAATACGGTTTTAATACTATCACGATGGACGTGACCGATATTTCAAGCGTAAGAACCGGCGTTGAATTAATAATACAGCAGCATGGACATATTGACGCGGTTATCAATAATGCAGGCATAGGTATATTGGGAGCCCTGGAATATATTCCTGCAGATGATATAAAGAAGCTGTTTAACACTAATGTTGTAGGTATGGTGAATGTATGTCAGGCTGTTATTCCTTTTATGAGAAAAAAAGGTGATGGCAAGATCATTAACATCAGTTCAATAGGTTCGGAGATGGGGCTGCCCTACCGGGCCCCATACAGCGCCAGCAAGGCTGCAGTTGACCGGCTTACCGAAGCTTTGAGAATAGAACTGGGAAGTTTTGGCATCCGGTTATGTAGCATTCAACCGGGAGGAGTGGCGACCGACATTGAGAAAAACCGCCTTAAAGCAGCTATGCCTTCGGATTCTCCTTATCAGGAAAGCTTCACAAGAGCTACCAAGGTGATCAACGACAGTGTAAGCAAAGGATTGGATCCGCGTGATATTGCGATTCTGGTAGAAAAGCTTATTCATGCCAAGAGGTTAAAAAGAACTTACCGGGTAGGTAAAACGAAGGAAAAATTTGCGGTGGTCATCAAAAGAATACTTCCTTCATTTTTGTTTGAAAATATGTTAAAAAAGAACTATCAAATATAGGGAGAGCTGCATTTCAAAGCTGACTGCCTGGTGTGGCTTACCACCCCTTTATGTTAAAAAAAGAAAACTCAAAGCAATAATAAAACCTACTCATGAGCCTCCCGGAACTGTTTTTGAACTTAAATGATGTATTTTTGATGTAGTACAAAACACAATACGGTGAGTCTTTGTAGTAGCCGTTGATTTTCATTTGATGGGTTTTATTGGAAAATTGGGTTTAGAATTTATTTTTCAACCCAACCCATACACCTATGAAACCAATTATTACAATTGGCTGGAATTCCTTTGGGAATCTGGTCAGAACTTTAGCCGGCCTGCTTCGGCAAACGTTTGCAAAAACAACCCCACTTAAAACCTATTTAACCTCGCTGTTTATAACAGTTTTATCATTTCAACTCAGTGCCCAGATCGTTCCGGTGGGTAGTGGCAGCTACACCACTGCATTTCCGGGCACTGATGAGGCAGGAAGAAATGAATTTCCCTCCGGTACTCCAAAGGTATCCGGAGTAGCCGCAACAAAACCGGTGCCTACCAATGACTGGTGGTCTAATCTGGTAAAGAATGACCATGGTGGACAGGCGTTTAACTACCCGCTGTCATTTAGGTCAGAAACCGAAGGTTTGGTTGTCAACTACACCATTCCTTTGTCTTCATCGGCAAACGAGTATCGCGAACCGATGAGTGCAGTGGACGCCATTAAAGTCGGTGTATCCGGCCTCAGCGCTTCACAATCTACTATTTCAGATTTCTCCGACTGGACTGTTACAGCCAACTGGGCTTCCGGTAGCAATAACTTCTCGGCCACCATGGGCATGGGTATGCCATTTGTATACTTCACCAAAGGATCGGGCAATACAGCCCGGGTAGAAGTGAACTTCAATGCACCGGGAGTATCCGTTTCCGGCAACAAGCTGTTGATACAGAACAACATGAATAATTCAAATTACGTGGTATTTGGACCGGCCGGCTCTACCTGGTCCGGTAGTGGTGGCGCATTCACTTCTTCACTAGCCGGAAAAAATTACTGGTCAATGGCCCTGGTGCCACCAGGAATGGATATTAATGCGTTCATTGCTAATTATGAGAAGTATGCCTATGTATTTCCGGCAGAAACGTCTGTCGACTGGAGCTACAATGAAAATACCTCAACGGTCACCACAACCTTTACCGTTACCCCTGATGTAAAAGAAGGAAGCTACAATGAGGCCTTGTTGGGTCTTCTCCCCCATCAATGGGCGCATCTGGGAGCTGGGTCTCCACAGCCCAGCCTGGCCACCTATCCGAGCGTAAGAGGTGAATTGAAGATGCTGGGCGGTAACTCCTTCACCGTGGAAAATAAGTTCAGTGGGGTACTCCCTACCCTGCCGGACCTGGCCAAATACAGCAATGGTTTCGACATCACCAGTCTTTACAACAAAGTAGATGGCATCAAGGGCGAAGGCCTTCCCGGCTGGACAGACTCTTACAACGAGGGACAGAATATGAACCGGCTGATCCAGGCCGCTCGCATTGCTGACCAAATCGGACATATTGAAGCCAGAGACAAACTGCTTGACACTGTGCAGGAGCGGCTCGAGGACTGGCTGACAGCCGAAGGTGGTGAAGTAGCTTTCTTGTTTTATTATAACGATACCTGGAATGCACTGCTGGGATACCCCGCCGGGCACAGACAGGATGTCAATTTGAACGATCACCATTTCCACTGGGGCTATTTCATCCATGCAGCCTCAGCTCTGGAGCAGTTTAGACCTGGATGGGCCAACAATTGGGGGGAAATGATCAATATGCTGGTAAGAGATGCCGGAAACCCAAGCAAAACTGACAGTATGTTCCCTTTCCTAAGGAACTTCAGTCCATACTCAGGCCATGCATGGGCCAACGGCTTTGCTACCGAACCTTTCGGCAACGACCAGGAGTCCACCTCAGAATCAATGCAATTCAATGCTTCTCTGATCCATTGGGGTACGATCACCAACAATACCGGGATCAGGGACCTCGGCATCTATCTTTATACAACCGAGATTACCGCCATCCAGGAATACTGGTTCGATATCCATGACAGAACCTTCCAGCCGGAATATGCCCATGAGATGATCGCCCGCATCTGGAATGCCGGCTACGACAATGGCACGTGGTGGACATCAGACATTGCTGCTTCGTATGGTATACAACTATACCCTATTCATGGTGGTGCGCTGTATATGGGATATGACCTGGATTACGTGCAGGAGGTATGGAATGGCATGACCTCAAAAACGCAAGTACTGAACAATGTGGCCAATCCTAACCTTTGGTATGACACCTACTGGAGCTTCCTGGCTTTTGTTGATCCCGAACAAGCCATAAGCCTGTACGACAGCTATCCCAACCGGGAAGTAAAAGTCGGAATTTCCGATGCACAAACCTACCACTGGCTACATACCATGAACGCACTGGGCCATGTAGCTAATGAAATAACTGCTGATTATCCTATCGCAGCGGTTTTTGATAAGAACGGTGAAAAAACTTATGTAGCGCATAACTATGGTAATTCTGCAATCACTGTACATTTCTCGGATGGCGCATCTTTATACGTTCCTGCCGGAGAAATGGCCACAAGCAAAGACACAGGAGCTTCCATTTCTATCAGCGCCCCCGGGGTGATTGCAGAGCCTTGTACTTCAGGCGTTAATAATAATTTTACGCTGGAAGCCAACGTCACAGGATCGGGCGTCTCCTATGTAGAATTTTTCCGTAACGGAGTCTCAATAGCCACAGACAATTCCGCACCATATGAGCTTCCGCAGTCGTTTTCCGCAGACGGTGTTTACACTTACATTGCAAAAGCTTATGTAGGCTCTGGTTTTGAAATTTCAAACATCTACCGCGTGATCGTGGGATTGGGTAGCCAGGAGCCCTATTCATCAGCACATGTAGTGCCTGGCACTTTTGAATCTGGTTGGTATGATAAGGGAGGAAATGGTATATCATATTATGATGTGGATCCAAATGTTTATGAAGCTAATTTCCGGCCTGAAGATGAGGTAGATGCCGCTACATCCACTTCTCAGGGGACCTCAATCGGATGGATAGCAGCCGGAGAATGGGTCGAGTATAGCCTTAATGCCACTTCAGGAAAGTATGATATAGCGTTGAACATAGCTTCCAATCAAGCACAAGGAGGCACAAGTGGCTCTGTAAGCCTTGATCTGGATTGTAATACCGTAGGCTTGGTTAATTCCACACCGCTCACAGGCAGTTGGGATAACTACGAGGCTGTAACAATCTCTGATGTCAATGTCCCTTCAGGCAGTCACATTCTCCGCATCACTTTTAATTCTGGAGTTTACAACCTGGGAAGAATTACATTCACCAGAACAGGCGATTATAATGGCGGCGGCAACACCCCTCCCACTACTCCGACAGGACTACAGGTAACCAACACAACCACCAGCAGCCTGAGCATCTCCTGGAATGCTTCAACGGATGCGGAAAATAACCTGAGCGGATATAATGTGTACCTCAACAATACGCTTGCAGATAATACCACCGGCACTTCCTACACTTTTACAGGATTATCACCAAACACATCCTATGATATGCAGGTAGAAGCTGTTGACAGCCAAAATGCTACTTCACCTCAGGCGTCAGTAGCAGGCACTACAAACCAGTCATCGGATGATGATGACGATGATGATGATAATGGTGATAATTGTAGCGCCACGGTAAATGCCGACTTCTCAGTCGATATCACAGGAGATGCAACTAATCCGTCAATGACCTTCGTACCGGAACGTTCCGGTGTGGCTTCTACTACTTGTATTCTTTACTACAGCACTTCACCGGACGGCGCTTACCCTGGCTACCTGGTATCGGCCAATACCCCGTACCAGATCAATGCCAGCGCGGGACAGACCATTTATTACTACTACACCTACAATGTGCCTGAAGGTGGTGAAAACAATACCTTCAACAACAAGCAGAATTTTGTAGTAGGAGAATGCGGCAACGGTGATACCAATACTGGAGTGCCCATCCCTGCCTTGATCCAGGCAGAGGATTATACTGAAATGAGCGGAATTCAGGTAGAAGAGACCTCAGATACAGATGGTGGACAAAATGTGGGATGGATAGACACTGGCGACTGGATGGAATATGAGATCAGTGTACCTGCTAGTGGCACCTATTATGTCAACTACAGGGTAGCCAGCGAAACAGCCGGTGGTGCCATAACTATTGCTCAAAACGGAACTGCACTTGAAACGACCAGCTTCAGCGCCACAGGAGGCTGGCAGGAATGGACAACCGTGAATACGACAGTAGCGCTTTCTGCCGGTGATCAGACTATCCGGCTTACGGCCACCGCTGGCGGGTGGAACTTCAATTGGTTTGAGTTCACTACTGATGCATCCGACACTACTTCCAATGGCAATGGCTGCAATGTGACCGTTAACGCAGATTTTTCAGTGGTGGTAAGTAATGATGCCAGCAACCCTTCTTTGACTTTTATACCTGTAAGATCAGGAGTAGGCGCACCAACATGCATTTTGTACTATGGTACATCTCCTACAGGTTCTTATCCGGGATATCTTGTTTCTGCTAATGCACCTTACCAGATCAATGCCAGCGCAGGACAAACTATATACTACTATTATACTTATAGTTTACCGGAGGGTGGTGAGAACAATACGCTCAACAATAAAAAGAGCTTCGTTGTGGGCAATTGCAGCGGAGGAAGCGGGGCCAGAACCGGCACTTTAGAAACCGAAGCGCTTAGAAAAGGCGGTCCGCAGTTTGAACATCTTGTTCTCTTCCCTAATCCTGCCAATGACAGGTTGACCATAGCCGGCCTTCCGGAAGACGTAACCGAAATAGCTGTGTATGACGCTACAGGCAGAGATCAGTTGATCTCCCGACCTGCCAGCGTGAAAGAGGTATCTCTCGATATCAGGCACCTTACAGAAGGGCTTCACTTTATCAGAATACAAACTAAAACTGATATTGTGACGCGGTCTTTTATTAAGAGGTAAATATTGAGAAGCACAGTCCCTGGCCTTGAGCCGGGGACTCTTCAATGCTCTTAAGTTAAAGCTCGTGACAGGCGAGATGACTGTACTTCTTAGAAGATTTCCTTTCTTAGCTTAAGAACATTACGGTACTCTGTAACAGGTCAGGAGACTATCATTTTATTGCTTTATAGCTGACAATCAGATTCTTATTAAAAAAAATACATCTAAAACCAATGCCGGGAAGCCACCCCTCCTCCCCGGCTTTTCACCAACTAAAAACAAACTCCTATGAAACATTTTCCTATTTATATAACGCACTTCTGTAGATTGACTTTAGCCGTGTTACTGCTGGCTTTAATATCTGGTACAGCCAGGGCACAGGTTTCCGTGCCATTTACCATAGAAAACAATTCTGAGGTGGCGGACGAAGAATATTTTGTAGCCATAGTAGGTGAAGACCTTGCTTCGCCGAGCAACCATATCTGGATAGATCCGGTCACTGGTTCTCAATTGCCTATGTCATCTTCATATAACACGGTTCAGGGGCCGGTTTACGGGGGCAATCAGGGTCCGGGGCTGAATGGCATGTATGCTGACTGCTTCAAAAGGCTCAGTGAAATACCGGATAAAACGGTGCTGGTCCCTCCCATTCAGGGTTGCAGGATCTATATCTCAAGAGGAGAACAACTGTATTTTTATTTTTTTGGCGCTTCAGGTGCTCCAAAAGGCTATACTGCCCCAAACCATACTGACCCCACGGACCCCAACCAGGGAATTGCCTATGAGATCATCGAATTGACTAATAACCAGTATGGTATGTTCGCCAATACCACACGGGTGGATGCCTATCAGTATCCTATCGGGATGGAGCTATATGGCGCTGACGGCTATTTTAAAAGGGTGGGTGAAGTGGCCGCTCACGAAGAAATTGTTGCAGCTTTTCAAGCCAGTGTCCCTGTGGAATTCCAGGGATGTCTTGACCCTGAAACGGGGAAAATCACGGCACCATCAAAAACACCGGAATTTGCCGATGGTTCCGTAGGCACCATGCCTGATCCCGGACCTTATGTTAATTACATGAAGCCATATATTGACGCTATTTGGGCAAAATATGCCACCGAAGACCTTATATTTGACTCGGGAGATGCCGGAGTATGGCAGGGGCGTGTGCAGGGAGAGCAACTGGTTATGGAGAGCATATCCCCTGCTTTTATGGGGCGAAAGGCTATCATTACCAGACGCCCAACCACCCAGGAAGCTTTTGAAGGCAAAGGGGTTTTGGATAACGTAGTGCAGGATGCTACTACCGATCTGCTGGTTCAGGCGCAGATCTGTGCCGCACTCAACCGCCACGTTATCGATGTCTCTACACCCAATGTAGGGTTGCAAGACTGGTCCGATGCCTCTACCTACTATCAACAGTCGCCTTGCAACCATTATGCCAAGTTCTGGCATCAACAGGGCATCAGCCTCAACCAGCTTTCCTATGGCTTTGCTTATGACGATGTATGGTCGTACTCATCGTCAGTTCACACACCGGAACCAACAAAAGTGATCATTAACCTGGGGCCATATGATGACACCCAGTGTACCCCCACTACCATTATCCCTTATTTGAGTATAAATGGAGCTGCTATGGAGCAGACGTCTTCCGCTTCACTTGACGCAGGTGGATCGGTGACACTCTCCCCTCAACCCGCAAGTAGTGGCTCTTGGAACTGGAGTGGTCCCAACAATTTCAGCGCTACCACCAGGGAAGTAGTCATTAGTAATATCCAGGCTACTGAAGCAGGCGACTACACAGCCAGATATAACAACACCGAAGGCTGCGAAAGTACTCAAACATTTTCCGTAACGGTGAATGGTGTTGGAGGTGATTGTAACACTGTGGTAAATGATGACTTCTCCGTCAATATCGGCAACGATGAGGGCGCCACATCCCTTACGTTTGTACCTGAAAGATCCGGAGTAGGCGCACCAACTTGTATCTTATATTACAGCACATCACCAGATGGCACTTATCCGGGTTACCTGGTTTCACCCGATGTGCCCTATCAGATCAATACCACTGCAGGACAAACCATTTACTACTATTACACCTACAGCCTGCCGGAGGGCGGAGAAAACAACACCCTTAACAACAAGCAAAGCTTTGTAGCCGGTGAATGTGGCGATGATGGAAACACAGGAAGTCATGTTGCTATTCCTGCTACCATACAGGCAGAAGACTATACTGCCATGAGTGGCATCCAGCTAGAAAGCACTACCGACACCGGAGGAGGACAAAACGTGGGATCGATAGATGCGGCAGACTGGCTGGAATATGAAATTAGCGTACCCGTCACCGGTACCTATGCTGTGAGCTACAGGGTGTCCAGCGAGAGCGCCGGGGGCAACATAACTATCGCTGAAAATGGAAACAGCTTGCAGACAACCTCTTTCAATGCCACAGGAGGATGGCAAAACTGGACTACCATCAGTACTACTGTTAATCTATCAGCCGGAGACCAGACCATCAGGCTTACGGCAAATTCGGGTGGCTGGAACATCAACTGGATTGAATTCAGCACTGAAACAACCAGCACCGGCTGCAATACAAACGTCAACGCAGATTTCTCCGTTGAAATTAGCAACAAAAGCAGCAATCCGTCATTAACATTTATACCGGAAAGATCAGGCGTGGGGTCATCAATAAGTATTTTATACTATAGCACCTCTCCTGACGGCACCTACCCTGGCTATACTGTTTCTCCCAATACTCCGTATCAGATCACCGCCTCTTCAGGGCAAACTATTTATTACTATTACACTTACAGCCTGCCGGAAGGAGGAGAAAATAATACGCTAAATAACAAAAAGAGCTTTGTTGTAGGCCAGTGTGGCAGTGGTAGTAGTGCAAGAACAGGCACCATGGAGGAGGAAGTTGAGAATAAAGGCAAACCAGCCTTCGCTCAAACTGTTTTGTTCCCAAACCCGGCTAACGACAGAGTAACCATAGCAGGATTGCCAGAAGATATAACCGAGATAAGGATCTATGATACCACTGGAAGAAATCAGATGATACTCAAGTATGAAAATCAGCAGGAAGTATCTTTAAACATTAGCCAGTTGGTGAACGGTCTTCATTTTGTGAAAATTCAGACAAAAAATGAGGTGGTGACTAAGTCTTTTATAAAGAAGTAAATTATGAGCAACTACTAAAATAGCATAGCCCCCGGACCTGTTCCGGGGCCCCAAACAAATAACATATGTAAGAGGTGACGCTACTACCTAAGCCAATGAAATGGAGCAGAAAAGCTGAACAGAGTTTCATGTGTATATAATTTATTTGCAATGGTAACATGGAATTCGCTACAAACTTTATTCGTCCTCGGTTGGTATAATTTCGGATGCTTAAAGTTTATGCTCATTTCATGGTGAGTTTTCAGAACTAATATAGTTATCATCTTTTCCACGGGGCCCCGGAACGGGTCCGGGGGCTAGTGCTCATTATCTTCAGTCTTCTGCTCTTTTCAGTCTTTTAGTAAAAATAGTTTATAAATATTTCAAACCTAAATCCAAAAACCAATGAAAACAATTAAACAAACACTCTTACTCCTGGCAGGCCTGGCCTTAAGCCATATCTGCCTTGCACAAACCTGGCAACTCGTTTGGCAGGATGAATTTACCAATGGTATCAGTTCCGACTGGGTTTTTGAAACAGGCAACGGTTCATCAGGATGGGGCAATAATGAACTCCAGTACTATCGAAGGGAAAATGCCACAGTTCAAAATGGAAATCTCGTGATCACCGCCAAGAGGGAAAACTACCGGGGTTATAACTACACCTCTGCCAGAATGAAAACGCAGGGTAGAAAGAACTTCCGGTACGGAAAGATCGAAGCCAGAATAGCGCTTCCTTCCAGCATGGGTCTATGGCCCGCCTTCTGGATGCTAGGCAGCAATATTACATCTGTTGGCTGGCCGGCTTGTGGTGAAATAGACATTATGGAACATGTAAATACCTCTCCCGACATCCATGGCACCATCCACTGGCAGGACCACAACGGCAATTATGCATCGTACGGTGGTCACACGGCCACAAATGTGACCGGATATCATGTATATTCCATTGAATGGAATGAAAGCACTATAAAATGGTTCCTGGATGGACAGCAATACCATGTAGTAGACATCAGCAATGGTGTGAATGGTACCGGAGAATTTCATAATGAATTCTTTTTACTGCTCAACATGGCCGTAGGTGGCAACTGGCCGGGATTCAATATTGACAATAATGCTCTCCCTGCCAGCATGTATGTGGACTATGTGCGTGTATATCAGGGAGGTGGCAGCAGCAATTTCTCTGTTTTTAAAGAAGCTGAGCAGTACAGCGCCATGAGTGGTGTACAAACCGAAAGCACCTCTGATACCGGTGGCGGCTTAAATGTCGGCTGGATAGATACCGGAGATTGGATGGCCTACAATAGTATTAATATTCCCTCCTCCGGCTATTACACCGTAGAATATCGTGTAGCCAGTATCAATGGAGGGCAGCTCTCCCTTGACCTGAACGGAGGCTCCGTTGTACTGGGTAGCCGGAGTGTTCCAGCAACGGGAGGTTGGCAAAACTGGACGACCATTTCACATTCGGTGTATATCAATGCCGGAACCTACAACTTTGGAATATATGCACAGTCAGGTGGTTGGAACATCAACTGGTGGCGAATTACTCAGCAGAATTCCTCCTCAGCTCGCATCGCCAACGGTACCATGGGTGAAAAAGCGATAGAAGAAGGGATTGTTGAATTTAAGCTCTACCCGAACCCGGCACATGATGTATTAAGGATACATTTCGGATCTACCGAAGCAAGCGGACGTATTGTAGACACCTCTGGAAGGGAAGTGTTAAAGATTAACAATATTAAGCCTGGTGACATAGTGGATATCTCCTCTTTAAATAGGGGGATGTACATCATAGAGATCAATACTGTGGAACAGGTCTTTTCTCAGAGGATCATAAAGGAGTAACCTCTTTGAAATGAAGAGGCTGTTAAAAGTCATCTTCTGACGTCATCCTGAACTTGATTCAGTATCCCCTGATTAGTTTCTGCTCATTTCCAGGGGATTCCAAATCAAGTTTGGAATGACGAGTGACTTTTGACAGCCTCTTCTATTACGCAATCAAAAACCAGCTATTTATTATAAAGGTTGTGTTTTGATCGGAGGACAAGTGTTTGTTAGATCACAGGCCACTTGAGTTTCACAATCTTCTGTTCTGCAAACACAAACTCCAGAGGCAGTACACAAATTCAACGACCGGGCTCCTCCTTTAATAGTATCATTGCTTCCAGGTTCGAAGGAAGTTACAAAGCTCTTTACTGAAAGGTCATTTAGGGTTAACTTGTTCTTTTTCATAGAATTACAGTTTTATTAGATTTAAATTTCCTCTAAAAGCAACATTATTTTGCTGTTCCTTTTTTGAGTTTAAGTATGATTCAAGTAAGACAATTCTCGCATCCGAAACAATACGAAACACGTGAACGACCTGAGAAATAGCGTGAACGACATATGGGCACAGGTCAATGAATTTGGGAGCCAATTACGGTCTGACACAAAGTGCATAAAATGAAGCTGCCCCGGCAAATAATTACCATGGGCAGCTTACTGTGAAATATGAAGAAACTATTACTACTTACTTACTACTATCCTTTCTGTTTTTACTTCATCCCCTATTTTGAGTTTCAACACATACACACCCTTTTTAAGGTTTTGAATATTATACCACTCAAAATATTCACCCCTATTATGTTCTCCTGTGTACAACTGCACTTCATTGTTTGGATCAAGCGCATCGTATACTGATACTTCTACCAAACTGTTGTCTGAATCTACACTATACTTAATGTATATCTCGTCTTTTGCCGGGTTAGGATAAACCAGGTTAGATTTATTAACAGACAGTCTTTCATCAGAAAACGGGGCTTTTGAAGATTTTGTAATGACAAACCGTTCACCCCCTTCCAGTGTTCTCTTTTCAGTATTCTGTTGCAACACATCAAGCAATACCTCTTCCCTATCTCCCACGTCAACCCTGAAAGCAAAATGCATGGAGAAGGTTTCCTGATCATTGATCTCGATGCCATAAATAGTGGCTTTTGGAGAGGCGATGAACAGCATATTTTCATCAATGATCTTAATGTCCTGAAGTTCTGCTTTCTTGATGCGTTCAAAAAATTCAGGCTCTACTTTTACATATATCTCCCCTCCGCGATCAAAGAATGGCTTCTCTATTCTGTCATTAAAACCGCGATCGTAAAACCGGAGATTGATCTTACTCCATCCGCGTTGGACTCCTCTTATGTAAAGACTGGTAAAGTAACTATCGCTATCATTATTATACACCTGCACATTCTTCCATACAATGTTGTTATTGTTTTTCACATTAATACTCACCCCCACTCCATTTTGCTCATTAAACATGGGGTCTGCCGGAGATTCGATACGTGCGAGCAGACAGAAGTGGTGTATATCGTTAACAAAATCACCGGGATTGGGTGGATACCAGGGTATTTCTATTATCGTGGTGCCGCCCGGCGGAATCGGAGGAACAGACACAGTGTTTACCTTATCGCCATTCAGCACCCCGGAGAGTGTGTAGTTGGTCCAATGATTGGGCCATACCAGGCCTGTAGATGCTTTCGAAAAATACAGCGAAAGATTTGCGCATTCGCTGGTAACAGAGCTGTTATTTCGCACCCTGACGTACACACCATTAGGAGAAAACATCTTATACTCAGGGTTTTCATGAGCCAGGCCCCCATCTAAGTTCTGACGTACCCAAATGTCTTCACTGATCCACATAGGGCCACCATCCGGATTAGGTTCTGCACCGGTATCAAAGGGGCGATCCTTTGAGTAAAGATCAAACTCACTTCCGGCAGGTAATAACTGCTGAGCCAGCTCCACGGCAGCTTCTGCATCTACAAGCCCATAGCCCATTTCATTATGCCATGTACCATTAGGCCTGCCCATAGTGTTGGCATAGGCATAACCGCCAACCTTTCTGGCTGTCTGCTCAATAATATCTTCTACCTCATCATGTGTCAGACATGGGTTTACAGATAAAATCAATGCCGCTACACCGGCCACCATGGGGCAGGCAGATGAAGTACCGTTAAACCAGACCGTATAGTTTTGATCACCGTAATCAGCAGCTAAAATGGTGCCTCCATTGAGCGGATGTATGGCAGTGCCTGTATTGTATCCTGTAGCCCCTTGTCTGTCTGTGGTAGATATCAACACACCCGGAGCCACTACATCCAACTGGGCTCCAAAGTCACTTCCCCAACCCTCACCATCGCATGACAAAGGACTTTTTCTCTCTCCGCAGGGGCTCATTGCTCCTACTGCAATAATGTCGGGGTTGCTGTTGGCAGGGTAACCAACATTACCATTGCCATTGCCGGCTGAGAAAACAATAATAGTACCCAAACCTCCACGCCCATTCGTTAGCGCATTAGTGATGGCGTTATCAATAATAGCATATTGAACACCCGAACCCCAGGAATTGCTGATTACATCGGCACCATTTTGCCAGGCCCAGTTAATACCGTCAGCCCTCCTTTGTCTTGAATTGGGTGTACCCACAAGAGAGTTGCTCACCGACATTAGCCGTGCGTTAGGCGCCACACCGGTAACACCTGTATTATTATCACCCGTTGCAGCTATAATACCGGCACAAGCGGTGCCATGGCTGCCCAACAAAAGGGCAGGACTAGTGCCTGATTCCGTATCAAAACCGGTTCCAAAGGTATTTCCCTGTAAGTCGGGATGATTCATTTCAAATCCATGGTCTAAAACAGCCACCACCACATCTCTGCTGCCTTTAGTAATATCCCAGGCGCCCAAAGCACGGATATCCATACCAGCAATACCTCCATAATGACCGGTATTCGTCAGTCCCCATTGATCAACGTAGAACGGATCGTTGGGTACATGAACCAGGTCGTCCTCCATGAAATCGGGTTCTGCATGTTCGAATAATCCCGATTCATAGAAACGATTGGCCTGCTCCAGCGCATTTAATTTTGCATCCGGTACAGTTTTCATAGTATACCACAATGGCATGAACTTATTTTGCCCGACAATCTCGGATCCGAGCTCCGCTGCCATTTTTTCCAGTCGGCTGAAGTCTCGTTCGTGCTTTAGCTTCACATAAAAGTAGTCGGACAAGCCTAATTTGTCCTTGTTTTCATTTTTGAAATACGGAGAAGCATTCTTAATACTTTCGTCTCTTTCCAACTGCTCTAAATACAGCAAATATTCTTCAGAACTAAGTTTTTCAGAAAGCCTAAGTTCTGCCCAATTGGTAATACCTGAATTGGCCGTTTTGGAGACAGACTTCAGCGTTTGAGCGGAGTTGTCCGTACCAAACTTGCTAATCTGAATGTTCCTGTTTATCATCGTTTTCAACTCCAAGGAATCCGATATACTTGTTGAAGTCACCACATAAACGTATCCGGTGTTCAGCTCAAGCCTTTGTTTCTCCCCTTTATAGTAATAGAAATAATCCTGCGCGTAAATGATTGATGTAGAAGTAAGCAGGATACACGCCAGAAGCAGAAGCTTCAGCACCCAGTCTACGTCCCAATACCGGGAGTGTCGTAGTGTGTAAAATTTAGGTATCATGGTTTGTTGGTTTTTGAATTACTCTTACTCTGTTGCAGCTTTTCAGAATCCGCTGTACTGAAATTCGCTTTCAGTTGGTTTTAGTAATTCAAAATTAGTTGTTGCCATAGGCGGGTAACAGAGGAAAACGACCCGAAATAAAAGGGAATAATCCCCTTTAGTTTTTTGTTGATCGCGACTACAAACTACAGGGAGTGTGATGCTCAGTAAGAACGTCATCCCGCCAGTCTCAATATTGAGCGGAATTAAACCACCACGTCATCCTGGAATCTCCCGATCGGCCTGAAGCTAAAGTTCCCGACACTGTCAATAGTGGGTAGATCCCGGATCTTCACTGCGTTACGTCCGGGATGATGCCATGTAGACACCGATATCTGCTAAAAGATAAATGTTCCGACTGTCAATCGAAACATAATCTACACCTTATACAGATCATTTTTTATAGCATAGATCACCAGGCCAATTCTGCTTTTTACCTGCAACTTTTCAAAGAGAGATTCCCTATAGCCATCTATAGTCTTAGGGCTTAAAAACATATCACCGGCTATTTCCTTGTAAGTCTTTTCCGTACAAACGAGCTTCAGGAATTCTATCTCCCTCTCCTTAAGGTGTATTTCAGGTGGTTCACTTTTATGGAGGGAACTCAAAACAGTATTTGTTATCCTGTCAGAATAATAAAAACCCTTTTGAGTTACGTCATTCAGAGCCGTGCGAAAGGTATCCGGGTGTATATCTTTAAGCAAGTATCCCTTTGCCCCGGCCCTCAGCATTTTGATGATTGTCCCTTCATCATCATCCATAGATAGCGCCAGCACGCGGATGTCAGGGTGACTGTTGTTAATCCGCTGCATGGTTTCAATACCGTTCATCACCGGCATATTTATGTCCATGAGCGCTATATCCGGTATACTCTCCGTATCTTCCAATTTTTCCAGAAGCTCATGCCCGTTTTTTACGTGATACAATACTTTGAAATGATCAAATGTATTTACAAGGTTTTCAAGGGCTTGCGCAAAAAGCACATGATCATCAACAATTACCACTGAATAGTCATCCATATTAAGTTTCCTTTAGATTATATTTTAGCAAAAGCTTAACCCCTTTCTCAGGAGCACTATGAATGGCATAGTCCGCTCCGATAAGTTCAGCACGGCTTTCCATGTTCATCAAACCAGAGCCTTTTGTCACATCCGAATGGTTAAACCCGATACCATCATCTTCTGCAGAAATTACCAGCGTTTGAGATTGATATTCAAGGTCCACTACTAATGAACGAGCTTTTGAATGTTTAATAACATTAGCAAAAAACTCTTGTAATATCCTAAAGATAATGATCTCATCTTTATCCTTAACAGGACGTTCATTTCCATGAATATTGAGCGTGGCCTTAAGGAAATTAAGCTTATTGAATCGTTCCAGCTCAAGCTCTATGGAGCGCACCAGGCCTATTTCACGTATTACCTCAGAGTTGAGCGTCTTTGATAGCAGCCTTATTTCTTTTAAACAATCGCCCACCAATTCGCTGATGTCAGCAGCTTCACTTTTATGATCGTCCTGAAGCTTGGCGTGTAATATATTCAGTTGCATCCGTACTATGGACAGTAACTGGCCGATGTTGTCATGCAGTTCCCATCCGATATTCTTAAGGGCTTGCTCCTGTATCTCCATTTGAGATTTTGCAATCTCTTCTTCAAAATGTTTCTCTGCTTGTATATACTGGTTTTTTCTGGTCTGAAAAATTCCAAACAAAAAAATAATGATCATTACCAGGATCAGTAATGTAATAGTAGCCGCTAAAATAACCTCATGCTCCATATTACATTATTCATAGTTCATAGCCCGGCAGCGCTTGCTATTCACTCATTTAGTCTGACAACTTTTTACTAACAATAAAGCCAATGCTAAAGCAACCGTACATCATCAGATTTAGTGTAAAGATAATAAAGGACCAGATGGAAGAACTGCGAAAAGCCGGAAGAAAATTAAGACTGATAATATATGGAATGATGGCCGTATAGTATAAAAACAGTCCCACGCTTATCCAGAACATCAGATACCTCTTAAAGTACAGTACCTTTTCTGTGTTTAAAATTTCCACAAAAAACAAACCTATTGTAAGAATGAGCAATATTGCTCCGATAGTGAATGGGTATGAATGAAATGGCGTGGTAAGCATCAACCCCTGTATCCATAAAAAATTGACGGTTACGGACAGAATGAATGCGATCAGAAAAAAAAACACCAGGCGTTTGTAACGCGCAGTATTAATGATCTTGTAGTAAAGCAGAAAAAAATATATGTACAATATTGAAGTCAATACATTATAAATAAAATTATTCTGAAACCTGATGTCGTTATAATGCTTCAATGCCCACATGGTGAACTCCACGCCAACTACAAACCATAAGAGAAACAAAAAGTACCTCAAAAACGAATGAGAGTACTTTTTGTAAAAAACGGATCCTAAGATCGCGGTAATAAGTTCAAGAAACTTAATCAGCCCTAATAGACTCATTTATTTGATTTTCCTTTTTAATAATTTTCGCAGTTGGGTTCACACATCTCGCCCATATTAGCTATAGAACTGATGGTGGCTTCAGCCACTCGCATAAGCATAGCTCCCTGCTTTACTTCTTTACCATTAATCCTTTTGGCATCCATGCCTCCAACGATGATCTCGTGTATCGGAAGCGGTTTGCCATCATCGCCAATATGCAGCGGATCAAATGCAATATGCCGCTTGGCTTCCTTATCATAATATGTAGGCACATACATATACGTCTGATAACCGCTATATTTACCATCCTCACCCTCAGGGTAAGCCACATAATACATACGAAGGCCCGAAATAGGAATACGCACCTTTCTCGCCTCGCGCTCCAGATAGGCAATGTAATTTTTATAAAAACCTATAGAATGCCATCCATAGCTGGCATCTTCTTCGCCATCCTTCAAATTGGCAAGTGCCTCCGCACGTTCACGATACGCCTTATACATTTCATGGGCACGTTCCAGGGTTATTGTTTCTTCAGGTCGTTTCCGACCTCTTTCATCTTCAGAGGTTTCAGGCTGTTCATTATCCTGTCTTTCTTCATCTTTTTGGGCAGTTCTGTCGCAACCGGCAGAAAGAAGAACTGCGACTAACAAAAAAAACAAGCCATACAGGCCATTCATTTTAGTTTTCATTGCTTTTGGTTAGGTTTTAGCTAAATAATTAATTATTGCTGTTAAAATTAGTGATAATAACATGAAAATGGTGCTGGTAAACCGGAAAAAGGGTAATTTTCCCCTGTCCAATCGAACTCCCATGATGATTGTAAATGACAACTTTCTTAGTCAGTTGGCCTCTTACCGACAGCAACTATCAATAATGCAGGCCATCCCATGCGACCTCAAACACGAAGAAGTCAGGCTCAACAATGAAGGCCGGCCCGTAAAGCTTGGCCACCCGGATGTAACTTCTTATGAAAGATTGGGCTTTTGCAATGCAGAACTTCGCCATAGCAACATAACCTGCGCTCACACACAGTCGAGAAATATTATAAGACAAGCCCTGGCAGCGCTAAAGAAAACAGATCCGGATTCGATATACGGTTACGAGGCGTTGGAGGATCAACTCAACGCGCTAGAAGACACCATCCATCAACTGGATATTCTAAAGGGTGATGAGGATAAATCATTAGCTATCCTTTTAGAACAGGGACCTGCGAAAGATATTGAAGACATAAATGAGATACAAGTAAGAATTGAAGACATAAAACTCCGTCACAGAGAGAAGGTGACAGCCCTGGATCAATTAAAAAGGAAGGTCATCCTGGAGATAGACCGGGCATTAAAATAGCGCTTATCCAGTTCAAAATATATTATAGCTACCGCTTGTGTACGCATGTACCATTTTATCAGATATTTGTCTTTTATCTGTCAAAAAGATTAGTAGTTTTCAGGCAAATATTATTACTAAAACTAAAAACTTACCAACTACATGGAAGAATACATGGCTACCATTATGGGCTGGGCTCCTAATTTTGCCCCGAGAAACTGGGCATTTTGTGCCGGACAAACCCTCTCGATCTCATCAAACACCGCTCTCTTTTCCCTGATAGGCACTACCTATGGAGGAAACGGGCAGACTACTTTTAACCTGCCTGACCTAAGAGGGCGCGTACCTGTTGGTGCAGGGCAGGGACCAGGAACCAGCGATTACCGGCTGGGGCAAATGGGTGGCTCAGAAACAGTTACGCTGACAGTAGCACAGCTCGCACCTCATACACACGAGGCTGCAACCAGTGGTCTTTCTGCTACGATACAAGCTTCAGATCAGGCTGCTACGGAATCTGTGCCTGGTACAAATGGTGCTACTACGTTAGCAGCTCCCTTGGCTAATGGCAGACCTGCACAAGCTTACAATAGTGCCGCGCCCAATGTTACCTTGAATACGGGTGGACAAGTTTCTGGCAATGTTACTATTAACCCAACAGGCAGCGGTCAGCCTATTGGTCTCGTGCAGCCTTACCTGGCCATCAACTTTATAATTTGTATTGCTGGAGTTTTCCCTCCACGGAATTGATCGGGAGGAGCAAGATCATATTTTTTCTACACTTTCATCAAACAAAGCTTGGCCGGGTTTCCGGCCTGCTTTATTTTTAAAACTATAAGAATGCGACAAGTAAAGATTGGATGTTTATTACCGGTTTCCGGTGTAATGCCTTCCATGTCCAAAGATTTTAAGAATGGCGTGGAGTTGGGGCTGGCGAATGACTCCGGCCTGGAAATCGAGATCATTCCCGAACTTATCAACCAGGGGCAGATACAAAACGTGAGCGATGCCATCAATAAACTGTGTAGCTATCATGATGTTGATATTCTAACAGGTATCGTTTCCTCACTTGCCATCAGGGAGCTGCTGGATACCATTAATGCTAAACGTATCCCTTTTATATTTAATAACGTAGGCGAATACGTTCCTTCAAAAAGAATTGATTCCCCTTACTTATTCCATAACAGCCTGCACCTCTGGAGGAGCCAATGGGCTATGGGCAAGTGGGCGCAGGAACAATACGGAGGTACGCCTGCTATCTGCTTCTCTATTTATGATGGCGGTTACCACCTGCACGAAGCCTTTCGTATCGGAACTTTAGCAGGGGGAGCATCCACCGCGCAGATCAATATGCTACCGCTCGTGCCAAACCAGGTGGATACCAGTGCGCTAATTCAGCTTATTGAACAGCAAAAACCGGCACATGTACATGCTGTTTTATGTGGTGTAGATGGTAAGGATTTCATCAAAAGATATAAGGAAGCCGGTTTTCTGGGTAAGATCCCGTTAACGGCTTGTCCTTTCCTGGTAGAGGACGGGCTAACCTCGGATATTGAAGATTTGGTAAACAATATTCCCAACAGCATTTCATGGTCATACACACTGAAAAGCATGGAAAACGAAGCTTTCATAGATGTTTATGAAAAATCTTACATCAGAAAACCATCTGTCTTTAGCGTGCTGGGTTACGAATCAGGTCTGGCTATAATTCATGCATTGAGCACAGCGGAAGCCGAAAGCATTGCCCTGGAAAAGACACTTACTGACACCAGGATCAGGGGTCCGAGAGGAATGGTTGTATTGGGAAATACTTCGGCCAGTGATGAGGTCGGGGTTTACTTCCGGAAGCCATATACGGAAGAAAAAAGCCCGGTGAACAAAGTGATCTCAACGTTGCAAAGTGTCAACAGGGAAGACGCCCAAATGGCGCTGGTAGCTGAAAACGGTATTTCCGGGTGGCAAAACCCTTATTTGTGTATTTAGTTAGGCAATTGGCTTTATGAAAAACTTTTATATGAAGAACCTGAAACTTACTTTGCTCTTAATAGTCCTATTTTCTTTCGAGGTATTTGGACAATCTTTCACAGAGACTTTCGATACAGCCCCTCTCCCATGTGGAGGAAGCAATTGTACATCTTTTAGCAGAACTATAAATGGTGTCCAATTTGACTTTGAGTATGCAAGTGGAGAACCGGGCGATTTTCAGTATAATTCAACTGATGGCAATATAAACATTCTTACCTTTTTCCCTCAAGACGATGCTATCATTGAAACTGTTACTGTCAACCGATCGGACAATCAAAACTTCATTTTATCAAGCATTGAAATTGACAACAGAGGAGGATTTGCTCCTGAGCATAATGTCACTGTCACAGGTAAATTAGGAGGTAGTACTGTTGGATCTCAAGTGATGGCGGCAGGAAGTACTGGTACACTCAACTTTTCCGATATAGAAATCGACCTTATTGAAATTACAACCGGCTCTTTCGAAGCTGTACTTATGGATAACTTCTCCGGCCAAATCCCCGCTTCCACCCCCGACCTCAGCATCAACGACATAGCTTTAACCGAAAACAACACCACCGCCAGCTTTACAGTATCATTATCTGCCTCCAGCAGCAGTACGGTCACTGTTGACTATGCCACCGCTAATGGCACGGCCACCAGTGGCAGCGACTACACGGCAACCAGTGGCACCCTCACCTTCCTTGCAGGAGAAACGTCCAAAACTATTGATGTGCCCATCCTTGAGGATGCACTTTATGAGAATAATGAGGTGTTTTATGTTAACCTCACCAATCCGGTCAACGCCAATATTGCGGACAGCCAAGGCCAGTGTACCATTAATAATGATGACCCCGCTCCTACCGTGACATTCAACCCCTCCGTAACGTCAGCAAGTGAGGGAGATGGCACCATCGATATCGTCTGTGAGTTGTCTGCCGTATCGGGTTTGGCAACAACGATCAATTTCAGTTTCTCAGGTACAGCTACACAGGGAGTGGACTATACGGCTTCCTCTTCGCTTATAATAGCTGCAGGGGATATCAGCGACAATATTCCTATCAATATAATAGACGACAACCTGGACGAATCTGATGAAACTATAATAGTCGACATTACCTCTGTAACCAACGGCACAGAATCAGGTGGTTTCCAACAAGTTACCTACACTATAAATGACGATGACGAAACACCAGTAGTGACCCCGGGCCAGTCTTTCTCTGTAAATGAAAACAGTGCTGCCAGCACCGTGGTAGGCACCGTAGCAGCTACGGATTCAGATGCCGGCACTACTTTCCAAAACTGGACTATCACGACCAACGCCAACCCGGATGGAGATGGGAATAATGCCTTCTCCATCAATAGCAGTACCGGGCAGATCACGGTTAATGACCCCGGAGACCTGAACTACGAGGCGAATACCAGCCTGATCATACAGGTAACGGTAAGTGACGGCACCAATACCAGCAGCGCTGAAAATGTAACCATCAATATCAATGATGTTGATGATGTAGCTCCTACTATCGTTACAAATACAGGCATTACACTAAATGAAGGCGCCACGGAAACCATCAACAACACCGAACTGCAGGCTAACGATACAGACACCAACAACGACAATTTAGTGTACGCTATCACGGCAGGGCCATCAAACGGACAGTTGGAACTGACCACCGGACCCGGAGTGCCTGTCACCAGCTTTACACAGGCACAACTTAATGCCAATCAGGTGGTGTATGTCCATGATGATGGAAACAGCACTTCCGATAGCTTTACTTTCGATGTGCAGGATGGCAGTGGTAATAATCTTGTAGGCCAAATTTTTAGCATTACCATCAACCCTATTGACGATACTGCACCATCAATCATTACCAACACAGGCATCACGCTCAACGAAGGCGACACGGAAACCATCAACAGCAGTGAATTGCAGGCAGATGATCCTGACACCAACAACGATAATCTTGTTTACTCCGTCACATCCAGCCCTTCGAACGGACAACTGGAATTGACTACAGGCCCTGGCGTTATTACCAGCTTTACACAAGCACAACTCAACGCCAACCAGGTCATTTATATACACAATGGCTCAAATACCACCTCCGACAGCTTCACCTTCGATGTGCAGGACGGTAGTGGCAATAACCTCACCGGGCAGACCTTTAGCATCACCATCATCCCTGTGGATGACGACACTCCTACCCTCATCAACAATACGGGTATAACCCTCAATGAGGGTGATACGGAAATCATCGATAGCGGTGAGTTACGAGCCAATGATACTGATACTGACAATAACACATTGGTTTTTGCGATCACCGCAGGGCCTGCCAACGGACAGATAGAGCTGACCACTAACCCGGGGGTACCCGTCAGCAGCTTCACACAGACACAGGTAGTAAATAACCAGGTGGTTTATGTCCACGATGACTCCAATACCACTTCAGACAGTTTCACTTTCGATGTACAGGACGGCAGTGGCAATAACCTGACAGGACAGACCTTCAGCATTACTATCAACCCTATTGACGATGACACGCCAGTGATCACCGTTAACACCGGCATCACGCTTGACGAAGGCGCTACAGAAACCATTGACAGTGGTGAGTTGCAGGCCAACGACCCGGACACGGATAACAACACATTGGTTTATGCCGTCACAGCAGCACCTGCCAACGGACAACTGGAGTTAACCACTGGCCCGGGAGTTGCTATCACCAATTTCACACAGGCACAGTTGAATGCAAATCAGGTGATCTACATCCATGATGACGGCAACAGCACCTCCGACAGCTTCACCTTCGATGTGCAAGACGGTAGCGGCAACAACCTCACAGGGCAAACCTTCAGTATTACCATCAACCCTATCGATGATGACGCGCCTGTGATCACCGCCAACACCGGCATCACACTCAACGAAGGAGCTACGGAAACCATTGACAGCGGTGAACTGCAGGCCAGCGACCCGGATACCGATGACAACACACTGGTCTATGACATTACAACAATTCCGGCTAACGGGCAACTGGAGCTGACTACCGGTCCAGGAGTAGCGATCACCAATTTCACACAGGCACAGTTGAATGCAAATCAGGTGGTCTACATTCATGATGATTCCAACACTACTTCAGATAGCTTTACTTTTGATGTACAGGATGGTAGTGGCAACAATCTGACGGGTCAGACATTCAGCATCACCATCAATCCTGTCGATGATGATGCTCCGGTTATAACAGTCAACACCGGCATCACCCTCAACGAAGGAGCCACAGAAACTATTGACAGTGGCAAGCTACAGGCTAATGACCCTGATACTGATAACAACACCCTTGTTTATGCAGTCACCGCGGCACCTGCCAACGGACAACTGGAGTTGACCACTGGTCCGGGAGTTGCTATCACCAATTTTACGCAGGCACAGTTGAATGCTAATCAGGTGATCTACATCCATGATGGCGGCAACAGTACCTCCGACAGCTTCACCTTCGATGTGCAGGACGGTAGCGGAAATAACCTGACAGGGCAAACCTTCAGCATCACCATCAACCCTATCGATGATGACGCGCCTGTGATCACCGCCAACACCGGCATCACACTCGATGAAGGAGCTACGGAAACCATTGACAGTGGTGAGCTGCAGGCCAGCGACCCGGATACCGATGACAACACACTGGTTTATGACATTACAACAATTCCGGCTAACGGGCAACTGGAGCTGACCACCGGTCCGGGAGTAGCCATCACCAATTTCACGCAGGCACAGTTGAATGCCAATCAGGTGGTTTATGTCCACGATGACTCCAATACCACTTCAGACAGCTTTACCTTTGATGTGCAGGACGGCAGTGGCAACAACCTCACAGGTCAAACATTTAACATTACGATCAATCCTGTGGATGATGATGTGCCTACAGTGACTATCAACAATGGAATAACATTAAGTGAAGGGGCTACAGAAACCATCGACAGTGGAGAATTACAGGCCAACGATACGGATACGAACAATGATGCCCTGATCTTTGCCATCACAGCAGCCCCGGCTAACGGGCAGATAGAACTAACATCAGGACCTGGAGTGGCAATTAACAGCTTTACTCAGGCGCAGCTCAATGCCAATCTCGTAGTTTACGTTCATGATGGCGGCAACAGTATCTCCGACAGCTTCACCTTCGATGTGCAGGACGGTAGCGGAAATAACCTCACAGGGCAAACATTTAGTATCACCATCAACCCTATCGATGATGACGCGCCTGTGATCACCGCCAACACCGGCATCACACTCGATGAAGGGGCTACGGAAACCATTGACAGCGGTGAACTACAGGCCAGCGACCCGGATACTGACGACAACATACTGGTTTATGACATTACAACAACCCCTGCTAACGGACAATTGGAGCTGACCACCGGTCCGGGAGTAGCTATCACCAATTTCACACAGGCACAGTTGAATGCCAATCAGGTGGTTTATGTCCACGATGACTCCAATACCACTTCAGACAGCTTTACCTTTGATGTGCAGGATGGCAGTGGCAACGACCTCACAGGGCAAACATTTAACATTACGATCAATCCTGTGGATGATGATGTACCTACAGTGACTATAAACACTGGAATAACACTAATTGAAGGAGCCAGCGAAATCATTGATAGTGGCGAACTACAAGCCAACGATACGGATACAAACAATGATGCCCTGACCTATGTTATCACTGCTGCCCCGGCAAACGGGCAGATAGAACTAACTTCAGGATCAGGAGTCGCTATCAACAGTTTTACCCAGGCACAATTAAATGCTAACCTGGTGGTTTACATTCATGATGGCAGCAATAGCATATCAGACAGTTTTACCTTCGATGTGCAGGATGGAAGTGGCAACGATCTGACAGGGCAGAATTTTAACATCACCATTACACCTGTAGATGACACTGCTCCGACTATCACCACCAATACCGGTATTACACTTGATGAAGGGGCTACAGAGACCATCGGCAGTGGTGAACTACAGGCTGATGATGAAGATACAAACAATGATGATTTGACTTATGTTGTTACAACCTCTCCGGTTAATGGTCAACTGGAGTTGACTTCAGGTCCGGGAGTAGCTATTACCAGCTTTACTCAGGCTCAGCTTAATGCCAATCAGGTTATTTACACCCACGACCATAGCAACACCACTTCTGACAGCTTCGATTTCGATGTGCAGGATGGTAGCGGAAATAACCTGACCGGACAGACCTTCAGTATTACCATTAACCCGGTGGATGACGATGCGCCTATAGCCGCTGATGATTCCTATTCAACTGATGAGGATGTACCTCTCAACATATCCGCACCGGGTGTTTTGTCCAATGATACAGATACAGAGGCTACATCACTCACCGCTATTCTGGAGTCAGGACCATCTAATGGCACTTTAGCATTGAATGCGGACGGTTCTTTTACCTATACCCCTGAAGCAGACTTTAATGGCAGCGACAGCTTTACCTATCGCGCCAATGATGGCTCTAACACATCGGCTGTGGCCACGGTGACCATTACGATCAATGCTGTTAATGATGCACCTGCTATCACTGAACTTGCTGATATTGAGATTGAGGTTAATACCACAAGTGATGTGCTCAGCTTTACAATAAGCGATATTGACAATGCCACAGGTGACCTTGAGGTATCGGCAACATCAGATAATACATCTCTCATTCCCGTTTCCGGTATTACCCTGGCTGGCAGCGATGGCAACCGGACTATCCAGGTTCAACCGGCTGCCGATGCTACGGGCACCGCTCTTATAACTATCACCGTTACTGATGGGGATAAACAAGCCACTACCAGCTTCAATGTATCAGTAGTAGTGGTAAATACTGCCCCTACGGATATTGCCCTTAGCAATACATCTCTAATAGAGACACTGGGCTTAGGAGAGGTAGTCGGCACCTTCTCAACCACTGATGTGGATGTGGGCGACACCTTCACCTACACTTTAGTGGAGGGCACTGGCGATGATGACAACAGTAGCTTTGATATTGAAGAGAATAAATTAGTAGCAGCAGCTAAATTCAATGTTGATGTTCAACAGCAATTTTCTATTCGGGTAAGGTCGACCGATAACCGCGAAGCTTTCGTGGAAAAATCATTTACACTCACCCTGCTACCGGATACTGAACTTGAACCCATTATCTACACCGGGTTCACTCCTGATGGTGATGGTGCGAATGATACCTGGGAAATTGATAATATCTCGGGCCACCCCAATATTGAAGTACGCATTTACAACCGCAACGGACAGGAAATATTCAAATCTATTGGATATGAAAAACCCTGGGATGGTACTTTTAATGGCAGGGGACTACCTGTAGACACATACTTTTATGTCATCAAATTAAATGACAGTGCAGGGCGCACTTTCAAGGGAACCGTAATGATCTTAAAATAGGCAGAAAGGAAGATAAAGAAATGAAAAAGATATACCTTACAATACTGATAATGACAACATCTATGGCTTCTTTTAGCCAGTCCAGGCCATTAATAGGGCAGTATTTCCAAAACCTGCCGGCTTTTGCCCCAGCGCTTACCGGTGCCAATGATTTTCTCGACCTGCGATTGTCTATGAGACAGCAATGGGCGGGCTTTGATGGCGGACCGCAAACCTACTACCTGAGCGGCTATGGCATTCTTAAAGGAAACACTGCCGATCAATACAGATACCGCTCATTAAGATTGGGAGCCCCTCAATCAAATGATATAAAGATGCAACTAAGGCATGGTGTGGGTGGGTATATCCTGTCAGACCAGGTGGGGCCTTTTAAACAGTTGGATGTCAAATTAAATTATGCCGTTCATGTGCCGGTTTTCCACCGTACCTTCCTTTCGTTTGGCGTTTCAGCGGGTTTGGCAAATGATAAAGTGGACATATCAGATGTTTCTGTAAAAAATCCGATTGACAATACTTATCAATCGTACCTGCAGGATGGCACCTCCAATACCTATTTCAACCTTTCAGGTGGCCTGGCGTTAAATTCAGACCGGTATTATATTTCTTATAGCCTAGCGCCTCTTATAAATACTTTTGCAGGTGGCAACGAAGGCACAAGTATTGAAGATGAATCTGTAAGGCATCAGATACTTCTTGGAGGAAGGCTGACCATCAGCCAGGATGTGGAACTACTTCCCAATGCTTTCCTCAGGATCGACAATACAATGGATCCATTATTTGACGCTGGCCTCAGGGCCAGATACCAGCAAAAATATTGGGTAGGTATATCATACAGGAACAGCGAGACACTTATTGGCATGTTGGGACTGGTTGTTAACGACCTGTGGAAGATCAGCTATTCTTATGAATATGGAATGGGTGATTTCAACACCTACAACAATGGCACACATGAAATAGTACTCGGAGTACAACTTTTTAATTACAACAGATATACCTCCATGTGGTAATCCGTAAAAACGAAGGACATGAGAAAAATCATCATATTACTTTTAATTTCTATAGCTATCCGACCGGCTTTTAGTCAAGAACTTAAGATATCTGAAATTCAACGGCTTGGCAGTGGAGTAAATACCGAAGGCCACGAGAGTCAGCCGATGCTAACACCGAAAGGCGATACTTTATACTTTATCAGAACCGGGTACGAAGAAAACACAGGAGGAAGGTACTCCGGCCATGACATTTGGTTTAGTGTACTGCGAAACGGGAGCTGGTCAGTAGCACAGAATACACTGGAGAATCTTAATAGCGCAGATAACAATGCGGTTGTTGGCATTAGCGCTACCGGCGATCAGATATACCTGATCAACTCCTACTCCCCTCCTATGCGAAGGAACAGGGGTGTGGTATATGCTAAAAAAGATAAAGGAGTTTGGAGTATTCCCAAAGAAATTGATCTTTCACTGGAATTGAAAGGCGATTTCTATGGCTTTTATATGCACCCCAGTGAAGAAATACTACTTATTTCGATGAACAGCAAGGGCTCTAAAGGCGAGGAAGACCTTTATGTAAGTTTAAAAAAGGATGAACAGTGGACAAAGCCAATACATCTGGGAGATGTTATTAACACCTCAGGCTATGAAATATCCCCTTTCCTGTCGGAGGGCAAAGACAGCCTCTTTTTTGCCAGTAATGGTCACGGAGGATTGGGCGATGCGGATATATTCGTTTCCAGACGACTGAGTGATAACTGGCAGCAATGGTCCGCTCCGGTAAACCTGGGTGATCAGGTAAACTCAGAATCTTTTGACGCGTACTATTTCCAAAGTGGTGAAAAAGCATTTTTCAGTAGTAGCAGAGCAGGCAATAGTGATATTTATATGATCACATTTGAAGAAGCAGAAAAGCCCGAAGAAGCCCCTGAGATAGCCGAAGAAAATGAAGAAGATATAGCACAGGAAGAAGATGATGGGGGCACAAAAAGAGAAACCGAGACCATCGCCAAAGAACCAAATAAAAAAGTGGAAGGCAGAGCATTTGGCGACCTGCTTGAACACACAGACACCGTCTACTTTGGCTTCGATGAATACCAATTGAATACGGAAAGCAAGAATACGCTCAATGGCATTGTAGCAACACTCAAAGAGTCTGCGGCACTAAATATAAAAGTCACCCTTACCGGACATGCCGATAATAAAGGACCCGAACCCTACAACAAAACACTTTCCCGAAAGAGAGCAGAGCAGGTGATTGAGTATTTAGTATCCTTAGGTTACAAATTCTCCGATGTTGAAGTCGTAGCCAAAGGAGAACAAGCTCCTGTTTCCCCCAATGATACCCCGGAGGGGCGTGCCAAGAATAGAAGGGTTGAGATTTTCTTGAAAGCGGTAGATTAGCAAGACAGAATCGGTCTCAGTGTCATGCTTTACATCGGATGAGTATCTTCGCAAAGCAAGTCTCCTCCGGTGAAGCTTTAGGAGCCGGAGGTTGGAAGACCGAAGTCCGAAGCAATGGTAGCTGCAAGCTGTGTGCTTTAAGCTGCAGGCAAACCCTTTCAAGGCCCAATCGGGCATAGGCACGTTGGAGAATGGTGAATTGGTCTCAGTGTGGCAATTCGCAAAGTAAATTTCATCCGGTGAAGGTTTAGGCACTGGAGACTTAACACTCCATTAACCAATGAGCGACTTACATTTGCCGGCTTGTGGATAGTAACTGGGCACTGCTTAACATTTTGAAATTTAGCCGGATGGCAGTAATTTTAGTAAGTCTCAAATTTACTATCAAACAACCCTCATTATGCGATCACTACTCACCCACCTTTTCTTCGTTGTTGTACTGGCTTTTTGTATGAGCTGCCATCAGGCGGATAAGAGCGTACCATTTGATCTGGTGGTCTATGGAAGCACATCATCAGGTATTGCCGCTGCCATACAGGCGGATCGTATGAACAAATCTGTCATACTAATATCACCTGATAGCCGGATCGGTGGCCTTACTACCGGTGGTTTGGGACAAACCGATATTGGCAACAAGCAGGCCATTGGTGGTATCTCAAGGGAATTCTACCAAAATATCAGAACGTACTACCACAAACCGGAAAACTGGAAATGGCAGGAAAAATCTGATTATAAGGACGGGGGTCAGACACGTACCGCTGAAAACGAAGACGCCATGTGGACCTTTGAGCCCTCGGCAGCCCTGAAGGTCTATCAACAAATGCTGGAGGAGCATAACATTGACATCCGGTATGACCAAAGGCTTGATAGGCAGACCGGGGTGAAAAAAGAAAATGGCAACATCATATCCATCAAGATGGAATCCGGTGAAGAGTATTTAGGTAAAATGTTCATCGATGCCACCTATGAAGGCGACCTGATGGCCGCAGCCGGGGTCAGCTACACTGTCGGCAGGGAATCTAATGATACATATGGAGAAAACCTGAATGGCGTGCAACCCAACGACACCAGCCGAACGCTTACCGGAATACTTTCCATTAATGGAGAGCATCATAATTTTGTGGATGGTGTAGATCCTTATGTTGTAAAAGGCGACTCTGCGAGTGGTGTTCTGCCCTTCATCGATACTTCTGGCCCGGGAACTCCGGGTGAAGGTGACCGCCGGGTGCAAGCCTATTGCTTCAGGCTATGCCTAACAGACCATCCGGAAAACAGGATCCCATTTTCGAAGCCTGACAACTATAATGAACTTAATTACGAGTTATTGTTCAGGAATTATGAGGCAGGGTTTAATGATATCCCCTGGATCAATAGCAGTATGCCTAACCGAAAAACAGATACCAACAACAAAGACGGGTTTTCAATGGATTTTGTGGGACAGAACTACAGTTACCCTGAAGCCTCTTATGAAGAACGTGAAAAGATCAAAGTGGCTCATAGAAAATATCAGCAGGGGCTTATGTGGTCACTGGCCTATCATCCGAGGATACCTGCAGATATCCGTGATGAGGTGTCGCGATGGGGAACGTGCAAGGATGAATTTCAACGGGAAGATGGCTGGCAACTGCAACTCTACATCAGGGAAGCCAGAAGAATGATCAGCGAACTTGTGATCACTCAAAAGCATTGCGAAAGGCTCAAAGTAGTAGACGACCCGGTTGGGCTGGCTGCCTATGGCATGGATTCACACAACACGCAACGGTACATTACCAAAGAAGGGTATGTGAAAAATGAAGGTAACGTGGAGGCTCCTGTTGCCAGCCCTTTTCCGATAAGCTATCGCTCGATCATTCCAAAAAGATCGGAATGTAAAAACCTTGTAGTACCAGTCTGTCTGAGCGCCTCTCACATAGCGTTCGGATCTATTCGCATGGAGCCTGTGTTTATGGTATTGGGGCAGTCTGCAGCCACTGCGGCCATTGTGGCTATAAATAGTAACGTACCACTGCAAGATGTAGACTATGAAGTACTAAAAGAGCAACTGATTAAAGATAAGCAACGCCTGCAGTAAAAACACCCTTGGCTGAAGGAATAGTCGTTACGCTTGACCAAAAAATCTATACAACTGAATTTCCGGAAAAAGAAAATGGTCTAACCACACCTTAAGGGCTATAAATAGAATTATAATTGCGATTAGTGTTTAGATCTACTTCTTAAGAATTTCTTCTTTTTTTTGCCAAAAGCACTAGGAAACCTGGAGCTGATGTACTTACTTAATGTTGATTCTTCAATAAATGGCTTACCTCAAAACCACCGTTCCATACCCCGGCATTTCCACCCTTCTATCAACACTCTCCAAATCAAAAGAACTGAAATAAACCTCAGAAAAGCCATTCAGCATCTCCTCTTCTACAGTCTGAGCCTCGCCTGAAACATTGTGAATAACGAGCAATTTCTTACCTTCATAGTGTCTCTCAAAGATCACCAGTCCTTTGTTCGGGTTTTCAACCACCTCAATGTCGCCATAGGTAAGTATTTCGCTGCCTTTTCGAAGGGCGATCATGGTTTTGTAATGGTTGTAAATCGAGGTGGGATCCTCCATTTGCTCGCTGAGTGGGGTTACAGATGCATCTGTAGTGAATTTTGGAGTGATCCATTTCGAGCGGCCGGTGTCCTGTGTAGCAGGTGCCCATACGAACGGCTCACGGATGTGCTCGTCAGGCTTCATGCCTCGCATGCCTATTTCTTCGCCATAGTATAAATAAGGCGCTCCGGGTAAGGTCAGCAGTATGGAGGCAGCCATTTTGGCTTTTTCCGGATCGTTGTCCAGCACGCTCATCACCCGATTCTGGTCATGGTTGCTCAGGAAGGTGGCAATGGCAAAGTCGGGATTGTATTTGACAAACTCCCTTTTGCTATTGATGTAGCCATCTACTAATGACTTGTCTTCTTGTAACTTCCAACCATGACCGGCAATAACAGCCGTGACGTCTTCCCCCTTATGAAGAGTTTCCAGGATGCTAAATGCCAGGTCAAAGTTGAATAAGGCCGAAAAACCCTCTGCATAAGGGGCCTGGGTGTCGGTATCGGACCACACCTCTCCTACTAAATATACATCGGGTTTTACCTCCTTCATTTTATCTCTAAATTCTATCCAAAACGCATGGTTGTCTGCCGCCCTGTCGTCAGGATATATGTGTTTGGCGGCATCTAGTCTGAAGCCGTCCACTCCTACCTCTTCCAGCCAATACCGGCCAATGTCATAGATCTCTGCCCGCAGTTCGAGATTATCGAAATTCAGATCAGGCATACCTCCGTAAAAGAAGCCGTAGTAATGCTCGGCCAGGGTATCACCATCTACGGCATGCCACTGTCTGATGTTATCGGAATCAAAGGATATTTCTTTTTTAGCCAGTTGTTCAGCAATAGAATCTTTATCAGCCCATACAAAATAATCTCTATATTCACTATCCCGATCAGAAGCAGCGCTTTTAAACCATGGGTGCTCTGAGGAAGTATGGTTGATGATCAGGTCGATCACAACTTTAATATCATGCTTGTGAGCCTCTTTTACAAAAGTCTTAAAATCTTCCATCGTGCCATAATCGGGATGAATGTCTTTATAGTCAGTAACATCGTATTTGTGGTATGATGGTGAGGGCATTATGGGCATCAGCCATACTGCTTCTACCCCCAGATCCTGCAGGTAGTCCAGCTTGCTGGTCATGCCTTTAATGTCACCAATGCTGTCTCCATCGGAGTCATAGAACGACTGGACGAAGATCTCGTAGGTGATACCGTGCTCCGGCCAGGCGGAGATTTGTTGCTGCTCGGTGACGGATTGGGTGGTTTCTTCCGATTGACAGGAGATGATCAGCAATGCAAAAACGGAGATGATCAACCGCAGAGGGAGCAGAGGAGAAACGGAGGTAGCGGAGGGTTTAGTCATATTTTTTATGTTAATTGGGTCCAAGTCACCGCTGCGCTTAAGACTTGAACCATGGTTTTCGTTTTGTTTCTGCACCTGGCGCAAGTGTTCAGCGATAGCGTCACTTGTGCCTGATTATCTGTAAGTCTTCAGACTTACGTTGTTTTTTATCTAAGTCTGAAGACTTAGGGTAAATCAGGTCCAAGTCACCGCTGCGCTCAAGACTTGAACCATATTTTATTTTATTTCGACACTGGCGCAAGTGTTAAGCGATTAGCGTCACTTGTGCCTCGCCTATTTGTAAGTCTTCAGACTTACGTTGTTTTCTATGTCTAAGTCTGAAGACTTAGAGTTAGTTAGGTCCAAGTCACCGCTACGCTCAAGACTTGAACTATGTTCATATTTTAATTCTTGATCAATTTACTGGTCACTGTTTTAAAATTGTTGCGCAAGGTAACGATATAAACACCTGTAGGCAAGTGTCTTATATCAATTCGCACTTCCTGATCTTTTATTTTTTCCGACATCATGTGCTGGCCCGACATGTTGCTTATTGTAATTTGCGTATCCGGGCTCGCTGTCCGGATTCTGAGTAAACCTGAAGCAGGATTAGGATAAAACAGCATCCCTGTCGATTGCACATCTTCATCTATGGCGGTGATAATCTTCAAAAGCTCATCAGGAGGTGGCGGTAATTGCACATCGGTATAAATGATGAACTCTCCAGGCTCCAGCTCCAGCGATTGGGTAGTTGCGGATACATTCAGCGCGTGCCCTCCGGCAAAATAATGGTACCATTTTCCATTATGCGGGAACGCTGCGTTAACGGTTTTTGTGGCAACATCGAAATTAGCCACTATATAAACGTTCATTTGATCAGAACTGGCCGGTGTGGTAGTATACGGATCATTTTTCAATACTAACTCCTTCACCAGGCCATCCTGCCCCAGGGTGACGTCAGTTGTTTGAAAAATTCTATAGGTATTTTTCAGCTTGATGATCTCAGCTACCGTAGCCTGCAGGAGCATACGCTCGTCATTGTGATTGTAATCCAGCCCTTCCGCATCATTCCATGGCACTGGCTTGGGCGAAACGCGGCAATCATCATTGATAGCACCATCCGGGCAGGTATTGATGGATTTGTCATACCCAACTTCACCAAACTGCCATAGCATTTTTGGCCCTGGAATAGTGTAGAACAGTGCTGAAGCTGCTTTTATTCGGTCGAGCGCTGTGTTCAACTCCTTCACCGAATATGTTCCGGATACATTGCCGTATTGCAGGTTTTTATACATCAGGCGCTCTTCATCGTGGCTTTCCATATAGGTGATCAGGTGTGGAGATGACCAGCCTCTGTTACCGTAATACCCCCAGGAAATGCTGGAATCATCAGCATATCCCATAGTATTTTGGTTATAGGCGTGGTTGAGATTGCCCCATAACATCATTCCGTAATCAGCGAGCTCTTTTTCCTCGGTGTTATCAGCAAAATGTTCCAGGATAACATATGCATCGGGGCTATGCGACCAGATATCATCAGCCATACGTTTAAGCAAAGCGATACGGGAGGCATCATAGCTGCTCCATGCGCCTACATCGCCACCGGAATTCTTCTGGGTAAACCCTTTGGAAAGGTCAAAACGGAAGCCATCTACCTTATATTCATTAAGCCAGTAGTGGTTAATACTGTCTAACAGGTCCTGGGTATAGGCGCTTTCATGGTTATAATCAAAAAATACATTGTACGGATGTTTGGCATCGGTGTTGAACCAGGGGTTATCTGCCGTTGGCTTGGAATTGTTAAAGTCGAAGTACATCAAAGCATATGGTGCAGGGATGTCGTTGTGGTTCATCGCTATGTCAAGGATCACAGCAATCCCTTTTTCGTGCGCCTTGTCCACGAACTCTTTGAACTTGTTTTTGGTCCCATAAAATTTGTCGGGCGCAAACATAAAAGTAGGATTGTACCCCCAGCTCTCATTGCCGTTGAACTCCATTATAGGCATCAACTCAATGGCATTTACTCCAAGGTCCTCCAGGTAAGACAGGGTGTCGATCAGGTTTTGGTAGTTCTCTTCACCATTGGCAAAGAAGTCGCGGATAAGTAGTTCGTAAATAATCAGATCTTCTTCGGCAGGCATGGTGTAAGAAGTGGTTTGCCACTGGTATGCTGTCTGTCCGGTTTGCAATACTGCAAGCCGGTTGTAGTACCACTTATCTCTTTTAGCGGCTTCGGGATAAGCTTTTAGGTCAGGGTAGGTGTTGGCGGGAATGTACTGATCATCGGGATCAAGTATTTTGTCGGCATAGGGATCCGCAACATAGAGCTCTTCATCCACAAGGTATTGAAAAGCGTACTCCTCTCCTGCTGTTAGTCCGCTGATCTCCAACCAGAACAATTCACTATCTTTCTTCATCTGATAGGCAGGGTCTATTTCCCAGTTAGTAAAATCGCCCACCACATAAACGGAAGACTTCATGGGCGCCAGCAGTGCCAGCGTTGCTTTGGTAGGGTCATCGGGATCGTAATTGATACCTTTAATCACTCCGGCAGGCTTGTCTGCCACTTCAGTAGTACTTCTGACGATGAAAGTAAACTCATCTGTGGCTGTCGTGGTGCCGTTATCCGCTATTACCTCTACAGCATAGCTTCCGGACGCACCGGCTACTTCTGTGTGAGCGATGGTCGTTGTACCTGTGGCTGTGGCTACCTCCACACCATTAATAGTGAGGCTGAAATCTGCATTTTCAGAGGCTGAAGCCGCTATTTCCACGTTTTCTCCCACATTTACAAACAATGGGAATGAAGTCGGAGTTGTAAAGTCTACTTCAAAAGCACCGCTTGAAATGTTTACAAAGTAATCAGACGTTTGTCCATCACTCCAATCCTGTCCTTTGAGCAGCAGGCCGATTTGCTCGAATTCGGAAGCTGGTTTGCCAAAGAAATCAGTAGGTGTAAAAGTAATAGTATACACATTCGGATCACCGCCAGACCTTGTGGCCAGTGCAGCGCTTTGAGCGCTGGTAGCAGGGTTGACATTGGTAGGCGCATCGCAACTGCCGGTACAGCCCTGGCTGATCCAGGTCCAAACCCAGACATCGTCAGTATAGCCGTCCAGTCCGGTGCCGGATGCATCAATGGTAAATGTGATGGACTCGTCTGCTTTTGGAAAAGCAGGGTCGGTGGTGACCTGTGACCATGCATTGGTAAAGAAAAAGCCAAGAATAAAAAGTGTGCTGTAAAGCTTTTGCATAAGTGGTGTGGTTTGTGAAAAGCGAGTCATTTCGATCAGGACGTACCCTGACCGAAATGACTCATTATGATTACTTCAGAAACCGATATTCTCCGGTTCCACTATTAAAGAACACGATATACGTGCCGGCTTCAACAGGTATATTTGGTCCGTTCTGAGTGCTAACTCCCGATGGGAAATCTGATGCTCCCCAATTCACTCCCCAATCATCATCAGCCCTGAATTTTGCTTCTCCGTCTGTGAGTACGATCTTACCTGACCACAGATATGGGTTAGCAGGATTTTGAATAAGATCCGTATCAGCGCCCCAGCCTTCTGCTGTTGCATCGCCTATAACTCCAATTGTGCCATATGGTGCCGAATTAGCAGTATTCATAAAAGAATATTCCCCGGTTACATCATGGAAACGTATGAAGTAGGTACCAGCCTGAATCTGTATATTAGGACCATTCTGTATACTGAATCCTGATGGGAATGTAGCATCTCCCCAATTAACATCCCAGGCATCATTTGCTCTAAACTTGGCTTCTCCATCGGTTAACGTAATTGTACCAGTCCATAAATGTGGGTCGATATTGTCTTGAGTAAGGTCTGTATCACTGTCCCAGCCTCCTGAAGTCGCGCTACCGATTATCCCAACAGTAGCGTGAGTGTCAGCAGTTAATTGCGTGAAGCTGTACTCACCGGTCCTGTCATTGAAGGTTACTTGATAATAACCTGCTGTGGAAATAGCAATATCGGGTCCTCCTTGAGTTCCTGTACCAGACGGGAAGTCAGAACCGCCCCAATTGATATCCCATGAATCCGATGCTCTGAATTTAACGGCACCCGTATTTAAATAAAGTGTTGCCGTCCATAGTGATAAGTCAGCCGGATCTGCTTTTCGCATATCGGTATCATCATTCCAACCTCCGGAAGTCGCGCTTCCTATTAATCCAATGGTGCAAAAGTTGCCGCACTCGCTTAAAATCTTAAACCTCACATATTGTACACCTGGAGAATACTCAAAGTTATCCACAGATCCTACCACCCTCCAATTCAAACCATCTGTATATTTGATAGCTTTTAATACACCTTGTAGCTCAAGATGGGTAAATGAAAGCGATGCGTCTCCACCATCATTATCCGATAATATTTCATAAACCGGTTGTGAAAAATCTCCACCTAAAGTATCAAATTGTACCGTAAAAACTACCGGAGCCCCGCTCACTGAGATAGCATCTTCCCAAGTGAACTGAATTAAATCAGCACTTGACGGGTCAATATTCACTTTCTCATTCTTCTCAGGAGACAAATAAGCAAAATCAGTGACCCCTTCATCAGAGACAGTCAGGCCTAATTCAAAGCTATTGGTTGCACGTACTTTATTTGTTCCTTTGTTGTTCACCGTTTTTGCTTCAACAGTCCAAATGAACTCACTTGCACCCGCCTGTTCTACCACCTCGATCAGTTGACCGTATGTTATTGTCACCTGATTATTGATACCCTCTTCATCGGAGGCAAGAGATAGTAAAGGTGATGAAAAGTCTCCGCTCTTTTTGTCTAACAAAAAAGTGTATGTAGGATTACTTCCCAATCCTGTCTTGGCCGCCTCCCACTCTACAACCACTTCTTTGTCCGCCAGACCTTCGTTGAGCATCAGCGAGGAGAAATTGGCAGGTGTTTCCAGCTTAAACTCGGAAATATGTTCCCCCAGGCCTATATTATCCTCAATCGGGTCTTCCCGTTCACAACTCATCACTGCCAGAGCTGCCATCAAAAAGAGCGCTATTTGTTTAATATTTTTGATCATGATCTTCTATTTTAGGTCCAGAAATTCGTATGAAAACTCATCTGATTGCACTTCATTGTTATCCTTGCTGATGAACCTGTATTTAATGGATACAATGTTATCAGCATTGAATGTGAACTGCGGCAGAATACGTGTGTAGTGAATACCATCTCCCTCATTGACAGCATCTTTGGTAACGGTATCCCCTACCTGTCCTCCGTCACTGTCAAAAGCGGTAATACTCACTTCGAAATCAGCCAATTCATACTTCAGATCAAGGTTTTCCGCCAAAGTTTGGTCCAGGTATAATGTTATTACATCGTTGGCTGTAGCTTTGGTTGGAAATTTACGATCAACGGTTGGTACAAAAGTTAATGGCTCTATGTCCAGTAGATAGTCTGCTGTTTGTCCTTCACTCCAATCTGTTCCTTTGGCCAGCACCCCTATCTTCTTCATTTCAGAAGGAGATTTATCAAAGAAATCAACCGGGATAATAGTAATGGTAAAGACATTCGGATTCGACTCGCTCTGAGTCATTTTAGCATCGGCCGTTGCACTACTGGCAGGGTTAATATTAGTAGGCGCATCGCAACTGCTTGAGCACCCCTCAGCTATCCATGACCATAAATAAATATCACTCTTTCCTGCTAATGACGTCCCTGTCACATCGAAAGTTAGTGTTACGGCATCCTCGGCAGTAAACGAAGCAGGATCTGAGCTGAACGATTGAGCAAAGCTTTCTAAGCCTATCCCCAACAGAAAGATTATGTATATTAATTTCTTCATCTTTAATTCTGTTTTTTTAGTTTGTACTCATAGGTGATCACTGGCTGCAGGGCGTCTCCCTTATCCTCATAGCGGATCACTTTCAGCGTTAGTATACCCTCTCCTATACTTGCAAAGGAGCCAATTCCTATTTCCATTTGCTGCCCTCCATTCTTAAAGATCACCTCGCTGGGGTATTCAGCATCATCGGTCTCCCATTGTCCTGCAGTCATTCCAATGACGTTAGGAGCTGTTCCGGCATCTACAGCAAAGCTATTATCAACATTCAGCACGATCTCAAGATCAGTAAAGTTGAATGCCGAAGTGATATCCTGCTGCTGTGCAAAGAAGGGGAAACCCTTTCTCACAGCATCGTTATCTGTTTGAGTTACCTGAGTTACCTTCCAGGCGCCTGTCAACTGCTGTACCCTGTCCGGTCTATCACCTAGTGGCGGAAATTCATCCGGGGTACAGGATATGATAAGTGCTAATCCTATTACGATTATTAATAAATTCTTCATCTTGCTATATTTTTTAGTTACAACCCCCTTCAGGGTTCATCTCAAAACCTTTAACGGCCTGTTCGGAAGCGGGAAACTGAAGTACCATTCCATTGCAGTCCCATGGTGCATTCCTGATCAAAACAGCCTCTCCGAGTGTGCCTCTTCTCTTCAGCTCATGCAGGCGATAGCCTTCACCTCCGAATTCAATCCTGCGCTCTTTACGGGCTTCGGAAATGATAAGACCCGCTGATGATCCGTCTGAAAGTAATGCTACTCCTGCCCTGTCCTTGATCGTATTCACATAATCAATAGCAGTACTCAGATTCTGATTAAGCTCTGCATACGACTCTGCGGCTATCAGCAAAAGTTCCGTCAGGTTAGTCAGCGAAACGTTCATGTAATCGCGGTTGAACTTGGTAAATACTTTTGAGCCTCCAATATTTTCAACCCAGGCGCTACGCTCTCCACCGCTCGAATTAACCAGTGAAAAGTAGTCGTCAGAAACCAATAAAGTAGGTACTGCCGCCCTCGAATCATACATACCTTTGAAATTACCGGCACGGTTGTCTTCAAGGCCTGTACTGATCAGCGTAAAGATCGATTCACTGGAAACACTGGTGCCGTACCTGCTATTAATATCATCAGAGAAAGTAAAAGGCCCGTTCTCGATAACATCGGAAGCATAAGCTGCAGCCTGAGCAAAATTATTCATCTGGAAATAAACTTTGGCCAAATAAGCCTGGGCCGCATAAGTAGTAGCATAATTACCGTTTTGGGCCGGCAACAGGTCCACCGCATCTTCCAGATCTGCAATGATCAGATCATAGGCAGCATCTACAGAAGACCTGACATCGGTCTTGATCTCAGCGCTGCTTTTTACAACAATCCCGAGATGTGAATTATCGGCAGTGTATCCCGCCGGTTGTGCAAAATGACGCACTAAAGCAAAGTGATTGATCGCTCTTAAAAACTTAGCCTCTCCTTCAAATCTATCCCTTTGATCCTGGGTAAGATCCACATCATCGATACCTTCAAGGATGGTATTCGCCCTCAGGATGGCAATGTAAGGTTGTCCGTAATACCCTCCCACATCAGAATTAAAGAAGTCGGTACTTCTGTTGTATACCTGCACCAGGAATCCGGAGTTTCCAAGAATAGTGACGTTATCAGCCAGCAATTCTGAAAATCGCTGATTATTGCCATTAAATACGTTGGCAGTAACGTCATAGGTGGAGTTAAGCAACTGCTGAACATCGTTGGCTGATTCCAGCGCATCTTCAGCAATCACCTCATTGGATGGCAGATCATTTTCCAATAAGCTATCACACGACCAGCACATGAGGATGATCAGCAACCATATATTGTAATTAATTATCTTTCTCATAGCTGTTTGATTAGAATGATACATTTAATGTCACATTGTAAGCCTTCTCCTGAGGAGGAGTAAGATAGGTTACGTTAGGGCTCAGGTTTCTGTCCGTTACGTTGTCAAAATCTCGTACCACTTCAGGATCCAGGCCCGGATATTCGGTGAATGTCAACAGGTTAGTGCCGGATAAGGTAATCTTGGCGCTGTTAAGGCCGATTTTGGATACCAGGTTGTTTGGCAGGGTATAACCCAATGAGATGTTACGCATTCTGAAGTATGTAGCATCATGTAAATACAGGTCTGTATTAAACCACTCCTTGTCGTTACCGTGCTCGGCGGGGCTCAATGTTACTTTCGGATAACGTGCTATATCACCTGGTTGCGTCCACCTGTCTCCAACGTCTTCACGTACATTCCAGTCAGACAAAAAGGTAAGCTGGCGCTTGGACGATGAATCATAGATATTACCACCAATGGTAAATACAAACAGCACTCCCAGATCAAAACCTTTGTAGGTGAATACGTTGTTGAAGCTACCGACTGCATCGGGAAGTACGTCTCCAACAGCTACACGGTCTCTTTGTTCGTTGTACTCATAAGTTTCATAACCATTGATATCCAAATATATAGGACGACCGTTAGCCGGGTCAACTCTTGAGAACCTTACCAGGAAGTTTGTTCCTACAGGAGAACCTTCAACAATTCTGGTATCATTTGTTCCACCACCCACAGCGTCTTCGGTGTAACCACCTATCGAAATCACTTCATTGTAGTTGTATCCAACATTCAGGGTAGAAGTCCAGGTAAAATTCGGTGATGTTATATTCTTTGAGGTCAGGGTAAAATCTACGCCCTCATTCTTGATTTCACCCACATTGTCCCAAAAGTTACCAAAGCCGTTGTACTGAGGCAGCGTAATGTTCATCAATACATCTTCTGTTCTTTTATGATAATAGGAAACCTCAAGATCCAGTCGCTCATTAAGTATTCCCAGTTCAAAACCAATATCTACACTTTTAGTTGTTTCCCATTTAAGGTCAGGATTATGTACTTTATTAGGGTAGCGAATAGGCTGGCCGTTATAAATACCGTTAGGATTAACCCCATAAGTACCAATCCATTGATTGCTTGGGAAGTTGGAGTTACCAGTGATTCCGTATGCTGCTTTTAGCTTTAAGAAGTCAACAAAACCCACATTATCCATAAAGCTTTCTTCAGAAAGCAACCAGGCTGCAGAGAGTACGGGGAAGAAACCAAACCTGTTGTTGGATCCGAATCGGGACGAGCCGTCTGTTCTGGCAGTACCTTGAATAAGGTACTTTCCTTTCAGAGAGTAATTTATCCTTCCGAAAAAACTCAAAAATGACCATTTGTCGTCATTCAGCCTGAAGAGGTTCTGAGGGTCTTGGGTTTCAGATGAAAAATTACCTTCATCCTTGAACTGAGTACTATTTACATCACTTCCCAGAAAAACCATGTTATTCTTACCGGAAGTTATCGACTGTTGGTATTCAGAGCCAACCAGAAATTTGAATTTGCTATCACTGGAAAGCTCGTAATCATATTCGGCAGTGGCGCTGGCATTGAAATTATCCACCCAGCGCACATCTCTCTCTGCCCTGTTTCTGGGGGTATCTCCTTCACCATCACCGTTTGTGTCAATGAAATCATTCCTTAATATACCAGACTCCCACTGATCATTTTTCTGATCGAGGTAGTCATAACCACCCGAGAGGGATACCTGCAGTTTTTCGATCGGACGGTATCTCAAAGACAATGTTGTAATGGAACGATCGTCAATGGTATAGCCCTGAAAATTGTCGTTAGTAAAAACAGGGTTCGCTACCGTTCTGGTAATGCCACGGAAATAAGTACCATCACTATTATGCACGGGGTAAACAGGCAGTGCCACCGACATGGCATCTCCTAATCCTCCCGTATAGGCTACCCTTACTCTTTCGTTGATACCTCTGCTCAGCGATGATGAAACACCTAAATCAAGGTTGTCGCTGATCTTGTAATCAATATTAGCCCGAATACTTAGTCTCTCAAATGAATTACCATCGATATAGGATTCATTTTTACCATACGAACCACCTACATAAGCGGTCAAATCTTTAAAACCAAAGTTGGCTGACAAGTTGTATGTCTGCTTAAAACCTCTTCTTGTCAATAAATCCCACCAGTCGGTATCTATTTGCTGATCGCGCAGCATATTTAAAGTAGCCAGGCGCTCTTCTGAAGAACTGCCTGCTGTTGTGTAACCCGGTACCCATACAGCTCCGGTGTTGCCGTCCAGTTCCCAGGCTTCCTGTCTTAGCTCAAGCCACTCTGAAGCACTTAAAAGCTTAGGTTTAGCCACAGCCTCAGACACACCTACTGTAGAAGAAAAATTAAAGGAAGGCTTTCCTGCCTTTCCTCTTTTTGTAGTAATAAGAATTACACCATTCGCCCCTCTGGATCCATAGATACCGGCAGCAGCAGCGTCTTTTAATATTTCAATAGATTCAATGTCGTTAGGGTTGATCGCGGCTAAAGGATTATTATTGAAAGCGCCATTTTGCCAGTTAGCTTCGGCCAGGAAATTGTCAGCAGTAATAGGAATACCATCTACAACATATAGCGGATCACCGTTGGCTGAAACAGAAGATATACCCCTGATCCTGATCACGGACCCCGAGCCTGCCATACCACTACTCTGGATCACCTGAACACCCGCTGCCTGACCTTGCAGGGCTGCCTCGAAACTGGGTACCTGAAGTTGCTGAAGCTTTTGTCCATCCACTTTGGAAATAGAACCGGTGATTTCTCTTTTTAACTGAGTACCGTAACCTACCACAACAACTTCGGCAAGTTGTGTAATATCAGCCTCCATTTGAATGTCTACAACTGAGCGGCCACCTACCGGTACCTCTTCTGTTAAATATCCCACATAGGAATACAAAAGTGTGGCACCCGATCCCACCCTGATCGAATAGTTACCATCCACATCGGTAACCGTACCATTGGTCGTACCCTTTTCGATGATATTAACACCGGGTAGTCCCAATTTATCCGCTGCATCCGTAACCTTACCTGACACAGTAATTTGCTGTGCCCAGGCTGCCGAGGTTAGGCAGAGGATCATAAAAGACAATAGTAGTTTGTGTTTCATAAGCCAATTATTAAAATATGATTATTTAAAGATTTCAGCATTTATTAACAATTATCAGCAAATGGCAATGAATGTAACTGGAAACGTTTGCAGCGTACTTTTCACTACGATTTTTTGACAAATCCTTAATCCTCGCTTAACCAATCTTGGAAAAATATTTATGGGGTCAAATTAAAAAATCGACTTTTTTCGGCTTTTTTTGATGATACCGTCACCGCAAACGTTTGCGTAAATTGACTCAAATTTTTTGATGTAATTTCTTGCTTATTTTAGGTCTTGTAAGGAACCATAAAAACATTTCATTTGTACTTTTTATAGAAATTCGATCTCTAATTGAAAAATAATTTCTAAATTGTAACCGAGTTTTAACATCAAATGGCTAAGGGCTTCACTTATGAAAAACAACCACGTTACCATTAAACATCTTGCCCGGGAACTCGGGATCAGTTCTTCAACAGTATCGCGTGCATTGAAAGATCATCCGAATGTGAGCCCGGAAACCAAGAAAGCCGTTACAGATCTGGCGGAAAAACTAAATTATCTACCCAACTCCATTGCGCTCAGCCTGAGAAGAAGTAAATCCAATACTATAGGTGTTATTATTCCTGAGATCGTGCATTTTTTCTTCTCTACAGTCATTAGTGGTATAGAAGACATTGCATATAATGCAGGGTATAGCGTAATTGTTGCGCAATCCAACGAATCGTATGAACGTGAAGTGATGGACACCCGCGCCCTTGCTAACCATCGGGTAGATGGCATTCTTATATCTATGTCACGTGAAACCACCGACTACGAGCATTTCGAGAGTATCCATAGACGGGGTATGCCAATGGTGTTCTTCGATAGGGTCTGTGATACGATCAACTGCAGCAAGGTAATAGTTGATGATTTTGACGGGGCTTTCCAGGTTACCCGCCACCTTATACAACAGGGCTATAAAAGGATCGCCTACCTGGCTGGCCCGGAAAACCTTATAATCAGCAAACAGCGTATGGATGGTTACTGCATGGCCCTTGAGCAATACAACCGGGCTTTTGACGAATCTCTGATAGTGAGAGGCCGCGCTGCTGATAGCGAAGAAACAGCTAAGGAGCTCACAGCCAAGCTACTGAATTCTCCCAACCCGCCAGATGCTATGTTTGCCATTAACGACAGGGCTGCACTAGGCGCCATGAAAGCTGCCAAAGAAAAAGGGCTAAAAATACCTCAGGACTTTGCTATAGCAGGTTTTAGCAACTGGGAATTTACATCAATGACTGATCCTGCTATCACTACAGTCGATCAACCGGGCTTTAAAATGGGCCAGGAAGCAGCCAAACTACTGATCCGGGAAATAGAGGCTGAAGAAGACGAAACTATCATTCCCGAAACCAGGATCTTGAAGACTGACCTTATTGTCAGGGGTTCTTCTTTAGTGAACGGACATCTTTAAATCGTTAATGGTTAATGGTTAATCGTTAATGGTTAATGGTTAATGGTTAATCGTTAATGGTTAATGGTTAATGGTTAATGGTTAATCGTTAGTTGGTTGAGTTTGATGTTTCCTGTTTCCAGTTTGATGTTTGATGTTTGATGTTTGATGTTTCCTGTTTCCTGTTTGATGTTTGTTCGTTAATAGTTATTGGTTAATGGTTATTGGTTGTGACAGTTAACAAACTTGAAACTATGAACTGTGAACTATGAACTGAAAACTAAGAACTGTGAACTAAGAACTAAGAACTGTGAACTGTGAACTGTGAACTGTGAACGATAAACGGTAAACTAAAAAAAGACCCTGAGGAAGCCCCCAGAGCCTTTTTACCATGAAAAACCCCGATTAATTATCTTTATATTATTCTCCTTCCGCGGGAGAGTATAGTCTGTGGTTACATTTTTCCCTGATAATATCGTATGCCTTTATATCACCCAGCTCTCCGGCTTTGCTCAGATCAAGGCATCCTTCCTGAAGCTGCCCAAATTCCAATCTTAAAATTCCCCTCAGGTAGTAAGCATCAACGTTTTTGGGCTTTAGTTCCAATATTTTCGAGCAGTCATTGATAGCATCCTGATATGCTTCGAGTTGCTGCTTTGCCTGTCCTCTTTTATAGTAGGCATCCAGGTTATTGGCATCCAGAGCAATAGTAGATGTAAAATCTGCAATCGCACCGTAATAATCCTGGAGTCTGTATTTGATATTTCCTCTGGCAAAAAATGCCTCTGCATATTTACCATTCTTCTCAATGGCTGTATTAAAGTCTTTCATTGCTCCATGAATATCTTCAAACGCCTCCTTGATCTTACCCCTCATGTAATACGCCTGATGATGATTAGGATCAACTTCTATAGCCTTGTTATAATTAATAACCGCCTGCATATATTCCCGCTCCTCGTACAGTTTTTTACCCTTTTCGGTAAACTCAGTAGCGGTTTGCGAGAATAAGCTGGTGGACAGACCTATAATACTCGCAAGGATCAAATACTTTTTCATTTCTAACTTTCTGGTGGATTCTCTTAAAGGAGGTCCCAAAAAGAATGCTAAAAAAGTGAATTGGATATAAATCAGTGAAATTGATCAAATATCGCAGGTGCCGCCTCCATTGCCTTCTTAAATTGTGCCGGATCTATTCCCAAACTGGGAGTTTTTTTCTCTAAATAAGACACGATAGTTTCGGTAGCAATGTTGCCTACCAGATCATCTTTAGCCATGGGACAACCACCATAGCCATTGATGGCTCCGTCAAAACGCCTGCAACCGGCCTCGTATGCGGCTTCTACTTTTGACAAAGCAGTCGAAGGATGGGAATGCAGGTGAGCACCAAATTCTACCTGTGGATATTGGCCTATCAGGTTGGTATATAGCATAGTAATATTGTCCTTATCAGAAACTCCTATGGTATCTGCCAATGAGATAATAGTGATACCCATGGTGACCAGGATATCTGTAAACTTAGCTACAACCTCAGCATCATAAGGGTCTCCGTACGGATTTCCGAAGCCCATTGAAATGTACGAAACGAGTGTTTTTTCGTGTTTGACGCACAATGCTTGCAAGTCATTCAGGGTGTTCAGTGCTTCTATGATCGACTTATTGGTATTGCGCTGCTGAAATGTTTCGGAGATAGAGAAAGGAAAGCCAAGATAGGTGATCTCTTCGAACCGCACAGCATCTTCGGCGCCTCTTAAATTGGCAACAATAGCGAGAAGTTTTGAATTACTTTTGTCCAGGTCCAACTGTTTCAGCACTTCAGCAGTATCCTTCATTTGAGGTATAGCCTTTGGAGAAACAAAGCTACCAAAATCAATAGTATCAAAGCCCACCTGGAGAAGTTGATTGATATAGCCGGCCTTTAATGATGTAGGGATAAAATCTTTGATGCCTTGCATGGCATCTCTGGGGCATTCAATTATTTTCATGGTCAGTTTTTAGTTCGCAGTTCACCGTTCACAGTTCACAGTTCTTAGTTCTCAGTTTTCAGTTTTCAGTTTTCAGTTTTCAGTTCTCAGTTCACAGTTTTCAGTTCTCAGTTCTCAGTTCTTAGTTCTTAGTTTTCAGTTCTTAGTTTTCAGTTCTTAGTTCTCAGTTTTTTCATTTTTAGTTACTTCGGCATCCTAACTGTCTGAGATTTAAAGCTATCGCTGCCGAGGCAACTCAAAAATACATGATGCGCTTATAAAAGAAAAAATGTTTATATTAGTCGGCTAAATTGTCAATTTATCTTTAATTGCTGTTGTAGTTGGCCCTGTTTTTTTAGTTTGTAGTTTAAACATGTTAATATCAACCTATGCCACTTACAGCTTTAACGGGTTCTCTCGGGGTAAAGCGTGCAGCGCATTTGCTTAGAAGAGCCACCTTTGGAGCGTCCAAAGAGCAAATAGATGAATTCGCAAGCCTTACAGCATCCCAGGCCGTTGCACAATTATTTGCCACTGACCTGCCCGATCCTCCATTACCTGTTGATACAGCCACCAACCAGGAATGGGTTATTTCCGGTGCAATAGAGGATGTCAACAGCGGAGACGATGAACTCCAGGAATATTTCAAAAGATGGTTTATTGGCCAGATGGTCGCCACTGGTGTGGCGGCAGATTTGAAGCTGTCGTATTCTTTAAGGGAAAAAATCACCTTTTTCTTACATACTCATTTTACCACCATGCAGGAAAAAGTGAACGACAGCCGGGCGCTTTACTTTCAAAATGCACTTTTCCGGATGTTTGCCTTCGATAAAGAAGACACAGAAGCAGATATAGAAAATGAAGATACGGGAATTGTCGAGACAGTGACCGTACCGCTTAATTTCAAAGAGTTGACTAAAAAACTCTGTGTGGACAATGCCATGCTGGTCTTCCTGGATGGAAGGCAAAATGTCAAGGGAAGTCCCAATGAAAACTATGCCAGGGAAATGTTTGAGCTCTATACCATTGGTCGTGGTCTTGAAGGCTCCCTCCCTCCTGCTACTGGTCAGGGCGACTACTTTAACTTTACAGAAAAAGATGTACGCGCTGCCGCTAATGTATTGACTGGCTTCGATTATGACAACACCTATACTAATATCGACCCATATACCGGACTGCCAAGGGGCCGTATCAAAGGGGGAAATATCGCTTCTTCTCATGAAAATAATTCCAATCTGAAAAAATTTAGCCATAGGTTTGACGAGGTCACTATAGATGCCGACCCCGCATTGCTCATGGGTGGTCAGCCAACAGAAGAGAGTGTGCTGGATGAGATCAGTCAATTGGTCGAAATGATCTATTCAAAAGAGGAAACAGCACGTCATATATGCCGTAAGCTATACCGCTTTTTCGTTTACTACGAAATCACAGAGGAGCTGGATAATACTATTATTGACGACATGGCAGCAACTTTTACGGCCAATAATTATAAGATACAGCCGGTGCTGGAAGAGCTGTTCCGGAGTGAGCATTTTTACGAGGCCTTATCGGGAGTTGATGACGACAAATTCGGTGGTATTATCAAATCACCCCTGGATCTTATATTGGGGACATTGCAGTTTTTGGAGATTGATCTGCCTGATTATGAAACTAACCTGGAAGACTTCTATATGATCACCGGCAACCTGCTGACTCAAATGGCACGACAGGGGTTAAACTTCTATGAGCCTTTTGAAGTAGCGGGTTATGTCGCCTATCATCAATACCCTGTTTATAACAGGAACTGGATCTCTACCAACTACCTGACACAGCGCTATAATTTCATGCGCGAGCTTTTCAGTCTCACGGAAGGATATCCTTATATCAACCTGCTGTCGTATGTGCGGGCAAATTTCGATGGCTCCGCTCCCGATGGCAAACAGTTGATCATAGCGTTAGCTCCCTACCTCTATCCTTTTGCTGATAACCTGGACTTTGAAGCAGATGGCGGTGACCTTACCAAAGAAAGGATCCGGTATTTTCTGCAGGCATTTCTTCAGTTTACCAGCTATGATGATAGTGCAGACGTAGATAGTACAAATGCTGCCTGGGCAAGCCTTTACTCTACTCCTGCCTCTTACCTGGAGGCCGGGGAATATTTGCGAAGGTTATTCAATGCCATGATGCAATCACCTGAATATCAATTATTTTAACGAGCATCAACTATGAAGAGAAGAAACTTCCTGAAAAAGATACCGATGCTCGCAGGAGCATCTTTTGCCCTGAACAATATCCCTGTCAGGGTGATGTCGCAGCATAGCCATTTTTTAAGGCTTGCAGAACAAAGTGATAATGACCGGGTTATGGTGATTATTCAGCTCCATGGTGGTAATGATGGGCTCAATGCAGTCATCCCTGTAGAGCAGTATGATCTTTACTACAGCCGAAGGGCCAACATTGCTATCCCCGCTAAAAATAGTGTACGCAGATACATACCTCTGGACTCTACCCTTCCCGGTCCTGATCAGGTGGGCTTACACCCGGATATGATCGGGGCAAAGGATCTTTACGATCGCGGAAGGCTTGCTATTGTGCAGGGGGTATCTTACCCCAACAACAATGGCTCGCACTTCCGTGGTCGTGACATCTGGTATATGGGCGGTGGCTTTGATGATTACTATTCTTCAGGCTGGGTGGGGCGGTATCTGCAAAACCATTATTTGCCACAAGTTTACCCCAATGATTTTCCTAATGATGATATGCTGGATCCGCTAGCCATCGAAATCGGCAGTGATGTATCGCTCTTATTCCACCAACACGGAAACATTCCAACTTCCATATCTCTTCCGGGAAGTCCGGAGGGTTTTGCTAACCTTGTAGAAAGTCTTGAAGGTTTCCATGATAAGCAGGTAGATCCAAGAGGCAAACCGCCGGAATCGCTCAATGACTCACCATATGGCAAGGAACTCAACTGGATATTGGGACTAGAGGAAAAATCTGAAGACTATGCAGCTCGCCTGTGGGATGTTTACAGGAATTCTGCAGCAACCTCGGTAGCTTATCCTGAGATATACCCGTTCAATGCACCTTCCGGCAGTCTTTCGAACAGGCTGACACCACAGTTGCAACTCGTTGCACGGCTGATATCCGGAGGTGCAAAAACAAAAGTATACCTCGTACGCATCGGTGGGTTCGATACCCATGCCGATCAGGTGGAGAGCTACAACTCTACCATGGGTATGCATGCCGCATTGATGTATCATCTCACTTCAGCTATGAATGCTTTCCAGGCTGATCTGAAAGCCCGGGGTATTGAAGATAGAGTTGTTTCGGTGACCACCTCTGAATTTGGCCGAAGAATAGATTCGAACGGCAGCTTTGGCACCGACCATGGCACCGGAGGGCCGTTATTTATATTCGGAAAATATGTGAACCCCGGTGTAATTGGCACTAACCATGATCTTTCTACAGGCAGTGGCAACATCGCCATGCAGTACGATTACCGTCAGATATTCGCCAACCTGCTGAAGGACTGGATGAAAGTAGATGAGCAGGTGGTAAACAATGACATCTTTTTTGGCAATTTTATAAATGGAGCGAAGGAAGATGGAAGTGGAAGCTACGAGCCCTTGCCTTTGATCACGGATTCGGTCACCGGAACGGAAAGCTTCTTCAGAGACAGGTTCAGGTTGGAAAATGCCTACCCCAACCCGGCAAAAGGGCATACAAACATGTCGTTTTATATCAATACTGAGAATCATGTCAGCCTTAAATTGATGGATCAGAAAGGGAGTACTGTAAGGTGGATACTGAGAGAAAAAAGACATCCTGGCGAACACCGTATAAAAGTCGACCTTTCAGGGCTAAAAGCAGGCATCTACTTTTACCAGATAGAAGCCGGATTATTAAAAGACACCAAAAAATTGATTATTACAGACTAAAAACAAGAAAGACTAAGCCAACTCCGATAGTAAATGGCAGTTGGCAAAAGGCAATGAATAAATTAAACGAGTCTGAGTATTTAGTTGCAATTCCTGAAAAGAATAGGAAGAACAACACAGAGCGTACCCGAGTCTCAATACTCATATCTCATATCTCAATACTAAACATATATGCATGAAAAACCTGGTTGCACTAAGCCTGAGTGGCTTACTAGTACTTACCCTGGCTGTAAACAGCTCTTATGGTCAGAGGAAGAAGAATCGCGACAAAATCTACCCGGCCTATAGTTCAAGCAAACCTAAACGGGAAGATCAATTCCTGCAAACCCAGTGGTGGCTGGGTTTCAGGGCCGGGCTCAATCTTACAGAAGTGGAGCCCACTAAAAGATATTCCGGTTTCAGTCCTATCAACTATGAACCGAAACTCAACGAGAAGTCGTATAGCGGGTTTGAACTACCGGGCGGGCATGCTGGTTTGGAGATCACATTTTATCATAAAGGCTTTTCTTTCAGCGTACAGCCCAACTACAGGCGTCAGCGGTTTTCTTATTCTAACACCTTCGAATGGCGTGACAGTGAAAACCAGGACAACAGACTGGAATTGAAGTATGAACAGGATCACCAACTGGATTACATAGAAATACCCCTGTTTATAAAATACGATATTTTGAAGGGAACCGCAAGGCCGTTCGTTCAAGTAGGCGCTTACTATGCTACACTTGTTAGTGCCAACAAAGCCGTAGAGATAACCGGCACCGACTATGCTTCAGGAAATGCCGGTCCCTTTAAAACGGAGAAAGCCATTATTGGTGCCAAAGACCTGTTCATCAAGTCATCCGTAGGCATAGCAGGCGGACTGGGCGTTAGCTATGATTTCTGGAACGTGCGGTTGGTGTTCGATGCTACATACCGGTATGGTCTCAACAACATCTCCAATGCTAAGAACAGGTATTCAGAAAACCAACTGACCGGAATTGGTGATGCGCTGGATGATCTGGAGATGAGGAACATCTCCTTTAACCTGGGTTTTTTATTCCCGCTGAGGTTTATCAGCAAAAATTATAATGCAACAAATTAATAACAACATAAAATATAGTCGGCAGTAGGCAAAAGCAGAAGGCAAAAATGAGAATCGTGAATATAGTCGAGGGTCAGTAATATACTTCCGACTTCGGACTTCCGACTTCCGTCTATCTCAATACCAATATCTCAATACTAAAAATATACAAATGAAATCTACCCTGATCTATATCCTCACCATCGCAGCATTTATCGGCCTGTGGTCGTGCGATATTTCTGATAATGAAATAGCTCCCGGAGAATCTTTTCTGAAGATCTATGATAACAATGGATTCCAGGCTTCCTTCATTCCGTTAGATGTCAAACAGACTACGGATGGCGGGTATATCATTCTCGGAGGCACCCGGCTCAATGATTCGGACTTTATAGGCGTGTACCTGATGAAAGTGGATGAGGAAGGTAATTTCGTCTCAGAGCAAAATCTCTCTTCTCAGTTTGTTCACCCTATTTACAACCTCATGGAAATTGACAACAGTTTTTACTTTATGGCTATGGATGGAGTAACGCTTCAGGCTTATATATTCTCCATCAGCCAGGCAGGTGAGCTGGGTGACCCTGTTCCGGTTTCGGGCTTACAGTATCCACTTTATGCCTCCGTAGACGCGGGTGGCAGTAATATCCTGTTGTTGAGCTATAACAATGGAGACAAAACCAGCGTGTTATCTGTGGTGACACCTACCGGCCAGACAGCGGCCGGCAAAGCCTTTCCCATTGGCGCGGGTAGTGATGTTGAAGCACCTATCATCGAGCATTTTACCCGTACTGGAAAACAATTGCCCTTTATCACCGGCAGAACCGATAACGGGCTTTATTATTTCAATGGCTTCTATAATTATACCCTCTCATTGATTTTCACCAACTTATCTGACGATGAACCAATTGGTGTTACGCAAGGTCAGCAGCACTATGGTGGCATAAGCGCCTTATCACCAATAGGCAATAACAATTTTGCCATTGCGAGATTTAATTTTGGAGATAACTACCTCAACCCCAGAGCACAGCTTTCGGTGACGAGTACCACCTCCACCGTTGATCTGGATGGAAATCCCTTTCCTGAGTTAGTAGAAGATGCCCCGGTTATTGTAAAACAAGTAGATATCAATGGTACACAAGTATCTCTTTACGCCAGTAATACAAAAAATGGTCAGATATCTCTATTTGCCTTTTCCAGTAGTTCAGGTGAGTTGCTGGGAACCAAGTATTTAGGGTTTTCGAACCCTTTTGAGCTAGCCGGATTTACATCCACTGAAGATGAAGGCCTGGCTGTTGCCGGCACCACTTACGTAGCCGGACGTTTTGGGCGCATCTGCTTGATTAAGCTTTCTAAAGAAGAGCTGTCGGAATTGGTGAAATAGTGTTTACAGTTCACAGTTCACAGTTCTTAGTTTACAGTTCACAGTTCACAGTTCTTAGTTCACAGTTCACAGTTCACAGTTTTTAGTTCACAGTTTTTTATTCGTGCCACCACTATCTCCTCAACGGTAAAGTGGTGGCACGAGTAAACTCAGATCCAAAGACCGAAGAATACCTTTTGGTACAAATAACTGAGAACAGTAAACAGTGAACTGATTACTATTTCTGTATGTTTATTCCCCTGTAAAATCCGGATCTTAATTCGTTGAAGGGCATCACAACTCGCAGGGTTTTATCTTCATACGTTGCCGTAATACTTCTAAAATCAATATCAGGAGACAAAGGGTACGTGGCTACAACGTGAGGCACCATCACTACGGCATCCGAACGCTCACCGAACATCAGATTGTGGTATACAAACAAGCTTTTGTCGATAATATCTACCTTCAAAGTATCTGCATCTACACCGGGTATCTGTACATTCAGTACATAGCTGTTATTTGTTTTCCGTAGTTTGGTACGAGGTTGGCTGGTTCCGCCATTCAATGTATTCATAATATCTGCGGTTTTCAGCACCTGTCTCACCCACTTTATATCATGATCATATTTCATAAACTTCCTCCGTTTTTGTAGTAAGTGCAATCATTATACCATACTCCGGGGGCGACCAATTCAAGTCAAAATGGCATTCCTACGAGATGAAATAGACATATTGACAGGTAAAATAATACCCACTTAGCTTCTAAACAGTAACCACATGACAATATCCGGGTCATACTTTTCAAAGTGTTCATACAAGCATTAAATAAGGTTTACTATTAGAATAATTCCTTGGCTATCCTGTAAACAGAATCGGATTTACCCATGGAATAATAATGTAACACAGGCACCCCAAACTCCACCAGTTCCTTCGATTGCTTAATGCTCCAATCAATGCCTACCTGCTTTACCTGCTTGTCATCCTTACACTTTTCGATAGCATCAGACAATTCCTCGGGCAGATCGATGTAGAAGATCCTGGGGAGTACATTCATCTGCCGTTTGCTGGTGATAGGTTTTAACCCTGGAATGATAGGCACGTTGATGTCCATTTCACGGCATTTCTTTACAAAATCAAAGAATTTTTGATTATCGAAGAACATTTGGGTGACGATATATTCCGCGCCCATATCTACCTTCATTTTGAGGTATTTCATATCCAATTTCAGGTTTGGAGCAGCGAAGTGTTTCTCAGGGTATCCTGCCACACCAATACAAAAGTCTGTAGGGTTGGCGTTGAGCAGGTCTTCATCCAGGTACTTACCCTGATTCATCCCAACTACTTGCCCTAGCAATTCAGAGGCGTACCTGTGGCCACCCACTTCGGGCACAAAAACCGATTCTGTTTTTATAGCGTCTCCCTGCAGTAGCAGCACGTTGTCTATTCCAAGAAAGTTAAGGTCTATCAAAGCATTTTCTGTCTCTTCCTTATTAAAACCACCGCAGATAATGTGTGGAACCGTATCTACATTATACTTATTTTTAATGGCAGCACATATACCTACAGTACCCGGGCGTTTGCGTATCGATCGCTTTTCAAGGAGGCCATTTTCCCTTTTTTTATAAACAAACTCCTCTCTGTGATAGGTGACGTCAATGAATGGAGGTTTAAATTCCATGAGAGGGTCTATATGGTTGTAGAGGTTTTCTATATTTTCACCCTTCAGCGGAGGCAATATTTCAAATGAAAAGAGGGTGCTTTTAGCATTATTGATGTGTTCTGTGATCTTCATATTTACACGCGTATCGAAATTTCTTTTTCTTTTATTCTGATTTAATAAGCCAGGTTAGGGCCGAGCCACCGCTCTACATCTTCCACCTTCATATTCTTCCTGACGGCATAATCTTCCACCTGATCCTTTTCTATTTTGCCTAATCCAAAATACTTTGCCTGAGGATGTGAGAAATAAAATCCGCTAACCGCTGCTGCCGGATACATAGCGTAAGAATCCGTCAAAGATATACCGGTGTTTTTTTCTACTTCCAACAGATTGAATAGCAGCGGTTTTTCCGTGTGGTCAGGGCAGGCAGGATACCCTGGCGCCGGTCTGATGCCCTGGTATTTTTCTTTTATCAATTCTTCATTAGTCAGTGTTTCGTCACCCGCATACCCCCACAGTTCCGTCCTTATCTTCTCATGCATCAGTTCGGCAAAGGCTTCAGCCAACCGATCCGCCAGCGCTTTGGCCATAATTTCATTATAATCATCGTGCGCTGCTTTAAACTTTTCCACTATTGCTTCTAATCCAATCCCTGCTGTTACGGCAAATCCACCCATAAAATCAGTTTTTCCGGTGCTTTCGGGTGCTACAAAGTCCGCCAAACTGATATTAGGTATTCCTGTTCCCTTTTTTCCCTGCTGTCTTAAAAAATGAAAGGTTTCAATGGGCGTATCACTGTTATAAATACACACGTCATCACCTATCGATGCCGCCTTGTAAATGCCAATTACCCCGTTGGCCTGAAGCAGCTTTTTACTCACTATTTCATCCAGTAGTTTATTGGCATCATCATACACTCTTCTGGCCTCCTTCCCTATTACCTTATCCTCAAAGATCCTTGGATACTTACCTTTCAGCATCCATGTCTGAAAAAAAGGCGTCCAGTCTATGTAGTTTCTGATCTCTGCCAGCGGATAGTCATTGTACACCTTGTTACCTAGCACTTTAGGCTTAGGTGGTTGGTATCCGGCCCAGTCGATCCCCACTTTATTCTGACGAGCCTGATCAAGGCTGATGTAGTTCTTTTCCGTTTTCCGCGAGGCATGCCCTTCCCTTAGCTCGCTATACTCCTCCTTGATCTTTTTATGAAATGCTTCTTTAGTTTTTTTGCTGATCAATTCTCCTACTACCGGCACACTTCTGGACGCATCTAGCACATGTACCACTGCACCACTATAATTCGGGTCTATTTTCACTGCGGTGTGTATTCTGGAGGTAGTGGCTCCGCCAATCAAAAGCGGTAATGTGAAGTTCTGCTTTTCCATTTCAACTGCAACATGCACCATCTCATCCAGTGACGGTGTGATGAGCCCGCTAAGACCTATGGCTGCCACGTTTTCCTTTCTGGCCGTTTCCAGTATCTTCTCTGCAGGCACCATTACCCCCAGGTCTACAATATCATAATTATTACAGGCCAGCACCACACCCACAATATTCTTTCCTATATCATGCACATCTCCTTTTACAGTCGCCAGTAGTATTTTTGCTGCCGATTCTGTGGATTTGTTTTTTCTCTTCTCCTCCTCCATAAAAGGTTCCAGGTATGCCACAGCTTTCTTCATTACCCTGGCACTTTTCACAACCTGTGGTAAAAACATCTTTCCAGCCCCAAAAAGATCACCCACTATATTCATACCATCCATCAACGGACCCTCTATTACCAGAAGCGGCTGCCCGTATTTCTGACGGGCTTCCTCAGTATCTTCGTCTATAAACTCAATGATACCCTTCACTAATGCATGAGAAAGCCTCTCCTCTACAGATCCCTTTCTCCAGGCATCATCCTTTTCCTTCTTTTTGGCATTCCCTTTTACCGTTTCCGCGAATTCCAGCAGTCTTTCGGTAGCATCTGGCCTGCGGTCGAGCAACACATCTTCCACATATTCCAAAAGGTCTTTAGGTATTTCATCGTATACTTCCAGCATGGTAGGGTTTACTATTCCCATATCCATACCATGTTGAATAGCATGGTATAAAAAGGCAGAATGCATAGCCTCTCTCACAACATTGTTTCCCCTAAATGAAAAAGATACGTTGCTTACACCACCACTCACATGCACTCCTGTTAGATTTTCCCTTATCCACCTGGTGGCCTGAAAGAAGTCCAATGCATTTTTTCTATGTTCCTCCATACCGGTGGCCACCGGAAATATATTCGGATCAAAAATGATATCCTCAGGTGGAAATTTCACCTGGTTGACGAGTATGTCATATGAACGCTTACATATCTCTATTCTTCGCTCATAGTTGTCGGCTTGCCCCTGCTCATCAAAAGCCATTACCACCACAGCAGCACCATACTGTTTGATACGTTTCGCATGCTTAACAAAAGCCTCCTCACCCTCCTTTAGACTTATGGAATTTACAACTCCTTTCCCCTGAATACACCTGAGCCCTGCTTCTATGATATGCCATTTAGATGAGTCGATCATTACCGGCACCCTGGCTATTTCGGGCTCTGAAGCTATCAGGTTCAGGAATTTCACCATGGCCTCTTCACCATCAAGCATACCTTCATCCATATTGATATCAATGATCTGCGCTCCACCTTCTACCTGCTCTCTGGCCACTTCCAGGGCTTCCTCGTATTTATCCTCTTGAATCAACCTTAGAAATTTCTTTGACCCGGTGACATTAGTGCGTTCTCCTATATTTACAAAATTAGATTCGGGAGTAATAACCAATGGCTCAAGGCCACTTAACCTCAGATATGTTGAATTCTTACCTCTGCTACTCATTAATTTTTAACTAGTTATAAAACAAAAAAGCCCCTCCGACAAGTCGGAGGGGCTTATATACATTATATTGTCAAAGCTTGGATCCAACTTATCTGCCTCCGGTCTTCCGGAGATGGAATTAGCACCTTTTCCTCTATGGGATGGTTGCTAAGGCATCAAAGGGCCATTTCCCTCAGCCTTTCTTGATAAGATTTATTAGCTATAAAACGCTAAACTTACACAAATGTATGATATTTTTTTTAACAACAAATTTATTAACCAATTTAGCAATAACATTTTACTGATACACCCATGCTTACCAACACACAACTTATCACAAAGTTTTATACGGCTTTTGAAAATAAAGACGCTGAAGAAATGGTCTCCTGCTACCATGACCAGGTTGTTTTTGAAGATCCTGTTTTCAGGCAGTTGAAGGGTGATGAAGCCAAAGACATGTGGCGGATGCTGCTATCCAGAGCAGCAGACCTTCAGGTCAACTTCAGAAATGTAGATGCTGATGAATTGAAAGGATCAGCAAATTGGGAAGCGGTGTACACCTTTACGAAAACAAATCGACAGGTTCACAACCGGATAACGGCACAATTCGAATTCAAAGAAGGTAAGATCATCCGGCATACCGATCATTTCAATTTCTGGAGGTGGAGCGCTATGGCATTAGGTCCTGTAGGCATGCTTCTGGGCTTCACCCCTATGCTCAGGAACAAGGTGACCAAACAGTCGTTGCATCTGCTCCATAAATTCAGGGCTCAAAAAACATGATTTAAATCACCGTGGGCGCTTTCCTTCTCCTGATCCAATATTTAAAAACTTTCCTATATTCGCACGGTAGCTCACACGTATAGCCGTCAGTGTAATATTTAATGACGTGCAAGGCCTGTGACGCTATCCATTGACAAAAGAAAGATGTATGCGCCTTTGGAAGAAACTCACACATAGCGAAATTAAAGCCAGAGTGTTTGGTGCTCTTGAGCAAAATGTAAATTACTATAATGCCAATATCCTGGGGATACCCGCTTCACACCTTGACAACAAAGTCTTTTATCAGGATGCCCCTTTCTTAAGCAATGCTCCGTTTCTGTCCACTCTGATCCATAATCCCAACCATATCGGCTGTCATACCCTTGGAAAATCGGAGCATTTTTTTAAAGGTACACAGGAAATAGAAAAGGAGCTCATCCGCATCTGCTCTGAGGAAATATTGCGTGGCAGGGAAAATGCCTTTGACGGTTATGTGGCTTCGGGTGGTACTGAAGCAAACATGCAGGCAATATGGATCTACCGAAACTATTTTAAAGAAGAACACCAGGCCGCACAGGAAGAGATGTGTATCATCTGCTCTGAAGACAGCCACTACTCCTCCAGCAAGGCCGCCAATGTGCTTCACCTGGACATTGCTTATATTGATGTTGATACGGATAATCGCCTCATCAAAAAACAGCATCTGGAAGACACTATCCGGCAGCAACAACAAAAAGGAAAGAAGTATTTTATAGTAATAGCCAACATGATGACCACCATGTTTGGCTCTGTTGATCCTGTTGATCTTTATGTCGAGGCGCTGGAGGCGGCAGGTAGTAAATATAAAATACACGTTGACGGAGCTTTTGGCGGATTTTTCTTTCCTTTTTCTACCGAAGAAAATAAGCTGGATTTTTCCAACTCCAAAATAACCTCTGTTACCCTCGATGCTCACAAAATGCTCCAGGCGCCCTATGGAACGGGTATCTTCCTGATCAGAAAAAATTTCATAGGGTATGCCAATACCAAGGAAGCCAGCTATGTAGAAGGGGAAGATTATACACTGATCGGCAGTAGAAGCGGAGCCAATGCGATTGCCGTATGGATGATACTAATGACCAATGGCCCTTATGGCTGGCGCGAAAAGATATTGGTTTTGCTCAACAGAACTGATTGGCTGTGCGCACAGTTACAGCAGAAAAACATTGAATATTACCGGCAGGCAGGATCAAATATAGTAACTATCAAAAGCCATTGCATAAGCCCGGACATAGCTACGAAATATGGGCTGGTTCCCGACAATCATCAAAACCCAAGGTGGCACAAAATAGTTGTGATGGAACATGTTACGATAGAGAAGCTGGAGCCGTTGGTTGAAGAACTCTAAACCTTACTTAATAATCAACAATGCGTATAATTGACCTTTCCAAAACTATTGAATACAACCGTAACGACCCATGGTTTATGCGGATCAAGGTAAAACACAAACCCCACAAGAAGGCTTACTGGTTAATTCGATTGTTTCTTGGACTTCCAAAGAAGTTATTTCCTAACCATTTCTATGGTTGGGCGGACGACACCATTAAACACATGGGCGTACACTCCAGCACGCATATTGACGCACCCTGGCACTACAGTCCCACTTGCAATGGTGAAAAAGCCAAGACTATTGATGAAGTACCTCTGGACTGGTGTTACGGGCCGGGTGTGGTCATCAATATGACCCACAAAGAGGATAATGAGCCTATAACTGTAGGGGACCTACAGACACAGATCAAAAAGGATGGGCTTACCATTACCCAGGGTACCATCGTGTTGATCCGCACAGACAGGGACAAATTTATGGGCACCAAAGATTTTCCGAACAAAGGCACAGGTATGAGTGCAGAAGCTACGGAATGGCTAATAGATCAAGGGGTAAAAGTAATGGGTATCGATCAGTGGGGTTGGGACCTGCCACTGAAACACATGGTGGAAAGAGCAAAGAAGGAAAATAACAAAGGGCTCTTCTGGGAAGGTCACCTGGTTGGCGCCAACAAGGAGTATTGCCACATGGAGCAGCTCACCAACTTGAGCGCCTTGCCTGCTCAGGGTTTCAACGTAGCTGTATTTCCATTAAAGATCAAAGGAGCATCCGCTGCCCCCGCTCGAGTGGTGGCTATGCTGGACAGTTAGGCCAGGTTTGAGCTTAAAGCCATGAGCTGGTACGTTGGCGTGGGTCGTAATTGTTCCTGCTAACTACCACCTCCGCCATTTGGACACACCGTCTTCGCTTAGCGCTCTGCTCTCTGCTGTCCACCTCCGCCCTTCGGACAGCTCCGCCAGCGGAGGACAGTGCTAATCAAATACACGAGCAAATTAAATTAGCAGCGAAGGATCCCGGGTGGAGAGTAGCCTGCGTCTATTAAAACCGTACCACTAATCACCTACATATTCACTTCGGACTTCCGAATTCCATCCCCTTCACCGACTCAGCTTCACTCCAATGACCAGGATATCATCCGTCTGCTCATGACCATTGGACCATTCAGCAAAAGTGCGTTCAAGAGTTTTACGCTGCTCAGAGGTCCTTCTATGATGATTATCGAATAGCACATCCCTAAACCGGTGACTCATAAAACGTTTGAAGTCAGCCCCTCCATACTGATCGCGAAAGCCATCGGTGTAAAGGTAGAAATCTGAGATACTGGCAAGATCGAAACTATGGTTTTGAAATTGGTGGTCATCTTTTCTTAATACACCGCCAATTGAAACCCTGTCAGCCTCTATTTTATGCAGGTTACCGTTTTCCACCAGCAGCAAAGGGTGCTTTGCTCCGGCATATTCCAGGATATTATGCTTACGATCTATAACACATATAGATATATCCATACCATCCCTATTGTCTGTCTGCTGTTGTCGCAGTGCATAGGTGATCCTTTCCTGGAGATAATCCAGGATGAGGGCAGGTCGGGAAATATGGTTCAACTCGATAGCCTCCAGCAAGAGGTTATACCCTATCATACTCATAAAAGCTCCAGGCACACCATGTCCCGTACAGTCTACAGCCGCTATAAAAACCTTGCCTTTTACCTTTGTCACAAAATAAAAATCACCACTTACCAGGTCCCGGGGCTTAAAAAATACAAAATGATCCGGCAGCACTCTTCGCATTTCCTCTTTTAGCGGCAGTATCGACTGTTGAATAGTTTGCGCATATTTGGTTTGCTCATTGATCAACTTCAACGAATCCTGTAGCTCCCTGTTCAGCTTGAGCAGTTGGTTGTGCTGAAGGGTGATCTGCCGGTTTTTCTGCTGAATACTCCACTGATACTTTTCATTTTCATCTTTAAAAATAGAAGATATTACTGCCAACATAGTGATAGTGATCAAGATGTTGATCACGTGTGCCAGTTTAAGGCTTTGAGTTTGATAAAAAGGCTCGTGGTCATAGTTGTATACCTCCACCGCTATGATACACAAACCTCCCAAAGCTATGAGCGTATATATCTTAAATTTATCTTCAAAGAAAAGAACTGTGAGCCCTGCACAAGCAAAAATAATTAGTTGAGACCCCCGCTCACTCCCCCAATATGCCGTGAGTGCGCTTAGATATATATAGGGTATCAGAATACATAAAACCCGGGCTGCTTTATATTTTCTGAACCTGTTAAGAAATATCGGAATTGGGAATAATAAGGCTCCTGCCATTTGCACCGACCATTCTTCAGGCACCCGCATGATCATACTTTTGATGATGAGCAGGACAAATAAGAGTTCTCCGGTAAGTAGAATTCCATTGATCAAGCGCACTTTCCGCACTTCGGCAGGCGCCAGGCGATCGTCAACCCCAACATTGATCAGGTATTCCTTTAAAGCCCCTATTTTGGTCGTTAACTTCATGTTAATTTAAAAAACTCTGAAAGTAGTGTTAGAAAACACTATTTCCAAATAAAATACAATTTCATTAGCCCAAATAAATCAATTTATCCAAAAACATGCACCTACACATAAAAAAATTCAACATTTTGCACGATCTTCAGCAAAAAAAGTATGATAGTAGCATCGTCAGACCAGCTTAAATACCCCATTGGTAAATATCAGCCATCAACAACTATTACAAAGGACATGATCGGGAGGTGGATTGATGAAATTGAAAGATTGCCTGCAAAGTTGCGCTCCCTTGTTTCTAACCTCAGTCAAGACCAACTGGATACTCCATACCGCCCTGACGGCTGGACAATCAGGCAGGTTATCCATCATATCCCTGACAGCCATGTCAACGGTTATATCCGTTTCAAATGGGCGCTTACCGAAGATACCCCCATAATAAAACCATACGAGGAACAACTATGGGCAGAACTGTTCGACTCCACATCTGCTCCCATAGCCATCTCATTATCCATTCTGGAAGCACTGCATGCCAAATGGGTATATCTACTGAAAGGGCTTCCCATTGAAGACCTGGAAAGAACCTTTATACATCCGGCTACTAACACTGAAGCTCCGTTAAAAGCCATTATAGAATTGTATGCCTGGCATGGGCAACATCACTATATGCACATTAAAAACCTGCTGGTTAGCAAAAACTGGTAAGATCGCGCTATTCGAAAACGATTGCGGAGATAATTACTTTGTAACCTTATCAATTTTCACCCCTAATGGACTATCTTAGGTAAGAAAAACAAAGTGAAATGAAGTTCCTGCTCCTGCTTATTCTATTTACAACCTCACTGGCATTTGCACAAAAGCAAAATGACCAATTGCTCAAAGTAAAAAAAGCTGATCAACCCCTGAAGATAGACGGTATTGCCAATGATCCATGCTGGCTAACTGCAGAATGGCACCCTCTTGACCAGTTATGGCTCGGCCGGCCCTATTCGGAAGAAGATTTTTCAGGCAGGTTCAAATTAGCATGGACCCACACACATTTGCTGCTATTGGTAGAGATCCAGGATGATAAACTTTTCGATCAGCATGAAGATCCTCTTAAACTTTGGTGGGATGATGATTGTGTGGAAGTTTTTGTAGATGAGGATAATTCAGGCGGTGAGCATCAGTACAACCACAATGCCTTTGCTTATCACATTGCTCTGGACTACAATGTTGTTGATATGGGGCCTGACAAAAAGGGGCATCTATATAATGATCATATCGATGTGAAAAGGTCCACAGAGGGTAGCACAACAGTTTGGGAAATGGCCATAACGCTTTACGCTGATACCTATAAGGAAGAGAGCAAGACGAATAAGCCTGTAGCGCTTTTCAGTGGCAAAAAGATAGGTTTTGCACTTGCCTATTGCGACAATGATGGGAGCAAAGAAAGAGAAAACTTTATTGGTTCCGTATTTGTGCCGGGGGAGGATAAAAATAAAGGATGGATAGATGCCAATGTGTTTGGCACGATAGAACTCGTAGAGTAAGTATGGAATTAATTGAGGTAATCGGTCTTACAGCCGGATCTTTAACTACCATTTCATTTCTCCCGCAGGTGATAAAGACCTGGAAAACCCGTTCGGCCAAAGATCTTTCCTTAAGCATGTTTATGATCTTCTGGTTTGGTGTTTTACTCTGGCTTATCTATGGTATTTTAATTAAAAATATTCCAATTGTTGTTGCCAATACACTTACGTTAAGCCTGGCGTCAGTAATACTCTATTTCAAATTTAGTTTCAAAGAATAGAATGATCACCGGCTGATGTTTATACTTCTATTCATTTCCACGAATACCGGCTGCCATTCTTTTCTCTTTTATATAGTAGAAAAACAAGCTTGCTAAGGCTATCATCAGACCAAGAAACTCTCTACTCTCTTCAATGTAGGGCTTTTTAGCCTTCATTTCCTGAGTTATTTCACCCACGGTTCCATATCGTAGCCAGTCTATTACTCCTGGAATATAAAAACAGCTAAATATTGCCAGCACTATTATCGAAAACAGAATAGTTTTTACCGGATATATTTTCATCAGGTATAATATCGGTATTAGCGCTACATAGCCATACACGATCATCCACAGCAGCGGGTCAGGGTCGTTGTATTGCAATGCGGCAAAAGCTATAAATAAGACCGCAAGTACTACACTAATAATTTTCATGCGTATATTTTTAGTATGGAGATAATAGTATTGAGTATTGAGATAGACGGAAGCCGGAAGTATATCACTGCCCCTCGACTGCTACTCTTCGACCAGCTCTGATAGTTGGTATCCTTATAGATTGTTTCATAACGGTATATTTAGAACTCTACTCTGTATACTAAAATAGGAATAATTCCCAGTTGCTTTTTCATTACCACCTTCCCTTTCCTGAAATCATAGTATTCATACCCATCATTTTCTATTGAGACCATGTTTTGTATATCTATTGCGAATATCCGGGTATAGGCAGGCTTCTCCTTCCTGAGACTTAAGCGAAAGTCTACCCGGAAGTAATCTCCCAACGCCTTTGAAAATGCTATGCTTTCTTCATAAACGGTACGCCCGGCAGCCTCAGACAATTGTCCGGAGACAGGGGTATATTTTAACCCACCGGCATAAAAAACACGCGTATTAACTCCTGTAATACGAACTGCCTGATCCTTTTCTTTTATGAATTCCTTTCCGGCAGTAATGCTCAGGCTATAGTTATTATTGAAACGCGAATCCCTTTTAATGCCGTCGCTACCGGCATACGTAGATTCAAACAGTGAAGCGCTCGCTATGTAGTATAGCCCATTACTCATCGGCATTTCATAGGATAAGTTGACCCCATAGACCTCTCCGGTACCATCACTCTTTAAGGGCTCTGTCACATATTCATTTAAGCGGTTGATAGCTGAAAAAGAACTGCTGACTACACTCACCGGCACATCGTATAGTTTTTCGTAAAACAACCTGGAGCTAAGCATTGCGTTTGCAAATATGCGGTTATATCCCAGGCTCACATGGCGCAGTTTACTCATTTCCAGTCGTTTATTGTTATCTGATAAATATACCTCTGATGATTGCTTCTGGGCCTGATGCTCGTAACCAAGACTGAGCAGATTTTTTGCATCAACATTATATTTGACGCGGACTGAAGGTAATAATGCAAAGGTATCATTGAAAGAATAGTGCATGTATCTGGCGCCTCCTTCAAAGTTCCATCTGTTACCCAACCAGGCGCTCACCTCCATGTAAGGCTGCCACAACAGGCCACTTCCCGAGCCGCTGAGTAATTCACCACGACCTGTGTGCCATTCTGCCGCTACGAGCTCATCGTTAGTATAGTTGATCATAACACCGGTGATCAATTGTGTAGAAGCAGTTATTCGTCCATGATATACAATTCTTCCTGATATCATTTTCATTTCGGACCTATAATTCTCTGCCGCAGTTAATATTCCCGATCTACTCATTCGGGCCGATTTTCTGGCAGATTCACTTATGGAAACAACCGCACCTATCATCAATGACGACCAGCTATTCAAAGGCAATACCTCATTGACTCCGAAAGCGGCTGATCGCAGTGAAAAATCAACTTGTGTACTGTCCTTATCGTACTCCCAGTCCTTCGGATCGTTCACCCCACCAAAATCATTGTTTGAATCTCCTCCATAGGTGAAAAATGACAGCCTGCCACCACCTTTTTGGTCAAAGGTCAGGTAAAATGAAAGGTCTTGAAAATTAATTTCTTCACCTCCGAAATCGACTCCCAGTTTGCTCAACAGACCCACTGTAGAGTATCTGTAATTCATTAAAAAGGAGGATCTGTCTCGTTTTATTGGACCTTCCGCAGCAAAGTCAAGCCCAATAAGACTCGCCTGAGCTACATAATGCCGCTCTTGTTTATTTCCAGGGCGAAAATTCATGTCCATCACTCCGGACAGAACGTTGCCATACGAAGTGCCAAAAGGCGCTGTAATAAAACTGGTACGACCAAGCATTTGAGTACTGAGTAAATTAACACCACCACCATTTTGAGTTGGGCGGTCGCTTAAAGTACCAGCATTAGACAAGTGATTGGGGCTAAGGACATCCATCCCCTCTACCCGCCATAAAAGCGCATTAGGCGACTTTCCATTTACTATAATGTTATTATTCTGGTCATTTTGGGGTACTACTCCAGGAAAACTGAGCATTACCCTGGCCGGATCGAAATAATTGGCTGCAAACCTGCGGGCTTGCTCTATAGTTATGCTCCGTTTACCTACTTGATCCGCATGAGTGACAAATGGCTTGCTTGTTATTGTTATTTCCTCCAGCTCATTGTAAGAGATGGGTAATGTAATTTCCAACTCAAGAGGCCTGCCTGCTTCTACAATAATGTCCTCATGGTGGGTTCGGTATCCTATATGTCTAAAGCTGATGACATAGCGTCCTACCGGCACCTGCTGCAGGATAAATTCCCCGTTGCCATCTGTGCTGGTGCCCTTTGCAGGGTCCGTATTTTGCAGATATACCTCAACACCTTCAATGGGAGTCTTTGAAACCTGATCGTAAACATAGCCACGGATCACCTGCTCAGGCTTTTGAGCATGACTATAGCCAACCAGCGAAAGGGCCGAAATGACCATCGGCAGGATATATCTCATAAAACCGCTTTTCCCGTTAGGATAAAAGTTTGTTCACATTTTTATAGCTGGTCGAGATGGTTTCATATGCATCTCCTTTGATTTGATCCTGCTCTACGAAAAAGTGTTTTAATCCTGAGTCTTCCTTATGATCAAATATTCGTTGGAAATCTATAGTACCCGTACCCACCGCAGCAAACTCACCAGCCTGGTCCATATCTTTCACATGCCATAGCGGATAACGTCCGGGGCTCTCCTTAAACAGTTCCACAGGGTCTACATTTGCTTTGGCCGTCCAATATAGATCCAGCTCCATTTTAACCAGATCCGGGTCTGTTTCTTGTAGCAGGAGGTCATAGGGCACTGCTCCTTCAATGGTCTCAAACTCAAAGGCATGGTTATGATAGCAAAATTGAACACCCCTGCTTTTGCATGCTTCTGCACTTTTATTAATAAGCGCTATCAGCGTTTTATAGTCGTCCAGAGTTTCTCTTTCGTTATCAAAAAGGTATGCTAAAACCATATATTCCTGGCCTACCTCGGCAGCATCGTCAACTGCCTGCTCCCAGCCGTTGATCAATGTGCCTTGCTGATCCGGAGCGTGGTTGCCGGTGAGGTAATGTCCGCTTGGCGTTTTCAGGCCATTTTCATTCAACATTTTTTTAAACTCCTTTGCTGAAAACCCATAGTATTGTCCATTGTAGCCTGCTGATTCTACCTCTTTATATCCTATGGAAGCTACTTTTTCTATGGTATTTGAAGGATCTTTTGCCATTTGGTCTCTAAGGGTATAAAGTTGAATACCAGTTGCCATTTTTGCTGATGCTGCCATGCATGATGGCATTAGCATGAGCCCTGCCCCTAAAACAGAACTGTATTTGATAAAATCTCTTCGTGTGTGTACCTTTTTCATGCGTGTGTATTTTAGTAGTGCTAGTATTGAGTAATGAGATAGTTCGAAGTCAGTGTATCACTGAGACCCTCGACTATAATTCCCGAATCTTAATATTTCTGAACCATACCTTATCCCCATGATCCTGCAGGGCGATATGTCCTTTTTTGGCCTGACCAAAACCGGGCATATCTTTAAACTTACTGTTCCTGATCATGTCTTGCCACTCCGGGGTATGCATCTGAAATTCTACTACCTTATACCCATTCTGCCAGTGCTCCACGTGTCCGCCTTTTGAAACTATTCTGATGCGATTCCACTCTCCACCGGGCTTAACGGTCACGAACTTTGTTTCGATCATATCGTAAAGATCGCCTGCCCTGTGTTTTTCTATTCTTCCATCAGGATGCTTTACATTATCTAGTATTTGCATTTCCGGGCCAGTTTGCCATACATAGTCATATTCATCGTTTTCAACTACGTTGTAGATGACGCCACTATTACCTCCCTCCTCAACTTTCCACTCCAAGGTAAGTTCATAATCTTCGTACTCCTGATCGGTGATGATATCACCGCCACCAACTACCTGCCATCCATCTTTTCTCGAATTGTCAAGATATAAAGTGCCGTTAGCCACCTTCCAGGCGCTCCCAACCTTATCCTCTTTAAACTTACGCCAACCGGCAGTTGTCTGACCATCAAAAAGCAGCTTCCATCCTTCCTTCTTCTCCTGCACGGTTAGCTGATTATGCACTACCGGCTGCGTGGGATTTACAAACCCCGGATCATTGGCAGGGATAGCATTCATCGTATACCAACCTTCCGTGGTCCATAAAGATTGACCTTCACTGCTCACAAATGGGTTGACAACCCTGAAGTGGACGACATGATCAGGTTTCATACCTTCCAGTTCAAGGAATATTTGCTTTCTGTCATCAGACATATTCAAAGATTTGATCCTAAGCTCCTTAAGGTCCAGCTTAGGACCACCGTAATCCTCCGTTGGCTTGTAATACCACTGCTTCACGAGATAATCATTGATATTTTGTCCCTGATTCAGTGCGATTGGCTGGGTAAACTCCACTTCTATTCCATTAGACTTCGCCCTTATGGCGAGTGGTTCAAACACTGAATTTCCATTGTAATGTAGTCTTTGCAGCCCATACCATAGCTTATCGTTATGCTGCCAGTTGCCCGGATTGCCAATACCTCCAACATAAAGATCTCCATCAGGTCCCCAGGTGATTCTATTTACGCCGGCTTCAAGGCCCTGAATAAATCTGAATACAGCTCCCTGGTATTTGCCATCCACTTTTTCAACGAATACCCTTTTGATGCCTCCATGAGTGACCTCCCCGTGTATCATTTGGTCCTGGTACGGACCTACGTTCAGGTATGATGGGGTACTCGGAGAGTTGCCGATCTCATCCTGGGGAAGCCATACTACCGGCTTTGTCTCCTTCATATCAGCCGTACCTTCAAAGTCTACCGCTCTGGAACCGAACCAGGCGCCCTCCTGCACATGGACGATCTTGCTGGATGGCAACCAATCACCCTGATTATCCGCTACAAATATTTCACTGTCCGCACCTATTCCAATGCCGTTAGGGGTGCGTAAACCATGAGCAACAAACTCAACAGAACCATCTTCTTTTGATATTTTTGCTACCTTTCCCCGATCTGGTATTTGCGGCTGAGCGCTGGCTCCACCAGGCATGATAGCAATGGCCAGTGTAGCATAGAAATGACCATCTTTAAATGCCAGTCCAAAGGCAAATTCATGAAAGTTGGCTGACACCCGCCATGCATCACTCACCGTGCGGTATTCATCTATTATCTCGTCTCCATTGTGGTCAATAAGCCGGGTCAGCTCATGCTTCTGAAGTACATATATATCGTCATCAACTACTTTTAATCCAAGAGGTTCAGCAAGTCCTGAAGCAATTCGTTTGACTTTCATTTTTGAAGGATCTCCTGTGTTTACACCCTCAACAATGTAGACGGGGCCAACGGAATCCCACGTACACACCACCATTCTGCCATCTGACAGAAAATCCATCCCCCCAACTTTAGGTTCGAAGTCATCAGGCCGCGCCTGGAACAGGTCGAAAGCCGGATGTACTGAAGTGAGTGGTCGCTGATCTCCCGGTATGCTTTTCATCAACCTTTCAGGAGCAATATACGGCACCACTTCCTTAAACATCGTTTTTCTGTGTTTTAAAGCCGAAGAAGGCACTACCGAGAACTTGTTGTCTCCATATTTAGCCCACTGGAACGACAATGCTGCGCCTCCCAATCCCTGATAAAATTCTATCTTTATTTTATTCAGTCCTTTTTGCAGATATACTTCGCCATCCCTGGCTTCGGGGCCATGAAAACCGAAATTATCAATCACCAGCTTATCTTCGATATAAAGCCGCGAGCCATCATCCGACACCAGCCTGAATACATAGTTGGATGTTTCCGGTGCGTCAACAAATCCATTGAATTCGATGTAAATATTATCTCTTACCCTTCCGATATGGCTCGCTTCATCAAAGTGCAGCACCGGAACGGCTCCAGACATGATCGGAGCAGTAACAGAGGTCAGGTCCTTGAAAGAAAGGTTATAATCATTCCAAAGGTAAGCATTGGCAGCGAGGCCATCGTATAAAGTTTCATCTCCTTCTTTGAGGTTTTGGTTGTTGTCGGTGAGTTGCAGTTGCACAGGAGCTACTCCAAGCATCAGGTCTTCCCCTTCTCCTTTCGCCTCACCGCTCTCAGGCTCCTCACCGTCAAGTGAGAGAATATACGCAACCATCTGTTTGGCATCATCCTCCTGCAGATCGGGGTGAGCAGTCATGGGTACTTCTCCCCAATTACCTGTACCGCCAGCTATTATCTTCTGAGCCAGGTCATTAGTAACAGCCTCACTGTTAGGATACCTCCTGGCGATTTCGACATATGCCGGACCTACCGTTTTCTTGGTTTCATTGTGGCATGTTTTACAGTCACTGTTTTCTATGAGTTTTTTACCTTCCGGCTGGTCGGCCCCGGCCGCTTTCACATCCTCCACGGTATGCCTGGCGCCTTCCCTGTCAAAACCCGGATGGAAATATACCTTCAGTTCCGTTTGGCCATCAGAATTCAGCACCATCAGCCCCTCCACAGTATGAGTGGTGCCACTGGTATACATTTCTTTGCTCTGGTTGGTAACTTTAAATTCTCCGTCAGTTTCATAATCTCTTTCGCTTTTCATAGAGGTAAGCGCTGTATGAAAACCAACTTTTACACCTTCAGGTACATCTGAAACAATAAATGATCGGGATAAACCATTTTTACCCTTCTGCGAGACGTATTCCGGCTTTTCCTGTACTCTGATCCTGTTCCCCTGATCATCCTTCAGTTCATAATTGAGGTAAACCTGGCCTTCTTTAAATTGATATCCTTTGAAAAGGACCTCGGGTATGATTTCTTCTCCTCCTTTGACGAACACCCAGGCAGGTTGATCCATCTTTTTTGTGTAGTAGGCATAACCCTTGCTGGTAGGCTGAGGTCCGTGCTTTGTGGTGTAGACTGCTCCATCAAAATTTACCCCTCCTTTCCACGCTTTATATAATCCTCCATGCTGAGCATCATAAGCCACATACATTTCGTCATGCAGGGCGACTGTTATTATCCTTGACTGCTCATCGAGAACCGAGCGAAATACCCATGGGTCTCTCGGGCGTTCGCGAATGTTCTCCTCCTTGCTACAAGAAAAAAGAACAAACAGTGCGATAAAAGCTAAAAGTGTGTGTTTCATATTTATTGGTTAAGAAGACCTATCCCAAATGATAAGCGAGAGACAGATCAGGATTTGGTGTCCGGACAAATAGGTCAGCTCAGTCCAAGTATCCTTCTATTCAGTTGGTCGTTAGACTCTCCTCCTGCAAAATCATCAAAGGCTTTTTTGGTGACCTCAATTATATGGCTTTGGATAAACGGGGCCCCTTCTCTTGCTCCCTGCTCCGGTGATTTGATACAGCACTCCCACTCCATCACAGCCCATCCATCATAGCCATACTGCGATAATTTGCTAAAGATGCCTGTAAAATCGACCTGGCCATCACCTAAAGATCGGAACCTGCCCGGCCTGTCTGCCCAAGACTGATATCCTCCGTAAACACCACTGCGTCCTGTGGGATTGTATTCTGCATCTTTAACATGGAACATCCTGATGTATTCATGATAAATATCTATGAATTCCAGGTAATCCATCTGCTGTAGAATAAAATGGCTCGGGTCAAATAAAAGCTTTGCCCTATTATGATTTGCCGTTGCCTCAAGAAACCTTTCAAAGGTGACCCCATCATGAATGTCTTCCCCGGCATGCACTTCATAACACAGATCAACACCACATTCCTCAAATACATCCAGAATAGGCATCCAGCGTCTGGCCAATTCCTTGAAAGCTTCTTCCACCAGTCCGGCCGGTCTCTGCGGCCAGGGATAAACAAATGGCCATGCGAGCGCTCCCGGGAAAGTAGCGTGTACCTTTAAACCAAGATTCTGACTGGCTTTTGCAGCCATTTTTATCTGATCAACGGCCCATTTCTGTCGCTCAGCCGGATGACCATGCAACTCTTTAGGCGCGAAGGTGTCAAACATAGTATCAAAAGAAGGGTGTACAGCCACCAACTGCCCCTGCAGGTGAGTTGAAAGCTCCGTTACTGACATACCATGTTGCTCTACCGTACCCTTGATCTCATCAGTATATGTTTTGCTTTCAGCGGCTTTTTTCAGGTCGAAGCACCGTTTATCCCATGTGGGGATCTGAACACCCTTATAGCCCAATTGCGAGGCCCACTTACAAATATTATCAAGTGTGTTAAAAGGTGGTTGATCATCTAAAAATTGAGCCAGAAATACCGCCGGTCCTTTGATAGTCTTCATGTGTATTTTTTAGTATTGAGATATTAAGTATTGAGTATTGAGTAGAAAAGCCTGAAGATCGAAGTCGGAAGTCCGAAGTTATATTACTTCACAAGCCTTGACCTTAACGCTTTCTTAAAGCCACTTAGAGTTTTCTTAGAGACACTACCTATCAGTCTTTGTAATCTCCATCGATTAGCTGATTAATTGTTTAGCAGCTTAAAGCTTGTGGCTTCCTTGCCTACTGCTTTTGTCAACTGCCGATTATTCATTATTCTTCTACTCAATACACAATTTATTAAAAATTTAAACTTCATTAACTGATCCAACTGTCCAATGAATTATATTTCTACCCATTGGTTGCCTTTTTCTGAAGATTCGACTACTTTATCGATAAACTTCATTCCCATCACACCATCGTCCACCCCCGGGTAATCATAGATATTATAGTCTATCGTTTTGCTATCCATTTTAGCCCTGATGTCGAAAGCAAAGTTTCTGTAGATATTAGCAAAAGCCTCCAGATAGCCCTCCGGATGCCCCGAGGGTAGTCTGGCATTCATCCGGGCGGCTTCCGAGAGATAGGCATTATTGACACCTGCTCGCAAAATATCTTTGGGTTTATCCACCCACTTCACCTGCAGGCTATTGGGGTCTGTATGATTCCATTCCAGTCCGCCTTTTTCTCCATAAATGCGGAGTTTGAGGTTATTTTCCTCACCGGCCGCCACCTGGGTTGCGATAAGCACACCTGAAGCACCGTTACCAAACCTGAGGAATACAGCGCCATCATCATCCAAAGCACGACCATCTACTACTTTATTCAGGTCTGCGCATATTTTATTGATATTCGCTCCGGCAACATACTCAGCCAGGTGAGCCGCATGAGTACCTATGTCACCCATACAACCACTCTTCCCCGAGCGGGAGGGGTCTGTACGCCAGGCGGCCTGCTTTTGTCCCTCTGCTTCAATATTTTCGGAAAGCCAGCCTTGAGGATATTCCACATATATTTTTCTTATAGCTCCGAGTTTTCCTTCTTTCACCCATTGACGCGCTTCCTTGATCATGGGATAGCCGCTGTAGGTATGTGTCAAACCAAACAACAGGCCGGTTTTCCCTACCAACTGCTTTAGCTCAATCGCTTCCGAAAGAGAAAAACACATGGGTTTATCGGCTATTACATGAAATCCATGTTCCAATGCCATCTTTGCCGGACCAAAATGCAGATGATTTGGTGTGACAATTGAAATAAAATCCATCCTCTCGCCTGCTGGCAGTTGGCCTTCTTTGGTGATCATTTCTTCCCAGCTACTATACACTCTGTCAGACTGTAGATATAGCGCTTCACCGGTTTTTTTTGATTTTTCGGGGTCGCTGCTAAAGGCGCCGCATACCAATTCTATTTCCTGATCCAGGGCCGCGGCCTTGCGGTGAACAGCGCCTATAAAGGCATCTATCCCACCACCTACCATTCCCATTTTTAGTCTTCTCTGGCTAGTCATATTATCTTAAAAAACAATAAAAAAATTCCCGTTCTGAAACATATATTTCAGATTCACATGGAGGTGAATATAAAGATAATGATCGACTTAAAAAATGTAATTTCTGATGCAAACGTTTGCGGTCAATGTTGAATTTGCACATTTTAAAATTAAAGGTTAATATACCTCATCAAAACCTGATGACTCACGGAATATCCTGCAAAAACTGCTGACTTTTTTCACTGGTTGAGAGCTGCTTATAGGTTTAAAAATCGACCAGGGGTATTTACGGGAGGTCAATAAAAACAAAATGCTCATGAACAAAATGATACTTCCGCGCCTCAGCGCGATGATGTTTTTACAGTTTTTCGTTTGGGGTGCCTGGTACGTTACGATTGGCAACTACATGGCCGCTCATGGAATGGCTGACCTCACCCACTGGCCATATACTGTTAACCCCATAGCAGCTATTATTGCACCTTTCTTCCTGGGCATGATAGCTGATCGTTATTTCGCCACTGAAAAAGTATTGGGCACGCTCCATATCTTAGGAGGTTTGGTGATGTTCTTTGCTCCGCAGGTAACGGAAAATCCAACGCTTTTCATTAGCATGCTGCTTTTGTATAACCTGTGTTATATGCCTACACTAGGGCTGTCCAATTCGCTGGCGTTCCATAATATTACTGATCAGGAAAGACAATTTCCTGTGGTGCGTGTTTTTGGTACACTGGGTTGGATAATTGCCGGCCTGTTTATAAGTTATGTATTGGTCAATTTCGTATCTGAAGGATTGCCCGATACTACATCATTACCACTTTACACTACCGCCTTTTCCAGTATTTTGCTGGGACTTTACAGTTTCTCTTTACCGCATACACCACCTCCTGCTGCAGGAGAAAAGACTTCAGTAAGGAGTATATTAGGAATTGATGCTTTCAATCAGTTGAAAAGCAAACCCTTCATTATCTTCATTATCAGCTCATTTTTAATCAGCATTCCATTGGCAGCTTACTACAATTTTGCTCCCATATTTGTTAACTATGCTGGTTTTGAGAGACCTGCAGCCACTATGTCTTTGGGGCAGGCATCAGAAGTAATTTTCATGTTGCTGATGCCGCTATTATTTGTACGCCTGGGGGTTAAAAAGATGTTGCTCTTCGGAATGGGCGCCTGGGTGCTGCGCTATGTATTGTTTGCAATGGCCGCTCCCGAAAGTATTTTCTGGATGATCGTTACCGGAGTGGTGCTTCACGGCATCTGCTACGACTTCTTCTTTGTCACAGGACAGGTATATGTCGATAAGAAATCGACTGCCAAGATCCGTGGGCAGGCGCAGGGATTCCTGGTATTTATTACCTATGGCGTGGGTATGCTTATTGGCGCCCAGATAGCCGGGGTAGTATATAATAGCTTTCTGGCCGATGCAGAGGCGCTGACACCTGAAAAATGGCATAACTTCTGGCTGATCCCTGGTGTATTTGCAGGATTGGTCATGTTGTTCTTTGGCTTATTATTTAAAGACAAAGTGCAGACGAAGGATGTGGAACAGGATGATCTTGGATCCAACGTGGAAGTGAAGTAGCCGTACGAAAATATTTGATCTAAAGCCTCAGATTGTGTAAGATTCCGGGGGTTTTTTCTGATGAGAAAAGTAGATGGCAGTCGGCAGAAGCAATTGGCAAACATGGACAGGTGAAAGGCATGAAGGATAAATAGAGATTGCTACATGTGATTTTTTATAGCTCAGGTTCTTACTTTTTGTCTCTTAAGAAACAATTTCTATTTATAAATAGCACCATTAAAAGAACAGAAGTCTCAAGGGACTAAGCGTGTTTCTTGTCAGAAGGGCGTGCAGGCCTGCCAAAATACCGGGTCAGCGTCTGGCCAAATGCGGTTGAAGGATTATTTTGGCGAGCCTTTTGCCTTCTTTTTGACGACTGAAAAAGAGGGAGCCCGCCCGGCTCTAGGGCACGGGAAAGCTATAGAAAAACGCAACACTCAGGGATTATTTGTTGAAAATTAGCTATGAGCTACCGTCTGTTTTCCCCATATAGAGACTTGCATTTTCACAATGCTAATACTTGAAATAAAAAGTAAGCAAGCCCCAAAGGGATTCCCAAGGGAAAATTTAAGGCTGTGATCAAAAGACGCCTTTTGGTCTAAAACAATTATCAAGAATGCCTTATACCCTTGTCTTGATAAAAAACAAAAGAGGCTGCATCAAGTTTTAACTTTGACACAGCCTCTTCTTTAAATTACTACCTTTTTCAGGCATTTACATATTCTGTAACATCATGAGCAAACAACATGATCCTTGATATCGATCCGTCTCTGCTCCTGATTGGCGCATAGTTCTCTTTCATGAATTTAGTCTGTCCGGCTTTAGTAATTCGCTTATATTCATTTTGCTTCATAACACCCGAAGACAGGTCTCTCCAGAATTGCTTATACTCTTCGGAGGCTTTGTCTTCTTTGGTTACGAATATACGATGATGCTCGCCCAGGAGTTCCTCTTTGGTATATCCGAACATATCCAGGAAGTTCCGGTTTACATTCACTATCTTACCATCTGGGTCGAATTCCACTGTTGCCACAGACTGATTAATGGCTTCCATGGCATTTTCTGCTTCAGCCTGCCCGCGCTGCATCTCTTCCTGAGTAGCCTGAAGCTCTTCCATGTTCTGCCTCATCTCTTCTTCCTGAGACCTCATCTGTTCGGTCATCTCCTGCGACTCCTCGAGCAGTTTTTGTGTTTTAGCATTGATCTTCACTGAAGAAACGGTAGAGGCGATGCTTTCCGCCATTTTTTCTACAAACTCTACCTCATGCTCTGCAAATGGCTTGAAAGAAGCGATTTCCACTACTCCGTAGATCTCCTCATTGACCTTCAAAGGCACTATGAGGATACTCTTAGGGTTTGAATCACCAAGTCCTGATGTGATCCTTATGTAGTTATCAGGTACTTCTGTAAGATAAATGGTGTCCATTTCCTGCCATACCTGTCCTGCAAGTCCCTCACCTCTAAACACCTGCTGATTGATATACTTTTTCTTATCCCAGGCGTAGCAGGCGGTAAGGGTCATAAAAGGTTCATCGCCCTCGTTCTCTTCAATGATATACAGCCCTCCCTGGTTGGCTCCCATGTATTTTACCAGGTTGCGAATGATATCATCGCTAAGTTTCTCGATATTGTCGTTGTTCTTACGCAGGATGTCTCCAAATTTTGCCAAGCCTTCTGTTGACCAGTTTCTTTTCTTATCTTCTTCTGCAACACGTGCCAGGTTGCTTCTCATTTCAAGCAATGCATTACCCAGCACATCATGATCACTCAGTGGCTTAAACTCTGAATCATACTTACCTTTACCAATATTCTCCGCAAAGAATGTAGTTGATCTGAGGCCATGAATAAGGCTATCCATGGCTGCTGCCATTTCGCCAATTTCATCGTTGTTAAATTTACGACCGCTATCATCCACCAGCTCTCCTTTACCAAGTTTGACGACAACATCTTTTATGTAATTGATAGGTCGTGTGATAGATCGCGCCATAAAGAAAGCACTCAGCAATCCTAGAATAACGATGATCACACCCAGCACAATGGTAATATTCCTAAGTTGATCCGCTGCTGTTTTCAGGTCTGCATCCGACTCCTCGGTGATCATCTGCTGTACTTCCGCCACCTTGGTAAGGTTTTCTATTACCGATGCTGTCAGCGGGATCACCTGACTTTCAATGGCATCTTCAGCAAGCAGTTTTGTGAGGGGATCCTCATAATTTTCAAAAGTGACCAGTTGGGTCATAACTACTTCCTGCTCCACTTTCATCAGCTTTTCGAATTCGGCAAAGGCAGAATCCATCAGCACCTTTTGGCTGTCTACTTCCCAGGACTTCATTAAATTAGTGACTCGCTCTTTCAATTCCGGGTACTCAAATTCATGAAGATCCTTCAGCGCCTCTTTATCATCAGTATTACTTTGCAGGTATACCCAGTTGGTAACGAGCATTTTTGATCGCGTAACCAGGAGTATAAAATCATTGATAGCCTCTTTTGAAGGCCTGATGATCTCAGATGACCGGTTAACTACCTGATCGATTAGGTTACCGTTATAAAAAATAATAGAGGCATTAACAATAAAGAGAATAATAAGGATGAGAAAACCACCAAAAATCTTATTCCCTATCTTAAACTTCATTTTTCGCATATAGCTGAATCTGTGGGTTAAATACTATTTAATTTTTCAAATAATTATTGCTAATCTCGACAGTTCCGTAGATACTTTCAGATCCGCTCTTTCCATGGCCGATTTGTTGAGCTCAAAGGCTAACTTGCCCCCCCGGATAACAAAATTGATATTGCTACCTTCAAGACCCAGGCCTTCTTCTTCTGTGATTACCAGCGTATTGGCTGCTCCTACTTTATCCAGTAAAGGTTTCAGTTGGCTGCCAGCTTCTTTGGCTACAAACACAATTTCGCTGTTACTAACCTGGTCAATATTGCCAAATTTTCTGATCACAATGGTGCGATTACCCGCTTTCTTGACCTCTGCCATCTTTTCTAGGTGCGGAATAACCGGGGAATCGCCTAAAACGCCAATTACAAAATCATCTGAAGTATCCCCACCGGGCCACTGCACATACCTTATGAAACTATATATGTATACAGAATGTAGCTGATAATTTTGCGCATAAGTAGCTGATCCTAAAATAACTATAGCAAGAACAAAAAATAGCTTTCTCATGAGCCGAAAGGATTAAAGCACAACTTCCTAACTTGTAAAATAAACTTCATTTTATTTTAATTTCAAAAAATAACTCCAAAATAGCAATTTTCTAAAGTAAATACATCAAGACGTAGGGTCAAAGTAAAAATGTTTTTTTGTCATTGATCAGACAATACAGTTGAGATTTTATTAAAAACTGAAACTTTAATATAGCAAATCAGTTTGTAATAATTGTTAGTAATGGTCATTGTTATGAAATTTTTCAACTTTACATCCTTTACACTGGCGCTTGCTTTTATTTTGGGCATGACATCGTGCATCAACGGGCAAGAGATAAGCAAAAAAGAACATAAAAATATGAAAGGTAAAATAGTAAAGTCAGAAAGTGAGTGGAAAGAGGAACTCACTCCTGAAGAGTATCACATACTGAGAGAAAAGGGAACTGAAAGGGCATTTACCGGCAAGTATTGGGATAACCATGATGAGGGCGTTTACTATTGTGCAGCATGCCATCAGAAGCTGTTTCTTTCTAAAACAAAATTCGAATCGGGTAGCGGCTGGCCAAGTTTCTATGAACCGATAGACGATGACAATGTAGAGGTAAAAAAAGACACCAGCTATGGAATGGTCCGCGAGGAAGTAGTCTGCTCCAAATGCGGTGGTCACTTAGGGCATGTTTTTCCTGATGGCCCGGAACCAACAGGATTAAGGTATTGTATTAACTCTGCTTCACTGAACTTTGAAAAAAAATAAGGGCTGATCATTCGCCTCTGTCTGAACCTTTAACATCAGGGATAACCCATAGATGGCTATACCAATGCCACTCACCAGCCAGGGAGGGCGCCGTGAGGGTATAAAGCGTTCTTCTGTGCTTCAGCAGGTCTGTGGCCCTTAGTTTAACTGTTAACGGATCACTACTCAGCACCTCCACAGAGCATTTCCCATACTGCACAAAACACTGAAGCTGTCCGGCTCTTATGCTGTCATTTTTGAAAGTCACTTCAAGAACAGGTGGATTTTGATCACCCAATAAAACAGCCTCCGGTTTCACCGAGAACACCTTCAGTGGCTTCATCTTTACTTTCTCAGCAAATCCTGCGGCATAGGAATCTGACATTGGGAACCGGGGAATAGCAAATTGATCTCCACCGGTGAACATCACCCCACTATTTTGAGCCACGGCAGCATCAAATCCTAATTCGGAAAGTATACCTTTCATTTCAGGATCATATTCACCATATGGGTATGCAAATATCCGGGGTGCCAACCCCAGATGCTCTTTCATCAGGTCTTGGGCTCTAACCACATCCTCTCTAAATATTCGCCCTCTCTCCTGTTCAGGATAATTCAGAAAATAAGCATGAGAATGGCTGTGATTGCCGATCTCGATCCCCTCACCTTGCAGTTCTTTCAATTCCTTCCAGTTAAGGTAGTCATAGGAGCCAACTGTTTCGGTATTGATAAAAAGGGTGGCTGGCATCTTAAACTCCTGTAATAGTGGCATAGCTCCACTTTGAAAGCTTTTGTAGCCATCATCAATAGTGATTACCGCCACTTTCTTTTTATTCTCGCCCCGTTTCAGATAAGCAAGTGCATCTGACAGAGTCATCACCGAATAATTATTAGACTGCAAAAACTCCAGGTGCTTACGGAACTCTGCTATGCCGATATTTGTGGAGGGAAACCGGTCGTCACCAAAGCGGTGGTATACAAAGAGCACTACTGACCTGTCTCCCAAAAGCTCCTCTTCCATCCGGTTAGTTGTACATGATAAAGAGGAGAAACAAAAAAACAGGGCTATTGCCAAGGCTATCCCTAAGTATACTTTAAAAAGTGATTTTATCATTTTCTCTGTAATAAGAGGGGTCTAATTTTAAAGAGTCGTATTGTGTCAGGTTATTTTTCTTCATCACCTGGCTCAGATCAGCCACGTATTTATACTTCCGTTCAGAATATCTATTAAGGAAATAGATCAATTTATAAGGATCTTCCAGTGTCTGGCGCTGGCTTCTGAACTTAGCATAGGCATTTACTCTGGCCAGGGTTTTAAAGTAATCTTCTATGGAGGCATTAATATCAGGATACTTCCTTACATAAATATCGCCACTTTCTCTCCCCTGCCCAGCTTTGATCCGGCTTTCAGCTTCATTATAAGACCAAATGCCGAATAAGTTGTTGGCCTCTTTAAAAAACCTGGAGCTGCCCCACCCGCTCTCAATAGCCGCCTGAGCCAGTACTATACTGGTCGGGTGTGTGGCCATACGTTGATATAGGTCTTTGGCATTACCGGCATTATATTCCTTTATTTTTTCATTCAAAAATATGCTGTCACCTGCATCCAGGTGTTCCTCATTTTCAATCCTCCAGATAAGGTGCCCTACTCTTGACCGATCCACAGCTATATTATGCTTCACCAGCAAAATGGCCGGTACCATCATCTGAATAAACTTTTTCTTTTTCCTGCTGACCGTCAGTGATCCAAAATCAAAAGCATTGGAGTAAACAATAGGCCTTACCCATTTACCCTGAACAGACACAATATCATTGGCTGATCGAATAACGATGAGGGCCGGCTTTAAAACCGGATCATCACAGCTTACGGTAAGCCCCACCAGCGCTACCACAATAATGCTCCTAAGCTTCCTGCCTGCTCTGCCAAGTACTCTGCTACAATCCATTACTTGAAGATAATGTCTATCACGCATTAATTGTTCTATATTTCTAAAAACATGAGATATGCTCTATATTCGCACTCATAACAAAAATATAAACCGTTGAAGTTCGATATTATTGTAATAGGCGCTGGCATAGTAGGACTAGCCACGGCATTGAAAATCAAGGCCAAAAATCCCGCCCTTAAGTTGCTGCTTATTGATAAAGAAAATAAGCTGGCAGCCCACCAAACCGGTCATAACAGTGGCGTGATTCACTCGGGTTTATATTATAAGCCGGGCAGCTTAAAAGCGACCAACTGTATCAATGGTTACCATCAACTGGTATCATTCTGTGACAAGCATGAGATCCCTTATGAACTATGTGGAAAAATTGTGGTAGCCACCTCTAAAGAGGAAATACCCCTCATGCACAACCTTTATAAACGTGGCCAGGAGAACGGGCTGGAAAACCTTATCTTGCTCAACCAGGAGCAACTAAAAGTATATGAGCCGCATGTGAATGGACTGGAGGGCATTTTCGTCCCTCAGACAGGTATTGTAGATTATAAGCAGGTGGCGGCCAGGTATGCCGAACTTATACAGGAAAAAGAGGGCGCCATACATCTTGGCGAAAAGGTAACAGAGATTAACACCGGAAACCATGAATGCAGCGTAGTAACCAACAAAAGTAGTTATAGCTGCAAACTGGTAGTAAACTGCTCCGGACTCTATTCCGATAAGGTTGCTCAGTTTACTCACCAAAAGCTAAATGTGAAGATCATACCATTCAGGGGAGAGTACTATAAGCTGACTCCTGAAAAAGAATACCTCGTTAAAAATCTCATCTACCCGGTTCCTGATCCGAATTTTCCCTTTCTGGGTGTACACTTCACCCGTATGATCGGAGGTGGCATAGAGGCCGGGCCCAATGCAGTGCTGGCCTTCAGAAGAGAAGGCTATACCAAAAGAGATATCCATTTGGCTGAATTGGGCGAATCGCTTGCCTGGCCTGGTTTTCAGAAGGTAGCTATGAAATATTGGAAAACGGGTATGGGTGAAATGTATCGCTCTTTTTCCAAAGCCGCTTTCACTAAAGCGCTGCAAAAACTTATGCCTGAAATACGAGAGCAGGATCTTTCGCCAGGTGGTGCCGGTGTCAGAGCACAGGCTTGTGATCGAAACGGTGGCCTTATCGATGATTTCCTCATTTTGGAAAATGAGTACGCTGTGAATGTTTGTAATGCTCCGTCACCCGCGGCAACATCATCTCTTTCCATTGGCGACACCGTTTCTGATCTGGCGTTGAAAAGGTTTTGACAAAAACCACAAAAATTGCCGTTGTAAGTTGTTTTTAGCTAATTTTATCCACTTGAGATATTTAAGATCAATATATTGAATCGATAAAAACAAAGCATGCTCACTACAAACGAACTTGCAAGGTATCAAAGACATCTGACCCTACCTGGATTTGGAAAAGCAGGACAGGAAAAGCTCAAGTCAGCACAAGTATTGGTGGTGGGTTCGGGTGGACTGGGTAGCCCTGTACTGTTATATTTGGCTGCTGCCGGTGTAGGCACTATCGGCATAGTGGATTTTGACCAGGTAGACGAAACAAACCTTCAGAGACAGGTTTTATTCCGGCAGCAGGATATTGGAATATCAAAAGCTATTCTGGCCCGGCAGCGCATCAAGGAGTTGAATCCTTATATTAATGTTGAAGTATACGAGGAGCGTCTTACCTCGGAAAATGCGCTTGAAATTATTGAACACTATGACCTGGTGATCGATGGTACAGACAATTTTCCCACCCGCTATCTTATTAATGATGCCTGCGTGATATCGGATAAGCCATACATTTATGGCTCCATTTTCAGGTTTGAAGGCCAGGTGGCGGTTTTCAATTATAAAGGTGGCGCCACCTACCGGGATCTTTATCCGGAGCCTCCGGAGCCAGACTCAGTACCAAATTGTGCCGAAGGTGGAGTAATTGGAGTACTCCCCGGAATTATCGGTTGTATGCAAGCTAATGAGGCAATAAAAGTACTGACTGAAACAGGGCAACCGCTGGCCGGTAGGCTGTTGATATTTGATGCACTTGTCATGGAAACCCGGACTATAAGTATACCAAAAAATAAAAATCTACCTAAAATTGATAAACTCATCGACTATGAAGAGTTTTGTTCAGGACCTCAAACAACTATAAAAATGAAAGAAATAACCGTACAAGAGCTAAAGGCAATGCAGGATTCAGGTGAAAACTTCCAACTGCTGGATGTGCGTGAGCCTCATGAATATGATATTGCCAATCTGAATGGAGAATTGATACCGATGCAGCAGGTACCAGAGGCAGGCGACAAGATAGCCAGAGATAAAAAGGTAGTTGTGCACTGCAGAAGTGGAGCGAGAAGCGCACAGGCCATTAAATTTTGGGAAAGTAAGCATGGCCTGGATAACTTGTACAACCTTAAAGGAGGTATACTGGCGTGGGCCAGAGAAATAGATCCTGAAATGGCGCAATACTAAAACATGGGCGGAAAGTCTATAGGCATCATTGGCATGGGCTGGGTAGGCAGTAGTGTTGCTATTTCTGTCCTTTACTCAGGTATTGCTAATGAACTACTGCTTTATGACATCAAAACAGGGATTGCAGAGGGTGAAGCAATGGATCTTAGCCATGGTTCTTCGTTTTATCCTACTGCTCGTGTGGCAGCCACCACTGTAGAGGAAATGATGCGTACTGATGCAATAGTAGTTGCTGCAGGACGTGGGGGAAAGCCAGGGGAAACAAGGCTACAACTCCTCAATGAAAACGTTCTAATTGCAAAAAACATTGCTGAAAAACTTAGGGGCTACGAGGGGATTATTATTGTAGTCTCCAACCCTGTGGATGTACTGACTTACTTTATTCAAAAATTTTCGGGGCTGCCCACCTCCAGAGTAATTGGCACCGGCACTATGCTCGATACAGCCAGGCTAAAAGAGATTTTAGGCCAATCGCTATTGCTGGACCCCCGAAGCATACATGCCCAGGTAATCGGTGAACATGGAGACTCAGAAGTAGTGCTCTGGTCAAGCGCCATGGTGGGTGGTATGAACCTGCGCAACTGGAAAGGATGGGTACGGGAAAAAGAACTTGTCATTTCCGAACGTGTAAGAACGGCCGCGCAGGAGATCATCAAACGTAAGGGCGCCACCAATCATGCTATTGGCCTTGTTACTGCTACACTGATCAAATGGATGCTGCGTGGGGAAAGGAGAATTATCAATGTCTCGCGTGTTCAGGAGGGCGCAATGGGGTACATGGATGTGGCCATCTCGCTTCCCACCATAGTGGGTATTGATGGCGCAACGGAGGTACTGATACCCAATATGTCTGACGAGGAGCATGAGAAATTCCATAAGTCTGTAGAAGTCATCAAAAAGGCCATTGTCTCTGTGAAGTATTAAATTCTTGCCAATTAAACAATAATCCACTCCGCCTTTCCCCAACTTGCTGACAGCTATAATCAAAGCATAAACTTCTCTCAAAACGAGTAAATATCTACACGATTTATGAGGAAGTGCGTTCCTCAACACCCTAATCCTCTGCTTTTAAATGACATACGTGGCATTGGCATGATATTTAACCCCAGAAAATGAGTGTAAAAGAAAAGTGTCATGAAAAAATCTACCTTGTTAAAATCAATAAAAAATTGCGTACAGGCCTGTGAAAACCTGGCAACCATGTGTTCACATTCAGCAGATTTTAAAATGTGCAAAGATTGTTTAAGCCGCGCAATAGACTGTGCTGATTCGGGAATGATCCTGATCATGAAGCTGGCCGAAGATGATGACCAGCTACACCGAAACCTTGTTAAACAATATATATCCTATTGTAAAACCTGTGCTGCTGTATGCAGTAAGTATCACAATGTGATAGCCGAAAAAGCATTCCACGAATGTAACGCCAGCATCAAAGCGTGTGAGCAATATGTATCAGAGCATGTTCATTGTAATCAATATGCTTTTATACCTAACTCACCGGCTTTTTTAGTTGGAGAAAAATTAGTGAGTTTCTAACATTGACCGTTTGCTTTATTACGAAAAGAGGCTGTCAAAAGTCAGTCGTCATTCCAAACGTGATTCGGGATCCCCTGGAAATGAGCAGAAACCTAAACAGGGGATCCTGAATCCAGTTCAGGATGACGTCAGAAGGCGACTTTTGAAACAGCCTCTTTTGAATTACATTCCATATCGAGGGTCGAGGGTCAAGGGTTAAGCCTTATGCTATAAGCAAGCAGAACATTTGTAAAGGTCAATCTACTGCGGGTAAGGAGATCATGGAGACGAAGTAGGCTATCGCCCCGTTTTTCAACCGGAAACCAAAGTCCAGAAGCCTGGAAGCATGAAACAATGAGAACTCAGAGGCACGTTTTTGAGGTATCTTTTCTACAAGTCTCTGATGTTTAATTGCCTTTGGATCAAAGAAATGCATTGGCAAGATATTTATCCTATATAACCTATAAAACAATTGACAACTAAACCTTAAAGACTATGTTACGTTGGATAGTAATTTTCTTAATAATTGCGCTTATTGCCGCGATCTTCGGATTTGGAGGCATAGCTGCAGGAGCCGCTTCAATTGCTAAAATAATTTTCTACATTTTCCTTGTATTGTTAGTAATAGGATTAATAATGCATCTGGCGCGGCGGGCATGACATAAATTGTTAATCTTTTAGCTAAAGGCCAGGTGAGATTTATCGCCTGGCCTTTATATTTTCCAGGCGTTGCACCAAGTCTGTAGAATATCATTCCCGACAGCGCAATTAAATCACATTCGACATACTCATAAACTGTTCCAGGTTCAATATTTCTCTATTTTCCCGATTGGCAGGATTATGGTCGGGGTTGTATTGAAAGGAATTTTATTCTAAACCTAAAGCTAATTTACCATGGAAAACACACAAGATCTTGATCATAATGAAGCAATGATCAAACTTAGAGAGCTCATTGACGATATTGACACCTGTATGCTGGTGACGGATTTGGATACCAAACCATTAAAGGTCAGACCCATGCATACACTTGATACTGACAGTGAGGGAAACATCTGGTTTTTTACAACAAAAAACAGCTCACAGTATACTGATATCCACGAAGACCGGGATGTTCAGTTGATCTATTCTCATCCCGGAAAGACTGAATTTCTATCTGTATACGGAACTGCGGAAATTTCTGAAGACAGAACCAAAATAGAAGAATTATGGACCCCCATGGCCAATACCTGGTTTAAAGGCAAGGATGACCCTAACCTGGCGCTGCTACGGGTATCACCCGAAGATGCCTATTACTGGGACACTAAAACTAACAAGCTGGTATCCCTGGTAAAAATAGCGGCATCATCGGTAACAGGTATGTCGGCTGACGATGGAAGAAAAGGAAAACTCAACCTCTAACCACGAAAACCATGACGAAACCAACAAAATTTCCCGAACAAGACCAGGAACGGCAGCCCGGAAAAGAATATAAAATGGAGCCGCAGCCCGAGATTATCAGAGATAACTATAAGGGTAGCCATAAAATGCAAAATCAAGTTGCATTGATCACCGGTGGTGATAGTGGCATCGGGCGTGCTGTGGCCGTACATTTTGCGCGTGAGGGTGCGATTGTGGCTATTGTATACCTTGAAGAAGACCAGGACGCACAAAAAACCAAAGAAATGGTAGAACAAGAAGGAAGCAGTTGCCTGCTTTTAGAGGGCGACATTAAGGATCCCAAATTTTGCAAATATGCCGTAGAAGAAACACTGGAGCATTTTGGAAAAATAGACGTGCTGGTCAATAATGCCGCAGTACAGTATCCTAAGGACAATATAGAGGAAATATCTGTGGAACAACTGACCAATACCTTCAAAACCAATATTTTCTCTATGTTCTACATTACACAGGAGGTGGTCCCTCATTTGAAAAAGGGAGCTCACATTATTAACACCACCAGTGTTACAGGATATCGCGGCAGCGAGCATCTGCTCGACTATTCGTCTACAAAAGGCGCTATTACTTCTTTTACCCGATCTCTGGCTAAGAATCTGGCGACCAGGGGAATTATTGTAAATGCAGTTGCTCCCGGCCCGATCTGGACACCACTTATCCCTTCCACCTTCGACAGTGTCAGTGAATTCGGGTCTGATGTGCCTCTTGGAAGGGCAGGGCAGCCTTCGGAGGTAGCGCCGGCCTACGTATTCCTGGCATCGGAAGACTCCAGCTATGTAACGGGCCAGGTGATACACGTAAATGGTGGAGAGGTAGTAGGCAGCTAGTGTGGTGATCCCCGGATATTACCCAACTAATGTGGGTAACCAAGGCAATACCAGCTCTGGATTACAAAACCAGCATTTTCAGAGCTGGAACTATGTTGTTGATTATTAAAAACAACGTCAAACCCGATAGGATGAGAACAATAGAGATAGAATCACCTGAAGTAGCAGTTGTAGATAGACCCAGCCTTAGGTGGGTTGAGAAGATATCGAATTTGATGGATTCCAGGTTTGTTATCCCAGGCACACGGATACGTTTCGGTCTGGATCCTTTACTGAGTCTCATTCCTGGATTTGGAGATCTGGCAGGTTATATCATTTCCAGTGTATTGATCTATACCATGTATAACCATGGTGCGAGTCATAAACTGGTGGTAAAAATGGTTCTGAATGCCACTCTTGATGCTCTTTTTGGCGCAATTCCTATTGTTGGAACTATTTTTGACCTTTTTTTTAAGGCCAATGATCGCAACATACAATTGTTGAAAGAGCATTACGAGGAGGGAAAACACCAGGGATCTGGTAAAGGAATATTAATTGTAACAGGTATAATATTGCTGATCATCTTAGCCGGCATTCTCTACGTGTTGTGGAAAATAATTGAAGCAATCACTCATCTGTTATAGTAACCATAATACAAAATCGGACCACAATGAAACTTGTACATAGAGTAGTAGGAATAAGTTTGATAGTGCTATTAAGTAATTGTAGCTCAGGAGCAGGAGAATCTGCTTATGAAAAACTGCTGCATAAATCAGACAGCCTGAAAAAGAGAAATACCAATCTAATGGCTGCATACGACAGTATCTCCAAAGCCCATAAGCGGGTCGCGGACCAGGTGGGCGCCTTAGACAGCCTGGATACTGCGTGGTTGGAAACACTCGCTAAACATGAAGTAATATTAAAAAACCATGTGGTACTATTAGAAAAGAACCAAAAACTTTTTGATGTGCATGAAAACTTCAAAGCAAAGCGGGATCAGGTTACCAAAGAAGAGTTTCAGTCACAAATTTCAGAAATGAAGCAAGACCATTCTGAAATACGGACAGAACTTGATCAGCTTGAGGCAGAGCAGGAAACGCTGAACGATCAGCATAAGTCCATCAGAGAAAAGATCAGTAAAAAGACATTGGAAAAAATCGATAATCAATAGTGCTTGTAAGAAAACATTCTCGCCAAAGAGCGGGATGAAATCCAAAAAGCGTGAGTCCCGTACAACTGTTGTGATGAGCATTATTGGGGTAAGCATAACGCAGACATTGGCGTTTTTTTACAGACACTAAATAAAAGTGAGAGGAAAGGTGTTGCCGAAATTAAAAACTATTCAATTCTGAACAGCTTTTCCCCTCTTCAATATTGACTATGCTTGAAAACCTCTTTCAAACTGACACCGAAGAACTGGTGCGAATAATACTGGCCGGTATATGCGTCTACATAGGACTTATCATTCTGCTAAGGATATCAGGAAAGCGTACACTGTCCAAATGGAATTCTTTTGACTTCGTGGTCACAGTGGCCTTTGGGTCTACCTTTGCCTCGGCACTGCTCACCAAAAATATATCAGTGGTAGAAGCAATCCTGGCATTTGCGGTTTTAATAGGCCTTCAGTTTATGGTCACATGGCTGTCGGTACGATTCAAATTTTTTCATCGCATGATAAAGTCAAAACCATCGATTATATTTCACCATGGCCGATTTCTGGAAAAAGAAATGCGCAGAAAGAGAGTAACCGAGTCAGAAATTAAAGCGGCTATAAGAGCTAATGGCCATGGCAGTATTAAAGATATTGACGCTGTGATACTGGAAAGCGATGGCAGCTTCAGTGTAATTAAAAATTCAGAGACTGATCCATCAAAGTCTTCATTATCCAACGTTGGGGGTTTTGAAGCCTATATCAACAAATAGTTGCCAAAGTATGCATACTATAACAAGCTAGCGTGTAAGTACCTCAGTACGCTTCGCTTTTTGGCACTTCGTCCCGCCCTTTGGCGGGAACGTTTTCTTAAAGCCACTTAGAGTTTTCTTACAAACACTAATTAGTGTCTATCGCGCACGTCCCCGGCCTGCCACGGAAAGGAATCGAAGCGATCCCCTCTTAATGCACGCCAAAGAAGAGGGGATTGTCGTACTTCGTTACCAATGACAAGTTTTCACTACATACTTATAGTCAATGAATTATTCAATTCTTCCATTACCGTCATCCCGGACATAACGCAGTGAACTAAAAAGTTGTTGGCTACCTACCGATGAAGTATTTGTCAACATGATGGTTTGCAACAAGTTGATATCCCATTTCTTTCGCTGCAGCTTTGCAACAGAACAATTCGTCATCTCATTTTGTGCATTTTTGTGAAAAATGTTAAGTCTCGCAATGACGATTAATATGTGAGTTTTGCCATAAACACTAAATGAAAAGCAAGGTTAACGATATGCGGCTATCAATCCGGGGCAATAGGCAAAATTAGAGAAAAAGTAGAGCCTCTGCCCTTCTGGCTATCTACTTCAATGCGTCCGCCATGCATCTTGGCTATCTCCAGTGATATAAACAAGCCGATACCCAAACCGCTTACGCGCTTATCCACCTCTTCTGATCTGTAAAATTGCTCAAAGAGCTGGTCTTTGTCCTTCTCTGAAATTCCCACACCATAATCAGTGACAGCTATTCGTAACTGGCGCCTGGTGTTTGAGATATTCACCTCTACCCTATCCTTTCCCGGTGAATATTTGATGGCATTTGAAAGTAGGTTATTCATGATCTGTTCTAGCCTTTTTCTATCACCCGTCACCTCCATCTCTGCCTCGCCAAGGAGTACAATTTCATGAGTTGTACAAGTATGTTGTGCTGCTTCTACCACATCCTTTACCATATCATCCAACTTGAACGTCCTGATGTCAAGTTCCATTTTCCCCGAGTGAACCCTGGAAAGATCCAGCAATTCGGATATCAGATCTTGCAGCTTCTCAACATTTTTGGATGCTTTCTCAAGATACGTAGCAACAGGTAGCGTCTTTTTTTCAGCAAAAGTTTCCTGCAATAGCTGAATATAGGCTTTTACGCTGGTTAGTGGAGTTTTTAGTTCATGGCTTGCAATACTGATAAATTCATCCTTCTTCCGGTTGGCTTTTACCTGTTCGTCTATATCGGTAGAGGTGCCAATCCAATGCACAATCAGACTTTCATCATCCATAATGGGAACTATCCTGGAATGATGCCACCGGTACACATTGTCCCACCCCTTAATTCTCAGGTAGTCATCAAAAATGATCCCATTTTTAAGTGATGTCTTCCACATATCCCGGTATCGGTTGATATCATGTGGGTGTAGCACCGCTTCAAAGCCATGAGACAGAGATGTCTCCTCATCAAGGCCAGTGACCTGATACCACCGGGAATTGAAATATTCCAGCTTTCCCAGTGCATTGAATGTATATGTAATATTAGGCATGGCTTCCAGCAGGCTTCGGTCTCTTCTGGCGCTTTCTTCCAATGCCCGCTTTGCTTTAACCTGATCCGTTATATCATTGTAATACACAATTATACCCTTTTCACTGGTTTCAAATCCGGATTTGGGCTGCACAACCAAGTCATAAAATCGTTCCTGTACAGGTTCTGTGGATGTAGCAGCGTCAGCCGGGATAGAAAATTCGCTTGCATGGAATTCCTTGCTCTGGTGATAAACCATATCAAAAATACTCACCAACCGGTCATACGTCTGTGGCATGGCAATATCCTTAAAAGGACGCCCAATAGCACTCTGTCCATGGAAAAGGTGCTCAGCCTTTTTATTGAGAAACCGAACAACATGCTGCGCACCTTCATGGATCGATACATAGACCGGAGCATTTATGAAAAAGCTCTTCAATATATTCTTTTCATTATTGATCTGCTCATGTGCCGCACTCAGTTGATCCAGCAGGCGTTGCTTTTCATCAGTGGCATTGTTCAGAGTTATTTCTTTATGTTTTTCTCTGGTAATATCCATTGCCAACCCAATAAACCCTCTCACGATACCTTTGGCGCTGATATCAGGTACATAAGTTGCTTTATAATACTTTATTTCATCGTTTATCAGCTTAAATTTGGCTTCCACCTCCACTTTTTCTCCTCTGAGCGCTCTTTTTGCAAGAGGAAGGAACCTATGATATGCATCATCGGATTCCAATTCCTGCACAGGCCTGCCAATCAAACGATCCAGATCATCACCATAAACAACTTTATAGCCGTTATTCAAAAATTGATACCTTAAGTCGGTATCTACATAGCATATCATTGCCGGTACTGTACTGGTGATCAACTCCAATTGTGCTTTAAGTCTCTCCTGCACTTTATAATCAGAGATGTCATGGATAGCCGCAGTGAGTTTAACGGGATCACCTTTTTTTGTTCGGGTAATTATACCTTTTGATAAGACATCCACATAGTCACCGGACTTAGCTTTTAATCTAAATTCTATCTGAAATCCTGGCTTCCCATTATTCCGAATTAAATCTCTCACCTTTCGCCTGTCCTTGTGATGAATCGACCGTAGCATCTGCACGAGATCCAGAGCTATTTCATTCACATCATATCCCAGTATGCTATAAAGCTGCTCATTCCAGGATACCCTCTGACTATTAAAATCGATTTCATATATTCCGTCAGTAATTATCTGGCTGATCACCTCATCGCGGCTGTCACTTTGTTCATGCTTACCTGCTTCGTTTTCGTTTATTTCATTGATCTGATGGATAACATACTGAAGTTCATGATCCTCATTAAAAACCGGAATATGCTGTGGCTCCCAACACCTCTTTACCTTCTCGCCTCCTGCCTCTGTGTACTGCACTTCCTTAACGCCAAGTTGATGCGATTTTCCAGTATGAGATACATATTCAAGAGATAGCCTCCATTTAAGGTCTTCTTTATCTTCTTTCTCACATAAAAAGGAATATATGTCATTTATTTTACGATTAGTCACATCTGCTGCAGAAAGTGAAAGTAGGCAAAGGAGATCTTCACTGGCAAATAAAATGTCTAATTCGGTATTAATAATCAGGTAAAGGCCCGGCCATGATTTTTGAATAAGTTGCCAATCAGTCTTATATGTCAGTTTCTGTTTCTCTACCATTTGCTATTTATTCTTTAATAAAGTTAGCCATTTTAGCAACCAGTGAGCATTCCATATACAGCTTATCTTACGATGTATGATTTTCTACAAAAAAATCCCCTTTTCCGGGAATTATTCAAATAGCATACCGGTTATTCCTAAACTCCCCATTTGCTACGGGGTATAGTTGGTTGAATTCTTTAAAAAAGGATTATTATTTGGCTTATAATTTTCTTATATTAAATCACGTAACCAAACCAGCTAAAGACATAATGAAATCAGAAAATGAGTACCAGAACATTCTGAGGTATACCAAACGTCTGAAAATTAAATCCTATGACCTTCGTTCAAAGCTAACAGCGTTAGTTTTGTATACTGAAGAATCAGACTTACTTACCCAGGATCAAAAAAATTGTATCCTCCAGATTTGTGAAACAATCGGTAAAAAGAACGATGAGCTTATCTATTCGGAAAAGCAACTTGAGGATGTTTTAGACGAATTATTTCCGGATTCGGGACGCTCCCCATTCAGACATTCTGCACTGGAAATGAACTAGTGTAAGGTTGTAAGCTTTTTGGGTAGCTTTCTCCACAAAGCTGGGGTTCCTAGTGCGGTAATCACTAAGGAACAAGCAAGGTCAATGAGATTGATCTTTGGAAAAATCAAGGTTATTAAATCACTCAAACAAAAAAGTAAAAAAGAGGCTGTTCTACGGAATGGCCTTTTTTATTTGTAGGTTGGCTGTTTACAGTTCTCAGTTTACAGTTCTCAGTTCTCAGTTCTCAGTTCTCAGTTCACGGTTCACCGTTTCACAACACCAGCAACCACTAACCAAGTAATCGGTAATGACCAGTAACCAGGGACCAGGGACCAGCGACCAGCGACCAGCAACCAGCAACCAGCAACCAGTCATGCAACCGTTTGAAATATAAAAAAACATGTATTTTATGCTACACTAATACCCCCATATTGGGTAGGTAATCCCACATAATAAAAAGTGTTTCTCTAATTCCTCATTTCAGGCGCTGTTGGTATCATTTTTTTATTATAAAGGCTACCCGGAACAATACTTATAACATGGTATTGCCTTGGATAATAATTTTTGCACCAAAAAGATCACGTTATGGAACCAGAGAAACAGCCCACAGAAATGATAATAGACCAAATAGATTTACTGAAGTCCGAAGAAAGAAAACTTAGGAAGTTCAAAAATTATAATGAAGAAGCGAGTGAAACTGTGAATATTCACCTCGAAGAAATTCGAAGAAAGAAAGACAAGCTTTACAAATTATGCGACCTCATGGGGATTGACCGCCCGGAGGAAACAGAACCGGCAAGCAACGATTCCTTATACAGTCGAAGAGTCCCGCAGCCAACAGGACGTTTTGGAAGCGCCCTGATCCATTGGCAGCGATAGTCAAGGAAGTCTTGCTTTTTAAAGCTACTAAACATCAGTTACAATATAAATATATATGTTATGGTACCACGCTTATTATCAGCCAGAACTATAGAAGGCACCACTGTAGAAAATGCAGAGGGTAAAGACATCGGTGAGATCAAGGATATTATGATCGACCTGGAAACGGGATATGTTGCATATGCCGTGCTTTCTTTTGGAGGCTTTTTAGGGTTTGGCGAGAAATTATTTGCCATTCCACTGGAGGCTTTCCAGTTTAACACTATTGAGGATGAAGAAAAACTCATACTCGATATAGATAAAGAACGACTGGAAAATGCACCTGGATTTGACAAAGATCACTGGCCTCAAAATCCTGATAGAACATTTATCAGCTCTGTTTATACCCACTATGGTTATGAACCGTACTGGTCTAAGCATGAGCAGGTTTAGAAAAAAGGCCGTTTCTCCAGAAACGGCCTTTTTATTTTTTAAACATTTCTTATTTGGTCTGCGGATTTTTCAAGCATGTGCTTCATGGGGCTCTACCTCAAATGATACTTTTGCATTCACCCCATAAGAAACTATTTTGCCATTTTCCACATTGGCATTCATGTTTTTAATGTTGATGGATTTTATATTTTTCACGCTCTTTGAAGCCTCTTCCAGGGCCTTTTGAGTAGCATCTGAAAAACTCTTTTCTGATCCTGCTATTACCTCAATTACTTTTACAATACTCATAACCGTATAATTTTTTTGTTGAACATTTATTTCTTAGATAGCATGTGGAAATTTCATGCCAGAGACTACCGACACCATTGGCCTTTCTATTGCCATCGGAAAACAAAATGCCTGAAAATACGTTATGCAATCGTTTGCAATTTTCCACAGTATATAGGGCACATTGTTCACAACTTCCCCAATACATTATGACTTCGGTTGTTTATTAACAACCTGATAATCAACACACATTAGTTTTATGGGCTTGTTTGGCATCATTTTGACCATTGGCTAATAGCCAGATGTTGAATGTTTTGACAGCATCTGGCGCTAAAACCAAAAAATAAGATGGATATAAACTACGACAAGTTAGCTACGAACGACAACAGTTGCATTGACAACATCAAACAAGAGCTCAATATCGACTGTAATTATAAGGCCGGAAAGCTGGTAGGCAGGGTATTACATACGATCAGAGACAGTCTTACCTACTCGCAATCCGCAGAGTTGATACAGAAACTGCCTGATGACCTGAAAATTATATACGTATCTGACTGGAAGCTCAACCATCGGCAACTAAGGCTTAAGCACCTCGATAACCTGGTGGAAGAGGTGATAAAGAATGATCAGAGACATGCTCAACAAGTGCTGCACGGAGAGGTTTCAGCGCTTTATGCAATTCTCATTACGCTCAAGATTTTAAACCGTTACGTAGATATACTGGCTTTTGATTTTTTCAATTATTCATTAAAACGAGAACTGGCCGAGGCTATGACCGAGGCCGCATAAACCCCAACTATATGGATGCACTTGAGAATTCGTATTATGTGAGAAAGCAAGGAGAGCAATGGAGGGTGACTGTCAACAACCCTCTTTACGGTGGTAATGTAAGAGGTGCTACGAAGGAGGAAGCAGTGAAAAAAGCGGTAGCCCTTGCAAAAACCCACCTACCCGCCCAGATATTAATTTACTCTGATGATGGGGAACTGATGGAAAAAAGGATCTTTCCGCGGTTTTCTGACCCAATCAGATTTGAATCCTGGTCGGCTGCTACCTAACCAGTAGCAAAGTGACAAACAGCAAACCTTTTATACTGATGTGAAATTTTACCACTGACGTATAAAAGGTTTTGTTATTTCAGCCAATATATTACTGCCCCACCACATCGAAGCCAGTACAGGCATATAAATAGTGTCTCTAAGAAAACGCCAATGTCCGCATTACCTCGTTCCAAAAATGCTCATCCCGACAACGGTAACTGTACGCGACTACTGATTTTTGCAATTTCGTCCGCCCTTTGGCGGGAACGTTTTCTTAAAGCCACTTAGAGTTTTCATATAGATACTTAATAACACGTTTACTGAATATGGTTGTCAATTCGCTAACTTGAGCTTGATTTAGCACAATAATTGATTTTGACAAGGGAAAGATGAAAAGATAAAGGAATGAAAAAGAAGGTTTTACTGTGCGATAATGATCCTGACATAATTGAAATTGTATCGCTGATTCTTTCAGGAAAAGGATTTCAGGTTTTTATATCAACAAATTGTGAGGAAGTGCCTCAAAAAATAGATAAATATGACCCTGATTTGATTATAATGGACTTATGGATACCCGAAATGGGGGGAGAGAAAGCCACGGTGCTGTTGAAAAACACTCCCAAATATCAAGATATACCTGTGATCATACTTTCTGCAAACAATGAAATAGAGAATATTTCAAAACGGAGCGGAGCCGATGGGTTTATAGCCAAGCCTTTTGAGATAAAAGAACTGGTTGATAAGATAAACAGTTACATCAACGGGGGAGCTAAGTGACATTTTTCAACGCTCTTTCTCACAAATTCCCCAAGGTAACGGACAGGGATATCTGATAATCAATTACTTATTTCATGGCACAATTTTGTTGCTGTTACAGTTGAATTTAACAACTTAAAATCAACTAGCTATGGCAAATAAAATGAAAAATCTAGAAGATCTGTTTAAGCATGAATTACAGGACCTGTACAGTGCAGAAACTCAAATAATCGAGGCTCTGCCAAAAATGGCTGAAAAAGCTTCTAATTCAGAACTAAAGAATGGGTTTAAAACTCATTTGGAGGAAACTAAGAAACAGAAGCAACGCCTTGAAGAGGTGAGCACGGAGCTCGGCTTTGATCTGAAAGGCACCACATGTAAAGCCATGCAGGGCCTGATCCGTGAAGGCGAAGACATAATGAAGGAAGACGCTGACAAAGAGGTAATGGATGCTGCTTTGATAGCTGCGGCTCAGCGTATAGAGCATTATGAAATTGCCGGATATGGTACGGTATGTACATATGCCGAAAAACTTGGGTTCACCGATATTAAAAACAAGCTTGGAGAAACCCTGGAAGAAGAAAAGAAAACTGATGAAAAACTGAATAAGGTAGCTAAAACCGTTAACGAAAAAGCAGAAGCTTAATAGATCTTAAAAAGGGTTGTTCTGACGCTCTGATAAACATCTTTTTTTCTGACAATCATGTTGTTTTTCTAAGTGGAAGTATGAATGCGAAGATGTATGTATGATGGCAAAAGAACAGCCCTTTTTTATTGATTGATAATATTTCCTTTCCTGAAATAACATCCAAAGGTATATATGATGTTGGCAGTATGTTTAAATTAGCAGTTGGTAAAAAAATTAACGCCAATTATTTTACCCACCCCCTTCAACCCAAGAATTTGAGAAAAGTAAACTGCGAACTGTGAAAGTTCTATTCTGCTCCTATTTCGTTTAAACTCAATTTCAATCGGTTGCGTGTAAAAACGCCATTTTTTTTATGTTGAAAGGCTTTTAAAAAGCCAATTTATCCTGTTAATTCGTCCTGAAATTCAAAGGATATGCAAAACGGGACTAAGTATTTCGTTATTGATTTTGACAGCACCTTCACTCAGGTAGAGGCGCTGGACGTATTGGCGGAGATCTCTCTGGAGGGGCACCCTGAAAAGGTGGAACGCATTCAGAGGATCAAAGACATTACTGATGTAGGCATGAGCGGGGAACTGACCTTCCGGGAGTCACTTGAGCAGAGACTTGAATTGCTCAATGCGCATAAAAATGATCTCACACCTTTGGTGGATGAGCTGAAGAAGCAGGTTTCCAAGAGCTTTAAAAGAAATAAGGAATTTTTTGATAAGTATGCCGACCGAATATATATTATTTCAAATGGCTTTCGGGATTTTATCGTTCCTATTGTATCGGAATATCATGTAAAGCCCGAAAATGTATTTGCCAATTCTTTTGAATTTGATGAAAGTGGTAAGATCATTGGCTACGACCGTGAGAATGCCCTTTCCTCTAATAACGGCAAAGTAGAGCAACTTAAAAGGCTCAACCTCCAGGGTGATGTGTATGTAATTGGTGACGGCTATACCGATTATGAGATCAAAGCTGCGGGGCTGGCTAATAAATTCTATGCTTTTACTGAAAATGTAGAGCGTGAAAATATTCTTAAAAAAGCAGACCATATCACACCCAGTCTTGATGAATTTTTATATTTGAATAAAATGAACACCGCTATCTCCTACCCTAAGAACAGGATCACTGTGCTACTGTTGGAAAACATCCACCCCCGTGCCATCGAACTGATGAAGCACGAAGGCTATAATGTGGAAGTATATCCGGCCGGACTTGATGAAGACGAACTTTGCGAAAAGATCAAGAACGTATCCATATTAGGTATCAGGTCTAAAACACAGGTAACGGCTAAGGTACTGGAGTCGGCCAACCGGCTGATCGCAGTGGGGGCTTTCTGCATTGGCACCAACCAGATCGACCTGGATGCCTGCCTGAGAAAGGGAGTAGCAGTATTCAACGCACCATTTAGCAACACCCGCTCTGTGGTAGAGATGGCCATTGCCGAGATCATTGTATTGATGCGAAGACTATTCGACCGCTCTTCTGCCATGCATGAAGGCAGGTGGGATAAATCTGCCAAAGGAAGCTTTGAGATTAGAGGCAAAAACCTGGGTATTATTGGCTATGGTAACATTGGCGCGCAACTCTCTGTGCTGGCAGAGTCACTTGGTCTGGTGGTTTATTATTATGATGTGGAGGAGAAACTGGCGCTTGGTAATGCCAGGAAATGCAGCTCTTTACAGGAGCTACTGGAGACCTCTGATATCGTTTCCCTGCATGTGGATGGCCGCCCCGAAAATAAGAATATGATTGGCAAACGTGAATTCGGTTGGATGAAGGACAATGTGATCTTCCTTAACCTGAGCCGTGGCCATGTAGTAGATATTGCCGCACTCAAAGAGCATATTGAAAACGGCAAAGTGGCCGGGACCGCAGTTGACGTATTTCCTGAAGAGCCTAAGAGCAACGATGAAGAATTTATATCAAAGCTGAGAAACCTACCCAACACCATCCTATCTCCGCATGTTGGCGGAAGTACGATCGAGGCACAGGAAAACATTGCCGGCTTTGTACCCGGCAAGATCATGGACTATATTAACACGGGTAGTACCTCCAACAGTGTGAACTTCCCAAATCTGCAGTTGCCTACACTAAAGAATGCACACAGGCTGATCCATGTCCATGAAAATATGCCGGGTATCCTTGCCAGGATCAACCAGGTGCTGGCCGACCACGATGTGAACATTGTTGGGCAATACCTCAAGACCAATGAGATCATCGGCTATGTGATCACCGATATCGACAAGGAGTATGACCAGGAGTTGATCAAAGCCCTGCGAAAGATCGAGCATACGATCAAATTTAGGGTGCTTTATTAATCGGTTCGTATTTCGGTTTATCAAACTCCTTTTTGAATGACCTACTTGTCCCCGGACCTGTTTCCCATAGCCGTTAACTTAAGAGAAAAACGAGCCTCCAGAGGCCCCCAGAGGGGGTAAATCTTTGTAGCCGGGGTGAAG
>NZ_AMZN01000001.1 GCF_000331535.1 Fulvivirga imtechensis AK7 | reverse complement strand
CAGTATTGACCAGTCAAAATCAGCTCAATTGGCAACCTCTGGCAACTTGTCAGAGGTTGTTTTTTTAATAACGTGCGATCGACACACCCAACTGGCGTGGAAGTTGCGTCAGGTGCAAAGCGAAAAATGGGCCTCACAAGTCATTCATCATCTTGCCTTTCAATATCAGCATATCCTAAGCTCAGGCCTTTGCGCACCCTCGGATGCCCTTCGTAGGTTACCCTAAAATCTCCAAATGAAGCAATGTTTAATTTTTGAGATGCATTGACATAAAAATTGCCCTCTCCATAATTTTTGGTCCTTACCAGTCTGCCCAGTACCTTGGAGGCCACTACTTTGTTTTCTCCAAAGCCCTTGTAAACCTGCTTGGCAGCCCTACCTGAGTCTATGTATAAATCATTTTCCCCATAAAGGCTCACTTTGATGACATCAGCCTGAACAGCCGCCAACCTCACCTCTGATTTCCCGAACACTTTCAATTTAAAGATGTCAACATCTATAATATCATTGCAGGTTACAGCCTCCTCTCCCCTCACCTGCAGTTTCTTTAGTTCCCGGAAAGTAACATAAGCCTTTACCTTAACCCCCGGATACATGCTCTTATTAGTCCAATGACGTACACCATTTTCATCTCTCTTCCTATATTTAACCTTCATTTTTGCCTTATCAAGATATATACGAAGGGTTTTATTTTTTATTTCAATGTTCACCTTTTCCGTGTCCATATTACTGGTTTCCAGCTTGATGCTTTCCGAATTACCTTTTATAAGCACCAGTTCGATCAAAGGGCTAATGACGATCTTATCAAATTCAGGAAGCTGACGCTCCTGAGCCCTCAACCCTGGCCTCACCAGCAGGAAGGAGATCAGTACGAGTGTTGTTAGTATGAAACTTTTCATGTCTTTGTATCTAGTATTGAGATATTTGTATTGAATATTGAGATAGTCCAGTACATCATCGAAGACTCTCGACTATGCTCACACCCTTTTTGCCTGTTACTTTTACCCAACTGCCAATTATGCATCCTCGCTTGTCGCGAGCGCTATCGCTATCGGAATTGCCTATTGACTATTTAGTGTTTGTAAGAAAACTCTAAGTAGCTTTAAGAAAACGTCAAGGTCAAGGCTTGCGAAGTCCAAAAAGCGGAGCGTACTGAGGTACGAGAGCATTTTTGGAACGAGCGTAACGCGGACATTGGCTTTTCTTAGAGACACTATTTAATGCCATACTATTGTATGGCCATTCGTACTAAGGAGGAAGTAGAAACCCAAAGGTTTCCATATCACCTGAATTATTTCAGGGTAAAAAAGAAGGTAGCTCCCTGATCAGGCTTACTTTCCCCCCATATACGTCCACCATGATGGCGAACCACCTTATTGGCGATGGCCAGTCCAATACCTGTTCCCTCAAATTCTGTTTCCTTATGCAGGCGTTGAAAAACCCCAAATAGTTTTTCCTTATACTGATCGTCAAAACCAACACCATTATCTTTCACATAATAAATATACTCCTTACCTTCACGACTTCCCCCTACTTCAATCAAAGCCTTTTTGCATGGACCGGTATATTTTATCGCATTGCCAAGCAGATTGGAAATAAGCTGCCGGATCATCGTTTTATCTCCATAAGCCGGCTGCAGGTCTGTTCTTGTGTATTTTATTGTCCTTTCAGACAGATGCTCCGTTAACTCACCAAAAACAGTATCGACCAGCTCATTCATGTTAACGTTCTGAAGCATTTTATCCTGCCGGGTGAGCCGTGAGAAATTTAGTATATCATCGATCAGATTCGACATTTTATTGGTGTTTCTCACTATGGTGTTGACGATCTTCTTCCCTTCATCATCCAGTTTGGCACCATAGTCTTCCAAAAGAATGTTTGAATACCCTGATATAACCCGCAGCGGTGCCCTAAGGTCATGTGATACGGAGTAGCTGAATGATCTTAATTCCTCGTTTGCATTTTTCAGGTCCTTAACATGTTGTTCAAGTGCTTCATGTGCACACCTGAGCGCTTCCTCGTGCTGGAACTTTTCCATGAAGAACTTGACCTTGTTGATCAGTATTTTTGGTTCAAAAGGTTTTGTTATATAGCTAAATGCTCCTTTTTCATATCCTTTAAAAACATTGATGTGATCTGTATAAATGGCTGAAATAAATATAAATGGTATTCGTGAAGTTTTTTCATCCTGCCGTAGCAGGCCTGCCAGCTCATAGCCATCCATCTCCGGCATTTGAATATCCAACAAGGCAAGCGCAAAATCATGATGAAGGGTCAGGCGGAGTGCCTCATTTCCACTGGTAGCAGGATAGAGATCGACTTCTATCTCTTTCAGCAATCTCTCTAAAGCAATGAGATTTTCCCTTCTATCATCTACCATTAAGATCTTGGGCCTGATCTTCGTTCCGTTGAAGTGATTTTGTTCAATAGCTTGCATAAGTATTATTATTATTTTCTGATCCAAACCCGTATAAGCGACAGCAGCCGCTCGAGGTCCACAGGTTTTGCTATATAATCATTGGCGCCTGCATTTATACATATTTGTCTGTCTTCTTTCATGGCTTTGGCCGTGAGGGCGATAATGGGGATATCAATGAAACGGGCTTGGGAGCGTATTTTTCTAATACATTCATAGCCATCCATCTCCGGCATCATTACATCCATCAGTATCATATCAAAATCATCTTCCTCCAGCCGGGAAAGCGCCACTACGCCATTCTCTGCCTTCACAATGTCCATACCTGTTTCTCTCAACACTTTTGACAAGGCAAATATGTTGCGCATATCATCATCTACCACCAACACCTTTTTATCCTTAAAAATAGCATCCCGATCGTATAATCCGGTAATCAGTTGTCGCTGCTGCTCAGGCAGGTCCCTTACGGTCCGGTGAAGGAACAGTGCGGTTTCGTCAAGCAGTCGCTCTTCCGATTTTACACCTTTCACTATGATAGTCTCAGCATGCTGCTGCAGCATGTTATTTTCTTCCCTGGTAAGATCTCTGCCTGTGTAGACAACTATTGGGGGAATAGTTTTATCTCTGGCTTTCTCTAACTCCCCGATCAGCTCAAAGCCCGACATATCCGGCAATCCAATATCCAATACCATACAATCCACCTGCCGGGTATTATATATTTCCAACGCATCTGCCCCTGTACCGGCTTCCAGACACTGTACATCGCCATTTCCAATCAATCGCATAATGCTTTTTCTAAGGTACTTGTCATCTTCTACGATCAGCAGGTTCTTCATCTTTCTGTTAATAAATTCCTGAATTCGGACAAAGGCGTCATCTAATTGCTCTTTGGTAACAGGCTTTGTAAGAAACTCAACGGCTCCGGATTTAAACGGATCAATGGTTTTCTGATCAACAGAAATAATATGCACCGGTATGTGCCGTAGATTAGGGTCGCTTTTTAACTCTCGTAGCACCGTACGGCCGTCTATCCCCGGGAGATCAAGATCAAGAATGATGGCATGAGGGATATATTTACCTGCCAATGTCAGGCCATCTTCACCTGAGCCTGCAGCCAGGTACTTAAATCCTTTAAGCTTTGCCTGATCGGCCAAAATTTGCAAAAACGACCTGTCGTCTTCTATAATTAGTATCGTACGATCTCCTTTGTCTATCTCACGCCTGTCATCAGCGATGGTTGGATAATCATTGAATTTATTCCTGACATCAGGAGATATCGGATGTTCTCCGGTCTGACGAATGTTTATCTCTTTAACCCGCTTCTTTCTTTTTGCAACTGATGGAATGGAAACAGTAAAATGAGAGCCTTTGCCAACCTCGCTCTCAAGCGATATTTTTCCGCCCAACAATTGGGTAAGCTCTCTGCATATGGACAAGCCCAGGCCTGTGCCCCCGTACTTCCGTGAAATGGTCCCATCAGCCTGCTGAAAGGCTTCAAAAATTATCTCCTGCTTATTATTAGGTACACCTATGCCGGTATCTCTGACTGAGATCACAAAATTATTCCCGGCATCTTTTCCCAGATAAACTCTTACTTCACCTGTTTCTGTGAATTTCACAGCATTTGACACCAGGTTTTTTATAATCTGGCCAAGGCGTAAAGGGTCAGTCTGCAAGTATTCTACTGCTTCATCCCGGGCAACTTCAAGGACTAATCCTTTTTGCTGTGCCTGAGACTTAAAATTTGCTATAATATTTTCAGCCAGCGTAGAAACATATACCTTCTCTATATTCAGGTCCATCTTTCCCGACTCTATTTTGGCCAGATCAAGTATTTCATTGATCAGGTTAAGCAAATCATCCCCGCTTTTAGCAATAATACCTGCGCTTTCTATTTGCTCCTCCGTTAGATTTCCTTCCCTGTTTTGCTGTAGATCATTGGCGAGTATGAGCAGGCTGTTAAGAGGAGTCCGCAGCTCATGGCTCATATTTGCAAGAAACTCTGACTTATACTTGCCACTCACTTCAAGTCTTTTAGCCTTAAGTTCAATATCCAGCCTGGCGGCCTCCAACGCCTGGTTTTTTTTCTGCACTACGTCAGCCTGCTCTTCCAGCTCCTGATTGATGCTCTGCAACTCCTCCTGCTGCTGCTTAAGCCTTTCCGATTGCTCTTCAAGCTCTTCATTGCTTTGCTGCAACTCCTCTTGTTGTGCCTGTAACTCTTCGCTCTGACGCTGTGTTTCCTCCAGCAAGTCTTGTACCTTTTGCTTGGCTATGGCGGTATTTAAGGTGATACCAACGGCCTCAGTGATCAGGTTCACAAAATCAAAATGAACATCCTCAAAACCATCAATCTTACCCAGTTCTATCACACCAAGAATCTTACCTTCGGCAAAAAAGGGGGTAACAAATACATGCCTGGGGCACGCATTGACTACAGCAGTCCTCACCCGGATATGCACCTCTTCAAGGTTTGAAAGTCTAAGCGGCTTTCCATCTACAGCCACCTGACCAATAAGGCCCTCTCCCATTCTAAATACTTCAAACGACTTCTCCTGATGCCCAAAGGCATACTTCCCGCATAAATGTAGTTCTGTTTTACTCTCGTTGGTAAGAAATATTGCCCCGATATGAGCCCCAATATATTCTGACAAAAACTTTATGATATCATTACATAAATCCTCCGGACCATGGTCTACACGCATTAACTCTGACAGGCGGTTTTGTCCTGAAGATATCCATTGGTATTGTTCCGTTTCTTTTGTTTTGGCTCTGAGGGAGTTCTTCATATCACGCAGCGCACGCCCCAGTTTCTTCAGCTCCTTAGATCCTCCCATGCTAACCTCGGCTTCGAGGTCTCCCTTTGCTATATGATCAGCCGCTTCCACCGCCCGCGATACCTGGCTGGTAATAGCGCGTGTGATAACTAACGACAAAAAAAGACTAATAGTGATGCCAGCAACCAATAATACCCACTCTACATTGTTAAGCCGCACCACCCTGCCATGTATGGCAGAAACGTCTGCCTTCATCAGGCTTTCCTGGCTGTCTTTCATGGCCGCTAGCAATGCCATAAGGTCAGCGGTTAGCGAAACACTATTGGTGTCCATCAAACGCCTGGCCTCATTTATATCTGCAGAAGCAAGGCCCTCTATTTGCTCCTGAAGCACCTCCAAAACCTCAAGCATAGGCGCCAGTTGCTTCAATCTCTTTATATCTTCTGCATCCGTCCAGCTCCCCGATACGACTTGAAGCTCATACAGAGTCGGTTTTATGGTGTTGCTCCATATCGCTTTTCTTTCGGTTATAAATTTTTCATCCTGCAACAGCAAGTATCCTCGGAGGGCGGCCACCGAGCGGCTTATGCCATCAGATAACACTAAGCCAAACTGCGTGGTTGGTATTCTTACTGTGGACAGGCGATCCGTTAATGCAGTGGTAGTGCCTGTCATAGTGACCGAAATACTTACCGCAATTGCTAAAATGAACACCATGGCTATAAAACCAAGCCCTATTTTTTTTCCCAATGTATCTGCTAATAACTTCATTAAATGGTTTTGTCTAAACGGAGTATTGCCGTCATGCTCCTGAAATGTATTTTTTCTTATAAATTTTCTGATCCTGATCTATTACATCAAAATTGTTTTTGAAATCAGAGGTGTATAAATTCTCCCTGCTGCCAAGGCATAAGATCCCTCCATTGACCAGACTGCTATAAAATAGTTTATACACTTTATTTTGAAGGCCTCTATTAAAGTAGATCAGAACATTGCGACAAACTATCATATGCGTTTCAGTGAAATCACTATCTGTTACAAGATTGTGATTAGCCCATACAATATTCTTTTTCAACGATTGATCCATGATAGCAAGGCCAAAGTCAGAAAAATAGTAGTTGGAAAATGAATGGCGGGCATTAGATTGCTGATAGTTACCAGAATATTGCTTCATATCTTCGAGTGAGAAAATGCCTTCTCTGGCCTGTTTCAAAGAGTACTCATTAAAATCTGTGGCATATATCTGGACGCGGTCGTAAAGTCCCTCCTCCTTTAAAAGTATGGCCATGGAGTAAACTTCTTCGCCAGTAGAGCATCCCGCATGCCATATTTTAACATATGACCATGTCTTTAAAGCAGGAATGATCTTATCTCGTACCGCCCGGTAAAACGCAGGATCCCGAAACATCTCCGTCACACTGATAGATAAATCTTTGATCAATAAAGATGCAAAATCAGGGTCATATAATACATGATGTTGAAGTTGGGAAATGCTTTCAAGCTGACTGAGTTGAAGTCGATTAAGTATTCTCCGCCTGACGTGAGTACGGGCATAATCTCTAAAATCATAACCGTACCGTTGATAGACACCCTCCAAAAGAAGTTCAATTTCAACATCTTCAATAGCATCTTTCTCAGGGTACATAGGTTGACAATCTCTAACTGGACAAGGTATTCTTCCAATAATAATATAGCACCTTTTAAAAAAAGAAAAAATAATTTTAGTCATAACAGAGCTTTATATTTTCTAATTTTAGAAGAAAAAGTTACATGCGAAAGGAGCCCGAATTGAAAAAGTTGGCAGTTGGCAAAGGCAGTTGCAAATGAGAACTCAGTTGGGGCCAGTTGGGTCTGACTAATAGCTCGCAGCTTCGTTATCTATTTCTGCTGTCATTAATCCCTGCTTCGTCAGTCGTCACATCTTAAACTATCGGCTGGTTTTTGGCCGGCAGTTTTTAGCGCCTGGACAATGATCACTGAAAGGCCTATGCAGATTATGCCAATTGCTGGCAAGATCAGTATGTCCCATGAAATAGCAATCCTGGAATGATAGTTATTCAACCAATTCAATGCTATAAAATAACCGACCGGAACAGCCACGACAGCAGCAATGAGTGAGAGCTTCATAAAGTTAAAGGAAAGCAGGCTCAGGATATCAACAATAGTAGCTCCAAGCACCTTCCGAAGTCCAATTTCCCTGCTCCTCTTTTTAGTGGTGAACAAGGCGAGTGCAAACAGCCCAAAACAAGCAATAATGAGGCTTAAAACCGTGAAAGTGGATATAACCACTCCTAATCTCTTATCATCAGCATATTGAGCGTTAAACCGGTCATCCAGAAAGTCATAGTGAAATGGTTTCTCCGGAAAGATTTGCTGCCAGGCAGACCGAACAGCAGTTATCAAATCCTGGAATTCACCCCCGGAAGAGGAAAATAGTATAGATATAAAGGTCATATGACCAAAATCAATCGCAAACAATGATGGCTCTATTGGGTACTTGGGTGAAAGGTTATGATAGTCTGCAATCACACCAATGATCTCCCTTTGCCCTGCTGTAGGAATAATGGCTCCTATGGCTTCATGCGGATTGTCGAAACCCAGCGCCAAAGCTGCGGATTCATTAATAACCAAACGATCTGTTAATGCAGTAAGATCCTGAGGGTGGAAAAACCGGCCTGCTAATACATCCAATCCATAACCCTGGCAAATTCTTCGTCCACCCTGGTAAGATAACTTTGTATCTCAGCTCCTCCCTCCTTTCTTCTCATTCGTCCGAAAAACGAATTTATTGTTCCGGGCACATTTGAGCTTACAGTTACGGCCCTTATACCTGCGTTACTTTTTACCAGTTGTTTAAATGCATCCAATTTCCCAACGTATAATGAATCATTCACATGTTCATCTTCCACAGATGCTAAAGATTTCATTATCAATACATCATTAATATTTATTCCTAACGCTCTGCTTTTCATATATTCGATCTGGTAATGTATTACCACTGCTGAAATACTTAAAATTATGGCAGCACTAAACTGAAATATGATCAGCGTGTTCTTAAGTGGCCCGGGCTTACCGGGACCTATTAATGCGCGTGATGGGGTAACAGAAGCCAGGACCATAGCCGGATAGTACCCTGAGACTGACACCAGGAAAATCAACGCAACCAGTATGTATGATAAAATTTCATAAGGACTCCAGTGCAGTATGGAAAGTTCCATACCTAACCAGCTATTAAATAATGGCAAAGTTAGTTGAACAAGAGTAACTGAGAGGGCCAAAGCTAAAGCATTAACCACCAATGCTTCCAATAAAAACTGAGCTAATAACTGCCTTTTAGAAGATCCTATTGTCTTTCTGATGCCAATCTCCCTTGCCCGGTCCAGAGCTGCGACCGTTGACAGGTTAATATAATTGATTAAAGCAATCAAAAGAATGATAAGGGAAATAAAAAACAGGGCGTACACTATTTTATAGTTGTTATTAGTATCAAGCTCGTCCTTCAAATGCGAATGGAGGTGAATGTCCGTCAGAGGTTGCAGATGAATTTCTGAGTTGATATTTCTTTCCTGGTTGTAAGGAGCTAAATAGTCGGATGTAAATTGCTGAATGCCCTCATGAAGTTTTTGAATATCAGTACCAGGCCGTAAAAGCACATAGGTATAAAAGCCATCCCACCTTAACAAGCTTCTTTCTCCGTAGGTATCAAACCATGAAGCCAAAATGGAGAAGTGAAAGTGGCTATTGGCAGGCATATCTTTAACCACTGCAGTCACCCGCCACTCACCCTGCCCTACCCAATCCAAACTTTTATCGAGCACATCTGTGCTTCCGAAAAATTTCAGCGCTGCTGATTCAGTGAGAGCCAGTTGGTTCGCACCCTGCAGAAAAGTCTCCGGACTGCCATGAATAAAAGTAAGATCGAATATTTTCACCACCGAACTATCAGCCAGAAAAACTGATGGTTCATTAAATTTCTTTACATTCCCGTCCTGATCCTCAATCAGAAATACCGGGTCATACTCCTCAGATACCGAAAAAATTCGGGCGCTTTCTTCTATTTCACCAAAGCTTCCTTCCAGTTCAAGACCGATTTCCGGAAATACCTTAGCACGTTTGTATTCTAGGGCTTCGCCAACAAAACGATGGTGTACAAGCCGGTAAATGCGGTCAGCTTTGTCATGGTAAGCATCGTAGCTGAATTCATAATTTACATACATCAAAAGTAAAAATGTTGCAGACATACCAATAGCCAATCCGCCAATGTTGACCAGTGAAACCACCTTGTTTTTCAATAAATTACGAAAAGCTATTTTTAAGTAGTTTTTAAACATTTCTTTTATTGGCTATTATGATCAACGGTCTATTCACAATAATCTCGGGCTTTCATTATACAGCTTTTGCCACTCCGTTACTCATATCTCAGTGCATCCACCGGGTTAGACATAGCCGCCCGGATGGTATGATAGCTTACTGTTGTAAGGGCAATAAAAAAAGCGCTAAGTCCTCCAATCAAAAAAGGAGAGTAGGTAATATCTATTCTATATGAAAAATAATCAAGCCAGTAACTCCCAGTATACCAGGCCAGGGGCATGCTTATGACAAAGGCGATGAGCACCAATTTCAGGAAATCAAGTGAAAAAATTGTGGTAAGATGATATACCGAGGCTCCAAACACTTTGCGAATACCGGTCTCCTTTCTACGCTGCTCCGTCATGTACGATGCCAGACCAAATAACCCCAGGCAGGAGATAACAATAGCTATAACAGCAAACACATTGGAAAGCGTGCCTGCAGTAACCACTATCTTATAGTTTTGCTCAAAAGCCTTATCAACAAACTCATACTCAAAAGGATATTCCTGATCGTATTTTTTGAATATATTTTCAATATCAGCGATGGTTTTTCCGATATTACCTGATTCTATGGCAATAAACCCTCTGTTACCCGTATTAAGATAAATTACTACCGGATCGATTTTTTGAAAAAGATTCTGATGGTTGAAATCATTCACTACCCCCCGGATTATACCTTTACCTCCCCATACATCTATTATTTGTCCTACAGGCTCGTCCATTCCCATAGCTTTTACAGCCTCTTCATTTACCAGCACCTGAATAAGTGAATCCTGTTTTTCCGGGACACGCCCCTGCAATAATTTGAGTTGAAAAGTTTCGAGCAATTGACGATCGGCCTGTATCACATGAAAAGCTATGTTTTCTTCTTCACCTTTACCGGACCAGCTTACAGAATAAGTAGTGTTTCCAATATCCAGAGGGCTAAAGTTGGAGAAGGCAACAGACTGTACACCGGGTACCGTGAGAAGGTCATTTCTATAGGCTTCTCTCTGCTGAGCGGCCTGATACAGCGGATGATAAAGAATATTCTCTTTTGCAACGCCCAGATCTTTATCTAACACATACCTGATCTGGTTGTAAATAATGATCGTACCTATAATCAACACTATTGATAAGGTAAACTGGAACACGACCAGAACCTTTCGCAACCCACCCAATGATTTGGAACTGTGGGCAGCGCCTTTTAGCACTTTTGCCGGCTGAAATGCTGACAAAGTAATGGCCGGATAGCTTCCGGCCAGCGTTCCAACGATTACACCTGCACCCAAGAGGCTTAGGGTAAAATAAGCATTACCATAGGGAACATAAATATCCTTTTCCGTGAGTGTGTTGAAGAAGGGCAGCATAAGGTCAGCCAAAGTAACAGCCAGTAATACGCTGATCATGGTAATCAGTATCGACTCCCCAATGAACTGAACAACCAGGGAGCCTCTATGTGCACCTGTGGCTTTACGCACACCTACCTCCTTGGCTCTTTTTCCTGCTCTTGCGGTGGCAAGGTTCATGAAATTTATACACGCAATTACCAAAATAAGTATTGCTATGGCCAAAAACAGTCGAACCAGTTGAACTCTGCCTCCTTCGCCTAATCCCCGGCTGAAATCAGCCTTCAGGTAGATGTCACGGAACGGGTATAAGTGAAGCAGCGTGGTGGATTCAGGGCCCTGATGTTCTATGATAAAGTTTTTAATTTCCTCACGTACATTGTCAACATTTGCTCCTTCTCGCAACAAAACAAAGGTCCTGTCGTCATAGTTACCCCATGAGTTCATCCACGACCTTTTCTTATGATAGGGTCCATAGGGCATCACAAAATCAAATTGCAGGGTGGACTGCTCAGGTGTATTTTCAAATATACCTGTTACCAGGTATTCTTCCTTTTCTCCAAAATCGCGAACCGTTAGTGTTTGACCAATTGCATTTTCATCACCAAAGAACTGTAGCGCCAGCTTTTCTGAGATAGCAATATTATACGGAGCCTGCAGCGCTGTTTGAGGATCACCATGCTTGAAGCCAAAGCTGAAAACATGGAAAAATGCACTGTCGGCATATAAACCCTCAGGCTTTGCTTTTACACTGCCATTACTGATCAAAGGAGTCATGTTGTAGGAAACCCGGATGGCAACTTCAATATCAGCCACTTCGTCATTAAGGGCAGGCGCCAGCACACCTTGAGAATTTACCCAAAACTGAGGAGAAGCACCTGCATTGATCTCAGCAATAGTCTGATAGATACGCTCCCCATTTGCATGAAATTGGTCATAACCCATTTCATCCCACACCCATAGGGCTATAAGTATAGCGCAACAAAGACCAAAGGCCAGCCCCATAATATTGATCACAGAAAAAACCTTGTTCTTAACCAGGTTCCTTAAAGCCACTTTGAAGTAATTCTTAATCATAATCGTAAATCTTGCTAAAGGCTTGATACCAACAGCCATACCATTAGATCAATTAATTGATTAACAGATGGTTGTAAAAAGTACGCACATTAAACTTGTCTCATAATGGCACAACTATTTGTTTCATAGTGAGACGACCATTACATTAGCAATCACATCAATTGGCTTGAATAAAACAAATGTCGAAACGCAAAGGCAGCATACTTATAGTTGACGATGATGAAGATGTACTGATCACCGCTCGTATGATCCTGAGAAATCATTTTGAGCAAGTACAGACAGCAACCAGTCCCAAAAACCTGGAAAGCCTTATCAGAAATAATGATCTTGATATCATTATTTTAGACATGAACTTCAAAACAGGAGCTACGAGCGGTAACGAAGGCTTGTTTTGGCTCAGAAAGATCAGATCTCTCGATGCCAGCATACATATCATCATGAACACCGCTTACGGGGACATCCAACTGGCGGTAGAGTGTATGAAGGAAGGCGCTATCGACTTTCTGGTGAAGCCCTGGGAAAGGGAAAAGCTATTGGCTACTGTTATCAATGTATATGAACTGAAGCAATCTAAGCGGCAGATCTCTCATTTACAAAATACGCAAAAGACACTCTCAGAAGATGTGCATAAAGCCAAAGGTCAGCTCATTGGTTCCTCACCCACCATGCAAGCTGTCTACACCAGTATCGAAAAGGTAGCAAAAACAGATGCCAACGTTTTGATCCTTGGTGAAAACGGAACAGGTAAAGAGTTGGTAGCGAGGGCCATACATCAAGCATCCGGAAGGGCCAATCACGCTTTTATAAAAGTAGACCTGGGTGCATTGACAGACTCACTTTTTGAATCAGAGCTCTTCGGCCATAAGAAGGGTGCATTTACTGATGCAAAAGAAGATCGGGCGGGACGCTTTGAAATAGCTGACAAGGGTACCCTTTTTCTCGATGAAATTGGAAATATCTCTCTGGCGCAACAGGCGAAGCTTTTATCGGTACTGCAAAACCGCCAGGTAGCCAGGATCGGTGACAACAAATTACTACCCATCGACATCCGTGTAGTCTGTGCTACCAACAAAGATATTTATGAAATGGTGGAAGTGGAAAGCTTCAGGCAAGACCTTCTATACCGGATAAATACCGTGGAGATCGAACTTCCGCCTCTTCGGGAGAGAAAGGAAGATATTGAGGAATTAGCAAAACATTTTTTATCCGTCTACTGCCGGAAATATGAAAAGGATGAGCTTAAGCTAGCTCAGAATACTGTCAAAAAGCTCCAAAACTATCCCTGGCCGGGCAATGTGCGCGAACTACAACATGCGGTAGAGCGGGCCGTGATCATGAGTACGCAGCACGTCCTTGATCCTGCCGACTTTTTGATCAAAAAGACTACTACGGCATCATCAGTGAAAAGCCTCAATGTGGAGGACATAGAAAAGAATGCCATTGTACAGGCCATCGAAAAGTGTAATGGAAATTTAACCAGCGCTGCCAGGGAGTTAGGTTTGGGAAGGAGTACCCTATATCGAAAAATTGAAAAGTACGGTTTATAAAAAACAGCCAACACACTGTGCCGGCTGTTTTAGGAGGACTATTTTTTAGGACTTTTAGAGCCCTTGTTTTGTCCCTGTTTCGGACCTTTTTTTTGACCGGACTGGTTGCCTTGACCGCCCCTGTCTTTTTTTTCTTCTGTACTCATAGTTCTAATGTATTTTTTAAGGTTCCGTGTACAAATTTTCGCCCATTTCCTAAACCCTTTAAAATGAAGTAGTTCGTCAAATACACCAAACTACACTGGGTAGGAAATTCAACTAAACAGAGGGAAAAAGCCAACATTCATTAATCCTACGTGAGTTCGACATAGTAGAACCGATTAAAGGTTATCAGAAACCAGACAAAAAAACCTCTTTTTAAGGTCATTCTGTAAAAATGAAGAATCTTACTAAAGTTCAAGGGTACTATTCACAACTTAGGAAGATCCTTCCTCACGTCCTTTAGACCTACTATTTTTAAGCGTTTTATATCGACCTCACGTTAACTCTCATCTTTTCCTTGTACTTTCCTTTGAAGGCTTTCCATGCGGGTCGCGAGCCGGATTCGTCTCCGGGTCGCGCATGGGAACGTCCTTGGGATTTTGTTTCGTGTTCTTTTCAGGATCAGGATGCTTTTTCAATTTTTCTTTACCTTTATTGGCCATAGCAGTTTATTTTGTTAGTTTATTATTTACCTGATAAAACATACAAATAGTTGGCCATCCGGTGTGAACATTGATAAAGAGAAGGTTAAGAAAATTTTATGCGTGTAACATTCGCAACAAAGGGTGGTATTCAGTGTACAATTGCACCGAAACTGCATCAAATTTATTTTTAAACTAATTTGGGTACTCATCGCTTCAAGATCGTCCTTCGCCTTATAATTATCCTCCTGTTGGGATACTCAGGTTTATATATTTTGACCGAAACCCCTTTTTGGCTGTTATCACTGTGGTTATTACTTTTTTCCGGGATAGCTATCTATGAACTGATCAGGTCTCTGGAGCGGACAAAAAGGGAATTGAGTAATTTTTTGATCAACATCAAACAGAAGGATTTTTTAGGGACGTACTCTAAAAATAATAGTAATAGCGACGAGCTCAACAAAGCCTTCATGCTGATCACCCAAGAGTTTCAGCAACTGCGAAAGGAAAAAGAATCCAATTATCACTTTCTACAGACGGTAGTTGAGCATTCGGGTGTCCCTCTTATGGTGTACGATGAGGAAACGTTGAAAATAACCCTAATGAATAAGGCTGCAAAGGAGCTATTTAAAAGACCTCACCTCACCAATCTCAAATCAATCGAGCAATTGGACAAGCACCTGTTTCAACTGATATTAAAACTTCAAAGCGGCCAAAAGGAATTGATAAAAACTGTGATTGAGAATGAACTGCTACACCTTTCCGTACTTGCCAGGGAAATCAAACTTGATGACAGATTACATAAGCTGATTTCCTTTCAGAACATCAAAGCAGAACTCGATGAACAGGAAATTCAGTCGTGGCAAAAGCTAATACGGGTACTGACCCATGAAATAAAAAATTCTGCCATACCCATATCCACGCTTACAGAAGTGATCAATCAAATGATTGTTGACGAACGAGGTGAGCTCAAGGATCTTTCTCAACTTCAGCAGGAAGACCTGGACGACCTTAAAATTGGTATTCGTACGGTCCAGAAGCGTAGCGCAGGATTAGTCAACTTTGTCAATGCTTATGGCGAGTTGGCCAAAATCCCTCAGCCAAAATTCCAGAGGGTGCATGTACTGGAGTTAGTAGAAAGAACTGAGGCATTGTTGGGCCCTGACTTAAAAAGAGCGGGAGTAAAATTAACGAAGGCCGTTGACCCGGCACTACAGATCGAGGCTGATATGGATATGGTCGAACAAATCCTTATCAACCTCATCAAAAATGCGAAAGAGGCATTGGTCAACACGGAGCAACCTTGCATTGAATTAACCACGTTCATTAAGAACCATCGTACCGTTATAGTTGTAAAAGACAATGGCCCCGGCATAGAAGCCGAAGCCATGGACCAGATCTTTGTACCTTTTTATACCACTAAAAAGCAGGGTTCAGGTATAGGCCTAAGCTTATCCAGACAATATATGCGAGCTCAAAAAGGAAACCTGACTGTAACATCCTCACCAGAAGCCGGCACCTCATTTTTCATGATATTTTGAGAGATTGTGGCAAACCAATTGCAAGATAACTGGCAAACCAAAAAGTAAAAATCATGAAAAAAATTCAATTAATACTTGCGATTGCCGGTGGTATTGCCCTGTCGGCATGTACCGATAATGAGAAAAAGGAACAAGTAAACGATGAAACCAAAGAAATAGAGGCTCCATCTCATTCTATGGAACAAGGTGCGGAAGAAAATACTGAAGCTGAAAAAGACCTTGAAGTAGAATTGGATGCTGATAATAAAGAATTGGGTGTAGAGACTGAGGATGTAAAGGTGGATCTTGAAGGCGAGGACGATGAGGATCCTAACAAAGACGATGGACAGAACCTGTAACAACATTGATTAACCGTCAATACCAATGAAGCTGTCTCAAAAGTCAGTTCCAAACTTGATTTGGAGTCCCCTGAAAATGAGCAGAAACTAAACAAGGGATCCTGGATCAAGTTCGGGATGACGCCAAAAGGCGACTTTCAAGACAGCTTCATTTTTCACACATAGTGTTGTGGTATACCAACCACATTTTTCTTTACATTCAAAGTTACTCCTTTTACCTTTGGTGTTAATTCGCTAGCTTAACACATGTATCCCAATTGTCATTCAATGAGTCAAATTTCTTTTAAATTACACATTTCCGAAGGAGCTGGCGCGGTGACTTGCGAGATTATTGAAGCTGATAAACCAATAGCCATTTTAGCGCTTGCGCATGGTGCGGGAGCAGGCATGCATCATTCCTTTATGCTACAACTGGCGGCAGCATTAGCCAGCTCGCGTATTTCTACCATTCGTTTTAATTTTCCATACATGGAGCAGGGCAAAAAACGTCCGGATACTCCCAAAATAGCACAGGAAACCATCTATAGGGTAATCTTAGAAACACACCATCGATACCCCGCCCTGCCGATATATGCAGGAGGTAAATCATTTGGAGGAAGAATGACATCTCAACTGGCAGCTTTCAGGCAGCTCGCTGAACTGAAAGGGTTGGTCTTCTTCGGATTTCCCCTTCATCCGCCCGGAAAACCCTCTGTACAAAGGGCAGACCATCTACAACAAGTACCTATACCTATGCTCTTTTTGCAAGGCACACGTGACAAGCTTGCTACCCCCGAACTGATGAAACAAACTACCGAACATTTGGACAAAAGCAAGCTTATTTTCCTTGATGGGGCGGATCACTCCTTCCAAATGTTAAAAAGTAGCGGTAGAAGCCAGCAGGAGGTTTTCAACGCTCTGGCCTCACTTACTGCCAAGTGGGTAATGCAAAATAAATAGGGCTAAAAAAATATTGATCCGTCTTAATATTTTACTATTATTGTAATTTACCAAAATTTAATTTTTTCATATGAAACACCTATTTAAATTCTTTTGTCTACTGGCTTTAACTACCTTTCTTATGTCATGCGGAGGCGATGATGACGATGTATCCCCCGCAGATGAGCTTGCACAAGCTAAACTTAGCTTGACCGAAGATGCTACTCCAATTGAGGTTCCTTCGGCAATGATGGAATCTACTGATGAGAAGGCTCAATTAGCAACATCTTACATTAGCGCCGCCAATGGTATATCACAATACCTGGCTAATTTTCAGCCTCCTGCAGGAGCAACAAAATCATCTACTCCAATAACTGCCAGCAATGGTAGAATGGCTCAAACCCAGGAAGAATATCTGATATATACATGGTCAGACACAGAGATCACCGTAGCTTATCAAATTTCACAAACGACTGATAACTATGTATTTGAGATTTTCTTTAAGTACAAAGATGAGGCAGAATTTGTAAAATTCATTCATGCTGAGGAATCTAAAACTCAAAGGAAAGGATTTATGGATATTTATGACATTTATGGTGGCACGGGCAATGAGGTGGTATTTTCCTACGCATGGGAAGAGAAAGCCGATGGTACATTCCATTTCGATTTTGAATCTGCAGACGGTGGATTTGTAATGAAACTTGTAGTAAATCCTGATAAGTCAGGTTCACTTAAATACTACCTGAGCGGTGAATTATATTACGATATTAATTGGGATGCCGCTGGTAACGGCACCTGGACCTGGTATTCAGATCCTGTAGAGTCTGGTTCCTGGACGGTTTAATTGATCCTATTTAGTGCTTGTAAGAAAACTCTAAACGGCTTTTAATAAAACGCCAAGGTTAAGCTCACCTTCGGGCAGCAGCTTTGGCAGAGAAAGGACGTAACGCAGACATTGGCATTTTCTTAGAGACACTATTTACCTTAAAGGCTGTATCAGTATATACCGTTACAGCCTTGCCTTTCCACACCTGTTAATGATATTAACACTGATTTGACTAAACGTATTTATAGTTGGTTTGCTTTCTCTCGGATTTCCGGCATGGCAATCTCTTGCATCTGTATGGTACTTATTCTTAATAAGGAAGCCATATCACAAAGTGCAGACACTATTATTATTCGAAATTTTAATACCGGCAATTACCAGGCTACTTCCTTCAACTATATGGGCATACATGCCCGTGATGGCAACTACTACTTTGCCAATGAAAATGGCATACTACAATACGATGGTAGTGAATGGCTGCTCCACAATATAAAGAACTATGCCGGGGTATTGTCTCTGGCTGAAACAGAAAACGGAATACTCTATATAGGAGGCTTTAATGAATTCGGCAGAGCCAGGAAGGACTCCACCGGCACTTTTGAATATACCTCTATGCGTGACCTGCTCCATGCCGACTCCACACTTTCGGAAGTATGGCAAACGATCTACCACAAAGGAAGCGCATACTTCCAGTCATACGAGCGCATACTGAGGTGGGACGGTGACTCGCTGCATAATATTCCTTTGAAGAACTGCTTTTTATTTGTGGCCAAAAACAAGCTCTACGCCTCGCAACTCCATGGGAATTTTTATGAAATAACTGGTGATTCACTTGTTTTTATTAGTGATAAACTAAAATTTGAGCAGGATGGAGCAATGCAGGTGCTGCCCTGGTCAAAGGATAAGCTGATTATTTTCACCTCGTCACATGGCCTGTTTCTTTTTGATGATCAAACGAATAGCATCGAGAAGTTTGATGCCCCGGTAAGTGATTTCTTTAAAAAGGCTTATATGTACTACGGAGTATTGTGGAAAGACAGTCTCTACATATGTTCGACTTGGGAAAAAGGGTTGGCCTTTGTAAATAAAAAGGGGGAAATGGTCAAGAATCTCACCAAAAGCGATGGTCTCTCCACCAATTTCCTGCGGGAACCTCTTCTGGATAAAAGAGGCAACCTTTGGGTGGCTTCAAATTATGGGATCACCTACCTGCAATGGCCCAAACTAAACGAGCCGGACACACCTCCTGCCACGCAGATCACTAAAATATCAAGGGGTGAAAATGACCTGATCTCGCCCTACTTTAAAGAAAATGTAACTGTTCCATTTGAGTCCTCTGTTACTTTTCACTATGCCACCTACGGATTCGACAAAGCTGACATGAAATACAGCTACTACCTGGAGGGCTACAGTAACAACTGGTCAGCATGGAATGACGATGTAAAAAAGGAATATACAAATCTCAGTAGTGGAGATTATGTTTTTCATGTAAAGGGAAAATTAATCAACGGCATGGAGACTATGCCCGCTTCATTGTCAATAACCATACCTAAGCCATGGTATCTTTCCTATGGTTTCATCGGGCTGATGGCATTGCTGTCGGTAGCGGTGATATACGGAGTGATCAAACTGAGGACCTTACAGCTCAAGCGCCTTAATAAACAGCTCGAAAGTGTTGTCAATGCAAGAACTGCGGAATTGCTTGCTCAGCGTGAACAACTTCAGAATGCTAATAAAGATCTGATGACCATTAATTCAGAGTTGGATAATTTCGTATATCGATCATCTCACGACCTTGTAGCACCTCTTAAATCGCTTAAAGGGCTCATCCATCTGGCTAAAATAGACAATCCGGGGGACACGCAGATGCATTATTTACAGATAATGAATAACAGCGTGCTACGACTGGAAGACTTCATCAAGAGTATAATGGACTACTCTGTAAATGCCAAAAGGGAGATTATACTCCAGGAGGTAAAATTAGATGATGTGATCAATGACATCGTTACCGAGATCAAATATTTTGAAAAGGCAGAAAAAGTAGACCTGAAAAAGAAATATGGTGCCGATTTCACTTTGAAGTCTGATTCTAGCAGGCTAAAAATAATATTGAGCAATCTTATCACTAATAGTGTCAAATATCACAACTATGAGCAGCCGCGTCCATACGTAAAAGTGATAGCCCATCAAGATGATCAGAAAACTGAAATTGCTATCCAGGACAATGGCCAGGGGATACCTGAGGCCTACCTTGAAAAAATATTTGATATGTTTTTCCGGGCTTCGGAAAGTGCAGAAGGATCAGGTTTAGGGCTTTATATTGTAAAAGACACTGCCGATAAACTTGGTGCAGAAATACGGGTAGAATCAGAAGAAGGTGTAGGCACGACTTTTACACTTACTATACCTAATCATCGGTAGCCATCAGGTACCTGTCTTTTGCCGGCCTCCTGTCTTACTTCGCCCCCCGGCTTTCTGCATAGGGAGTTTACCAGGCACATCCATTTGATTTGCATCTTTTACTTCATTGAGCAGTTCACTCAGTTGATGGTATAGCTCCAACCCCTCGGCATCCAGTATACCATCTATTTGTTGTCTTCTAAGATATTTAAACACCTGGTTGAGCATTTCTTCCAATCTTCCTTCATTATCAGCATCCCTGATGACCTCTTTATTGATCTGTTCCCTGAGCTTACTAAAGTGTCCTTTTAGAATTAATTCTGCAGTTGTTTCCATAATATTGGCGTTTTACTGTGCTTTGCTTTTCATTGTTTTCTGAAGGCTTTCAATCAGCTTATCAACATTCCCCCTCTCCCGCTCTGTTGACAAATTTCTGTACTTGCTAAGAATACTTATAGCACTCTTGAAGTCCTTTTGCATGGCCATTACCAGCCCAAGGTTATAGTAAGCGCTCTCAAATTCCGGCTCTATTTCTATGGCAAGCTCATAGTGTAGCTTAGCCAGCGCCAGGTCACCCATTTCGGAATATACATTTGCCAGGTTGTAGTGGGCTTCAAAATGGCGTGGATCATATTTCAGGCAATTTGCAAAACAATCAATAGCCTTTATATAATTTTCTTTACCCGATTCAAGTATACCCAAATTACAATAGGCGTCTGCAACACACTCTCCCGCACTTATGGCTTTCCAATAAAACTCTATTGCCCTTTCGTTGTCCTGTTCATCAAGGTATAATGCCTGCTCAAAAGGACTCTGGTGCGTCTGCATGCTCACCACTTTTGCCTCTGAGGGGGCGGTAGTGAACATATTCAACTGACCATAGTCCTCCAGGTTGACTTTCCGGCACTTGCGCACCTTTTTATAGCCCAACTTGGACGTATTATTAATTGGAAATTTTACTATTTTAGCCACTTGGAATTAACTTCTTATAGGTTATAGTAACCAATAAATGCATCAATTGATTCAATAGAGGCATAATTTATCATGGACCTGCTAACTGGCCTTCTTTTTTGACTTGGCCTGCTCCTTCCCTTCCTTTTTGCCAGTCGCTTTTTTCATAGGCTTCTTCTCTGACTTCGCCTGCTCAATACTTTCTTTCAGAGCAGTCATAATATCTACTACTTCAGGTTCCTCTTCAGTGTAAGAGACTACCTCTTTACCTTCTATTTTGGCATTGATCACCTCTTTAAGGGCCTCATGATAGTGGTCGGTCATGTCTATCTCATCGAAAGACTTACTCATAGACTCCACCAATGTCTTCGCCAACTTAAGCTGGTCTTTATCAGCTCCCTCCACCTCCTCAATTTTAGGAACATCGGCAATATCTCTGATCTCCTCCGGGCTCCTAAGTTTGTACAGCATTATTCCTTTGCCGTGCGGGGTTAGCAATACCATATTTTCCCTTTCCCTAAGTACAACCCGGCCTACTCCTACTTTGCCGCTATCTTTCAACGTCTGCATGAGTAAAGCATAACTTTTGGCAGCAATATCACCGTCAGGACCTATAAAATAAGGGGCTTCATATAATGTAGGATGCACTTCCCCGGCATTAACAAAGCCTTCGATCTCAATGACCTTAGTACTTTTCAACTTGATCTTCTCAAAATCTTCCGGGTTCATAATTACATATTGACCCGGCTCGTATTGATAGCCTTTAATAATATCGTCAGTTTTGAGCACCTCCCCTGTTACCTTGTCCTTTTTCTCATATTTAACAGGGTTTTTGGTCTCTTTCGATAATTGGTTAAACCTGATTGACTGGGCTGAATCGAGGGCTGTATAGATCCTGATAGGAATTGTTACCAGGCTAAATCTGATATGACCTTTCCAAATAGCACGCATAGCTGAAGCGGTTAATGTCTCAATTTAGTAAATAACGTAAAAAGTCACCTGATTGTTTTCCTAGTCAAATATCAAGTGATAATATAAATATACCACATTAATGAATTAAAAATCAATGCTTTATTATTATTTATTCGCTTAAATCCGGTCGCATTCTCAGAAAAACGGGTTCTCGAAAGCTGCCATTGTTAGTTATCATGGAGTATTGCAACTCGCAATATAGCCTGGGTTCGATCCATATGGTGTTGGCTTCTGTCACCGGTTTTTCCTTTACAGGTCGCTCTATCTCAGGCAATTCTGACAATTCAGTAAATGCTTCTTTTAAGGTTTTTTCATTAAAACCCGTACCCACCTTCCCCCGGTATACCAGTTCGCCACCTTCATACTGGCCCAGGTGTAAGGCTCCGATCCCCCCTTCCCTATCTCCCTTTCCCCATGAATAGCCGATAATTAATGCTTCTGTTGTTTGCTTTACTTTTACTTTGAGCCAACTACCGGTACGCTTCCCGGGTAAGTACCTGCTATTGATATCTTTAGCTATTATTCCTTCCAACTGCATCTTCTTTGCAGCATTGTAAAGCTCCTTTCCTTCCTGCACTGCTTCACTTATTCTGTATGGCGTATCTCGTCTCAAAGAATCCTCCATCCATTCCCTGCGCCTGGCCAAAGGCTCATTGATCAACGCCCGGCCGTCCAGGTACAGACAATCGAAGACATAGCAGTAAGCCGGGTATTTTTTCGAACTCCTTTCAATTTCGGTATCACCGGTACGCTGCATTCTATGGATGACCGTTTTGAAATCAGGTTTTCCCTGGGTATCAAAGCATACAATTTCTGCGTCAAAAACAGCGCTGGTACCTCTAAATGCTTTCTCTGCTACCATTAGCTCCGGAAATTGTTTGTTCAGCTTTTTATGATTTCTACTCCAGATGGTCACCTCACCCTCGTCCATCACTATCAGCGCGCGGATACCGTCCCATTTCAACTCGTAGATATATTCATCACCAACAGGCACCTTCTTAGCTGTATCAGCCAGCATCGGCTGCACGGGAGTCTTCAGCCAGTCGACCTGTGGTGTGTCTACCCGCTCTAAAAGCCACTCCTTACCCTTGGTATTATGCATTCGGTACTCTGCGTTGATCTGCGGGCTGTTCAGAGTGAAATAAAACCCGTCCTTTTTCTGCTTTGTAATCGCATATCTACCATTGGCATATATCCACATTTTACCTCCGCCATACTGGCCTTTCGGTATTTCCCCTTCAAAGGTGATATACTCCATGGGGTGATCTTCCGTAGCCATGGCCAGCCTTTTGATCCCGGGCTGAGCAGGAAGCCCTTTAGGTACGGCCCATGATCGTAATACACCATCCTGTTCGAGCCGAAGGTCATAATGCAAGTGCGAGGCATGGTGCCGGTGGACAACAAAACCGGTATTATCTCCCCCCGAAAATAATGCTTTGGGTTCAGGAGTTTTGGCGAAATCCCGCTTCTTACTATAATCTTCAAGTTGCCTGGGAGATTTATATAGTTTATTAGGCCCAAGGTCCTTTTTGACGCCCGTCTTTCTTTTAGTATGAAGTGGCACCGCGTAGGCTCCAATGCCCTCCCAGGCATCTCCTCTTTCCAAAATACTTTTCGGGGCGGTCCTGATATTGTAAGCCTGGGAGCTTTCAAGGTCTTCAAGCTCTTCCCAGGTAACAGGCATAGATACAGGGGCTCCGGGGTAGCCTCTTAAGCTGTAAGGCGCTATAATGGTCTGGCTGCTTCTGTTACGATAAATATCAATAAGTACGCGGCCTTTGCGGGCATCCTTTTTAATGTTTAATGTAGTGTCCTTCCTTTTCTCTGAAAAAGGCTGAGCCACCTCCTTAGCAGCATCGAAGCATTCGTCAACAGTCCATTTTGCCTGAACCGGTGTAATGAGGTGCAACCCTTTACCTCCGGTAGTCTTTACAAAGCATTGATATCCATATCCCTCAATATGGGCCTTTAAGTCAAATGCTATATCTTTTACCCCCTCAAAATCGTAGCCCTCAGGGGGATCAAGGTCATACACGATATAATCACCAAGGTCGTGATGCGGCCTTCGCGTTTGCATCTGGTGAAGCTCGAGACAGGCCATATTGGCGAGCCATACCAGAGAAGCTTCTTCGGTAGCAATGATATAGTCTTTCTTTTGATCACTTCCGAGTGAAACATACTCCAGCCAATCAGGCGCCCACTCGGGCCGGTTTTTCTGAAAAAAACGTTCACCGTCAATACCTTCCGGGAACCTAACCAGTGAAAGCGCACGTCCTTTTATATGAAATAGCATCGTTGGAGCTATGGTGAGATAATATTGTATCACCTCGGCCTTTACGATTCCCGACTCAGGATATAAAACTTTTTTCAGGTTGGATATTTCGAGCTTGCGCTTACCTATCTGTACATATTGAGAATCGCGGGCCATGGGTTTGCTAGCGCCTGTTTGGATTTATTATATCAATTAAAATTAAGGAAACTCCCTTAAAATCACACTTATAGCAGAGTAAAGATAAGGCTGACAAGACCAAAATTGTTTAGCGTCTCCAAGAAAACACCAATGCCTGCGTTACGTTCGTCCCTGAAAATGCTCGCTTTCCTCAAATAAAAGCTTCCGAAGTGTTTATTTAAAATTAATTTTTTTGAATATTGGAAGTTAAATTCAATTGTTAAGTGCTTTATAATATTCGCTCAGGCGTTCCCGCAGCTATTCTTATTATTTTCTCTCTGCATGGTTTTGGGCAGACCTCCAATACTAAACCTGACAGCATTCAGCAAATCCTTTCTTTTGCTCCCGATTCTGTCAAAATTCAGACTCTCATTGATCTGGCCTGGGAGACCTACCCGACCCAAATAGATGCTGCCCTAAGCTATGCCAAAACTGCCGTAAAGTACGCCCAAAAGACGGACTCTATCTCCCTTTCCAGGGCGTTGTGTATGCTAGCCGTGGTCGAGGATATCAGCGGACAAGCTGACCTGGCGCTGGAACACTACCTGCAGGCGGTGACCATACAGGAAAAGTACCGGCTGACTTACGACCTCTCATCTACCTACAGCAATATCGGGGCATTATACTTTGAGCTGGAAAAGTATGCAAAAGCGCTGGAATACTTTGATCAGGCCCTGAAACAAGAAATTATTCTCAACAATCCTGAAGGAATGATCGGCTCATACATCAATCAAGGCGTGATACACAAAAATCTTGATGATTACCCCAATGCCATTCGGAAATACAAAAAAGCCCTTGATATCCAGGAGCAATTGCGCATTACAACTAATTCGGGCACCATCTATAATAACTTAGGCAGCCTGTATTTACAACAAAACAAGCTGGATTCGGCCTACTATTGCCTCCATCAAAGTCTCCATTTTGAACAGCTTCAGGGTGACAAAAGGAGTCTTACACTCCCGTATCTGAACCTTACAGATTACTTCTTAACCAAACACGATTATGATAGCGCGCTATTCTATGCTAAAGAAAGCTATCAAATGGCTCTGGTGTCAGGTAATATGGATAACATCATCAGGAGCCTGGAATACCTGGCGCGCGTGAAAGAATTGAATGGCAGGCCGGCAGAAGCTCTTCAATACTACAGAAGATATCAAAAACTTAAGGACTCCACGCTCAACCTTGCGGTACAGGAAAGAATGATCGCTCTGGAGGCACAATACGAGAGCAAAAAGAAAGCGGAGGAGATCTATCATCTCCAGGTAGCCAACAACCTCAAGGAACTAGCCCTGAAAAAAAGTAAGTCAGAAAAGTGGTTTTTAGTAATGGTTATGGTGCTAAGTATCATAAGTCTGGGCTTATTGTTCTATCTCTTTCAAATCAAGAATAAAAAGAATGCTCAACTGAACCTGCAAAGTATTCAGTTGCAAAAGGCGCTGGAAGAGAAAGAAGTCCTTCTAAAAGAGATCCATCACAGGGTGAAGAACAACCTGCAGATCGTAAGTAGTTTGCTGGCCTTGCAATCACGACACATTAGTGATCCTGAAACATTAAAAGCTTTCAGGGAAGGTAGAAATCGTGTAAAATCCATGGCGTTGTTACATCAGAGCCTCTACCAGGGTGATCACCTCACAGGGGTACGGCTAAACGAATATATCCCCTCGCTAATCGAAAAATTGTTCAGTTCCTATGGTTGTGATGATGTCAGTTTAGAAATGAACGTGCAGGATCTGGAGCTGGATATAGAAACCACGCTGCCTATTGGCCTTATTGTTAATGAGCTGGTTTCTAATGCACTGAAGCATGCATTCCCGGATGGCTCAGGGAAGTTGTCGATAGAACTAAAAAGGGTCGAGCGCCCCATTGTACTAAAAGTTTCCGACAATGGCAAAGGGATATCATTTGCAGCCGATGAAAATGAATCGTTTGGTCTGTCTCTTGTTCGTTCGCTGGCTAAAAAACTGGAAGCCACGCTCACCTTTAACAACCATGGTGGAACTTCTGTAGAATTGGTGATGAAAAATGTGAAAGTAATATGAGTGAAAACCGGAGGATATTAATCGTTGAAGATGAACCGCTGATCGCGGAAGAAATGAGGTGTTATCTTGAGGAAGCAGCTTATGAACTATCGGGTATCGCACATAGTGTTGGTGATGCACTTAATATTCTGGATAAGGGCGGTACCGACCTGGTATTGGTAGATATCAACCTGGGACAGGCTTTAAATGGCATAGACCTGGCCAAGCTCATTAATGAAAGATACAAAATACCTTTTATTTTCATTACATCTTATGGTGATAAAGCAACCATAGATAGCAGCAAGCAAACTATGCCGGCAGGCTATATTTTGAAACCATTTGAGGAAATGGAGCTTTTAGCCAACATCGAAATCGCACTCTTCAAAATTAAGAACAATGGTCGTCAGGAAAAGCTTTCCATTTCTAAAGAACCATTGTTTGTAAAGGATAGAGGAAAGTTGGTTCGCATTGAGCTAAATGACATCTTATGGGCGCAGGCATATGATAACTATACTTTTTTGCAAACGGCTATGGATAAAAGATTGGTAAGCCACCCGTTAAAATGGGTTGAAGATTACCTGTCGGGGCACAATTTCATTCGGGTACACCGCTCATACCTTATCAATTTCGACAAAGTGGACTCTATTTGCGAAAATAAGTTGATCATTGGCAAGCATGAGATCCCTATGGGAAGGACGTACAAGGAAGACCTGATTAAGATGATCACCTCGATTTGAGGGTGTATGATGAGTTTGGGTTTGGGCGTGAGGATACGGGGAGATGTGATGGTAGTGATGGGTGATGGTACGTGAGACACGTATCATGGGATGGGTGATGGTACGTGAGACACGTACCATGGGATGGATGTGAGATGTGATGGTACGTGAGACACGTACCATAGGATGGGACACGTACCATGGGAAAAAATAAAGTCATTCGGAGGTTTACCAGGCCTCCGAATGACTCTTTAAACGGGAACGAAAGTGATCCTTACTCCTTCACTACTTTCAGGGTCTGCTCTAAAGAGGCCTCTTCGCTCTTGATCTTCACAATATACACGCCTTTAGCCAGTTTGTTAAGGTCTAGTGTAACTTCATGTGATCCATATGTGAAGTTCACCCGTTGGTTTACATGTGCTCTTCCTGAAAGATCCACCACCTGGATAGTTACAGCTACATCATCTTCAATACTGAAGTTGAGTTTCAGATAATCGTTGAAAGGGTTGGGGTATACCAATACTTCGAATTCCGCCACTTCATTAGGCACAAAGTTTTCATGATCCTGAAGTGAAACAGATCTACTTGCGGCACCAGCAGGTGCTGGTTTCAGGTTATAGATCCCATCCAGATCATAGCCGTCTGCATTTCCTAAGAAGTTGCGAGCTTCTGAAACGTCAACGATCTTAATGTATTTGGCTTTTTTCAAACCGCCTGCAGCAAGGTCAAACTCTCCGTCAAGGCAGGTGGTGCCCAGGGAGGTAAACGCTGTGCCATCTGCTGAAGCTAAAATCTCAGCTTTCTCAGGATACCAATAGCAAGGTATATTCAAGGGGCCAAATGTGCTTTCAAACACTTTAAACTCATTGCCTTCCAGGTCATACATGTAGTTATCCAGTTCCAGGGTAATCTCGCCTCCAAAACCAAGGCTCACAAAGTTGAAATAATAGTTTTCCAGGGGCTGACCAAGCGCTTTTCCAGGGTCGCTTCTCAACCAATGCACCGGCCTGCCATTCCTTCTTTTTCCCTGATTAAATGACACCACCCTAACGGCAGTGAACTGGTTAAAGGTAATGTCCTCCACAAACTGGAAACGCGCTGACACTGTCATATGATCGGATACTGTATTGGTATAGTCACTATCATAAAATTCATAACCAACACGGGCAGAGGTTGGAATAAATTCATCTGCCAGTTCATCCGAAATGATAATATGATCTATCATATTTTCTCTGAATACATATGACCTGAATCCCTGTTCGCTTAAAGTGAGTGTTATCGGCTTATAAGCTGCTGTATCTGCCATATAGGCTTCATATGATGATACTGTTGAAGCAATATCAGCTACAGTAAAGTCCAGGTCATCGTTATAGTCGCCAAGCATGATCAGATTGGTGTCTGCAAACTGCGCATCCAAAGTGTCTTTTAAGACCTCCACATCATATTTTCTCATGTCATACCTAGACTGAGCGCCCGAACCGCTATTTGCGCGTGCATGCACTACTACCACGTGTAATCTTTTGGTAATATCATTAATGGTCACATCTGCTACCATCATATAAGGCAACCTGCCACTGGCCCAAAACCGTGTCGGATCATCAGGGTAGCCGACAAGTGCTGAGGCGTCACCTCCATTGTAGAGCGGATGGATCGTGGCCAGTAATGCTTTTGACTCGACTGTATCAGGCACCACAGTAGCGGTTTTGTAGATAAACCCGACATGTTGTGCATCTACACTGCCCGGGTAGGACGTGGCACTTGATAACACATAGTCGTAACCCGGAAGCTCGCTGATCATTTGATCAAACAAGGCCAGGTCTGTAATCTCTTCTACCGCAACGATATCGGCATCCAGCTTTTGTAAGATAGTTTTCACACTATCTTTCTGAATATCATCCGAATTTGGCCTGCCAGCGGCCGGTGAATTATTGTCATCGCCAAACCACTCGATATTCCACGTTACAATATCAAAAGTCTCAGATTTAGGGATACCCAAGTCATCACCGGAAGGTTGATATTTTTCAGCGCAAGGCATGTCTGCTGCCTGTCTCGGCAATAGTTGATATGTGCTTAAAAATCTGCCTATAACCCCGGTTACGACACTACAAGTGTCAGGCTGTGCATAACCCACAAGCGCCTCCACATCCGCATCGATGCGTATCTCACCAGTGCCACTGGCATCAGATAGCAGATAATTGGAGTTGCCGAAAATCATATCGCCCGGTTGAGGGAAATTAACATTTAATACCGACACCAACTCTCCGGGATGCGCTGATAGTTCGTTCAGACTAATCACAAGAGGTTCAATGGGTTGATTAGCAGCCCCAAAGCTCACCACATTAGTTACTCCGGAGATTTGAACCTGCTCATTAAACGCTCCTCTCACACCTGTGATAGTAAGGGAATCTCCAATCTGGTAGGCCCCATCCCCATGTACGGCAACATCAAATACAGGTATACCCGCTGTATTATCCTGAATATAGGCAGGGCCTCTGAAATGATCCGTGGCGGTGAGCACCCCGGTGATGGTCACCGTCTCACCTATTGCTTTTGTATATACTTCTGCTATAGTGATAGTCTCTCCGGGAGGCACTACACCACCACCATTCTCAGCGCCGGGAGTAGGACTGGCTGTGACAAAGGCAGAAGTATTTCTGGCTCCACCTGCACCATTCGGGATTCGCTGAAGGGATTCATTGTCTTTATTCCCTCCCTCATCTTCATTGAGTTGAGGTTCTCCTGCATTCAAAAGTACCAGCAACCCTTCATCATCAGCATCATTCGTATCATATACCACCGCGTCAAGAAGGTTAGCTGTTGTTACCGGCGTACCGGATGGAAAATCGGAAGCGCTTGCCTGATAAAGAGCAACAGCATCTGCTCCATTTTGTAAGCTGTTGTTAGCGATCACCAGATCAACATTGGCCACACCTGCATTCCCTATAACAAAATAGCCCTCAGCGTTTGTTGAATATCCGCTTAAGTCGATAGCATTGTAGCTGACATCACCATTGCCATTGTAAAGTACGATCACCAGTCCTGCAAGAGATGTATTACCCGTTCCTCCATCATAAAGCTCAATAAATTCAGCCTCATCAGATCCGGGCGTATCGGCATCCACTTCGTTGATAACGATAGTGATCGGTTCGGTGACATTAGAGTTGGCAGCTCCGGGTGTTGGAAGCGCTGCTACGTAGGTGTCGGTATTTCTTAAACCGCCCGATCCATTGGCATATCTTTGCAGGGAATGGCGGTCTTTATCGCCTGCCATATCTTCATTCACCTGCGGTTGACCTGCATTTAGAAGGGTGAGCAATCCGGCATCGTCAGCATCATTTGTATCATACACCACAGCGTCAAGAAGTCCATCTAAGGTGATAGCCGTACCTGTAGGGAAATCTGCGGCAGTGCCTTGATAAAGGGCCACAGCATCTGCTCCATTTTGCAAGCCATTCGAGGGAAATTCGATAGAAACCCCCGGTACTCCGCTGTTTCCAAGCACAAAATACCCTTGTGCGTCAGTCGAATAACCGGTAAGATCAAAGGCATTATAGCTCAGATCATTGCTTCCGTTATAAAATACAACCACCAGGCCATCTAAAGAGGTGTTTCCTACACCTCCATCGTAAAGCTCGACAAACTCTGCCACGTCAGTGCCCTCTGTATCTGCATCTATTTCATTGATCAGCACCGTGGCTGCAGGGCCTTGTGCTACCTGGTTGGGCGCTCCGGGGGTATTTACGGCCTCTCCGGCTTCCGCAATAGCGGTGGGGAAATCAGGTAAACCGGCACCGCCAAAGCTGTTTCGCACCCAATCTGCTATATTATCAGTATCCTGTCCGTCAGGTATTCTTGATGCTCCCCCCACAGTAAAGGAAGAACCGTCAAAATCCGGTGTGAGCACCTGACCAAAATAGTTAAGGTCACCAGCGCCAGCGTCATTGACACCAATATTGTCTAAAAGTTCATCCCAAAGGATAACATCAACTATTCCATCGTCATCGGTGTCAATGTCATCACCGACACTTCCTGTAAAATTACTTACCAGTAGCAGAGATACGGTGCCATTTTCGAAAGCATTGCTCAGCATACCTGTAGACCAAAATCCCTGAGCATCGGTTGTTCCCAATTGTATCGCCTCGTCAATAATACCGGTAGAGGGGCTGTCTCCCTCAATCTCCAGCAGCCATAGGTGAGAATAATCTGTTGATGGCTGCCCTAATATTTCAACAAATTCATTGGTATCAGTGCCTGTATGATTGAATACAAACTCATTGATCACAGGATTTGTGGCAGTTGAAGTAAAGGTTTGTCCACTATTGATGGCACCATAGCTATTGAGTGCTCCAGCTTGCCAGGCAAAGTCCGTATATTCGGATCCGCTACCTGCTAACTGCAAAGAATTTCCAACCGGAGATGTTGAGGGTTCGCTTACTCCAATATCAGTACTTATCAGCATGTCTGCCGGACCGCCAACAGCGGTAAAAGAACCTTCATAGCTTAAGAATTGCACAACTGTATTACCGGCATCGACCAAAGCTAGCCCATCAGGAGAGCCATTCTGGATTCCCGCTTGAGCAAAAAACAAAGTACCAAAACCTCCTTGCTGGTCAGGTAATACTCCGTTAAGATTTAAAGTGGCATAAGAAGAACCGCCATTGCCATTGTAGAAAACCAATGACCAACCAGACAAATCAGTACCAGCAGGACCCGCAATTTCAACGCCCTCCTGGGTATCAGCACCGTCATTGTCATAGTGTAGTTCATTGATAAAAACCTGTTGTGCATATGTAGGAATACACATACCAATGGCTAGCAAACTTATAAGTATAAGCCTGTAGAATTGTTTCATAGTTAATAGATTTAGGTTTTAAAATGGTTGATTTCGGTACTAAGTTAGCCATAACTAAATAATTCTAATCAGACCCGAATGTGAAGTTTGTATTAACATTACGTAATTCACTGAAAATCAACCATTAGCTGGCATAGTCGCTTTTCAATTCCATAATATCATAAAGGGCTTCATCAATTTTTCGTTTGTGATCTTCTAACAAGGTCATGGTTGTAGGCGGCAGGTCTTCGAGTGCCAGGGCTTCATTATAATCCTGCCACGTGACCATTTCTCCCCTTCTGCATTCTTCCAGTATCGCCTCCTCATTGTTGCTACTAATGACTTTTTTCAGGTTCATCCATTTTCTATGGATGTCCCCTGCTACGCTGGTACCTTTGGCTTTTTCCGGATCTTCACCCAGGTTTGCAATCTCTCCCTTGATATCATGCCCAAATCTATTGCGTTGTTCCACATAAGTTTTAAATACCTTTTTCAATTTAGAATCCTTTATATCTTTCACTGCTTCCTTATAGCCATATTCTGCATCGTAATTCCTCGTCAGCAGCTCGTTCAATTTTTTAAGTACTTTATCTCTAGTTGACATGATCGTAAAATTTATGGTTAGTATTTCTGTATAATTAACATACAGCCATAACTCTGCCAGCACATAGATTTTGCAACTTCTCCGTTTTTCCCCACGGAGGTGAGTAATATCATACATATTGTGGGTAATTCTTCACAACATTTGATCATAATTATTGCTTGGTAGCCGGCATATGACCGCTACTATGCATTGGTAAGATTATTGCCACACGGTTTTTGTTACCAACAATTTGGGATATGGAGTTAGAAGAGTTACTTATGAAAAAATTGATGAACAAAAAGGTGTATCATCCGGTGTATGGAGAAATTGGCGAAATTAAAGACATACTCAGGGGTAATGACAATAAATATGTTGTATTCAGGGAAAGAAGCGTTGAAAACCTTACTGAAGACCAGGATGTATTAAGGGCCTTGCCGGTAAAAAGATTCTATTTACATGACAAGACCAGTGAATTGAGGGTCGACTTTGACCCACACTGGATCACAGAAGCCCCCAGGTTCACGTCTGAAGACCTGGAAAACCATGATCATCAGGTGCTTAACCTCTTAAATAATTACTATAAGCATAATGATGGTGTACCGGCAAGTTATGTGGCCGTCAGGGATCAAAAATAAATTTCCTGGGCCAACCGAAAGGTATTAGCGTGCGCTTCAACAATGTCTTTGATATTTGTCGAATATCCACCACCCATAGATGCTACCAGTGGAATATTGTTTTCTTTAGACAGTTGTAGCACCATTTTGTCCCGCTGTCTGCATCCGTCTCTACTTATCGCGAGACGGCCCAGTTTGTCTGTAGCTAAAATATCAACACCTGACTGAAAAAAAATAAAATCAGGCTCTACTTCATGCAGTAGGTTTTTCAAATTTACTTCAAGGATCTTTAAATAAAAGTGGTCGTCCGCACCATCAGGCAGGCCTATATCAAGGTCGCTAATTTCTTTCTGCATCGGATAATTCCTTGCCCCATGCATACTGAAAGTGAATACTCTTGCATCATTCCTGAATATTTGAGCCGTGCCATTGCCCTGATGCACGTCCAGGTCTACTATAAGTATTTTGCCTGCAAGCTGCTGGTCCAATAGAAAATGGGCAGCTACGGCCATGTCATTTAACAGGCAAAACCCTTCCCCTCTATTTGTAAAAGCGTGATGTGTGCCTCCTGCGATATTCATAGAAACACCATGTGTAAGTGCATATCTGGCACAAAGCGTGGTGCCATGAACAATGGTCATTTCGCGGTCAACCAGTTGGCGCGATAAAGGGAAGCCTGTTCTTCTTATTTCAGAGCGTGAAAGTTTCTGATCTCTGAGTTTCTCCCAGTATGCCGATTCGTGCGTGCGGAGCACCATCGCTTCAGTTGGCAATCCGGGGTCAAAAAAATTACTCGTTGATATGGTGCCTTCATACAACAACTGCTCCGGAAGTAGCTCATACTTTTCCATAGGAAAGCGATGATTAGCAGGCAATGGGTGGCAATAACAGTCTGACCAGGCTATTTTCAGCATTAAGAATGATCTTCTATAAGAGAAATAAAACTAAGTAACTCAGGGTTAGCAAAGTTAGGCAGAACTACCCTAACCGAGGTGCCTTTGCCCGGCTCAGATGTGATATAAATGTTACCTCCCAATTTTTCCAGAACATTGTGAACGATATATAACCCCAACCCGGAGCCCTCCGAATTTTCCGAGGCCCGGTAAAACATATCAAAAATTTTTGCCTGGCTATCAATAGGTATTCCTTCACCATTATCTTCTATGAGCAGCGCCAGTTCCTGCTCAGTTACATCTGTTTTTATTTTAATATATTTGTGCGGATTATCCTCAACCTGGTACTTCGAAGCATTGCTGATAAGGTTATTCAATACTACCCCTACCCTGACAGGGTCAGATTTAAATACTGCAGTCCCTTTGGTATCTATCTCAATCCTAATTTTTTCTACTCTGGTCGGATCTATCTGCTCTATGGACAGTTCGATCATTCTTCTGATATTGATCTCTTCGATCTGTCCTTTTATGCGGCCATTCCTGGAAAATGTCAGCAAGTCCGTGATCAGCTTATCCATGCGCTTGACGCTGATTTCTACCCGCTGTAATATCTTATCTATATTGGTTTTTGATTTTTCCAGCTTCGATATATGGATCAGGCCAAGAATAGTTCTCAAGGGAGATCGAAGGTCATGGGAAGCATGATAAACAAAGTTGTCAAGTTCGAAATTCACCTTTTGAAGCTCAATGTAGTTTTTCTTCTTTTCGGTAATGTCCTGGATCACTCCTTCAAAATAGTTATCCTTGGCATTTAAACGTCCTGAAACAGACACCCATACAGGACTATTGTCTTTGGTAGAAAGCTTTACCTCGCTATTTTCTATAAACCCATGCCTGAGTAGCGTCCGTAATAAGCTCCACAGATTCTCCACTTTAAGAAACTGGCTGAAAATGTTCTGATCGAACACCGGCTCCACCTGAAAGATCTCCCAGGTGCGTTTATTGGCCTGGGTAATCCTTCCTGTGGCTATATCTATGCGAAATATTCCCACCAATGAATTTCGAAAGAGGTTTTGATAATTTTCCTTGCTTAGCTTCAGGGCTCTATTGATCCTTTTTTGCTCAATTTCCTCTTTTCTGACCTGGGTGAGCAGGTGATTGAACCTGTCATATAAGTACCCTACCTCTCCTTTTTCGTTATGCTCTATTGACCGGGTGTAATCGTTATGTTCTGCTATCTCTTCTGCAAAATCCGCCAGACGTATGATCGGTCTGGAAATGAACCCTTGTAGCTTTTGAGTCAAAAACACGGATACCAACAAGGTGCCAATAAAAATAATTACAAGGTAAGACACATCCTTCCATACCATTTGGCTCACCCAGCGCTTGGGCACCAAAAGCATTACATAGCCAAAGTTTTCCTCCTGATAATCAATAATATTCTTTATTTGAAAGTAATTTTCCCCAGCCTGATGAAATATCAAAGTATCTTCCTTTTCATTTACACCTTTGTAGTATGCAAACAAGGTACTGTCTTTTGTTAAGATATAGGCATGACTGATCTCAGGGATGCTGGCAACCTTTTCAATGATCTCATTACCTCCCCGTTTATCTTCGAATACCAGGGGCCCAACAGCATATTCACTGATCAATCTGGCCGTAACTTCCATCTGGTTAAGGATAGCCTTTCGGCTGCTGTAGTATGAATAGTAGCTATAAAATCCCGAACTGGTGAGCAAAGCCAATATGGTAACAGCAAGTATTGCTGCAATGAGCTTATTTTTGATCGTCAACTGTTTAAAAGATAACATCAGCTACTCTTTATAATTTTAGCCACCTCCAAAAGTCTGAAATCAACACTAAGACCACTGCTTTTTGCTGCGGAGACATTGAACTCAAAACGTATTTTGTTCTTTTCAATAAAGAAATTGATCATCAAGCCTCTTTTAGCAAACCCATCGGTATCACCAATGGTTAGAATTGGCTTCGACCTCACAATTCTGACGATCTCGTCCAGCTTTCCATCATGATCGGAATTGACAAAAAGTATATTGCAGCCATTCAGATCATGGGCGTTTTCAATAACTTTTATCCTCACAGGCCTGCCCTTTATGGTTCTCTCGCTGTAAAGATCTTCAAGAGCGTGATTAATTTCTCCGTTACCCAATATGGCAATTACAAAATATTCGGAGGTGTCAGTATCGGGCCATTCAATAAACCTGGAAAATTTCTCCATCCAGACACTCTTCAGCCTGTTCTCTCCTATTTGGGCCAGTGACGCTGAACCTGAGAATATCATACACAATACCAGCATCAGTTTCCTGAAAAAAGGAAAAGTTGCCCTGTATCTGGAATCTATTAGATGTGGAAAAAAAATAAAATTCATTTATCATTACTTAAAAGCACCTTTGCGCACAGGCAGGGACTACCTGACTAATCACTCAATAATGTTGAAATGCATCTTTTTCGCATCTAATAGATAAATAAAAGCCGTTAGGTAAAGCTTCCAACTATAAAACGTTTTTTTTAACAACAAAACAGTAATAATATACTCATTTCAGGCACAAAATACCACTTGCAGATCATTTTAAATTTCTGCTTATGCAAATTTCTTACAGTAAAGATGGCTCTTCTTATCGTTTCTTTCTTTTGGTTATAAAAAGCGATATCATCCATTGCAAGGTTCTGTAATACAGGGTGATGAACAATATCAGGGACATTACCCATATCACCACAATATTAAAATACAGGGTATTAATATATAAGCCGGCAAAGTGTTTTTTTGGCACAAAGAATTTGGCCCGGAAATCTAAAGGCCCGGTAGGCTGAAAATCGTCAAAATATATCGGATAAATTTTCTGTACAAGCCGGCCATCCATTGCAATAACGCGGTGTGTAATGTTAGTATTTTGCAAGGCGGTGACGATAGCTTCGTTTTGATAGTTGAGACGTAAAGAGTCCAGTGTGTGTAATCCCTCCTGTGTGCTGGTGAATGATTCAACCACGAGAGCTTTTTCTTCTACTGCAGCATTGTACCTGTTAATATAGAGTTGTTTTAATGTATTAAGAAAATTTTGGGTAGCGAAATAGGTTGCAGAGTCAAATTTTTCAAGAACCAGGCGTTCCATTTTTGAGAATTTCTCCTCTCCAACCTTGGTTAACTCATGGCCTATCTCATTGCGCAGCAACTCCAAAGATGCCCTCATCTCGCCTGCCATAGGGGTCATCCTTTTCGACATATTATTAAAAACAAAAGTAAGTTCCGTTTCCAGCCTGGGAATATAATATAGCTTTTTATACTCAGCGTTGGCAGTTTTCTTGTCTACTTCGTAAAACATTTTCTCATAGGGATTATCTCTGAATTGGGTAACCATAGCAGCCTCGAAGGCCCACCTGGATGCCATCACCTCCCCAATCCACGGTACTTCATCCTGTGAACTTACCGTTGGATTAAATTTATCAAAACTGATAACCACTCCACTTAACAATAGCTGAGGAATAAGCAGAATGGGTATCAAAATGTAAATAGTGACTGCAGAGTTAAATGACGCTGAAATATTTAGCCCAAGCATATTAGCAAAGCAAGAAGCGCTGAAGAGTATCATCCAGAAGCGAACGCCCATCCCATCTATTTCCAGTATCCAGTTGCCAATAATAATAAACGAACCTGTTTGAATGGCGCTGATCAAAAACAAAATAAATACTTTGGAGGACAAATAGCTGCTCCTGCTCAGGTCAAGGAATCTTTCACGCTTTCGTATTTTTCTATCCCTGAATATCTCCTCCGCACTCACTGTCAGTCCCATAAAAAGGGCAACAATAATACTCATAAAGAAATATACCGGAATATTATCGTTCTCGTAAAACGAGTAGGCGGGATTTCGCTCTTCGATTGTGGTATAATACCTGACCAAAAAGGCCATAAAAATGGCCAACACAGGGGCTTGCAACAGGTTAATAACCATATACTGGGTATTGGCCACCTTGGAAAGTACATCACGTGTGACGTACACCCCAAACTGCCTAAACCAATTGGGTATCTCCTGGGTTACATTTATACTTTCCTTTACATGCTTCACCTTCGGCAGCTTAATGCGCTCCCGGAAATATTGGTACCATTGCCCCGGAGATATCTTTCTTGTATTTGTCAACCTGCCATATTCGTTCACCACTTTAGTTTCGATTATGCTGAAAACCTGCTCAGCATTAACGTTGCCGCACTCAGGGCATGAGCTTTGGTTTTTATTGGCGGCATTTACAATCTCTTTAAAATAAGTGACCGACTCTATAGGGTTTCCATAGTATATCTGCAGCCCCCCAACATCGAGGATGAGAAGGTTATCAAACATCTTAAAAATATCGGACGAAGGTTGGTGGATCACCACAAATATCATTTTTCCTCGCAATGTCAGCTCCTTCAAAAGGTCCATGATATTTTCAGAGTCTTGTGAGGATAAACCTGAGGTAGGCTCATCAACAAAAAGTACACTGGGTTCCCTCAATAATTCGAGGCCGATATTTACTCTTTTCCTTTGGCCTCCACTAATGGTTTTATCAAGTGGCGAGCCTACTCTAAGGTCCTTAATTTCGGAAAGCCCCAGGCTAAGCAGCACTTTATTCACAAGTTGCTCGGTATCTTCCTTACTATATTGGCTAAAACATAGCCTGGCGGCATAGTAGAGGTTTTCAAATACAGTCAACTCCTCAATGAGCAGGTCATCCTGGGGGATATACCCTATCACACCTCGTACAGCATCATGATTTTCATGAATATTGATACCATTGATCAGCACCCGTCCGCTGGAAGGAGCCTCCGCGCCATTGATAACGTTGAGTAAGGTGGATTTCCCCGAACCGCTGGCACCCATGATTCCGATCAACTTCCCTCCTTTCTCAAATATGTTGACATTCTGAAGCCCGGCACGACCACCCCTGAAGTGATAGAATATATGTTCTGCACTGAAGGTGATGGTGCTTTTTACATGCCCCTGTAAAAATTCACTTACCACATCACTGTAGTAGATAGTCTCTATTTTGTTTCCTCGTATGGTACTGCCTGTGGGAAAAATATCTATCTTCCTGCTTTTCAGCGGAATACCATTGAGCGTAAGGGTGGATATACCCAGGTATTTAATGAAATAAGTCTCGATTTCCGGCAGCCGTAATATCGCTATGAGACCGGTTAAGTTCTTGGCTACAAGCCTGGGTCCCTCCAGGTCGTATTCACCCGATCCTTCATCAATAATCAGAATATCGCTGGAAGACAGCTCCTCCAGGTCCTGGCCTGTGACAAAGTTGCGAAGTAATATCGTGTCTTTACGTGACAGCTTAAGCGCCTCACCAATATAAAAAATCAGGTTGCCCTGACGCTCGGAAATTTCACCGTCAGCAAACACTAACTCAATGATCTTTGCTACCAAAACCACCTTCTGCTGCATGGTGAGGGCCTTGTTTACCTCTTTTGTAATTGCCATTATCCTGGCCCAGTCACCCACAAACTCCAGGGTATCATCATCTAACTGCCCCAGGTCTGCCTTTTGAGACAGGTCGTTTTCACAACAGTATTTGTCAAACAGGCTGAGGTAGAAGCCAATGGCTTCCTGGTTGAGGTGAACTGACAGGAATTCTTTGATGTTGGCACGCTCGTCTTCCGTAACACGTTCTTTGGCAACGATAGCAAACAATTGAATAATGGCCTTAAGTAATTCCTCGCTCATGGATCGGGGTAACTAATCTTTAAAAAGTAAACGACAGCTCAATTAATAAAAGCTTCAATAGCAAAGCAATAATCCTTTGATAAAAAATTCATTACCCATTATTTATCAGTTTTATTTTTAATTTCAACAGCTCTGAAAAGCATATCGGAAGTCTGTAATATCTTGTTTTTCAGGTTTGCCGGATAATTATTATGTCTGTACAGAAACTGCCTTACTTCATTGTCAGCTTCTTCAGAGCTATGCCCCGAAAGTGTTCTGTCCAGCCACCGGTAGGGGAAGAATATATCTCCTGTCAACTGAATTTCAGTAAGCATTTCAAGACCAGGTTTAATATATTTCACTGCACTTTGCGCCCTCAAAGGGTGGTGGAGATAAGATAAAGCATCAAGCACCCAGGCTTCATTGCTTCTGTTCTTTTCATCTCTCAGACTCGCAAAAAAAGCATCTCTTACAGTCTCATCTGCAGAAAGCGCGGGCTCTATAAATTCAAATTTTTTCTTTCTGTCTGGGTTAGTAATATTTTCGTACTGGTGTTTCAATATGTCTTCGTATCCCTCTACTTCTCTTACCGCCAGCTCATAGGCCAGGCTGGTGAAATCACGCTCAGCCAGAGGCAGGCCCTCCAGGGTCATTTCTTCACTCCATATCCTCTTTAAGATCATCACGCTATTATCAGTAATGGCGATCCTTTTGAGTATGTTGAAGTAAGTGGACTTCAAATTAATCGTAGGGGCATGAAGCGTCATATTGAGCAGCAGTCCTTCTAAGCGCGGAGCCAGTTGTAGGCGCTGCTCAGGACTATAGAGCCTCCAATATATGGTTTCAATAATACTGGTAATATATTCTGCTATCAGCGCCTCCTTCTCCTGTGGAAGACTAGCCATAGCCCGGCTCATCAGTTTTTCCGGGTCCAGTTGCCTTCTTAGCATCGCTTCAAACAGGTTGATCCATACTGCACCCCGTAATACAGGATCTTGATGCTTATCAATGTTTTTCAAAAAATGCTCCTTCGAATCCCCACCCATACGAAAATATCCATACCCCAACCCTCCTGCATTCAAAAAAAGGTACTCCGGATATGGCATCCCTTCCAGGTCAAAAGATTTTGAGTCTGTCAGAATATTAGCTTCAACAATGGCCGTAGAATCAGTGTAGCCCAATAGTATTTGAAGGTCCTGATTCCACCATTGTACCTCATCGGCATACTCATTTCTCGACCAAATGGAAAGTTTGTCTATCAGTGTCTCATTTTTCTTCTTACTTGAAAGCCTGTAGTAAACCACTGGCATACCGGCAGACTTTACCCACCTCTGGTTCCAACCGTCTATATTAAAGGTGACGTCATCCGAAAGAATATTTATGAGATCATCCCAACTGGCATTATCAAAAGCATAGGTATTAAGATATTGACGAAGTCCTTCCTGTAGTTTATCCTTGCCTGTGCTCTCCTCGAGCATTCTCATCACTACCGGAGCCTTTTGGTATATAATACCTCCGTAAAGCGTGCCGGCATTTTTAAGGTTCTCTAATGGTTGCTGAATAGGATGGGTACCTCGCGTACGATCTACATGATAAGCTCCCGGGTAGTGAGCCATCATAAATTGAAGGTCGTGATTCACTTCAGGAAAACCGGGATTCACAATCTTTGCTGCTATAAAATTGGCAAATACCTCTTTTAACCACACGTCATTAAACCACTTCATGGTGACGAGGTCTCCAAACCACATGTGGGCAGTCTCGTGAGCAATAAGCCGCGCACGACCCAGCTCCTGATTGAGTGTGGATGATTCATCAAGGAATAAGGTCGAAGCTGAGTATAAAATAGCTCCCGGATGCTCCATACCACCATACTGAAAGGAAGGGATCAATACAAAGTCAAACTTTTCGAAAGGGTAAGGTATACCTGTATACTCCTCCAGCCATTGCAGCGATTTGGCATGCCATTCAAAAATAGCATCTACATTTCTATTTACTTTAGCACTGTCAGTTTCACGGTGCAACATTCGCATTTCCCTGCCTCCCGCATCTCGGGTTACAACTTTAAAGTCCCCGGCAGCAAACGAAAACAAATAACTGCTGATGGGTTTTGTCTCTGCAAAATAGTAGCTAACAGCATCACCATTTTCTTCTATGGATGTCACAGGCCCATTGGCCACGGCCTGCCATCCTTTGGGCACTGTCAATGCCAGCTTATAGCGAGCCTTCAGATCGGGCTGATCAAATACCGGAAAACATGTGGACGCTCTTTCCGGGACAAAAAGGGTGTACAGATAGTCCTCATACCGGTTAAGAGACTGCTCTCCCGCTTCAAATTGAATATGAATAGTGTTTTGCAACTGCAATTGTGCTGCAGGAATAATCAAATGCTCTTGCTCCCACCAAATATCAATAACCTCTCCATTTGACTTTACCTGTTTGATCTTATCCGAAGAGGCGTTAAAATCCAGGATCACATCTTCAGCGTTATTCTTAAGCGCAAAAGATATCCTGGCCTCACCAGTTACCGGAGCATCCTTTCCGGGAGGAATATTGAACCTAAGATCATATACAATACTATCAATGGTAGATTTGCGATAATTCGCCAACTCCTCTGATATACCGGGCGCCAGTAGGTTGTTTTCACCCTCTGAACATGATAGTAAGGACATAGTCATTAGCAAAATTGCCAATACATTGCTTCGGCACAGTGTCATTCCATAAACATATAAAAATAATTAATACTTTTCACCTGTATATATTAGTATTGAGATATTAGTATTGAGTATTGAGATAGATGGAAGACCGAAAGCCCTAAGAGCAAAGTGCAGCACAGAAGACCCGGTTATTACCCACACTCTTTTCGCCACTACTTTCGCCCACTGCCCACTATTCATTCCAGGCCAAAAAACAAACTTTAATAAAACTCGATGCACTGAAAATTGTTGTAGTATCGAAGAATAAATGTGTACAACAATTTATGAACATCAAAAAGGCCGGAAAGATCATCGCGAAATCATTCCATGTGTTGAAAAGAAGTCAACCCCTGCTGCTGGCTTCATCAACAGCCTTTTTCACACTTTTCGCATCAGCTCCCATTTTAATTATTTTATTCAATATATTAAGTCTCTATTTCCGGCAAGATACACTTTCAACAGAAGCTTATCAACATATGGCCGGTTGGTTTGGCGTTGATACAGCCGATCAGATAAGAAATATAGCCGATAACTTTCGAAAACAAGCGAGTAGTAAATGGATCACTATCGGTGGAAGTATCTTTCTGGCATTTGTAGCTACTACCCTTCTCCATATTATCAGGCAAGCATTTGACCAGATATGGAAGATACGCTTGAAGAAGTCACGAAAGATTCAACACAACATTAAACAGCGGCTGAGTGCCTTTGCACTCATACTTGTTGGTGGAATTTTGTTTTCGATTTCTATACTCACTGACGCGGCTATCACACTGCTAAAAGATTACCTCGACCAGATCATACCTTCAGTAAATGCACTAGTGATCAGAGGAGTCAATGAGCTCATATCGCTGCTGATAGCCACCCTTTGGTTTGCTATTTTGTTCAGGTACCTGCCCAATGCCAGAATTAAAAGCAAATACGCCATAATCGGAGGGTTTTTCACAGCTATCTTGTTCGATATCGGCAAGTTTCTGCTTGGTAGATTATTGATAACCGACAACCTGAACAACATCTTCGGTGCCTCTGCATCCATCATGCTTCTATTACTGTTCATTTTTTATGCATCACTCATCATGTATTTCGGAGCCGCATTCGTTTTGGTATATATGAAGGAAAAAGGACATCATATACAACCAAAAAAGAATGCAGAGCGCTATGAGCATCGGACGTTAGTGTGATTCACTATATTCACCCGGATGGGCTATTATGTCAACCATGAGACATTCAGGTGAACAAAGGTGACCCTATCTTTACCTCATCAATATGAATTTAACCATATGTAGAAGCAGTGATGAAAAATAACAAGATGAAAATACGCATGCACCCATTTAGAAAGTATCTGCTCTTCCTTTTGGTTTTTACTGCATCGGCTTGTTCAGATAAACCTTCAGACAGGCCGGACGCTGTAATAGCGAAAAAAAATAAACCGGAATATCCCCACATTTTACAAAAGGCATTGGATGCCCATGGCAGTTCAGCGCACTGGCAAACATTCTATTCCCTCGAATATGACCTCACAACCACCCTTGGTAAAGAGAAAAAAGAGCATCAGTTGATAGACCTTAAGAGCCGTAAAGTCCGCATTAGCGGAAGCAGTTATACTATAGGCTTTGATGGTGAAGATGTGTGGGTGACGCCTGATAAAGTTGCTTTTGCCCAAATGCCACCCAGGTTTTATCACAACCTGGTTTTCTATTTTTTTGCTATGCCTTTTGTGCTGGCAGATCCAGGTATTAATTATGAAGATCTGGGTGAACGTGAAATAGAAGGAAAGCGCTACCTGGCATTAAAAGTCTCATTTCAAAAAGGTGTAGGAGACGCAGATGGTGATCTGTATATCGCCCATTTCAATCCCGAGACCTTTCAACTTGAGGTACTGCTATACACGGTCACCTATTTTAGTGGAGAAAAACATGAAAACTACAATGTACTTGTGTACAACGAATGGCAGCAGGTAAACGGACTGACCGTACCTAAAGTGATGACAGGTCACAAATATGAAGCTGATTCCATCAGAGAGGTGCGATATCGTGCCGAATTTTCAAATGTCGATCTTTCTGATAAACAAGCGGATGCATCATTATTCCTAAGACCTGCTGGCGCAGAAATAGACAGCCTCAAGAAGCAATAGGTGTAAAGAAGCTTACTTCTTAAGCTCCATATCACTCAGCTCCAGGCTAAGCGCACGGGTACTGATCTGGAGTTCTCTCAAAGAAATACCCAGAGATATCAACAAAAGCAGCATACTGGCACCGAACATGTAATTACCATAAAGTTCATTGTCCTGGAAAAGCATAAACATGCTCAATACGCATAAAAAGAAGCTGGACACACCAAACACCTGCATGTTTTTGATCAGGCTGAGCCTGGTTTTCAGGTTTTTGATCTGCCCTACAATGATATGTTCGTTTGGGTATTCCTGGTGCTTTTTATGCAAACTTCTGATCAATGTGGCTATGGCCAAAAAGCGATTTGTATAGGCCAATAGCAGAAGTGAAATGGCAGGAAAAAGCAATGCAGGCGTTGTAATATTTATCGACATTATTCAAATTATTTTTTTAGATTCGCTCTGTAAAATTACAACAAGATATCAACCAAACGTACTAATGAACAATCCTTTAACTACATCCTTCAAAAGAAGCGTGCAATTGGCGCTTTCTGCCATTCTCTTTCTGATTCACTTTTCTTCAGTCGGGCAAACTGAGGTTTACAAAGAAAACGCGCTCCTTTGGAAGGTAAGCGGTAATGGGCTGGAAAAACCATCTTACATTTTCGCCATTGTCAAATTTATACCTGCCGATGATTTTTTCATGCCTAAAAACGTCAGCGAGCGCCTGGCCGAATGTAAAATACTCTCCACAGAAACACTGTTAGATCATCATGCCAAACATGAATTAAACAAAGCCGCTCACCTCGATGGCCACAAAAGCATTGAAGATTTTCTTTCAAAGGAAGAATACAACAAGCTGAAGGATCTGTTTACCAATAAATTTGGTGTAAGCAGCATGAAATTTAATCTGGTATACAAACACTTTAAACCTGTAATGCTTTCCACGACTATTACCCGGCTGGCCCTGGGTAAAGAGGTGAAATATTATGAGCTACACCTGATTGAAAAAGCTGTAGAAAAGGATATGCTGACGCTCGGCCTTGAAACTGTAGAACGAGAGGTGGAAGCCCTGGAAAAATTCCCTATCGAAGATCAGGTAAACGCTTTGAAACATACACTGGAAAATCTTGATGCCCAATTGGCCGATTACAAAACATTGATTGAGGCATATAAGCAGGGCGATCTTCACACTACATTGGAGTATACTATGCATCCTGTTGAAGAAAATGCCCGGTTTAAACAGCATTTTATTGTTGAAAGAAATAGGGAGTGGATCCCTAAAATGACCTCTTATATGAAAGAATCACCTACGTTCTTCGCTATTGGTGCCTCTCATCTTGCCGATGAAGAGGGAATTTTACACCTGCTTTCCCAGGAAGGTTATACAGTAGAGCCTGTTAAAGGTTTGTAACAACTTACAGTAAACCGGTGATATCTTTAATGCCGATATTACGGTTTACTGTAAACCCTTCTCCATATTTTACGCCTATGCTATGGCCGTATTCCTTAGCCCGGGCTTCTATCATCTTCATAAATTCCGGATTGGATATGTAAGTTTCAGGCTCAGCACTGTCATGATTAAAAAACTGTGACTTAAATGCTCTTATAGACGCCATTTTAATATCCCATACATCACTGATATCCACTACAAAATCAGGTTTTATGTAGTTGCTTTGAATATAGTGGTAAACCGCCTTAGGACGCCACGGCTCCAACACCTGTCCATCTTCATCAGTCAACTCCACTTGTTTCAGACCAGCAACAAAATAAGCGTCAGTAGCCAGGCTTGCAGCTTTCCCATGATCAGGGTGCCGGTCTCTAACTGCATTAGCCAGCAGTATGTGCGGCCGGTATTTTCGGATTATTGCTGCAACCCGGAGCTGATGTTCCTTATCATTGGCAAAAAACACATCTTCAAATCCCAGGTTTTCCCGTACTGACAATTTTAATATTTCTGCTGATGCTTGCGCCTCCTGTTTCCTGATCTCAACAGTACCCCTGGTGCCCATTTCACCCCTGGTGAGGTCGACCACTCCAACTTTATATCCCTGAGCTATGTGTGCCGCCAACGTACCTGAACAGCTAAGCTCTGTGTCATCCGGATGGGCCGCCAATGCCAATATATCTAATTTCATCTTCTAAAAACCTTATTGAAAACGCTAAATTACTAAATAAAAGGAAAGGCACGGTTTATAATTAATGTTTAAACAAAAAAATCCCGGGGTAATCCGGGATTTCAGGTCATAAAACTCAAAACAACACCCCACAGCGGCTATCGCCATGCCGTGGAACTACAGTAATCTATAAAATCATATGCCGCCAGATGATCATGCACTGTATAGTACAGATCAAGCCGGTGATCGTTAATTATACCTTCTCCTTCAATTTCAAATCCATTTATTTCCTGGTGAGGAATATACAAATGAACGCCCTCTACTTCGGCCAAAACCATTACACCTGCTCCGTAAAAGTTTCTCAGGTAAACCATACCTGGATATCCCGCTGCCTTCACCACATCAATAGTATAATAGTTATGAACATCGAATGTCTCGCTGTATTCTTCCACATTAAAAACTCCAGTGAAATAATCCCTCTCATCGGCATATACTATCACGGGAGCCGGTTCTTCTATATCGATGTGGCAGGCCTGGATTGCAACAGCCAGTATCAATAAAAACGGTACAGTTATCTTCATAGCCTTAAGAGATTGTTCTGCACGTTGTAGAACAATTATAGGACCAAAAGGAGAAAATAAAATTTAAATAACTGGTAATCAGACAGATATATAGCCACTACAACTTCCCATATACCTGCTCATTAAGCAGTAGTTCACCGTCTTTTTTTACTTCAATGGTGATCTGGGAAAGGATATTTTTAGCTTTATCCATAAAATAGACGCTATAGGAATGGGGTACTATACGGTCTTTAATGTCTTCTGCAAATCCCATATCGATATCAAAGGCCATTGGCCCCTTCAATTTTCTACTAAAAACTGATCCTCCATGGCCGTTTACCACTTTAATCCGATAATCATTTTGCCCCAGCGTGAGTAGATCAAACTTTACTTTAACATAGGGCAACAGATCCGTGGTACCCGGAGATGTATCGGTCATCGATATGAAGTCTTTAGGTGGCGGCGGTTTTGTTTTAAAGTTATAGTCTAATTCAAAGACATAAGAATTTGCCTCTCTGAAGGGAATGATATCCTGTGCTTGCAACAAGTCTGTGACATAAAAACAACAAAATAAAATAAAAATGCCTTTCATACGACAAGTGCTTGTTAGTATACCTAATATACACAAAAAGAAGGTAAATCAATAATCTTCAAAATCAAGTCCCTCCTCTTTAAAGGATTCATCATGAATATCCGGAGGAAAAGCCGGATCGGCATCATCTTTCATCAATTGGCCCTTCTCATCAAATTTCAGGTGATGGATAAGATCATCCTTAGTCACCTCTGCAAGATAATAAGTTTTACCATCTCTGGTATAAGACTTGATCGAACACAGAAACTCTTCGCGAAATGTATCCCTGATATACTCAGAGACTTTGTACGGAACTTTGGATTTGGTATTCATAGCGGGATCTTGTATTTCTTAAAGTTAAAAACTGAACATGAAGAATTGTAATAATAAATCTCAAGATTACACCTGATCTTCGTCATGTGCGCCCGGGCAATTCATCCTTAATGTAGTAATGCTAATTGGTTTAAAATGTTTCGTTTAAAGCTAAATTTTAGCACATGACATAAATCATTATTTCGTTTGACGAATGTTTTTCTTACTTCCCTTTTCTCACAATAATTTTAACTCATTGAATACTTCATTTGTTTGTTAAAAAAGAAGACCTCCTGATCTGGCCAACTGATGGAATACAAGGATTACTATAAAACACTGGGTGTGGACAAAAAAGCCTCCGCAGAGGATATAAAGAAAGCATACCGAAAATTGGCGGTAAAGTATCATCCTGACAAAAACCCTGATAATAAAGAGGCAGAAGCTCGTTTCAAGGAAATTGCCGAGGCATATGAAGTGCTGAAGGACCCGGAAAAAAGAAAGAAATATGATCAATTGGGAGCCAATTGGAGACATTATCAACATGCCGGTGGCGATGGGTCAGGTTTTGACTGGGCTCAATATGCGTCCGGTCCCCAGGGGCAGCGACATACCTATTATGAGGGCGATATGAATGATTTCTTTGGCGGGGGCGATTTTTCAGATTTCTTTCAAACCATTTTTGGAAGCGGATTTGGCAGAAAAAATGCCGGAAGGACCAGCCGTCAACCCCAGGGACAGGACCTGCATGCCGATATACGGATAAGCCTTGAAGATACCTTTGGCGGAGGAGCTAAGATACTCAATATCAACGGTGAGAAGATCAGAATTAAGTTAAAGCCGGGTGTACAGGATGGTCAAACGCTACGCGTAAAGGGAAAAGGCATTTCTGCCGGTGGTCCACGGGGGGATCTTTACCTGCAAATTCATATCGATCCTCATCCACGCTATCAGCGCAAGGAAGACGACCTGTATGCTGACCTTCCATTGGACATCTATACAGCCGTGCTGGGTGGAAAAATAACCATAAACACCCTACACGGGCCGGTGAGCCTGAGCATTCCTGCTGGTACTGCTAATGGCAAAGTATTAAGGATAAAAGGGAAAGGTATGCCAGCAAAAACGGGTCATAGATACGGAGATCTTTATGTAACTGTCAATGTACTGATACCTGCCAGCTTAAGTGATCAGGAAACAGCGCTTTTCAAGCAGCTTAAAGCAATGCACCATTCCAAACAAACGAGTCATGCCAACTAAACAGAAAACAAACATGGAAATCTCAATAACATCACTGGAACAATTATCAAAAAGCGCCATACTGGAGCGTTTTATTGAAGCATTAAATGATCGAAACTTAACTTACTATGCACAAGATTGGATGAAATCGATGGGGTATGCAAATATGGATGAATTACATCACGCGATATCTCCACTCATAGATGCTATGACTGATGCTCATATTGACGCTTCGGAAAACATCAAGCTGGTTTATCGCTGTGATCAGGGCCGCGTATATGAAGATTGGAAACTCTCCCTGCTGGGGCTTACCTATCTGGCTCTAAATTCACCTCATAAAACAAAAAAAATGAACAGGTTGCAGTTTAAGATCATATCCGACTACCTGAGCAACAGAAAAAAAGGCAAAAAAATGGAAGCTGGTGATATTCCTTTGGCTAACTTTTATTAAACTGAAACAAAAAGATATTCACAACTTAACCGTACCAGAAATGTTTAAGATCTTAATGCCGGTTGATTTTTCCGAAAGTGCTTTAAATGCTTTTGCTTATGCAGCACAAATGACACAGGCCCTGCATGCCCGACTGATGCTTCTGCACGTGGTTGAACCCATAGGAGGAGATGCCACTATGTTTGTAGATGAAGGTATGATTGAAGATGAAATGCAGGAAGCCAGAGAAAAGCTTGATCAACTGGTGAGAGAGAAACTCCCGAACATTGATCCTGGTTTGGTAGATATTGAAGTGGTAACCGGCTTTGTTGTGAACAAGATCGAGGAGATGGTCGCGAGCAAAGAGGTGTCGCTTGTTGTCATGGGCACAAAAGGTTCAAACAACAAATTGAAGGACATATTTGGCAGTAACACCTACAAAATAGTGAAACACGCTGAATGCGCGGTACTGACAGTGCCTCAGAAAGCCTCAAAATTTTCTATCAACAAAATTGCACTCGCGGTTGGGCTGCATGAAAAGGAAAACATCCATTTGCTGACCGTATTGAAGCATTTGGCACGTCATTTCAGAGCGGAGGTTATACTGTTGCACATCAAAAAAGACAAAGACGTTTCGATGGATGATGATGTAAGCCCGGATGCGGTATTATGGCTTTCGGAACAACTGAAAGACCTCAATAAAACATACGTTAACATTTCATCTGAAGACGTAGCGAATTCAATAAATGAGTATGCCATTAAAAATGGTATCGACCTCCTTGCCATGAGCCCCGGTAAGCATAGTTTTTTATACCAATTGGTAGAAGGAAGTACCACCAGAAAGCTGGTTTTGCATAGCGACACACCGCTATTGACACTTCCAGCCGATTATTGAACAAGTTAAAATGGGCATGATATTAAACAAAACGCGAGTAAAATTCATTTTAATGATAGAGCTGACAAAGCTCCCCAATTTCAAGGCTCATTGAATTAAGGTACAAAACTCAATAATTCAAGATTAAAATTATGACAGACCAGCAAAGACCAGAAATAGATCCACCTAACAGGCCCCCTGAAATAATACCGGAGCCGGATAGTCCGGAAAAATTTCCCCCTGAAGAGCCGGAAAAACCACCAAAGGAACCTATTACTCAACCTCCGGGCGAACCACCTACCCCACCTCCCAGGGAACCTAAAACACCCTACCCAAAAGGCAGGGAATGATTCTTCAACGAGGATTGGGTGACTTCAGATGCATCTGTGCATCTAACTAGTGTCTGTAAGAAAACTCTAAGTGGCTTTAAGAAAATGTTCCCGCCAAAGGGCGGGACGAAGCCCCAAAAATCAGAGTCCCGTACAGTTGCCGGAAAGAGTATTTTTGGGGCAAGCGTAACGCAGACATTGACACTTTCTTAGAGACACTAGGTATTTTATATCGAACTCACAATATATTGCTTATTCCGGTTCCTCTCCGGTATTTAGTAATAGACCGGTCTTAAATCATTTGTTTATGCAAATTAATATCATCAGGAAAAAAGAACAGGCGACCACCAGATGGACCGGTGGCACGACTACAGAATTGGTCATTTATCCAAAAAAAAGCCGTTTTAAGGATAGGAATTTTTTTTACCGGCTGAGCCTGGCCGAGGTAGAAATAGATGAGTCCAGTTTTACCAAATTGCCTGGAATTGACAGAACACTATTAGTGCTGGATGGGCGCCTCACCCTGGAACACCCGGGTAAACACACCGTCACACTGGAGAAATTTGATACCGACACCTTTAACGGGGGCTGGGATACTATTAGCTATGGCAGAGCTACTGACTTTAATTTAATGACCAGGGGCAAAACCAAAGGAAGACTGGAAGGATTTACGTTAAAGAAGGGCGATACATACAAACATGCCGTCAATAAGGATAGCTCAGTAATTGGATGCTATACTTTTAGAGGCGCGTTGGAAATAGCGCTTGATAGCCATTACTCTTTAGGAGAGGGCGACCTGATGCTGATATCCGTTGATCAGAATATTAAAGACATTGTCTTAAAAGCTCAGGAAGATTCGGATGTGGTAATTAGCGCCTTAACTATAAACGAATAGCTGTGTCTGGCATATTATCTGGGATCAAGGAGATCAGTATAGCAGCAAGATCCAAGCTTTAAGTTCTAAAACAAACAATTACCGGTTGTGATCTGCATGCTGTTCCACTAATATATCCATATAAGTTTTCATCAGTATGAGATACCGCCTGGCTTCATTCAAAGCCTGCTGAAGCGCCTCCTCACTATCAGCGCTCCTGGCTCTGAGTGAGTTGACCTTCGCTCTCACATTGGCTCTGTATGCTTTGAAATAAACAAACAGCTTTTCTTCCTCAGCGCTTTTACAAATGCAGAACAGTTGATTGTAATACTCAAAAAACCGGGAGCTTAACTCCTGGTACCCGGCTACATCAAGATCCATGCAAAAGAAGGCAAGCTCATTGAGCAGATCGATCTGTCGCAATTCATCGCTGAACTCGATACAATCAAAAATAATTGGTTTATCAAGCAAAAAAATGTTGCGGGCATGCAAGTCTCCATGAACGTCCCTTATGTACCCTTTTTCTACCCTCTCCTTTAAGAGCTCGCTATTTTGGTCAACAAAGTTGTCCGACTGCTGGATGGCTTCCTGTATGATGTCGGCTGTGCTACCCAATGTACCAGCTAAAAATTCAGTTTCCGAAGCTACCTCAGCAAAGCGTTTCCCAATGGCATTATACTCCACCCCCTTAATTTCGGTGGCATGCTGATGAAAGGTAATCAACTTTTCAGCTATAGGTTTTAGATCATTAAAGGTGAGAAGTCCGGCATTTAACAGCTTATCCATTCGTTTATCGGGATCGAGCGTACGCATCTGCACTGTATAATCTACTATTGTACCCGGGCCCGCTTCCCCGATAACGAACTTGTCTTTATACTGCCAAACCGGAAGCACTCCCAGGTAGACATCATTGGAAAGTCTGCTGTTTAAAAGCACTTCACGCTCACAGTAAAATTTACGTTTGTCGAGCGTTGAAAAATCCAAAAAAGGGTATTTGACTGGTTTTTTTAGTTTAAAAGCAAAAAAAGGAGTGATAATAACCCATGAAATATGAGTTTCTATCATTTCAATGGTCTTTCCTTGGTCAGAAAACCCACTGGTAATAAGTAAGTCTACCTCATTCTTAGTCATGAAGACGGTTCCTTTTTTACCTCGCCCCATAGTGGATGCAAGTCTGCCGGAATAGTAGCCAATATATCTCTTATCTCTCCTTCTGACACATGTCGTTTAATTACTTTTAACACAGCCATTATTGCATTTTCACCATCTTTTGCCGTAGATATGTCATGGTGGCCAACCGGGAAATCCTCATGGATGACATTTTTTACAAATTCACCTATATGCTTGATCCTGAATGGTTTTTCCTGGTATTTCCACCCTTCTACATACAGCGCTTTGATGACAAATGGCAACTGTGCTATCAATTGAAACGATTCCTGGATCGTAAGGCGCTCCCGTAATGTGTGTAATACTGCGCGTAATATTCGCCCGGCTCTTTCCCTGTCATCAACGAAGCCGAGTTCAACAGCAACTTCATCTAATATTTGATTACCCTTTGCTGCATATTTATTAAAATCCATCATGGCATTATTGTTTTATGACATGCTGCGGAAAAAGATACTCCATAGCTGTTCCCAGCATTTCATTTATGTTTTCATTGGTTGATTTTAAGACCAGATGATCCAAATGAAAAGGCTCAAACTCATTTTTAATACGTTGATATACCTCAAAATCTGCATCGCTGGTTTTACGTTTATGAGCCAGCCGTTCTTCGATCAGCCCTTCATCTGCCTGTATCTCAATAAAACTGATATTCTTTCCTATGCCCTGTGCTTCTTCTATAAAATTATTCCTGAGTTCAGCTTTGTAAAATGTGCCATCCAACACCAGGTGATTTTTTGAATGAAGAAAATCATACATAATGTCAAACATTTTCTTATATATCAGCCTCTTCTCATCGTCTGAATATGTGGGCACATCCACAATTTCCTTGCGTAACGTATCGCTGCTTATGAGGTTTGCTTTAATTCGATGCGCCAGTCGTTCGGCAAAATACGTTTTACCGGATCCGGGTAAACCAAATACTATGATTATCATAAGTTACTCATTTAAATGACACAAATCAATTCCTACCTGACCTGGAATACCCTACTCCGCAAAAGTCCAGGTGTCAATAGAGTACTACCCCTTCGCTTACCAAACTATTTTACCGGTTTAATAGGCGTCAATACTTCCAGGCGGGTATTACCATGCTTATCCTTTCCTAACCTTACTAACAAGTCGCGGGAAGATTTGGTTAACCATCCGTCTTCGAAGGCGTTCCTACCCAGAAAATGATCGCGATCAAAGAATGTTGCATAACTATCTCCTATTCTGTGAAATGGTCCGGCTTTTACTCGTGTCGATCTCATAGCTCTAATTTTTATATGAAAGTAAGTGAGATACCGTTAAAATCAGATGACCAGCGTCACATTGGGGTATGATTGTTGTCAGCCGGTTCTCAGTTCTCAGTTTCACCGTTGATAAGGCTACTGGCCTCAGGCTTAATAGAAGTGCCTAAAGCCACCAGGCCCATCTCATATCTCATATCTAAGCCCCATCACCAACTGATCTTGTAGGTGCAGCTATCAGCGCCATTTATTCGCGTTTCCTTTGAGGCATCCAGTTGCACATCATATTTAATTGAATCTTTTGGTCTGAATTTGCTCACCATGGCCATGATTATTCCCCGGTCAAATTCACTGGGGTAAGGATTGTTACAAACCATAACAGCTTCATGTTTATTACCATCAAACGCGGCAAGTTTGTAATGACCTATTTCACCCTTACTATGATTCATGTGATAGGCAATGTCTATGGAGCCAAGCGCCTTTTCAAGACTGTCTATTTCGGGTGGAAATTTAGCATTAGCAGGTATGGCCTTACCAATAATATACAATGTCTTTTCGCCTAGCGAAGACTGTATCTCTTTAAATGCATCCAACCAATTTTGTTGGTTGTACCACTTCTCAGGCTCGATACCTGATAAACCATGCTTTTTCAGAATAGCCGCCCGGGTATCTTTACCATAGTCCATGGCATTGATCACCGAAAGAATAGTTTGTCCGTTTACATTGACCTTCTTGTCATAAGCAATAAACTGTGCCATATTATTTTTTTTTTAGTTTTCCAGTGTTCAGTTGATCCAGGTAGGTTGTGATTATAATATATAAAAAAAAGATGACATTATCACAGATATTCATCATCGACAACTAATGATACTTGTTCTTTGATGACTACTTTTACGGTACAGACGAATACTTGTTGAAAGCATTATATAACGGCATAATGCTCAGGCTTGCAGAGCAACAATCGAGTATTCATGGCTGTTTTTAAAACCAAAACATTGCTACTATGGATGACTTGCTGGCAGCCCGCTCGCAAATGGCCCTGTCTTTGGGCTTTCATATTATTTTTGCTTGCATCGGTATGGTAATGCCTTTTTTTATGGCCACCTCACATTACCTTTACCTGCGCTTCAATGACGAGCAATATAGAAACCTGACCAAAGCCTGGAGCAAGGGAGTTGCCATCTTTTTTGTAACCGGCGCTGTTTCCGGCACCATCCTTTCTTTTGAATTGGGCCTTCTCTGGCCCCAGTTTATGGAACATGCAGGACCTATTTTTGGTATGCCCTTTTCTTTAGAAGGAACGGCATTTTTCATAGAAGCGATCGCTATTGGTTTCTTCCTCTATGGCTGGGACCGTTTCAACAAATGGTTCCATTGGGTAACTGGTGTCGTTGTTGGGATCAGCGGTATTGCCTCGGGTATACTTGTAGTAGCAGCCAATGGATGGATGAACAGCCCTGAAGGCTTTGACTATGTCAATGGAGAATACCACAATATTGATCCGATAGCAGCCATGTTTAACGATGCCTGGTTTACCCAAGCATTACATATGATCGTGGCTGCCTTTGTTGCCACCGGGTTCGGGGTAGCCGGCATACACGCTATTATGCTTCTAAAAAGAAAAAATATACGATTTCATCTTAAGGCATTTAAAATTGCCCTCGTATTTGGAGCTGTCTCAGCCATAGCACAGCCTTTAACAGGTGACGTGGCCGCTAAAGATGTAGCACAGCGACAACCTGCTAAGCTGGCGGCCATGGAAGCTCATTTTGAGACCGAAGATCACGCGGACCTGATCATTGGCGGTATTCCTGATGAAGAAAAGCGAACTGTTGACTATGCAATAAGAATACCCGGAGCGCTCAGCTATCTGGCTCATGGAGATTTTGACGCTCGCGTAACCGGACTCAACGATATCCCCGCGGAATATCACCCTCCGGTGCTGATCACACATTTCGCATTTCAGATCATGGTATTATTTGGGATGGCGCTGGTAGCCCTTAGTATTTTGTTTTTTATTGCTCGGTGGAAGAAGAAAAGCTGGATAATGAAGAAATGGTTTCTACGGCTCTTTATCGCGGCCACCCCTGTTGGCTTCATAGCGGTAGAGGCCGGCTGGACAGTAACAGAAGTGGGCCGGCAACCGTGGATAATATATGGGATAATGAAGACCAAAGATGCTGTAACACCCATGCCTGGTATCTTCTATTCGTTTATTCTTTTCACCATAGTGTATATATCACTGGCTGCTGTTGTTACTTTTCTGTTATACAGGCAGATGAAAATGGTTCCTGTACTCTATGATGCAAATGGCGATGATCCGGGCGACTCTCTTTATCTTAACTAGTGTTGGTAAGAAAACTCTAAGTGGCTTTAAGAAAACATTCCCGACAAAGTGCCGGACGAAGTCACAAAAAGCGGAGCGTACTGAGGTACGAGAGCATTTTTGGGACAAACGAAACGCAGACATTGACGTTTTCTTAGAGACACTACTAATCCATCTTTTGTATGATATACGTTGTAATAGCTTTTTTATACCTTTCCATACTCCTCTACATCTTGTTTGGGGGAGCTGATTTCGGAGCCGGCATTATTGAACTGACATCCGGAGGCAAAGTGCGTACGCAAGTAAGAACACTCACCTACAAAACTATAGGCCCTATCTGGGAGGCCAACCACATGTGGCTGATCATAGTTATTGTTATCCTGTTTGTAGGATTTCCGGCTATCTACAGCATTCTTTCCGTCCACCTGCACATCCCTCTGCTATTAATGCTTTTCGGTATTATTGGAAGAGGTACGGCATTTATTTTTCGCCATTACGATGCGGTGAAGGATGACATGCAACAGGTCTACAACTTTATATTTACTTATTCCAGCTTCATCACTCCGTTATTTCTGGGAATAATAGCAGGTTCCTTACTTGCGGGGAATATTGACCCTGAAGCCCAAACTTTCAGCGAAGGCTACATCTGGACATGGATAAATTATTTTTCGTTTGCCGTAGGACTATTTACTGTTTCCATTTGTGGGTTCCTGGCTGCCATTTACTTAACGGGTGAAACAAAAGATGAGGCAATGAAAACCGTTTTCATCAGAAAATCGCGTCTTTTTAACATTACCACAGTTACTACAGGTGGGTTGGTATTCATAGCTGCGGAAATAGAGGGATTAAAGCTTATGAGAGAGCTTATCAGTCAACCGGTGACGTTAACGGCACTTATAGCAGCCACACTTTCTCTGATCCTGCTATGGCAGTTCCTCAAGCGCAGAAGCAAAGTCAGGATCAGGCTCACTGCTGGATTCCAAATTACGATGATACTTTTTGCAGTGAGCTATCTTTATTTTCCTGACTTTGTCGTAACCAGCAATGGCGACAACCTGTCTCTGCTGGATGCCGCAGCAAACAAGGGCCCGGTAGATGGCTTGGGCTGGGCTTTAATAATGGGGAGCCTGTTCATCCTGCCTGCTCTGTTTTATCTTATCTATAAGTTTCAAAAGGAGAATACCAGGGAAACTGTGTGAACAGGAACCGAAATGTAAAAGATTGTTAAGGGGCTTCAAACTGATTCCCTGTTTTCAGTAACAATTTCTAAATAACGGCATCATGCCTTTGTGCAATTTTGAGAATATTTCTCCACATTTTTGAGGTTATTTGGGGATTACATGAAGAAGTAGATGCTTCAAACGGCTAAATTTTAAGCATTGAAGCAGTTTAAAATAAAGGAACATCTTTTGTATATGGTGATTTAAGAAAAGTTGAAGAAAATATTCTCCATTAAGTTAATCTAATTCCTAATGTTTGATAATCCGGCTTCTGCGGCCGGATTATTTTTTTAAGGCTACCTCATTATAGTCATCATTCACCCGATGAGACTTGTTTTAAAAACATGCTCATCCGATCAGTTTTGCACTTCTTACATCCGTCACTGTCCTCCGCTGGCGGAGGTGTCCGAAGGACGGAGGTGGTAGAGCGTGGAGCCGGGCGCTAAGCGCTAAGCGTCAATCCACCTCTGTATCTCCGAAGGAGGAGAATGAGCGCGTATATAAAAACTCACAGGTTTCGCATTACCGATCACCGTCTTCTATTCAGGTTCTTCCAATTTCCGTCTTCCGACTTTCAAAAATCATTCACCCGATGAGACTTGTTTTAAAAACATGCTCATCCGACCAGTTTTGCACTTCTTTACTTCAGACTTCGGACTTCGGACTTCTCTCTAATGCGACTCTTTTACAAGATCCCTCAAACGGCATAAGTTGCCGTGAGCGCCACGAAGTTCGATCAACTGCTGCTCCAGGCGCTCTCTTAGGTTAGAAGAGAGATCCGGATCCCTTAACACATGCTGGTATTTGTCAATTGCCGCCTCTTCACCGGTAATTGAAGCATTGATCATAGCTTCATCGGTATTGGCTGACAGTGCTTTTTTTATGTCCATCCAGAACCTCCAGACATCACCAACCACTCGTGTACCCGCGTCTTCGGGACGTTTGGTTGAAAATGGCCTCAGCTCTTCTTCAAAGCTTATCGACTGGAGCATATATTTCTCAAATATGGACTTAATTTCAGGAGCCTCAGCATTGTTAAAAGCTTTTTCATAGCCCTTGATCCTTTCGTTAAGCACTTCAAATATCTCTTTTATTTCACTAGCTACCTTTGCTTCCATAGTATATCCTTGATTTATTGAATTATTATTTTTTCTAATAACAATCACAACCTTGGATAGTTAGGTGCAAAAAGTCATTTGATCTCTGAAAATGAGAAATATACGATAGTGTGAAACTTTATATCATGCCCCTACTCTTTAATTCCAGGTATTTATTAATGGCATTGATAGACAAATGCTCAGGGCGGGTAAAGATGTATTGAATGCCATAGTGCCGAAGCTCGTTGGCTATTTGCTCCCGATCAGCAGCCAGCTTGTGAGCAATTGTTTTGTAATAGATGTCTTTGAGGGATTTCTTCTCAGCATTGTAGTATTCTATCAACTCCTTATTCTCAAATACTATGACGACCAACAAATGCGATTTATTGATCTTTCTAAGAGCAGGCAATACCCGTTCCAAAGAATGCACACTCTCAAAATTGGTAAACAGGAATATAAGACTTCTGCTTCTAAGCGTTCGCTGCAGGGCAGGGTACATCTTTTCATAATTAGCATCCAGCATCGACTCCTCCTCTTTGTATAAAGTTTCGAGTATCAGTTTAAGCTGATTGCGATTTCTATCGGCCCGAATCATACTTTCCACCCGGTCCGAAAAAGTGATCAATCCCGCCTTATCCTGCTTCTGAAGCGATGTATTCGCAATAACTAAACTCGAGTTAATCGAATAGTCAAGTAAGCTGAGACCATTAAAAGGCATTTTCATATAACGACTCTTATCGATCAGGCAGTACACCTGCTGGGCCTTCTCATCTGTGTAGCTATTTACCATCAGCTTATTGATCCGTGACGTAGCCTTCCAGTTCATACTTTTATAGTCATCGCCTCTGGTATATTCCTTGATCTGCTCAAATTCATAACTATGCCCTATCCTTCTGATCTTTTTGATTCCAAAGTTAGCGGTGGCGCTCATGGCAGATCTCAGCTCGTACTTCTTCATGTCCATGATAGAGGGATACACCGCAATATCCTGCTGAATTTCAAACGATAACCTTCTTTGTATTAAACCGATTGCAGAAGACAAAAACAGATGCAGGCGGCCAAAATTATAGACTCCCCTCACCAATGGCCGCACATGATATACCAATAGCTTTCTTTCTCCGGGATTGATCATAAACTTCAGCCGAAAATCTCGCTGTTGGAGTTGGTAGGGCAATTCATCTACCGCATCAATAATAAGAGGAATACCAGCGGCACTTGCTATTCTCAACTTCACCTCATTTTCATTTCCAAGCGACATAAGCCTTGAGGTAATCCGCACACACCTCAGCTTCAGCGATTTGTTATATAGCAGCAGAACATCCACGATCAGTGTAGCTGCCAGTGCCAGTAAAGTTGTTTGGCCAATAGCCAAAAATACTGGCCATACAAAGCCCAGTACAAATATGAAAATGATGCCTCCCAGTAGGTAAAAGAATCTGGAAGGCAGATACAAGTTGCGTAGTTTTATCACCTGGGCACTTCAGTTTTCTTGATGATCTCTTCGATAACATCTTCTGGTTCCATTCCTTCAAGCTCCCTGTCGGGGTTGAGAATGATACGATGGTTCAGCACAGCCTTTGATACAAATTTTACGTCATCGGGGATCACAAAATCTCGTGCATTGATGGCTGCAACTGCTTTTGAGGCCCGCATAAGCGCCAGAGACGCCCTGGGGGAAGCGCCCAGGAATAGATCGCCATTATTACGAGTATCAAAGATGATCTCCGCAATATAATCGAGGATCTCATCTTTTATATGTACCTTCTCTATCAACTGTCCCGCTTCTTTGATATCCTTTTCCTTCAGTACCGCCTTTACGGTCTTCATTAACTCTAGTGAGAAGTTCTGCCTGAACTTTCTAAGAATAAGCTTTTCTTCCTCCAGGTTTGGATAATCCAGCTTAATCTTAAAAAGGAACCGGTCGAGTTGTGCCTCAGGAAGTCTGTATGTACCCTCCTGCTCTATCGGATTTTGTGTGGCAATGATCATAAATGGAAATTCCATTGGGTAGGTGGTGCCATCCACTGTCACCTGTCGTTCTTCCATTACTTCAAAGAGGGCTGCCTGCGTTTTTGCGGGCGCCCGGTTGATCTCATCTATGAGAACAATATTGGAAAATACCGGCCCGGAATTAAACACAAACTCCGAATTTTTAAGATTAAACACCGAAGTGCCTACAACATCGGAAGGCATGAGGTCCGGTGTGAACTGGATGCGACTGTAGTTAACCGACAAAGTTTGGGCAAATAATTTTGCTCCCATAGTTTTGGCCAGTCCGGGTACCCCTTCTAATAATATGTGTCCTTTGGTAAAAAGTGACACCATCATCAGGTCTACCAGTTGATCCTGTCCAACAAGGAGCTTCTTTATTTCCTGCCTCACGGCATTCACACTTTCCCTGAAGCGAACCAGCTTTTCATCTACTTGTATATTTTCTTCTTCCATTAATCTATATTTTCTTCTTATTTACTTTTTTGATAGAACGACTCAATCATTTCGTGAAATCTAATGAGCTCATTAGCTGATATTTCCACTTTAAAATCAAGCCTTTGGTATTCTTTAAAAATCTTGTGCACCTCGTCTTCAGACACATGAGATTTCAGGCTTATTTTTCTGATCAACTGGTCATTCACATTATTCGTATGCAGATAATACCTGTTCCTCACAAATGCCATAAAGAGGTTCATTTTATGATCAGCTATTTTCTTATGATTCTGTTCCTCAAAATAGAGGTATCCCATGGTTTCGGCAAACTCTATTGATGTATTGCGGTTAGCAGCAAGTACAGGAATAATTCTTTGTCTGCGCCTGGCATAAAAGATGAAATAAATGAGTACGCCTGCCAATAAAAGATACCATGCCCATCGAAGTGCTGGCTGCGAAAGTATGTACTTCAGCGGACTATTCTTATCATTTCCAGCCTGAAAAGGAAGTTTACTGAACTCATCCCAGTAAATATGCCCGGTCGGGAAGTAAGCCAATAGATTTTCCACATAACCCAGGTGCTCTTCATCCGTAAGGTAATAATTAGTAAACGCCAGCGGAGTAGTATGAAAGTAAAAATAACCTTCTCCATAAGGAGCCCGCAAAAAATTGGCTCTGCTTCCCTCAAAGTGTCCCAATGCCTCCAGTTGCTGCGGACAGATCAGACTGTCCAGATAATTCCAATAGTAGTCGGCAGCTTCATGATTCTGCACGTAGGTATACCAGTAACGTGTCGAATCATTTTCGAGGTTCATTTCTACCTCCTCTGACGGCCATGACTGAATAATACCACACTCACCGGTAAGTATCTCATAACTGACATCATAGGGAAAAGCGTTTGTTGCTATAAAAGCAACATTACCAGCATTTACAAACGACATCAGAGAATCAATATCTTCATACTGATAGTAGCCGCTCTGCCCCAAAAGCACATAGAGTGAGTTGCGTTGTGTGCCGGATATTGTGTCTGACAACGATGACTCCAATATGGTAAAGGAATCACTGAAGTGTGATTTCAGTAACTGGTGAAAAACAAATGCACCATAAGGCTCCTTGCTATCAATACGTAAGGTCTCTCGCCAGCTAAAGAACCTGGAGTCCCGGTCTTTCGTAAAATAGAAAACAAGAAAGACCCCCACCAGCAACGCCCCGATAATAATGAACAGCTTTTTTCTATCCATTCTGAAGGGTGTTAATAGCTTGAAAATAATCCTTGAACTTGTGGCTGGCATTGATCAGGTACCCATCTCCTAACTCCTTCTCGCCATACCATACCAACTGATAGATACCAGTAATCTCCTCAAATTGCGAATGACTGCCATGGTCACGCATTTCATAGAGGTATTCAAGATTGGTCTTTTCTTTCTTCCAGATTATAAGGCCTTTGATGGATAACTCTTTAATGATCATTAAGTAATAGATCCGAAGAGCGAGCCGGTAATTCTTGTCTTCAACAGCCTTTCGTAGCCAGCGCATCAAATCTGACTCCATCAGATTTTCCTCTATGTCTTCTAAGGCCATTTGCTCCTGATCCCCCTCCTTCTTTTTCCTCTTGAGCCAAATATTATTACCCACCAGTTTGCTGATCACCAACACCAGTACCGCAATCGCCAGCACTATAAAAATGATTTTTAAAACCGGACCTGCGAAAGGAAAGATGGTTCCCCATCCAGAGCCGCTGATCGGACGCGAAGTATTATCATCCTGAAGTTCTCCACGCTGTCGTCCTTTGCCGGCATTTCCTTTTCCCCGAGGCATATTATTCTCACCTGCATTACCCCCCTTTCCATCGGGAGAATAGTCAATATCTTTTGTAATCTGACGCCACTCCTTCCTGTCAAACGATTCGAATTCCTGTCCTCTCAGGCCGGACAAAACAAATGTTAATCCAAATATTAATAAACAAATACCACGCATCCTCATCATTCCGTGTCCTTTCCAAATAGCTCGATCTGCTGCTTTAACCAACCTGCTTCCTTTATTTCAAGCAAGCTAAAATATTGCAGTGAAAAACCATACAAAAACAATGGTAAAATCAGGGTGATAGATATGGTAATAACAAGTCCGTTGAGCACCAGCCCTACATAGTATGTCGTATCAGGGTCAAGCACAAAATTGGAGGTTAGGAAATCAAGGTAGAAAGCAAAAAACGGGGAATCAACCAAAACAAAAAACACAAATGCAATAAATAACAGCAGCGAATATAATCCTAGAATACGACCCGAACTCTGCACTAAGAATCCCTTAAAAAAACCCATTGCGGAAATAAATGATCTTTTGGCCTGCAGATAGATAAACAAGCTATAGTATACGGTGGGAAGCACTGCTAGCCATAAGATAAATGATAAAAAGCCATCGGCAAAAAACGGGATATTGAATAAAATGGCACTGGTAACTATTCCCCATAAAAGCCTTTTTTTATTAAGCTCGAACATCATGATGTCGGAAGCTTTGTAAAGCGTCCAATAAGCAACTCCGGCTAAAAGCGCTGTATTCAAAAGAAACAATGAGGGAAACTCCGTGTAATTAATAAGGAACGACAGCTTTTCAAAAGCCCAGACATCGATGGAAATCAAGCCAATAGAAACAGGCTTCTGCAAAATATAAGCAGCCGCTCCCACATATATCACCGAACAAAGAAATACCGGTTTAATATAGTACCTGAAAAGTTTCTTATAAATGATCAACGCATCTCTGAAAATTTCATTGACACCTCTGATTGCTCCTTTAAATTGAGGAATCTGTGTTTTTCTGACTTGCAAATGACTTTCCAGGATCCCTTGCAGCGTTCCATTACGGTGTTTTACAAAAGGATACCAAACAAAATAAAAAAGCATAAATACCAGCGACACCAATATCAAAGCCAGCTTTACCGAAGTGGGCAGCTCCGTATATCGGGTTATGAATGACTCTATTAAAGCTGCAAAAACCAATATAGGTACAATTCCGACCAGGAGCTTCAGCCCGCGTCTTGCTGAAAGCTGAAATGCCCTCAACCGCGAATAGGTACCGGGAAAAACGAATCCTTTCCCCAATACAATACCTGCTCCACCGGCAATGACGATGGAAGATATCTCCAATGTGCCGTGAAGCCAGATGGTAAGGAATGATTCAAAGCCCAGGTCCCTTTCAATAAAAAAGTATTGAAAAGTGCCCACCATTATGCCGTTGTAAATAAGAATGATAATGGCCCCCAGGGAGAAGAAAATGCCGGTAATAAATGTTCTGAACGCAACAAGCACGTTATTGAGGGTGATGCCAAGGAACATATCAACCTCATTCATTTTTTTATAAACACCCATCGGATCTCCCTCTTCAATGTTCCTGATTGTCATCTCTACATACGAATCTCCGAGTATACTGCGGGCGAATTCCGGATCATGCACCGAAGATACCACACCAATGGCTGCAGCCAATAGAAACACGGCTAAGGCGATGAATAACTCCACACGTGAATGAAACACAATGGAAGGTAGCTCTTCTTTCCAAAAATGGGTGAATTTGTTCCTGCTCTCCTTTTTGTTTTTATAGATATTATAAAAAAGCTGTTGGGCCAGGTTGTTGAGATAAACCCTTATGGAGCGATTAGGGTAGTTAGTGCGTGCATATGACAAATCATCGGTAATTTGAATAAACAGATCACTTAATTTGTCAGGATCTCTTTTATTAAGTCGCAGGAGTTGTTCAAACTTCAACCATTTTTCCTTATTTTGCTCAATGAACTTTGTCTCCTTCATCAGTTATCCGTGATTCAATATTATTAGACTTCCAATATGCAAAAAATTGAAATTAACACCACACAAAATGTTAATATTGAATTTGAGGCCGCCTCTCTGAGGGAGCGAATTGTTGCCTTTTTCATCGATTTTCTCATATTGGCCGGTAGTATCACAATATTAATGATTATTATGGCCGCGGCATTAGGATCAGGGGTCGAATATGCATATTATCTTGTTATTGTTCCTATATTTCTATTCTATACATTGTTATTTGAAATATTGAACCACGGACAAACACCCGGTAAACGTGCAGTAGATCTGAAAGTGGTCAAGCTAAACGGGTCGGAACCACGCTCCAGTGACTATGTACTGCGATGGTCATTTCGCATGATTGATATTTACTTTTCGCTTGGCGCGCTGGCTTCTATTTTCATCAGCAGCTCCAACAAAAACCAGCGCCTGGGCGATATGGCTGCCGAAACCTCCGTTATCAAGATCAAGCCCTCAAAAGTGTTGCGCTTCAGCGATATCATCAAGATAAATTCTTTGGAAAACTATGAACCGAAGTTTCCTGAGGTGAAGAAACTATCCGAAGCAAATATGATCCTGGTAAAAAATGTGCTGGAGCGTTATAAAGAATTTCCCAACCGGGCACATAGGGAAGCAGTGCATATGCTTGTTGACAAAATAAAGGCGCAAACAAACATCGATCAGGGCTCTATGCCGGATATCGACTTTCTAAAAGTCCTGATCAATGACTATGTAGTATTAACGAGATAGCTTTTTTATTAACAATCACGGATTACACGCGTACCCGGAATGGAATCTTGCCATCCCACTGCTTTAGCGCCCGAAAATGAAAAGATTTCAAAAGGTATGAACCCGCAGGATGCCCTGCCAATGATAATCAGTAGTTCAGATTTGGATCCATCTTAATTTACACTTTTGCACCTGTTTTTATATTATAGTTTTTAACGGAATTACTAAGCCTATTTAGGAAGAATACCCTTCCCGGCTTAAAAAAACGGGTGGCCATGAAACCACAGCCGCCCGCTTACTTTAAACATACATGGTTATTTTCTTAGGATCACCTGCTTGGTGTATTTATTCTCAGGAGTGGATACCATCACCAGGTAATTGCCTGCCGACATGTTACTTGGATCTATCCTGACGGCAACTGCTCCCATACCTTCATCTTGAATGTCTTGTCTGAAAACCGCATTACCCTGGAGATCCATCATCACCACCCGGGCGTCCTGTCCACTGGCCATACCTTCAACGGTGACTGTAATTGTCTGGTTAAAAGAGGGATTTGGATACACAGATAACATCAATTCTTCCGTAGTTGTAGTAGTATAACTTACCAGCGCCGGAGCAAAATATTCAAACTTACCGTCAAAGTCAGTTTGCTTAAGCCTGTAATACGATTTTCCGGCCATAGGATTTCTATCAGTGAAGGAGTAAGACAATGACTCATCACTGTTGCCGGCCCCATCTACTGTGCCCACAATTTGGTATTCCTTTCCATCGCGGCTTCTCTCAATAGTAAAGAAGTCATTGTTCAGTTCGGAGGTTGTGGTCCAGTCTATAATTACATCCGAGCCTTCTACCACTGCCTCAAAGCTTAGCAGCTCAATAGGCATAACGGTCTCTTCTCCCGATCCAAGTATATATTCTGTACCAGTTTGATTGGGAATTACCAGTTTTTTAGAGCCTTTTTGCGGGTTTCCATGCGCCCATTTAGCCCCACTGTTCGGCCTTTCGGCCAATACCAGCACTGCCGTATCAATCGCCCCTTCATAATCACTATAATCGTAAGTAAGTGTATACTTCGTATTGCCCATTACATATACACCCCAATAATATCCTTCCAGGCTTTCTATACCGTCAGGCAAGGTAATATCATTAGGCGCTGCTCCAACATAATAAATATGAATACCTTGAGGTTTGCCATCTGTAATAGTTACAGTTACCGCGCCCTTCCCCGGGATACTGTATGTATATTCATCGGCATCATACGCATAGCTACTTTGGTCGCCCATATAAACACCGGAAGCCATCCACCCTGCTGACAAGTCTGCACTTAAAGTACCTGTAACACCACGGGTTTTATCAGAAGTTATTCCATCAACTCCCTCATCAAAATTAAAGTAGTAAAGCAGGCCTGTTTCATTACCGGAAAGCTTTTCAGTAAGGGTACTTCGAATTTCAGACAGGCTTCTGGCTATGTGCCAAAGTCTCACATCATCCAGGCTACCTTCAAAATAATAAGACTTTCGTGAACCGTTGTAACTATCTGCCTTTGAGCCTTCCCCGATAAAGCCAAAACGACTCTTCCCGGTACCCAGATTCTGGCCACTGTGAGCATTTTTTACAGAAGCAGATTCCTTCCCATCAATATAAATAACCTTATCCTTTCCGTCATACACAGCCGCTATGTGATGCCATTCCCCATCATTCACCTTATCTTTAGCCTCCAGGTCGTTTACTGTTTCACTCTCATCGGTAGTTCGAAAAGACACACGACCCTTTTTCTTATCTATATAAAGGCTGAAGTACTCATTTCCATCAAAATCAATGATAGCTCCTTCATCATTCACATTATTCCCACCCTTTGCAGTGGTATTCACCCATGCTTCAATAGTGATCTGAGCAAACTGTCCCGCCTTTTCAAAAGAATCATCCAACGCCACATAATCATCTACGCCATCAAAGGTGAGCGCGTAGCCCGGTCCTTTCACGCCACCTCCGAAATCACCTTCGGCACGCGTAGCATCAACATTGACAAAACTGTTATAGATAAAAACCACTATAAAGATGACAACCGCGGTTGCCATACCGATAGCAGCATATCTAAGATAAATACTCGTGCTGGTTTTTAAGGTAGGTTTCTGTTTTTGACGTAGTCTCATAACTCATGTATTTAAATTTATCCCGAGAATATTAAGTCCTCTTCCTGTATTTCTGAGCTATCAGCCATTAAAGCAGCCCTTTCAACTATAGACTTTAGCTCTCTCACATTACCAGGCCATGAATGCTTCACAAGCGCTTCCATAGCAGGTCGTGATATTTTCATTTCGCCCATCTTATTCTGCTCTGTAAATTCCTTGAGGAATGCCTTTGCCAGAATAATGATGTCATCACCACGCTCCCTGAGCGGAGGTAACTGTAATAAAAACCCTTGCAGACGGTAAAAAAGATCTTCCCGGAAACGTCCCTCTTTTACTTCCTTCATCAGGTCTTTATTGGTTGCTGCAATCACGCGTACATCGAGCTTCATGGCTTTGTTATTTCCTAACCTCACCACTTCCTGCTCTTGCAGTACTCGTAGCAGCTTTTTCTGGGTATCCATATCTATCTCTCCTATTTCATCAAGAAAGATGGTACCCTGATTTGCCTCTTCAAACTTCCCGATCCGCTTTGAAGTGGCTCCGGTGAAAGCTCCTTTCTCATGACCAAACAATTCGCTTTCCACCAGATCAAGGGGAATGGCTCCCATGTTTACGGTTACAAAAGGTTTTTTCTTTCTTTGAGAGTTGTAGTGAATAGCACGTGCAAAAAGTTCTTTTCCCGTACCACTCTCACCGGAAATCATCACCAGTATGTTCTTTGATTCAACTTTTTGAACCAGGTTCAGCATCTTCATGATCGCTGGGCTACTCCCCAGGATATTGCTGTATTTATTTCGTTCAAACACCTGCTCTCTGAGCGACTCCACCTCCTGCTCCAGTTTGATAGCTGCGATCAGGTTCTTCACACTGTTATCAAGCTCAACCAGCGTATCTTCATTTTTTATCAGATAAGAGGTGGCGCCCATTTTGTAGGCCTCCACCACTACTTCAAGGTCCTTTTGACCTGAGATCAGAATGGTATAGATACCGGTATCAAACTTTTTGATCTTCGATAGCAACTCCAGTCCATTAGCATCCGGCAGATGAAAATCAATCGTAATGATATCAGGTCTCTCATGCAAGCTGGAGACACAGTCTTCAGCGTTTGTAAAATATGTAAACTCAAGTAACTCATGTCTTTTTAAGGTCTCTCCTATCATCATAGAATAAACCGGGTCGTCATCGACCACAAATACTTTTATCATAACACCTTTTTACCAGTTTAGATGTCTTTTACCGCATCTTCCGGTCTGTTGTTTATATTTGAAATCCAGCCCAGGTAACAGTAACAAACATTAGTGAACAAAAAACTTTTAGTATTTAACCTAAATTATATAAATAACATTAACAATTACTTAAATAAGTTTAGTTAATAACAAACACCATGACTCATGTAACTTTTATTGCAATTTTTAATACAATCAATGATAGCAAAGAAGGCAAATCATACTAAAGTATGAGGAAAAATGCCTGATTATCTACCTATTTGCGAGCTAAAGAGATGACATCATTCAAACAGCTTGTGGTGTAAGTTTGAATAGCGAGAAAAGAATAATCAACAATAAATTCAAGTATTATGAGTAAAAACAACAAAAAAGTTACAGGTGTAGGAGGAATTTTCTTTAAATGTAAGGAGCCCAATCAAATGAGAGAGTGGTATGACAAAAATCTGGGGCTGGTTACTAACGAATATGGCTCCTTATTTGAGTTCCGTCAGTCGGATGATCCTGAGAAAAAAGGATACTTGCAATGGAGTACTTTCAGTGAAAACACTACTTATTTCGAGCCATCGGAGAAAGATTTTATGATCAATTATCGGGTGGAAAATATTGAAGCACTGGTTGATGAACTAAAAGCTTCGGGGGTAACAGTGCTGGATGATATAGAGACCTATGAATATGGGAAGTTTGTCCATATCCTGGACCCGGAAAATAATAAAATCGAATTGTGGGAGCCTGTAGATCAGGTTTTTACAGATAGCTATGAGGGGCAGACAACGAAGTAAGGATGGTCAATGGTCAATGGTCATTAGTGAATAAGGAACTAATGACCATTGACCACTCAACTACTTAGTGACTTTAAGAAAACGCCAAGGTCAAGGCTTACTAAGAGGTACGTGAGCATTTTTGGGGCGAGCGTAACGCAGACATTGGCGTTTTCTTAAAGACACTACTTACTATCAACCTTCACTCCCTTTGGCTTATTTTCTGCCTTAAGGTGCTCATTGAGATAGTCGACATACTGGGTGTATAACAACACATAGCTTGGGCCATTATACGCCACGCCATGTGCGCCGGGGGGATAGATCCTCAGATCTGCATCCTTTCCATTGTCAATCAGCGCTTTCACCAACTGCATGGTGTTTTGCATGTGAACGTTCTCGTCCATGGCTGAATGAGCAATAAACATTCTTCCTTGCAGATTCCCAGCGGCTGCCGTAGCAGCGCTCTTCTCATAACCCTCTTTGTTATCATTAAGCAGGTCCATATAACGTTCCGCATATATACTGTCATACAACCTCCAATCGGTGACAGGCGCTCCTACAAGCGACACCTTAAAAACATCTGGGTGATTAAGCATGGTATAACTTGACATATATCCGCCATAGCTATGGCCTCGGATAGACATCCGGTCTCCATCTACCCAGGATTGCGAAGCGAGGTATTTGGCAGTTTCAACAAAATCCTTACTCTCCCACTCTCCCAAATTACCATAGACAACCTTTTCGAACTTACTGCCATAGCCTCCTGAGCCCCTGTTGTTGACGCTGGCAATGACATAACCCTGTTGGGCCAGATACTGCTCCCAGGCACTGGTGGCGAATTCATTATATACAGACTGTGCACCGGGTCCTCCGTAGATGTTGAGCACTAACGGGTAAGCCTTTTCGGGATTGAAATCTTTAGGCTTAATAATATACGCATCGAGCTTCTGCCCATCGCTGGTAGTGAAGGTAACCAATTCTTTGGGGGAATAGAAGTGCTCATTGGTAAATTCCTTCACGGCTTTATTCTCTTCAAATTTTTTCAGCATCTGGCCTTTGGACGTCCATAATTCCACCTGACGAGGAGTATTAATATTTGAATAGGAATCGATATAATATTTTCCATTAGGAGCTACATCAAGTGAGTGTCTTCCTGCCGCTCTTGTTAGCTTCTTCTTATCCTTACCACTAAAGTTAACAGCATAAAGGTGACGTTCCAGGGGAGACACTTCGGTGCTGGTATAGTATATCGTGCTATTTTTTGAGTCCACAGCCTCCACTCGTGTCACCTCCCACTCACCGTTGGTCACCTGGTTGATAATGTTACCCTGGTAATCATATCTGTAAATATGGCTCCACCCGTCTCTGTCCGATATCCACAAGAATTCCTCCTTATCTTCAGGGAAAAAGAATAAATGCATGATACCGGCAAAGAAATCAAACACATCTATCCATGCTTCCGATTGTTCCTCCATGATCAGCTTTCCCTGTCCGCTTTTTACATCATTAAAGAACAGTTTCAAATGATTTTGCTTACGATTTAGATGCACGATAGCCAACTGACCGGAGGTAGATGTCCAGTAAATTCTTGGAATATATCCACCATTCAGTTTCACATCCATCCATTGATTGTGGCGTGCAGCCACATCTATCACGCCTATTTTTACTGTGGGGTTGGTATCACCTACCTTTGGATATGGCACATTTACATATTCCGCATGCTGCCCTGAATAGTCGGTCATCTGAAAAATAGGCACGTCACGTTCATCGGACTGCCAAAATGCAATATACTTACTGTCCGGTGACCAAACCCACGCCTGGGCCAATCCGAATTCCTCTTCATAGGCCCAACCAAAACGTCCGTTATAAAAATACTCTTCCGCATCCAGGGTAAGCTGTGTTTCCTTTTGGGTACTAAAGTCAAAAACAAACAGGTTCCCGTCTCTTTCATAGCCTATCTTGGTGCCGTCAGGAGATATTTCAGCAGTCTGAGCATCCTTAGCCACGAGCTTTAGTGTCTTGTCCGCCACCGAGTAAAAGTAGAAGTCAGAAATTCCTGACCTTCTCCATACCGGCCTGAAATTGGTTTGGAATAATATATACTTTGAATCTTTTGACCACTGAAAGGAGGTGTACTCAAAATTTTTGTCATGGTCAGGAAATTTCACCCCTTCTGCCTTAAAGATCAATTCGTCTTTTTGAGTTTTGGGATTGAAGGACCTGATTTCAGGAGTACCATTTTTGCTATCAATATAGGAAAACCGGTCCCCCTTATCGATCCAGTTGACACTGGCAGGGCCGCTACCACCCGAAAGCCTGCCTCCTGAAAACAATGCCTCACGGACATCAGAATATTCCTTCTGCTGAGCAATTAATTCCGGCCTGAAAGCCAGTATGCTCATGATGAAAAGCAATAAATATATCTTACGATTTAACATACATTATAAGTTTACTTGAAGCTTAAAATTAAATAATTTCTACAATGTAGCACGGAGATAGCTCAAAAATCAAAAACGTGAAAGTTGGAAGACTAAGGCCGGAAGTAATCGGTGATAATCGGTAACCAGAGGCCGATTTAATGCATGCCTGCCACTCTTCTTCCAAAAAAAAGAGCCATTATTCCGTAACTGCGAATAATGGCTCCTTTCTAATATACAACAGATCTTATCCTATCTCTGAGATCATTTCAGATAGAATTATTACCCCTTCTTTTAGGTATGGGTCTTCAATTTTAATAGCATCTTTCTCTCCGTCTCCTTCCTTTTGTATTTTAGTCCCGGAAAGTGAAACCCGGCTGGCTTTTCTCTTTTCAGCCTCTGCTATCTCCTGCTTCCGCTTCTCTTCATTCAGCGAAATTTGTGTTTTAGACAGGCTTTCTTTTAACTCACGGGTATCCTCTACCAGGCCTTTCAAGCCATTATCGCTGGTAAGTCTCTTATTGTAAACATCATTCAGCTTTACCACCATTTTGGGTGATACCTTGTCTGTCATTTTAAATGTTGCGCTTTTGATCTGATCCCAGGGCAATGCACCTTTGCTTGCGCTCTCTCCGAATTCATTTGCATCAAATGCTGACGGCAGATTGACATCGGGATTAACACCTAAATGCTGGGTGCTGCTACCGGTTACTCTGTAGAATTTTTGCAAAGTTAGCTTAAGCTGGCCTGCCTGCTGCTGTCCATCTAACTGGAGGTACTTACCAAGGTCAATTATACTCTGAACCGTTCCTTTCCCGAATGTCTGTTCACCGATTACCACACCCCGGTGGTAATCCTGTATAGCAGCAGCAAAAATTTCAGAGGCCGAAGCGCTAAATCTATTGATCATTATTGCCAAAGGTCCGTCATAGATCACTCCCGGATCGTCATCTTCACCCACTTCGATCCGGTTGGTTGAGGTACGCACCTGCACTACCGGACCGTCCTTTATGAACAAACCGGTAAGATCTATGGCCTCTGCCAGCGATCCGCCACCATTATTACGCAAGTCCATCATCAACCCATCAATCCCCTGCGCTTCGAGCTCTTCTACCAGGCGTTTCACATCTCTTGTGGTACTGGTATAATCAGGGTCTCCCGCCTGATAAGCATCAAAATCCATATAAAAACTAGGTAGCGTGATAACACCTATTTTGAATTCTCTTCCATCTTTACGCAGAGGCACGACTTCTGCCTTGGCCTGCATATCTTCCAGCTTAATTTTATCACGAACCAGTGTGATCACTTCTGAAGGACCGTTAACACCAGTCTCGGCAGGTAATATTTCTAATCTTACCGTAGTACCTTTTGGCCCTTTGATCAATTGCACTACATCGTCTATACGCCATCCTATCACATCTACGATCTCACCTTCCTCGCCCTGTCCTACACCTACTATTCTATCGTTTTCATGCAACAGGTTGCTCTTTTCTGCAGGGCCTCCAGGCAATACCTGCACAACTTTAGTGAAATCTGTCTCTGTCTGCAATCTGGCTCCGATACCCTCCAATGAAAGGCTCATATTCTGTTTGAAGCGATCTGAAGTACGTGGTGAGAAGTAATTGGTATGAGGGTCGAATGCTTCTGCAACAGCATTCATATACAGTTCAAACACATCTTCTGTTTTATATTGCTGAATGGCCTTGTCAAAGCGTTCATATCGTTTGGTAATAGTTTCTTTTATGCCCTCCTGATCCTTGCCGTTTAATCTCAACGAAAGCGTCTGACTTTTTATCATCTTCCTCCAAAGCTCGTTCAATTCATGATCGTTATTAGACCAGGCTTCTTTTGAGCGGTCAGTGTTGTAGTATTCGTCAATGGTGTAGTCAAATTCCACATTTACCAGGCTATCGAGAACAAAGGACATTCTATTGTCAAACCGTTCTTTAAAAACTGCATATATTTCGTAAGCGGGGCTAACGCTTCCTGCTTTCGTTAAGTCATCAATTTTAGTTCTGAACTTCTCAAAAGACTCGATGTCCGATTTCAAAAAATAGGAACGGTTATTATCCAGTGTTTCAATGTACGTATCGAGGATCACTGATGAAAGTGAGTCGTTAAGCTTAATTTTTTTGTAATGGTAGGTGTCCAGTATCTGAGCGATCAGTTTGGCTTCATCTCCGTAATACGATTTAGGAACCAGCTCGGTGCTATCTCCGGGAGCAAGACCCAGGTCAGCAGCAGGGTTAGAACTATAGGTGATGAAACTTAAAAGTACCAGGATGGGAGCTAATAGAACTGCGATCTTCTTCATGCTTCTCTGCTTTCTAATCAATAATTATTTTTCTGTGGTATTAACGCATACTTCACCAAAAGGGTGCCAGAAGTAACAAAACTTCTCAAAAAAAACTAAACCGGGTGAAAAAGCATTGAGTAAATTAGGCAAAATAAAAAATAAAAGGAAGTGATTTTCAGGTTTTTTCATCTGTAGAATAAGGGAGGCTTTCACTTTTGTTGACTATAGAGAAAAGCCTCCCAAGAATGACATTAAAGCTATATTGCTCCTGTTTTTTCGAAATCAAACTCATCAAGAAATTTTGTGGCCTGCTCTACGGTTTGAAAAGTATAGCTTTTCTTTTCGCCATTTGAACCATGGATCTCTACTTTTACTACGTTTACCAGCGCATTTTTTTTGAACTTGGACTGTTCGGGCTTGAAGCCATCATAGTTTTCTTCCCTCGCTATATGGAATTGTGTAGCCCTAACCGAGCCACAATACTGACATTCATAATGTTTGATCAGCTCACCCTCCTTTGTTTCTGTTGGAGGCTCAATGATCTCCTCCCTAACAACTTTCATTGTGTAAAAGCCGCAATTGCCGCATTGCAGCGCTTCAAGGTGTCCCTGATACTTTTCTATTTTGGTATAACCGGTTTCCTCATCTATCCAAACATCATAATCCACTGAAAATACATTCTCTTCCGCTTGCATCCCTTCATCCAAATGTACATCTTCCTCATCTTCGCTCAACAGTCTCATTTTTCTGCCGGTATTAGGATTGACACGAGGTGTATACCTCCATTTTCTGAGCTTTTTATTTAGCTTCGTAGGGTAGTAGTATTGTAGTACCAACGCAGCTATATACCCTATGAGTGTTCCGCCTGCAACGGAAATAAACAAACGCACGAAAAACCATACCGGATCGAATTCAAGCGTGTTTTTACCATATGTATTGATCAACATAGCTACGGCTACCGCAATAAGTATAAAGCACAGCTTGTACGCTTTGATCTCATATTTTCTCAGATAGTCATATTTATCCTTATAATCACTAATACCAGAAACACGAATGTTATGATATATATAGATGATAATAGCTAACGCGGTAAATGCAATAGCGCCTATAATCATTGCGCTATGCCAATTTGAGAGAAAGCCACCTGCAGTAGATTCTTCCATAGTCACTGTTATTTAATTATTTTTACTTGCCATAAATATAATTAAATAGTTGTTAATCCCTTGAGTAAATTGTTCAATTTACATGTCATCAACTTTCCTATGATGAGAAAAGTCAGAAAAATAATGTTTAAAAACTCTTGTGTGTAGAGATACAGCAGGAAAGACCTCGACAAACTGAGCAAATGGAACAAACTGATCAATGCTTATCGCTATTATATTACTAAAATACGATTAAAAAATAACTTCGGTTAGATATAATAACTACCTGTAAATCAACAAACTATAACATTTCATCAAATTCGTTTATTTCATACCCATTGATAACTATCGTCTATTATTTATGTGCAGAAATGCACAAAAAAAATGCTCAATTTTATTGTTATTAATCTGAGTATTAGTTATTATTGCTTTAGATAGTTGTGCAAAAATACACAAATCTATGAGTGAATTCGAAAAAAAGAGGCTGGACGAAGAGTTTTCAAGTTTCGCCAGAAAGAACTTTGAAAAACCTACCCGGTGTAAAAACCTGGAACAGATCAGATTTTACGTCAACGAACTATCTATGAAAGTTGATGAGTTTAAAAGAAGGTTTAATTACGTTCCCGACTCAGCTTATATACTGCTTTCACAGTATAACAGTCTGCAAAACAGGATGGTATATACAAATTTCAAGAATTCATACTGACTGATGTTACGATATGAACAATATGAGATTTGTCCCCTCCCCTATTCCATTGCGCTATAATTATGTTTACAGCGCAACGGCAAATTCATCGGGACGAATGCAATACCACAAGATCAAACCAGGTCAGAGTAAAGAACGTATTAGCCGTACTGAATTCATCGATGTATTTAACAATGCCAATATTCTGGCTGTACGCCCGATCCCTGTAAAAACATCTCCCGTATTTCAACTGGAGTTCTATATTTAGACGTCAAATCCATAACCACTTGTCCCCGGACCTGTTCCGGGGCCCTTGAGAGAAGGGGGATTAACCGAAGTAACACTCCGCCAAAACCAATGAAAAGCCGAAAAATAGGGATTTTTTCTGCGCCATTTCATTGACTGGGTTTATCGGGCTACTTCTCAAGAAGTGCTTTGCTGAAGGGTCCCGGAACAAGTCCCATAGCCGTTAACTTAAGCATCCCGGTAGGGATGCAATATTGGTAGCCCGGGGTGAAGCCCCGGGACAGGATTAGATTTTTTTATGCGCCACATTCAAGCTTGGGAAGATGAGAAGGCTATTTTGGCGCATCCATGCTTACTAAGGTAAATGCTTCGAACTCATTCCTGCCATGTGTGCCAAGGAAGCCTGTGTTCCATGGTTGGGCCTTCCTATGGCACACTCAACTTCTCGTTTAAACCCGGGGCTTCACCCCGGGCTACAAAGATTTACCCCCTCTGGGGGCTCGTTATTCTCTTAAGTTAACGGCTATGGGAACAAGTCCGGGAGCTGGTGCGAGGGTGTTAGGCTTCCTCAATATAGAAATGTACATCGTTGATCATCAGCAACCTGTTATTGGTCTAAAAACCTCTTCAAGGGTAATCCCTCTGCCATTGCATCACGTATATCGAAAAAATATCTCCATTATAAATTCGTATCTTAATATGGTGCTCTATAGATTCATTTCACTACACATCTGGGGACAGCTCCCTGCTCTATGGCAAAAGATGATCTCATCGGTATATGCGAGGGTATACAATCACGCATTTACCCGGTTTATCATCAAACCGTATTGCAGATTCAACGGACTTACTAAAGAATATCTGTCACAGTTTCAATCAGAATCCGGCAACGCTAATTATAGCAGCTTCCAGGATTTTTTTACCCGCGTGTACAAAAAGGGCCCCATAACTGATGAGCCATACATCTGGCCGTGTGAAGGACTGCTTTGTGATTACGGCCGTGTGGATGAATTACCCGCTATCAATGTCAAGGGAGATATACGACTGATTCATCATATATTCGGAAATTTAGGTAAAGACATCCCCGGCCACTACTTTTTCTCCAATGTGTTTTTACACAACAACAATTATCACCGAATCCATAGCCCTGTGAATTGTATAGTTGAAAAGATAGAACGCATCCCCGGAGAGCTGATCCTGCTCAGGCCCTGGGTTTATAAGAAAGATCCGTCTTTACCTGCTTTAAGAAATGAACGTGTAAACTTGCAACTAACAGATGATCTTGGTCGTCCATGGCACTTATCTATAGTGGGTGGACCTGCTGTTGGTACCATCGTACTTGATCTACAAATTAAGCCAGGAGCATCTATGAATGTAGCCGATGAAATTGGGAAATTTTTACTTGGTTCAACCTGCTGCATGGCCTCACCGGAATCCACAGTCAGACAAAAAGGTGATCAGGTATTCATGGGTCTTAAATATTAGTCATCCCCTTCAGGTTAGGGAGCTCTACTACAAAAGTTGTACCCTGCCCTGGCTCAGAGGTATATGTGATATGGCCTTGTAGCTTATTCAATGTTTCCTTCACAATGTATAATCCCAAGCCTGACCCTGTTTTTACATCTGTGCCGCGATAAAACATTTGGAATATCTTACCGGCATGAGCTTTGGCGATACCAATGCCATTATCAGAAACACTTATCATCACCTTGCTCTTTTCCTGGTGTACCTTCACATGAATGAAAGACTGCCCCTTCTCCTTGTCGCTGTACCTGATGGCATTAGAGACTAAGTTATTGAGGATAACATACAGGCGATAACGATCAGTATAAAAATCGTGGACCTGATCTATTTCAATATCTTTATATACTTGCCTGTCGTCAGGTAAAAATTCAAAATTGCTAAATACTTCATCAATAAATTCCCTGAAATCGACACCTTCGACCTTTACCTCTGTGCGTGTATTTCTGGAATATTCCACCAGGTCATTGACAAAGCTTGTCAGTTTTTGAATTGACTGATTGATTTTCTCCAGGTAATAGTTAGGATTAGTCTCCTTATCAACTTTCATAAGCCCCACGAGGCCTTTAATGGAAAGAAGCGGTGCCTTCAGATCGTGTGAAGCGCTATACACAAAGGCATCAAGCGCTTCGTTTAGATTTTTAAGCTCCTCGTTTTTATTACGAAGTTCATTCTCAACCCTTTTTCTTTCGGTTATATCTCTGCCTGTGGCAACGATCACCTCTCTGCCAAAATATTTACCCTTACGAAGGATAAGCTCCTTGAGAAACATGGTGTTGTCCTTCCGCCTGCTCCACCACTCAAGAGATTGCGCAGGCCCACCCGTCCATACGATCTTTGTTTTGGCAACTACATCATCAAGATCGTTCATACCGGCAACGGAAAGCATTTGGGGTGTTTGCCCTATCACTTCCTCTTTGCTATAACCATATTTTTCTAAAACAGCCTTGTTGACATCTATGAAAATGCCATTTTCATCATGAATGTAAATCAGGTCACTGCTGTTGTCGAACAGGTCTTTAAAAGTTTGATCATCTATCGCAGAATGATCCCGATTGATAATCGCTTTCAACCTGTCTATTTCAGCCTTAAGGGATTCAACTTCTTTAGACATGTAGCTATTTCTCTACTTGTAATATAATATTTTCCGGGGTCTTCAGGAAATATTATTTATTGAGAATTGATCTTAGATCAGCAGGAGAATAATTAATTGACTTGATAGTCTTATTATCTGACCTTCTGAAAACCAGGTATTTACCATCGATCTTTTTGAAATAGCATTCTGTATCTCTTTCCTCCTGATAGTATTTTACTGTGGCTTTGGCTTCATCTTCATTATCGCATGCTTTACTCATATTGGAGCGTTGTACCTCATCAAAAAGAGCTTTAAATTTTTCAGCGAGCCCAAACTCAAGTACAGCGCCTGACAGCACGTACTGTATATCGCAAAGAGCATCAGCAATCTCCACAATATCATTAGCCTTTATCGCCTCTTCCAATTCCTTTAACTCTTCCGCAATGAGCGAAACCCGAAGCGCGCACCGCTTTTCATCAGGGATAGTAGGGTTATCCAATATCGGATGCTGGAAAGTTTTATGGAATTCGGCTACTTGTTGGAGAGATTCGGGTTGCTTCATAAAAGATGATCAATTTAAAAATGCAATTTTAACCATTTAAGTGAGCTGAAAAAAGAAAACCCGCGATAATTCACGGGTTTTTATTGAGATCGTTCATGATCGCCACTATTCTACTACATAAGTTTCGATGATACCGCCGGTAAGGCGCATCAATGTGACTTTCGCATCTATTACATTATACAATGATTGGAGCTCCTGGATTGCGGCAGAAAGATGGTTGTTTTGCACGGTCCTGTAATCAAAAGAATTGATCGTTCCCGTTTTAAACTTTTCTTCTGAAATATTCAGGTTAGTTTGAGTTGAAGTTTTCCTTCTGTCACTGATCCTATAGAGCCGAGCCCTTATTTGGTACTCATCATGTGCTTTTGCCAGATCTCCATACAATGAATTTTTAAGTTTATCAGTTCTTATATTTTCGATATCCTCCTGGATTATAGTGTTTTGTATGGCCCTGTTAATTCGTCCACCGTTAAAAAGTGTAAAGGAGACTGTAAAATTAGCGAAATAATTATCTGTGACAGCATTTAGTGGATCCGGAGGCCCGGGAGAACTGCTGCCATCCTGGCTGGGGAAAGTAGCGTTACTCAAATCAACACGGCTCCTGTTATGGGAATAACCAGCATTAAGAGCAACCTGGGGATACCTTTCAGCCCTACTCAGCCTTACATCATAATCCAGAAGTCGCTGAGCAATATATTGCTTCTTAAGATCAACATTATTTGTATTAAGCTTTGTCATCAGGTTCGCGAGTTCATACTCCTCCACCTCTACCGCCAACTCTGTGGTAAGCACATACTGCTTATCCACTTCAGGCTCAGCAAGCAGGACATTTAGGTCACGGACCGCATTTCGAAGTGTCAACTGCTGATTAATATAATTCGTTGAGTCTGTGAGATAATTGGCTTCTTCTAAAAGCAAATCAGAACTCACCGCGCTACCCAACTCTGATTTAACCCTTGTATATTCGTATTTATCGGAAGAAAGGCGCAACTGCTTCTCAAACTCTTCCAAACGCTCTTTTTCGAGAACAGCCTTGTAATACCCCAGTATAATCGATTGTATGGTATTGGAGATCACAATTTCTGCGTTTCCCTTTGATTGAGCCTGCAATTGCTCCAATCTATACTTGGAGATATTGATCTTAAAACCGTTGAACAATGTCCAGTTCAGATTTATTCCAGGGTTCAAACTATTTGAAATAGTCTGGTCCTGAAGCTGGAAAGGACTGGCGGTTTTAATATTATCAGTCAAACTGTTATTTTGATTCAGATTAAGTGTAAGCGTAGGATATTTGCCTGCTTCGCCCCAACTGTTGTTATTCTCTGCTATTTCGATATTCTTCTCTTCAATTCTGATGTCATAATTTCTTTTCAGACCAGTTTTTATTGCATCTGAAAGTGAAAGCTCCTCCTGAGCGGACACAGAAATATATAAAAAGCTGAAAGCAATTATTAGTAATGATCGATACATATTCATTTTAAGCAAGTTCCGACTTTAAATAGTAGATGGTTTTTTCAAAACGGGGGCCACCATGTGTTGTGATCAATGCAAACCTGGTATCATTGCTGTCGCAAACGAGACTAACGTTTCCATCATTCTTTTCAACAAAAAGAGCATTTGGGGCTACATCAAATTTGTTTAATTTAAAACCGGTAAGCCTGCTTACCCTAATTGCACTTCCGTCTTTCAAAATCTCAAACCCCAGGTGATCAATAAACCTCGCAGCGCCTTTTTGGAAAAGCATAAGTCCCAGTAGACCAATAACCGAAAGGACTATTGCAAAAACTAATGGCATTATCTCCATACCTGTATCAAATATTTCGCGCCATCTGCCAAAAGCGGGTATAAACACGAGCATTAGCAAAAATCCGAGGAAAGCGCCCAAGAGATCAACAAATTTCGCCATCCCTGACCTTACAATCTTCACCTGACCGTCAGCAGCATGAATTTTAAAGCCCATATTGTGCAGGTATTTCAAATCCTTAATTTTATCCTCTTCCACCTGCAACGACTGTTTGATAGCAATAACCCGAGGGTCATCTTCATCAATTATTTTCCGCTCCTTCAGCAGATCAAGAAGGGATAATTTAGCACTATAGTTGATAGTACCTTCATCGTGCTCCAAAAGCTCCAGAAGCTCCTCATTACTTTTATTAAAAAATACCTTTTTGTAATTCATCTTTCAACAGGTTTATGCTGCAATGTCATATTTATGGACGCGCTCTTCATCTATCAGCGCTCTTTCCACATCTTCTTTCAGAGGCTTTTCGCCTGTCCAAACCCATTTGGCGAATCTCCTTACATCGTTAAAGAACAGGATGAGCACCGGGAAGAAGAGTAGTATGATAAATGTACCTACCAGCACTCCATAGGCTACTGAAATGGCCATTGGTATCAGGAATTGTGCCTGAAAGCTCTTCTCCATGATCAAAGGCCACAACCCGGCAACAGTTGTGATGGAAGTAAGCATAATAGCCCTGAACCTAGCTATACCAGCATTGTAAGCAGCTTCTGAAACCGATTGTCCATCATCTTTCACCAGTGAGTTGTATTTTGCAAGGAATACCACGGCATCGTTAATAATTACACCGGACAAAGCGATCATTCCCCATGCGCTCAGTAATGACACGGGGTGTCCTTCCAGCCCATGGCCTATAGCCGCTCCTATCCATCCTAGCGGGATCATGGCCAAGATCATAACCGCCTGGTAGAAGGACCTGAAGGTAATCATAATGATGAAGAAAATCAGCAAGAATGCTCCTCCGAAAAACAAGCCTATTTCCTGTCCTGCCCGGGCGCTTTCCTTAGCCTGCCCACCGTAGTCAACCTTTACCGTGGGGTATTGGGTCTGTAGCTGAGGAACAATTTCTGTCTGCACTTTATTTAATATCGGTGGTACTTCTCCAAAGGGATCGACCATATCCGCTTCAACAGTAACAGCGCGATTGGTATTATAATGTCTTATACCTGAAATACCACGCTCAACAGTATAGTTTGAAACCTGTGTCAACGGGAATTGTTCTCCCTGCTGGGTTTTAACCTTCATATCCTCAAGCTGGCCTACATTCAATCTGCCTGATCCCGGATATCTTACCCATACCCTTACTTCATCATCTCCTTTTTGTAGTCTCTGCACCTCTTCGCCGAAAAAGCCCTGGCGGATCTGCTTGGTGATGTCATTATGCGTAAGGCCTAAGAAGTACGCTTCAGGGGTAAGATCGAAAAGCATTTCTCTGCGACCGATAGCCACATTATCTTCTACATCTTTAAGGTCGGTAATCTTCACCAGCTCTGCTTTTAGGAAATCCTTTGCCTGCTGCAGCTCCTCATAGTTTTTGCCCAGTAGCCTAACAGAAATGGGCTTACCCCACCTGTTGCCCCCACCGATGTTGAATTTTTCCGCCTCTGGCACAGGTCCTATCTTCTCTTCTATTTTCCTGATCAGATCGAAGCTATTGATACCGTAATCGTCCAGTTCTTTATGGAACACATTAATGTTGCCTGCATGTGAGCCTGACTCGGAGCCATCACCAGTATTTCCCACAGATCCAAAAGTGTAATTCACAATATCCTCCTCTATATCAAGTTCCTCTTTCAAGTCACTGTTTACTTCCCAAACTGCATTGTCAAACCGTTCCAGGTAAGCTTCGACCTTGGATTCCCGCTCACCGGGTTTAAAAGCAATATTGATATTGAAGCTTGTAAACGGGATCTGGGGGAAAAATGTAGACTTAATGAATCCACCCTGGAACAGCCCCATTATTATTGGAAACAACCCTATAAGGAAACATATTGACACGGCCCTATATTTAATGGTATATTTCAACATATTGCCGTAGAGGCTATAGCGCATAAAATCAATACCTCGATTGATATAGCCCCTGATCTTATGGCTACGGGTATCTTCTTTTTTTACACTCAGTACCGTTTTGCTGGCCAGGTGAGCAGGCAGCACAAAGAATGCCTCCAAGAGCGAAAATGCAAGGCTAAAAATCACCACGAAGGCCATGTCTCTGAGGAATTCAAACCCACCTGTAAGGAACAGCAATGGCAGAAAAGCCACAATGGTAGTGGTTACGGAAGTAAATACTGCCGGCACCACCTCCAAAGTACCTTGTATGGCCGCTTTTATAGGGTTCTTTGTTTTTTCGAAATGAGAATAAATATTCTCCGCAATCACAATTCCATCATCAACGAGTATCCCGATGACGAGTATCATACCGAAAAGGGAGATCATGTTGATAGTAAGGCCCACAAAACTGCCCAGCACAAACATGCCCAGAAAAGAGGAAGGAATACCCCAGGCTACCCAAAACGACAACCTGAGACTCAAAAAAGTACCTAGTGCAATAAGTACAAGGAACAGGCCGATCAATCCATTACTGGTAAGCAATTCAAGGCGCTGGTTCAACATGGTCATAAAATCCCACGTTAACTCCAGCTTCACACCATTATGGGTACTGTTAAACTCCTCAACATAGGGTGTTACAAATGCTGATATTTCCTGAAGATCTTCGTCTTCCAGTTTATTCACTTGTATGAATACAGCACGTTTTCCATTGAGCAGCGCCTTCTGCGGTTGCTCAGCATACTGCTCCTTAATTGTAGCGATATCTTTGAGCAAAAGTTTGCTTCCATCAGCGTTGGACCGTACAGTTATTTCTCCGATAATAGCCGCATCCGTCTCTTTTGCATTTGAGCGAATGAGGATTTCCTCCGTTTCCGCCTTAATGGAGCCTGCGGAAATATCCTGGTTATTTTGCCTTACCGCATTGGCCACCTCATCGAAAGTGATGCCATATCGCGCAAGATCCTGCTCAGATACCTCAATAGAGATCTCCCTGGGTGGCAATCCATTGATATTGACCTGAGAGATAACACCAGAGGCCAACAGGTCGTCTTTTATATCTTTGGCATACCGTTCCAAAACCCTCAGGTCGACATCACCTGTGAGTCCCAGCCACTGTGCTACCGACTGTTGACGCTGTTTGTAGATGATGGGTTTTTCAGCATTGACCGGAAAGGAGCTGATACCATCCACTGCATTCTTTATATCCGTATATACTTCATCAATAGCATAGCTCTCAAGAGTAACTACGGTGATATTGGCTGAATTCTCGGAAGACGTGGATATAATTTCATCAATACCGGCAATACTGGTTAAGGCTTCTTCTACTTTTAATGTCACTCCTTCTTCCATTTCTTCCGGGGAAGCTCCCGGGTAAGCCACCTGAATGATAATATTTTTATCCTTTTGGGTCGGGAAGAATGACTTTTTAGTATGGAGCAAGCTTACTACTCCTGCCAGGAGTGTGAGTGCAATAATTACGTTGGCCAGTATTGGATATTTAACAAAATATTCAATTAAGCCTTTAACCGACTTCATCATGATTGATTAGTTTTTTACCAGAGTGTTCGAGCTCTCTTTTTTTTCGAGATCTATTTCCTTTTCCTTTTGTTCCAGCTTAAAGGCCCTCATATTATTGTGTGCGTTGATCAACGGCTCCACAACCACATTCTCCTGCTCCTGTAAGCCTGAGAATATCACAGTCTCAGGATTCAGTTTATGTACCTGGATCTGCCTTACTTTCAGTGTGCTGTCTTGTAAAACAAATACCTCATTCCCATTAAAAATAGCATTACGTGGTATGATCATTCCATTATCTACAGTTTTGCCAGGTATTCGTGCTTTTAGGTATTCACCATCATAGATCCTGCGATTTCCGGGCTGAATGGCCACAAAAACATCAATAGATTGTGTTTGCTGGTTTACGAACTCTCCTATCCGGGTTACCCTCCCTGTCCATTCATCACCATTTTCAGAAACTACGGTAGCGGGCGAGCCAAGCTCTATCCAGTCAATATCCGAAGTAGCGACATCTACCTTGATCTCCAGTTTATCGGACCGTAGTAGCTTACCGATATTACTACCGGGATTTACATATGATCCGGATTGCAGGTTTACTACTGAAATTGTTCCGTTGAATGGGGCATAAAACCTGAATTTTCTAAGATTCGCCTCCTGACTTTTTATGCTATAGTAGCTACTGAAAATATTCTTTGTAGCCAGAAAAGTCTTTTCTTTGTTACTTTTATATTCGGGAAGCTCCGGCAGAGGTTCATCCATACGCACAGATCCGAAATAGCTTTCCCATACCGAATAATTATCATTAAAATCAATTTTCATATCGGGTAAAATAGCTGCGAGATCCTTCAGGAAAGTGCTCTTTTGTGATTGTAAATTGAATTTAGCTTCGGTGTCATCTATTCTGTACAATAGTGTACCTTTAGTAAATCGCTGTCCCTCCTTTAAAGTAACGGCACCTTCGAACATCCTTCCCGACACCTCGGCTATCATGTCCAAAGATTCTGCAGTTCTTACTCTGCCAAAAGCAGTGACCTCTGTAGCTATCGGGTCATAGTCAACCGGCTTAGTCTTCACATATTTTTTTATTTCAACAGGAGCCTTTACCTGAGGTGGTTCTTTCATACTCCCCAGTATCCCACTTAGCACAAAGGAACCGACCAAAACTACTATACCGACTCCTACAATTACAATTTGTCTTATATTCATAGTTACTTAGATAATCCTTCTGTTATTGACTGATTTGCGGTGAATAGGTTACATTTATAGCGACAAAAATATCCGATCGGTTGTCATTTATTACTCAAACGGAAAAAATTGGTGTTAAACGTCTGTCAATTACATCCCAATAACATGTTATTTAATTTGACTCCAGTAAGTAACCCTGTCAATATTGATATTTAAATTTCGAGAATGGTTCATTCGTTTTTCTATATTTGCACCCTATTTACAATGCTAATAAATTTTAAAAAAAATGACAGATTTTGTAGCTGAATTGAGATGGAGGGGCATGATTCACGACATTATGCCGGGCACTGAAGAGCAACTGAACAAAGAGATGACTGCCGGCTATATAGGCTTTGACCCTACTGCTGATTCGCTGCATATCGGTAACCTGGTTCAGATCATGACCCTGGTACACTTTCAAAAAGCCGGTCATAAGCCATTTGCCCTGGTAGGTGGAGCCACCGGAATGGTAGGCGACCCCTCAGGAAAATCAGCAGAACGGAACCTGCTTTCTGAAGAGACACTCAACCACAATCTGGCATGTGTAAAAAAACAACTGGAGAAATTCCTCGACTTCAATAGCGGTGATAATTCGGCAGAAGTGGTTAACAACTACGACTGGTTCAAAGATTTTAAATTCCTGGATTTTATCCGGGATGTTGGTAAGCATATTACGATTAATTATATGATGGCAAAAGACTCCGTTAAAAACAGGCTCGAAAGCGGTATGTCATTCACTGAATTTAGCTACCAGCTCGTTCAGGGGTATGACTACTATTGGTTATACAAAAACAAAAACTGCAGGCTACAACTAGGAGGATCAGACCAGTGGGGAAATATTGTAACGGGAACAGAGTTGATCAGACGTAAGGACCAGGGAGAGGCATTTGCCATTACAACTCCATTGATAAAAAAGGCAGACGGCACCAAATTCGGCAAAACTGAGGAAGGTAACGTTTGGCTGGACAGGGAAAGGACATCCCCATATAAATTCTACCAGTACTGGCTAAATGCTTCCGATGAAGATGCTTCCAACTTCATCAGAATATTTACGCTATTGAGCAAAGAAGAGATCGAAGCGCTTGAAAAAGAACATGCCGAAGCACCTCATGAAAGGAAGCTGCAACACGCTCTGGCGAAGGACATCACCATAAGAGTTCATTCAGAAGCGGATTTTGATATGGCCGTAAAGGCTTCCCAGATCTTGTTTGGAAAGTCTACCACAGAAGACCTGGCATCTCTTGATGAGCAAACGCTATTGTCAGTATTTGAAGGTGTACCACAAACAGAGATCAGCAAGGATACATTAGGCACAACTTCAGATATTACGGAACTGCTTTCAGACGCATCAAACGGTATCATTTTCTCCTCAAAAGGTGAGGCGCGTAAGATGATACAGGGTGGTGGTGTAAGCATCAACAAAACCAAAGTAAGCGACCCTAAGCAGGCGGTTGATTTTGAACTGCTGCAGGGGAAATACCTGCTGGCGCAAAAAGGTAAGAAGAACTACTATTTGATACATGTGGTTTAGGATGAAGTCGGAAGACCGAAGTCCGAAGCAAGGTGTGCGAACTCATCCGATGAGTGTCTTCTCAAAGCATGTCTCATCCGATGAATAACTATGGAAAGTCCGAAGAACCTGAATAGTAAGCAGTCATCACTAATCCCAAACCGCAATGTTTTTAATACACGTGCTCATGCTCCTCCCGAAAATAGATGCAAAAGTGAATTGACTCTTAGCGCCTGCCGTTCGGCTCCACGCTCTACCACCTCCGTCCTTCGGACACCTCCGCCAGCGGAGGACAGTGGCGGGGAAGTCCGAAGACCGAAGTCGGAAGAACCTGAATTTAGACTACGGCCACCGAGCCCTCTACAGGACTGCTAATGTAGCATTATTCACATCCGGTCCGTATATTTCCTTGTACCTGATCTTGCGTTCTATGGATTGGATAACCGCCTTACTAAAGTCCACTCCATATGTTTTTGACATAATATTTAATGTGCCCGGGCTGAAAACATTTACTTCCATTAGCTTATCCCCTACTATGTCGATACCGATCAGGAACATTCCATCCTGGATCAGTTTCGGTCGAAGGGCATCGGCCAGCCTGAGCATATCATCATCTACTTTTGCTTTTTCCGGATGCCCGCCAGCATGTATGTTGCTCCGGATATCTCCATTATTATTAACACGCCTGATAGCCGCATACTTGCCATTCACCACTAGTGGCTCACCATTCATTAAAAACATACGAGTGTCGCCATCAACTGCCTTAGGCAGATACTCCTGGGCAATGATATAACCATCCCGGCTTATGGCTTCTATTATCTGCTTCAGGTTTTTCTTTGTTTTTTCTTCTATCAAAAACACATTTTTCCCTCCTGAGCCCTGAAGTGGTTTCAGGATCATCCTGCTTTTCTGCTCTTTAAAAAAATCCTCTATCTCCCGAACATCCCGGGTGATAATAGTTTTTGGACGTATAATCTCTGGGAAGTGCTGAAAATACATCTTATTAATGGAATTGGGCAGCGTTACGGGATGGTTCAGCACCAATACACCGTTTCGCATAGCGATCTGCCCAAAAACATACGGTGAATTCTGCGCCCAGGTGCGGTCATTCATATCATCGGAGGGATCATTCCTGATAAACAAGACATCCAGATCCTTAGCGTTGATCGTTACCGGGTCGGACTTCTGAAGAGCCTTCAAAAAATTCTCGGCAGACTTGTACTTTGTTTCCTGTACTATGTAGGCTCGTGCGGTCATAAAGCCATCAGAAGCATAAGCCAGCTCTCCGGCCCCTATCACATATATCTCATGCCCCATTCTATGGGCGGTAAGAGCCAGATCTACTGTAGTGTACCCTTTTTTTTCGGTTTTTATATCGTTGATTATAAATGCTATTTTCATTTTCAATTTAGTTGTTGCAATGGTTCCAACAGCGCCAGCGGTGACATACCCTGGCGGATTTTTTCTAATTTTTTTTCAACTATATTTTGCTTTAAAAAAGGAGGCAATACTGGTTTTTTAAGAACAGTTCTGTGCAACAGTTCTTCAATAAAGCTAACATGTTTGAGGTCAAACTTTCCCAGATAGAGCGTCTCGATATTGCCCCCCTTATGAAGAAATTTCAGCAACTGTTCCAATCCACGCAGGTAAACTGCATCTTTGGTGAACCCGCCACCGCGGAATATTCTTGCAGTAATGTCAAAAGAGCTTACCGGTGGAAAGTCCAATTCATCCTTTAAATATCTGAAAGTCTCAATAAAATCGGCATCTTTCACCATAAGGTCAGCAGCTAGTACCCTTGCAGCCAGCAACCGCAACCTGCCGGCTGTAAGCCCTCCGGTAAAGTATTCTGCCAATACCGCCAGCCCTTCCTGAAGCTGGTCATAGCTATCAAGACCTGCATACATTTGATGGATGGGCTGTCTTTTACCGTTACAATAGGTCAATATATGTGTCCCCACTTCGTGCTGGATCAAAGCCTCTGCCCTTGCCGGATTTATAGAAAGCGTATCCCCCACGAGCAGCATTGATTTGGAAACCATCAGACCAGTAACATCATGCCTGATCTCTACTCCTATTTTTATTTCAGGAAATTTTTCCTGATATATAGCTATTTCCCTTTTTGCTAATTCTGCAAATTCATAGCATTTCATTTTCTTCGCACCAGTGGTATTTGCAAGCGAGATATTGCTGAGAATATCCTTTGCAAGTCGTTTAGTGCTCTCAGGTATCTCTCCGAACAAACTCTGACTCAGGTGCCTGAAACTTTGCTTTTGCCTTGCCTCAAGCATGGAGAGCTGGAGCTCCAGTTCCTTTCTTTTGCTCCTAAAAAGAAATGCAAGCGTAGGATCTTCTATCCTTTCCAGTTCTATGCTATAAAGCTTCCTCTTTTCGAGCTCAGGATCTAGCGGAATTAGCCGGTATTTAAATGACGGTACTTTCTGAAACTTGCTTTCCTTAAATTTTTCCCATGCTGTAACATCATTGACAGGTGTCACGCGCATAAGAAAATTCATTCGCTCACTCACCTCTGCTATTCTCTGATCCGCAGACCGTACAAGTTGCGTCAGGCGGGTCTTGCCCATCATGAGATAATGCGTAAATTCGTTGGCGGTCTGTACCCTTACAAATTCAAACGCAGCGCGCTTCAGCACCTTCGATAACCGGGTTCTCAATTTCCTGTATAAGAGAGCAAAGTATGCCTTATTAGCACTGATATATATAGGTGGCACTTCAATACCGATAATCAAGCTGCCCGCTTCTTTTGATTGATCAATAGACAGCAACTCTGGTAAGCCATCGGGATGACGGTGCTTAGTATCAATAACCTCTACTGACAACTGTGGATAGTCCAGCTTTACCTCTTCCAGGCCTTCCTTTAGTGCCCTAGCTGTAGCCGGTGCTCTTTCACTTGGGCACAACACTTTAAATGCTTCGATATCAGCTCCCTTGCCCGGCCACATTTCAATGATCATCATCGCCTTAAATCGTGAGGAAACCGTTGACGCTATACAGCGAACCAACTCCCTGATATCCAGGTCCTGACTAACCAGAATATAGGCCGCTTGCGTACGCAGAATACCCGACAGGTAAACATCCTGGTGATCAGCAGGATACCTGTAAATACAGATATAAGGCAGCAATTGATCAATAACTATTTTTCCACCATCCGGTAATAGACGATTAACGCTCTTACCTCTTTTTAATGACTTGCAGATGGATTGGATAAAAGATTGTTCAATCATATTATACCGACACTTTTATTTTGGAGGCGGCTTCTTTTACAGGATTAATAGAAGCGATCAGCAACTCCCTGATATGTTGGATCTTCCTGTCATCCTGCTCGCCAGTCCATTCATCCATGAAAAACTTTTTAAACTCCAAAGCCACAGGACAGATGCGGTCGCCATATTTCTGATAAAGCCACTTACTGAAGTAGCCACCACCAAATTTTACATTTTCCCGTACATCGAGGTGTCGGCCTTCAAAATTGAACTCCCGAAAGGATTGAAGCATTGTGTCAATAACAGGAGTCCAAACCGACCGGTTAAGATTTTGGGTCCCCAGGTTTATCTCAGGGTTTCCCTCCGGACTGGAATATTGATCTACCCCTCCCCTGCGATAATTGTAGGAATGCAGGTCGTATATTACCAGCCATTCGTGTTCGTGAAACAGTTGATCAAAATAGGCTTCTATCTGATCATAGAATTCGTCATACAGTTGTAGAGAGTTATCTACAATTTGCTGCGGGAGATCTTGTTTCCACACCTGAAGATCCCAGGCGTCTTCCGGCTTGAGGTACACAGCCTTTTCCCGGGGCCTGTTGATGTCCAGCTCAAATCTGGAGACAGTTAATTTTATGGTATTATCCGATATATAGAGCCATTCGGTGGTATAAGGGTCTTCCTCACGCAAACGTTCGGCTTCAGATAAATTCAGGTAAGGAAGCACCTCCGGCCGGATATTATGGCCGTTGTGAATAGCACATACTACTATGGGCGATTTGCCGTGTTGTATTTTTATTCTTGCCATACATTACACTTTGCAAATGCCGCACCAATGTTATGAAGAAAGAGAAGCCTTGTCGCATGACAAGGCTTCTTGAATTAAATGTACTTAGTGTCTCTAAGAAAACGCCAATGTCCGCGTTACGCTCGTTCCACTTCCCGAACAACTGTACTGGAACAGGTCCGGGGACTGTTAGTTTTGATTTTTTTAATTACTGACAGAGATTATTTTCCCAACTGAATAAGCCGGTAACCTATGGAAACCTGAAACACCTGATTTTTTGCTTCAGGTGAAGCCTCATTGTCGTTGATATCAGATAAACCCAGGTTATAACGTGCATCTACCGTAAGTCCAAAAGGCAGGTCCCATCCGGCACCCAGCCCGAGACTGATCTCTGAGCCTTTTAGTTCATCTTTGATGTCTTCTTCTGATTTGTTTCCAAGCCCGTCTAAAACATCACCCTTGGCTGAGGCCAAAAAGCCGAACTGCGGGCCGACTTGCAGGTTCAATCCTCCTAATAAATACAACTTTAGCATTACAGGGATATTAAAATAGGAATAATTCCTATCCAGATCCTCTCCATTAAAATCTATGGTTGAGCCCTGTTTTGAAAAAATCAATTCTGGCTGAACCGCCAACTTGGTAAATTTAAAAGTGGCAAAAGCACCAGCGTGAAAGCCAGTACGAGAATTATATTTTTCCCCAAAAGAACTTTTTGCATCTACATTTGCAAAGTTAGGGCCGGCTTTTACTCCCAGTCGTGCGCTTACCTGAGCATGAGATCCAATAATAAAACCAAATAGACAAAGAGCAATTAGTAATGGTAGTTTTTTCATGGTTTATATTTTTGTTATAAAAAAAGCCCCGCAAAAACGGGGCTAGATATAAAACGTATATTTGTACTATTAGTTACCGGCAAATTTCCAGCCTACATATACCTGGAAGGTTTTGTTTTTTATGTCGGAGTCACTCCCCTCAAAGTCATTGATGTCAGAAAGCCCCAGAACGTACCTTGCTCCTCCAACCAATCCCATAGGTAGGTTTACACCTGCACCAGCCACCAAGCTTAAATCCGATGACTTAAGGCTATCTTTGATGTCTTCACTACCAGTTCCAAAATCTGCTTCAGCCTTTGTTAAAATGCCAAATTGAGGTCCTAAATGGATATTTAGAACTTTAGCAAAATTTTTCTTGAGCAAAATTGGAATTTCAAGATAACTTAAATCAAAATCCTCTGCTCCCTTTGCTGAAAACAACAACTCAGGTTGTAAGGCAATGCCTCCCAATCCAATTTCTGCAAAAGCACCAAAATGATATCCGGTTTTTGCATCCGGGTCACCTGCTGCATCTAAGTTAGCAAAATTTAATCCTGCCTTAACACCCAAACCTACTTGAGCATTAGCCCCTGCCATGGTGGCAGCCAAGAGTAAGACTAGAATAGTTAGTTTTTTCATAGTTAGTTTTCTTTTGATTGTTAGCCGCAATATAAAAAAAGGCTATAAATAATTTGTCTCTGCATAAGTTTTTCGAACAAATACTACTTTAAGTCGTACTTAACCCCGAAAAACAGTACGGCCTGGTCAAAATCACTTATGGTAAATTTAAATTCCGCAAAAGGTTTAATGCTACCTCCTAAATTCAGGTTGGTGCCTATTCCCAAATTCAGGCCCAGTTCGGAATTCGTGTCCTTATACCTGATATTACCATCATCGTATTTCACCTTAACGGTGCCCAAACTCAAGCCTCCAACTCCATATACATCGACTGAGCTTTCCTGAAGAAAATAATAGTTTATATTGGCATTGATCTCCCAAAACCACGGTCGACAAAACGGGAGTCATCTACGAAGTAAATGATAAGATCAGGAGAAATGGACAGGTTATCTTTAAGATAAAATTCAGCGTCAAACCCTAATCCCAACTCGTCTATTTCTGTACCGTAAGCCAACCCACCTCCTAACGTTATACCTTGGGCATTCGAAAAGGTGATGATTGAGGAGACAATACCAAATGTTAGTAACAGCTTTTTCATAATTTATCAGTTTTGGTTTTAGTTTTTTTATTTTGATAAATATATACAAAAAAGGACCATAAAGTAAGCTAAAGGCCTCAAGATGAACTACTATAACATTGGATAATGTTAGTATATTTCTACTTCATCTTATTTAGTTGATCAAAAAACTATCGAAAAAGAATTTGACATATTCATTTTTATCACTATTTTGAAAAAATTTTTATAACCAAAACTTACTTTTTATGAAAAAATTTTTCTTTTCTATTGCGTTACTTTTTGTTGCTTTTGCAACCGTAAACGCACAAAATTACAAGCCTTTTAAGCTTGGATTAGGATTAGGCTATGCCATACCAGATGGTGGTGGCGGTGTTCTTTTTGCCATTGAACCTGCTTATAGGGTTAACGATGCTATTGCAGTTGGTTTAAGAATGGAATGGGCTGCAATGGCTAAGAGTATTGATAATACCGAGGCTGACATTTCAACAAATGGCTCCTATACTCTAAACGGGCAGTACTATCTGAGCGATAACACCTTCCGTCCTTATGTAGGACTTGGATTTGGTTTATATTCAATCGCTTCTGTAGGTTTTGATGATGCAGATCTTAAACTTGATGCCAGTTCTAAATTCGGATTATATCCAAGAATTGGTGCTGATATTGGGCATTTCAATATTAATATTGACTACAACATTATTCCTAAAACAGAAGACAGTATGCAATTCGGCACTGAAACCATAGAATATGAGTTCAAGAACAGCTACATTGGCATAAGAATAGGTGCTTTTATTTTCGGAGGTAAAAAATAAAACACATATACTATCAAAAATAGAAAAGGACTGATCAACATGACAGTCCTTTTTCATTTCCAGGGTGCTACCCAATAAATGTCATTTCAAAAAGATGTGGAACCCCACACTAATCTGAAAACCATTGGTAATATCCTTTTCGTCCTGATCTGAGTCTTTATCTTTAGTGACAAATGACCCATAAGAAAGCATGGGCTCAAGAGAAACATGATCATTAAGAAACAGCGCATAGCCTCCCCCTAACCGCCATGTAAACAGACCAAATTCCGCTTCATTGGTGTTATTGTTATTTGTTGATTCGGATTTTGCAGACCCAAAGCCAATACTTCCCATCCCGAAGGCGCCACTTGTATGATAATATTTAACAAATGGACCTATGGATATAGCATTGAACTTTGACTCAAACGTATCATCATCTGATTTAAATTTTGACGTCTGAAGGTTAACCTCCAAGCCCGCAGCCAGCCCATCCATAATAAAAAATCCAACTAAAGGATTAAAAGTAAAAGAAGTATTGTTTCCCACATCTACGGTGGTACTTCCCGATTTGAATTTCTCTTTTTCAAAGTCTATCGAAATATTTCCTCCGGCAGTAATAGAACCTTTTTCAGTTTGCGCATTCACTGAAGCCAAGAAACCAACTAAAGCAAAGACAACGAGTAAAAATTTTTTCATATAAGTAAATTTTGGTTTTAAGAGGTAAATATCTGACAAATTTTATTTATCAACAAAAAAGCCGAAGTGCAATACACTCCGGCTCCAATTTATTTACTTAGTGTCTCTAAGAAAACGCCAATGTTCGCGTTACACTCGTTCCAAAAATACTCTTCCCGACAACTGTACGGGACTACTGCTTTTTTGAACTTCATCCTGCTCTTTAGCGGGAACCTTTTCTTAAAGCCACTTAGAGCTTTCTTACAAACACTACTTAATATTTTAGTTATTTGTCAATCTGAATCCTACAGAAAATTGAAGAACAGAGTTTCTTACAGCATCTCCTTCATTCTTATCATATACATCAGACAGGCCGTAGTTGTATCGTAAACCGAAGTTCAAACCGCTCTCAAGCTCCAGTCCAGCACCGATGGCAAAAGACAAATCCATTCCTTTCATTTCATCTTTCACATCTTCCTCGCCAGAATCAGAAACCGATATTCCAGAAGCAGTAACAGTGTAGTCATATTCAGAATTTGCACTCAGAAGTAAGCCTAATTGAGGACCTGCTCCTATATAAAATGATTCAGAAGGTTTAAATTTAAACAATACCGGTACGTTCAGGTAGTTCAATTTAAGGTTATATTCTTCAGAGTAAGTTCCAATAATTCCTCCGCCCAAATCTTCCTCTCCTGAAAACTCAGATTTCGCTCCCTGAGCGGAATAAACTAATTCTGGCTGTAAAGCAAACTTATCAGAAAGAGATAACTCAACATATCCACCTAGGTGCAAACCAATTTTTGAATCCGCTTCAAACTCGTCTTCAGAAGATGCAAGATCCGCAAGGTTTAGACCAGCTTTAACACCAAAGTTAACTTGCGCATTAGATGTTGCAGCAAAAGCAATAACTGCAAAAATAGAAAGTAATACTTTTTTCATAATGTTTTGTATTTTAAAAAATTAAATTTACTGCAAATCTATTGGTTAAAATTACTTATCCAACAAATTTCGCCTTTTTTTAAACTTAAAAAATTATAGAAAAATTACTATATCAATCTCTTAACGAAAAAAATCATCATTTTTAACAGAATATGGTACCGTAACTTTTAAATTAGGATTTCTCTCCATTTCTCGTTTAATCGCAAAGACCGCCCCTTCATTCCGGGCCCAGCTTCTTCTCGCTATGCCGTTGTTCACGTCATAGAAAAGCATGTTCTCCAATCTCTGTTGCGCTTCCTCACTTCCGTCAAGCAACATGCCGAATCCTCCGTTGATCACCTCTCCCCAGCCTACACCACCACCGTTATGAATAGATATCCAGGTAGCTCCTCTGAAGGCATCACCAATTACATTCTGAATGGCCATATCAGCAGTGAAGCGTGAGCCATCATAGATATTAGATGTCTCCCTGTATGGACTATCCGTGCCGGAAACATCGTGGTGGTCTCTCCCGAGCACAACCGGTCCAATTTCTCCGCGTTTGATGGCTTCATTAAATGCCGAAGCGATCTTCATTCTACCTTCAGCATCTGCATATAAGATCCTGGCCTGAGACCCTACCACCAGTTTATTTTCACCGGCAGCCCTGATCCAGCGTATGTTATCACCCATCTGCTGTTGTATTTCTGCTGGTGAGTTACGCATGATCTCTTCAAGTACATCAGCAGCTAACTGATCCGTTTTTTCGAGATCCTCTGCTTTTCCACTCGTGCATACCCACCTGAAAGGCCCGAAGCCATAGTCAAAACACATAGGCCCCATAATATCCTGTACGTAGGAAGGGTACCTGAAATCTATACCATTTTCAGCCATGATGTCGGCTCCTGCCCTGGATGCTTCCAGTAAGAAGGCATTCCCATAATCAAAAAAGTAAGTGCCCTTTGCCGTGTGCTTGTTGATAGCAGTAGCCTGCCTTCTTAATGACTCCTTCACATGTTCTTTGAACTGAGTCGGGTCTGAAGCCATCATTGCATTGGCATCTTCAAATGAGAGTGTTACGGGATAATAGCCGCCTGCCCATGGGTTGTGCAGAGACGTCTGATCAGAACCCATATCAATATAAACTCCGGCTTTATCAAATTCTTCCCATATTTCAACAATGTTACCATGGTAGGCAATGGATACTACCTCTTTAACATCCTTAGCCTTTTTCACCCTCTGAATAAGCGAGTGCATATCTTCTATCACTTCATCGACCCATCCCTGAGAATGACGGGTGTGGATGGCCTTGGGGTTGACCTCGGCTACAATAGAGATACATCCCGCAATATTGCCTGCCTTTGGCTGAGCGCCACTCATACCACCTAACCCTGAAGATACAAACAATTTACCAGCAAGCCCCTCTCCATTTTTAGCGATCTTACGACCGGCATTAAGCACAGTAATAGTAGTGCCATGTACGATACCTTGAGGCCCGATATACATATAGGACCCTGCGGTCATTTGGCCATATTGGGTTACTCCTAAGGCGTTGTATTTTTCCCAATCGTCCTGTTTGGAGTAGTTGGGTATCATCATGCCATTGGTCACCACCGCACGTGGCGCTCCTTTGGAGGAAGGAAACAGCCCCAGCGGATGGCCTGAGTACATATGAAGGGTCTGCTCATCAGTCATAGTGGCCAGGTACTGCATAGTAAGCAGGTACTGAGCCCAGTTTTGGAACACCGCGCCATTTCCCCCATAGGTGATCAGTTCATGGGGATGCTGTGCAACCGCGGGATCAAGGTTGTTTTGTATCATCAGCATTATGGCTGCCGCCTGCTTCGACTGGCAGGGATACTCGTCAATAGATCTGGCATACATGGCATAGCCCGGACGGAACCGGTACATGTATATACGACCGTATTGGTGCAATTCCTCACTGAATTCCTTGCTCAATACCCCATGATGCTTCGGATGAAAATATCTCAGCGCATTGATTATCGCTAATTTCTTTTCCTGATCAGATAAAATATCCTTGCGTTTTGGTGCGTGATTAACGGACGGATCATACTCCTTTTTAGGAGGCAGTTCATCCGGTATTCCCTGAAGTATGAGTTCTTTAAAATTCATTTTTTAATTCTATTGTTTAGTCTTTAACTGAGGTTCAAATCAAGCATAAGTTTGATAGCTTATGTATTAAGGCGCTCAACAATTTGTTGTGCTTCAATCTGTTTTTTAGCCTCTATATAGCCGATTTCATACATATCATCAACGGCAGAAAGGTCCATTACTTTATATGTTTCCAGGCCTTTAGGCTCAAAAAAGAAGTCGCAAAGACCGCTTCTGCTATATACATTGCAGGAAATGGCCAGCAAAAGCGCTCTTTCCATTACTAATTTGGCATTTTTTGCATCAAAATTATGATCCACGGGATTACAGTGAGAGCCTATCACCACATCACAGCTTTTGCGTACTGGCTCTACAGGAAGATTATTTAAGATCCCTCCGTCAATGTAAAGCTCGCCTTCATACTCCACAGGATCAAAAAGCACCGGTATACATGACGATGCAGCCAGAGCGCTCACAAGGTCACCTGATTGAAATATCTTTGTGCGCCCGGACTTCAGGTGAGTGGCAGCAACATATAGCGGTATAGCTAATTCCTCAAAAGTAGTTACCCGTAGATGACGATCAGCAAACCTTCTGATCACATCGATTTTTAAAAGGCCCTTCCAACTTAGGGAAGGCAACAGAAAATGATAGGTTTTAACTTCTTTAACAATGCATATTATTTCATCGGCTGTAAATCCCTGCGCATAAAACGCTCCAATAATAGCACCAGCGCTACTGCCGGATATTGCCGAGAAAATAAGCCCCGCTTCTTCCAGGGCTTTAATGACACCCAGATGTGCTATACCCCGGGCGCCACCGCCGGAAAGAACAAGTCCTACCTTTTTCATCACAGCACCTCTTTTAAAGGAAATGTTTTGTCTAGCCTAACGCCCCTTTCAGTATGCTTCACGGTACAACATTCGTTGACAGGATCATGTTCAAGGAATAAAATGTACTCGTTATCAACTGCTTCATTGAGGAATGCTTCTTTTTCCTGAAGTGTAAGCAGCGGCCTTGTGTCGTACCCCATTACATAGGCCAAGGGGATATGTCCGGTTGACGGCAGCAGGTCAGCCACAAATACTATGGTCTTATCCTTATATTTTATACGGGGAAGCATCTGCTTATCGGTATGTCCGTCTACTGTAATAATATCAAATTGATTAAATGGTGAGGCGCCATCAGTGGGTACATATTTAAGGTGCCCGCTTTCCTGCATGGGCATAATATTTTCCTTTAGAAAGCTGGCCTTTTCACGGGCATTGGGCTCTGTGGCCCATTTCCAATGGTCCTCATTCGTCCAATAACTGGCATTTTTAAAGGTTAGCTCCAGCTTTTCGTTCGTGGCATATTTCACCCCCCCTCCACAATGGTCGAAGTGAAGATGAGTGAGAAACATATCTGTGATATCATCTTCTTTAAACCCTGCTTCATTGAGAGATTTTTTCAGACTGGCGTCTCCATGCAGATAATAGTGGGATAAGAACTTATCGCTTTGCTTGTCTCCAATTCCATTGTCTATCAAAATAAGCCGGTCTCCGTCTTCTATAAGCAGACAACGCATGGCCCAGGTACAAAGGTTATTTTCATCGGCAGGATTCGTTCGCTGCCACAAGGACTTTGGCACCACGCCAAACATAGCTCCTCCATCCAACTTAAAAAACCCGGTATTTATAACATGTAATTTCATAATATTTCAGCTTCCTGACAGTGATAAAAATAAAGCCACAGAATTGATATCCTGTGGCCTAAAATTAAAAGAAACCTTCTATAATCTATTCCTTTACTACACCCATTTTGCAGAATTTATCTATGCGTTGTTCAATACGCTCTTCCGGTGTTTTTTGTAGTAATTCTTTAATGTGCTCCATAATTACCTTTTTAAGCTCTTTGGTCATAGCCTTCAGGTCAACATGAGCGCCTCCCAGCGGTTCATTTATAATGCCATCGATCAATTTAAGATCAAGCATATCGTGAGCTGTTACACGCATGGCCTCAGCAGCCTGTTCTTTATAATCCCAGCTACGCCATAAGATTGTTGAGCAGTTTTCAGGAGATATCACCGAATACCAGGTATTTTCCAGCATAAATACTCTGTCGCCAATGGCAATCCCTAAGGCTCCGCCAGAAGCTCCCTCTCCTATCACAATACAGATCACCGGTACTTTAAGCATGAACATTTCCTTGAGGTTTCGCGCAATGGCTTCCCCCTGTCCACGTTCTTCAGCTTCCAGGCCAGGAAATGCTCCCGGAGTATCTATTAAGGTAATAATAGGCTTGTTAAATTTTTCCGCCAGCTTCATCAAACGCAGCGCCTTTCTATAACCTTCCGGATTGGCCATACCAAAATTGCGCATTTGCCGTTGTTTGGTATTCCTTCCCTTCTGCTGACCTATGATCATAAAAGTCTGTTTATTAATGGTTGCAAAGCCTCCTACAATAGCTTTATCATCCTTCACTGTTCTGTCGCCATGCAACTCAACAAAATCATCAGACATTTCATATATATAATCTAATGTATAAGGCCGCTCGGGGTGCCGTGATAGCTGCACTCTCTGCCAGCGTGTAAGGTTACCAAAGGTTTCCTTTTTCAGGTTTTTGATCCTTGCTTCCAAGGACTTGACAGCATCTTTAACATCCACATCACTCTCCTGAGCGATCTTTTTCATGTCTTCAAGCTTAGCTTCCAGTTCTGCGATGGGTTTTTCGAAATCCAATAGCATGTCGTTTTTAGTTAAGGCTACAAAATTAAAACTTATATGGACTTTTGGTAAGCATCTGTTGCATTTTCAGCAGTTTGAAAAAAAATTAAAATAAATTCAGACAAGTTGTTGCATTTAAAAAATCGCCACCATACATTTGCAACACCTTAAACAAAAGGGCTTCAGAAATGAAGATTTTCACCGATAAAAAGGTGGGGAAAATAGATAAAAATTGGTCTGGTAGTTCAGCTGGTTAGAATGCCTGCCTGTCACGCAGGAGGTCGCGGGTTCGAGTCCCGTCCAGACCGCAAAAGCCTCTCGGAAGTGATCTG